>CABQJU010000008.1:0-67964 GCA_902464575.1 uncultured Collinsella sp.
TTGGAGAGAACGCTCCCGCAAACTGCCTCTTGACAACTTATAGGAGCGTCGGTTTCTTTGCGGTGCGCTCATTCGGTCAAGTGTTCCGCCAAGTGTTTGGTCAGCATCTGGTTTGCAGCCGGAGGCCCATTTTGCCCGTGCTGGCCACGGTCGTCCGCCCTCCTCGTAAGCTCAAATTGAGGTCCATCAGTTTGAGGAGGATGCCATGACTGATCATGTTTTTGACCGAGCGCAGCTGGTCGAAGCTGTCGGCAACGATATTGCCGATATGGCCCATTTTTGGATGCTGCGGAAGTTTCAATTCCTAGAGCCGGCGCGCGAGCAGTTCGAGATCATTGTCGACCCGTGGCTCAGCTATTACGCCGAGCCCTCGCAAAAAGAAATCATGGCCTATAACATGGCGTTTACCGATTGGCTATTGTTTGAGCGCCCTTATCGCCATGGCGCGACGCTGCTCGAACTGTATGTTGACGAGCTACCAGCGTCAATTTCGCCCGCTTCGCTCGAGCGACTTAAGCAGGTGCGCGATACGCAGTACTTTTCGCGCTTTGGCATTTTGGGCAAGGATCCTGCGACTGGTATGGTTGCGCTGAAGGATACGCGCGCCGACCGCCGTTTTGATGTCTACGACCCGCATATCGTGCAAAAGGAGCATTGGAGCGACGGCGCGATTGCGGTGCGCCTCGCGTGTGTCGACGATGTTTGGCTGACAGCGGGACAGCTCTATCTGTATGACATCGCACGCCTGAGTGACACGGCGGTCGATGGGCCTGGTGCGGTGCATCCGGAGGACCTGCAGGATGGCTTTGACACCTCGTGCATCAGTTTCTTCTTGCGTCTGGTCCGCGACATCATGGGCGCCCAGGGACGGTACGTAAAGTCGCTCAACATCTACGAGCAGGAGTGGGAGTAGGGGCGGGGCCGATGCCGGCTTGTCTTGATCTGTAACAACTGGCTGTCAAAACGCGGTCTACCTGTTACAGATTGAGATGAACTGGCGCGGGCTGTCCGAATGTCTCGATCTGTAACAACTGGAGGTAATTCTGGTCCGTAACTGTTACAGATCGAGACTGAAGGTTGGCCACCGATGAATTATCTCAATCTGTAACATCTAGCTGCTAAAAACCGGTTTGCCTGTTACAGATTGAGACAAAGGGTTGGACCGCTGCCGAATGATCTCGTTCTGTAACATCTGGAGGCTCAAATGCCGTTTTCCTGTTACAGAATGAGATGTTTGGCGCGGCGGGCAACAGAGACAATGGTTCGTTTGTCTGATGTGGTGGTGATGAAGGTGCCCAGTACCGTCTGCAAGCATAAACATGCGACTCGTAACACATTGGCACGAAACAGGATGCTCGCGCGGCTCACGGAGGCAGGGGAGCAAGGTACGCTGCTCGCAACGCATGACAACGCCGATCTCATGTGGCTGAGGCGCCATGTGGGGGCCGATGATATCGCGGAGCCCGAGCCGTATCTGTTCTGCTTTCAACATGATTGGGATTTGCTGACGCCGTCGGAGCGGGCGCTGCGGACCATCAAGGGGCTTGCGAAGTTTCATCCCGATTGGGCGTTTTGGGGATACGACGCGGCACTTCTGTGGGGGGCTGGAGGTGCCCAATGATTTGCACGGCCCGCGTTTTCTTGTTAAGACGGGCTGCTCTGCGGCGTTGAGCAGTGGGTGCAGGTTGCTGCGTCCGCAGACGGCGGATGCACTTGAGCGCGTCGACAGTGTGCGGGTGACGCCGTTTTGGCGCACGGTGGAGGATTGCCTGTTGCGTGCGCCGTTTTCCTATGGGTTGGCAATTGCCGATTCTGCCTTGCGGGCGAAGGGTTCGTCGCGCGATGAACTGTGTGAGCGGCTTCGCGCCGATTGCGAAGGTCGGCGTGGGTATCGCAGGGCGCAGGTGATTGCATCGCATGCGGACGGACTGTCCGAAAACGGCGGCGAGTCGCGCTTCCGGGCGTTCTTCATCGCGTACGGCTTTCCGGTGCCGCAGTTGCAGGTGGAGTTTCATGATCCGCTCGATCCGACTCGTGTGTTTCGCGTCGACTATTTCTGGAAGCTCGAGGATGGAACGTGCGTGATCGGCGAGCTCGACGGAAAGGGAAAGTATACGCTGCAGACCGGCGAGGGCCGGGAGCCGATCGATCCGTTTGTGGCGGAGCGTCAGCGGGAATCCCATCTGACAATGCTCGGGCATAAGGTGCTTCGGTTTACGTTTAACGAGCTTAAGAATCCGGTGAAGCTGGTCGAGAAGATGAGGCTGGCGGGTATTCCGCAACAGGCGGATCTGGCTAAGGAATGGAAGCGTCAGTGGTATGGGCGCTGAGAGGGTTTGTCTCGGTCTGTAACATCTTGGGGCTGTTTGGGCCCGTAATTGTTACAGATTGAGATGAACAAGTGCGGCCTCGACCGAATGTCTCAATCTGTAACATCTAGCTGCTGAAAACCGGTCTATCTGTTACAGATTGAGATAAAGGGTGGGTATGCGACCGAAAGATCTTGTTCTGTAACATCTGGAGGCTCAAAGACGGTTCTCCTGTTACAGATTGAGATGTTTTGTAGGCACCGCTGGGGAAGGGCTGCATCGACTCCCGTCCTCCCTCATATTCCCCTCCTTTCTCCGTTAGCCGATATGTCTGCAGCAACCCTGCTGGACTAGGCGATAATGAACAAATGTTCATGTTAATTGAGGGGGAGGAGCCCGATATGGCGTCTGCCGATCGTCCCACGTTGTTTATCAATGCGACCGTCCTGGATGGTTCGGAACATATGGAGCCGCAGCCCGACATGGCCGTGGCCGTTGAACGCGGTGTCATCACCTGGATGGGGCCGAGTGCTGTGGCGCAGGCGCCTGCAGGCGCCGAGGTCATCGACCTGGCAGGTGCGTATCTCATGCCGGGCCTCATCAATATGCATGTGCATCTGTGCGGTTCGGGCAAGCCGGTTTCGGCGGGCGATGCAGGCGCGCTGATGAAGAAGCTCGATAATCCCGTGGGGCGCGCCATCGTGCGCCATATTCTTAAGGGCAGCGCCCAACAACAACTGGCAAGCGGCGTGACCACGGTGCGCGGCGCGGGCGACCCACTGTTTGCCGACATCGCCGTTCGTAATGCCATCGACGCCGGCAAGTATCAAGGTCCTCGCCTGGTGGCGCCGGGAACGGGCGTCACGGTGCCGGGCGGCCATGGTGCGGGCTTGTTCGCCCAGGTGGCAAACAGTCCCGCCGAGGCAGCCGAACAGGTGCGCGACCTGTATGCGCGCGGTGCCGACGTCATTAAGCTGTTCGTAACGGGCGGTGTGTTCGATGCGACCGAGGTGGGCGAGCCGGGCGTGCTGCGTATGCCGGTGGAGGTTGCCGCGGCGGCGTGCAAGGCGGCGCACGATATGGGCCTTCCGGTCATGGCCCATGTCGAGAGCACCGAAGGTGTGAAGGCCGCGCTTCAGGCCGGCGTCGACACAATCGAGCACGGCGCTCCGATGACCCCCGAGATCCTGGAGCTGTACCGCGGCGCCGCGGGAACACAGCTCGAGGGACGCGCGCCGAGCGTGACCTGCACAATCAGCCCCGCACTGCCGTTTGTACTGCTCGATCCGGAAAAGACCCATTCGACCGACACGCAAAAGAAGAACGGTGACATCGTGTGCTCGGGCATTATCGAGAGCGCTCGCGCGGCGCTGGAAGCCGGCGTTAAGGTGGGCCTGGGCACGGACTCGAGCTGCCCGTTCGTGACGCAGTACGACATGTGGCGCGAGGTGGCTTACTTTGCCAAGTACGTGGGCGTGAGCAACGCCTTCGCACTGCATACGGCTACGCAGGTCAATGCCGAGCTACTGGGCCTGGGTGGCGAGACCGGCACAATCGAGTGTGGCAAGGCAGCCGATATCCTGGTGACGCGTAAGAATCCTCTGGATGATCTGTGTGCCCTGCGTGAGCCGACGCACGTGATGTGCCGTGGCGATTTGGTGCGCAAGCTCAAGGTGAAGCGTATTCCCGAGGTGGACGCCGAGCTCGACGCGATTATGGCCATGCCGGCTGAGGCGCTGGCCGAGGAGCTTGCCCGCGACGGCGTGGCGTAGGCTCTGGCGTGACGGGGCGACAGCTTCGTCGAATGTCGTCGCCCCATGCAAAAAAGCCGAGGTCTCAGTGCGAGGCCTCGGCTTTTTTATCGAACAAATACTTAAGATTTGGGACAAACAAACCTGATTTATTTGTCCCGCGTGCGGGCGCTAGGAGCGCGTTTCCATCTTGGCGTGGCACTTGGGGCAGGTGACGCGGATCTTGCCTTTGCCCTTGGGGACGGAGAGCATCTGGCCACAGTTGGGGCACTTGAGGTATGCCGTGGTCTTGCGGCCCTTCCACATCTTCTTAGCCGTGCGTTTGGCACGCTCAAAGTCCTCCTTGCTGGTGCCGGCCGCGCGTGAGGTGCTGGCCGCTGCAGCGCCGCCACCCAAACTGGCGACGAACTTGCCCAAGCCGGGGACATTGGCGGTCGCAGCGACAAAGGCCTCGTTCTCCTTGCGACGTGCATCGGTATTTTTGGACAGGCCGCGCAGCACGCCAATCACGATGACGGCGATGGCAATCCAGCTGAGCCACTGGATGCGGGCCATCGATCCGATCATTGCGATGACGATGCCGACAAAACCCATCACGATGGTGAGCTCGTCGGCGCCATTGCGACCCTTCATAAAGTCATTCATGCAAATTGCCTTTCGTTCGATATACTGCACGCTTTTATACCCGATTTAGAGCAAGGGGGACAGGTTAATCTGCACCAAGGTGGTGCAAACATACCTGTCCCCGGAACACCAAGGTGGTGCAAACATACCTGTCCCCGGAACACCAAGACGGTGCAAAGAAGTCTGTCCCCAATGCCCCAATTACTTGGAGAGCTTGTCGACGACACGTTCGATCTCGGCGAGCTTGGCGGCTTTGAGGTCTTCGTCGCCTGATTCAATTGCCGAGGTCACGCAACCCTCAATGTGAGCCTTGAGCACATCGGCGTTAATGCGCGCGAGGAGCGCCTGTGTGGCCATGAGCTGCGTGGAAATATCGACGCAGTAGCGGTCCTCCTCGACCATCCGCAAGATGCCGTCGATCTGGCCGCGTGCCGTCTTGAGCATGCGGGTCACCGATTTATGGTCTGCCATCATGGCGGGTCCTCGTTTCTGGTCGATTTTCCGGATGCCCCCGTCAGTTGCGGTGAAATACGGACTGTTTAAAGGCCTAGGGCGGCTCAACAGTCCGTATTTCACCGCAACTTCTGAGGATTGAGTAGGCGGCGTCTGCTACGCGGCGGTCACCGAAAGGGCGTGGAACTTCTCGCCGGCGCCCTCGACGGCGGCGGCGAGCTGCTCGGCGGTCACGGTGTCGGCGCACTCCACCTGGACAGTCTGGGTCTCGTGATCGGCGTCGGCATCGGTCACGCCGACCACGTTGAGCAGCGCGGTCTCGACGGTGGCATCGCAATGGCCGCACATAAGGCCGGAAGTCTTGATTGTGTAACGCATGGGTATTCCTCTCTGTTGTGTCGGCTTTCCCAGGCACCCGACCTTGACCTTCAAGCCGTCGCTCGCGTACCAAAGTACGCGTCGCTCCTCTTTCAGGTCAATCTCGGGCACCTGGAAAACCCGTTCTAAATGGACTTAATGGTGAGCTTATTTTGCCACTTTTGGCTTAAAGGATTTTAAGCGCAGAGCGTTGCTTACGACGCACACGCTCGACAGGCTCATGGCGGCGGCGCCAAACATCGGCGAGAGTTGCCAACCGGTGAGGGGGAAGAACACGCCCGCCGCCAGCGGAATGCCGATGCCGTTGTAGAACAGCGCCCAGAACAGGTCCTGCTTGATGTTGCGAATTGTGGCGCGCGACAGCTCGATGGCACGGGTGACGTCCATGAGGTCGCTGCGCATGAGTACCACGTCGGCGCCCTCCTTGGCGATGTCGGCGCCGGTGCCGATAGCAAGGCCCACGTCGGCGCGCGCCAGGGCGGGGGAGTCGTTGATGCCGTCGCCTACCATGGCGACCTTGCCGCCCACATCCTGCAGCTCGCGGACGTGGCGCTCCTTGTCGGCAGGGAGGACGTCGGCGATGACCTGTTCGCTGCTCAGCCCCACGCGGCGGGCGATGGCCACGGCCGTCACGCGGTTGTCGCCGGTGAGCATGCGCACGTTGACGCCAAGCGAGCGCAGTGCGGCGATGGCCTCGGCGCTCGTCTCTTTGACCTCATCCGCCACGGCGATGGTACCGACAAGCTCGCTGTTCTTGGCAAAGAACAGCGGTGTCTTGCCCTCGGCGGCGAGCTGTTCGGCAAGACCCGCGGGCGCGGTAACGCCCAGCTCGTTCATCAGGCGCATATTGCCGGCGGCAATGGCGTTTTGCCCCTCGCGCGCCGTAACGCCACGACCAGGCACGGCGGCAAAGTCCTCGACCGTGCGCGCGACAATTCCGCGCGTCTCGCACTCGGCCATAATCGCCTCGGCCAGCGGGTGCTCGCTCGAGCGCTCCAACGCGGCAGCGAGTTTCAGTAACGCCTTTTCACTCATAGTGGGCGAGCCGTCGGCGCGCGCGGCAACCACAATGTCGGTCACGGCAGGCTTGCCGCGGGTGACTGTGCCCGTCTTATCGAGCACCACGGTGCCCACGCTGCGCAGGTCCTCCAACGCCTCGGCGCTCTTGAACAGAATGCCCATCTCGGCGCCCTTGCCGGTGCCGACCATAATGGCGACGGGCGTGGCCAGGCCCAGCGCGCACGGGCAGCTGATTACCAGCACGGCCACGGCGGAGGTGAGCGCTTCGTTGATGCTTCCGGTCAGCACCATCCACGCCACAAAAGTTACGGCAGAGATTACAAACACCACGGGCACGAACACGCCGGCGACCTTGTCGGCCATGCGGGCGATGGGCGCCTTGGTGGCGTTGGCGTCCTCGACGAGCTGGATAATCTTGGCGAGCGACGTGTCGGCGCCCACACGCGTAGCGCGGAAGGTAAACGATCCGGTGCGGTTGACGGTGGCGGCGTTGACGGTGTCGCCGGCGGTCTTCTCCACGGGGATAGACTCGCCGGTCAGCGCACTTTCGTCCACGGCCGAAGCGCCCTCGAGTACGACGCCGTCGACAGGGATGGACTCGCCGGGGCGCACACGCAGCACCTGGCCGGGAAGGATGGCGTCGACGTCCACAGCGGTCTCGGTGCCGTCGTCGGCCATGATGGTCGCGGTCTTGGGCGCCAGGTCGATGAGCGCCTCGATGGCGCCGCCGGTCTTGGACTTGCTGCGCGTCTCGAGGTATTTGCCCACGGTGACCAGCGACAGGATCGTGCCGGCGCTCTCAAAATACAGATTGTCCATGCCCGTCATCATGGCCTCGTGGACCTGGCCCGCGGCCAGCTGGTCGGCCATGATAAACATGGCGTAGAGCGACCAGGCGATGGACGCGGTGGCGCCGACGGCGATGAGGGCGTCCATGGTGGGCGCGCCGTGCGCGAGTGATTTAAACCCGTTGATAAAGTACGCGTCGTTGACGTAGACGATGGGGATGAGCAGGACGAGCTCGGTGAGCGCGAGCGTCATGCTGTGGGTGTGGTCGGTGAAGACGCCGGGCAGTGGCCAACCGAGCATGTGCCCCATGCCTATGTAGAACAGCGGGATGAGGAAGATGATCGAGATGATGAGGCGGGTGCGCATGGCGGAGGCGGCGGCCTCCAGCTTTTTGGTGGGCGACTCCATATGGGCGGCGCCGGACCTGGCTTGCGCACTGCCGTTTGAGCCGGCGGCACCGGTGCCCGCGTCGACGGGTGAGGCCGAGTAGCCCGCGCGATCGACGGCGGTGCAGATGTCATCGGGGGTGACCTGCGCGGGGTCGTAGTCGACCAGCATGGAGCCGGCAAGCAGGTTGACCGCGACGCTTTGGACGCCGTCGAGCTTGCTCACGGCGCGGTCCACATGCGCCTGGCAGGCGGCGCACGTCATGCCGCCCACGTCGAACTTATCTTGAGCCATGGCTTCTCCTTTCTGTGACGTAGTGTCGGAAATGTTAACCATCCGATACTATATACCCATACCCCCTGGGGGTGTCTAGTAATAGTTGGAATGTATGACTTTTCATTACAGATGAGGGTGGTTGGTTGGCCGATGGACCGTCCCAACCAATCATCTCAATCTGTAACATCTGAGGACCGTTTTGCCTGCTAGATGTTACAGATTGAGATGTTGTCTCGCGGGGTTGGGGTTTGTCTCGTTCTGTAACATCTAGACCTGTATCTGCCGAGCTAGTGTTACAGATCGAGACAATTGCCGGGGAGGGGTCCCGTCACGGCAAGACGCCCGCTCTCTAGATACAGAATCCGGGGATCACACAGGTTCGTTTGTTTGGCTTGTCCGCAGGCGTTGCGTACGTAAAGACGTCGCCGTCGTGTCCAACGCGATTCAAATAGAGCGTGCCTTCGGTCTCCGATGAGTCGGGGCTCACCGTGCGCTCCCACCAGCAGGTGTCCTTGCCCTTCCACTGGCGGACCATCGTCTCGTTCGTGGAATACGGGCTCACCTTGAGCTCGCGGAAGAGCTGATACTCCTTGCCCTCGCCGTTGTAGATGTCTGCCAGGTAGTGATAGTCCTTGGCAAACGAATCGGGCGGTTGCGTACCGCACAGCTCGACCATGGCGGGCAGCCAAAGGGTTGCGGGCAACTCGCTCAGACACGATGCACTGTTGGCGGCGCCCACATTGTTCGAGACCTTCTTGACCCCTTTAATGAGTGCGCGCAACTCGTTGGGCAGCAGCTTAAGGCCGTCGCCGTTGAGCCATTCCCGCAGCTCGCAATCTGCCCAGCCGGCGCTCGGCGGTTCAGCCGCAGCGTTGCGCTCGGCAATACCCGCATCGAACAAAAACGTCAGTCCGGCCTTGCCCGTCCCGTCCAGAAGTTCATCGTGGCGGATGCCCACAAGCTGCGCGCCAACCTGCAGCCCGTTGGTGAGCGTGACATGCTTGGTACACGGATAGGGGATACGCCCATCGGCATCGAGCAGGTGATAGCGCTGGGCAATCTCGCGTGCCTCGCTACGGGTCTCGGCGGCCTTAATCTTGAGCGAAATCTCCTGCAGCTGATCCCAGGCGTAGTCGTCAAGCGTACCGCGGATGCCGTCCAGGTAGTCGGGGATGCCAAAGCCATGGGTTGCCGCGCCAACGACGCTGAGCCCCGCAACGACTGCAACGACGCCACCGATAATAAACCGGCGGCGGGTCATGGCATCGTGCCGGGCCTGCACCAGAATCTCTCGCGCGCGCTCGCCGGCGACGTCGACCTTAAGGTGCGTACCGGAGTCGATGTCGATTGCGGCGTCACTGCCCGCGCCCTCGCGGCCCTCGGATTCGGCGTCGGTGAGGTATGTCGAGAGCACCTCGAGCATCTGCTGCTCGGTAGGGCGATCGCACTGCTCGACTGAGAGACCCTTCATGATGATTTGGACAAGCGCTTCATCGCCCTCGCAGCGCGGCTCGAGCGGTGCCGGCTTGGTCTTGGTCTTTACGAGATAGAACGAGCCGGTTGCAGCGGCGTCCGTCGACTCAAAGTCAAACGGTTTGCGACCGCTGTAGAGCTGGTACAAAATGCTCGAAAGCGCATAGACGTCGATTGCCGGCGAACGGCGAAGGGCCGCGATGCCTTCGATATCCTGCGTGAGCATCTCGGGCGCGGCGTATGCGGGCGTGGCAAAGCGCCAGATGTCGGCGCGCCGGGTGATCGTGTCGTCGCCGAGAGCCATGGTCGCGGAGCCCATGTCGATGAGGCAGGGGTCAAAGGAGCAATCGGCAATCTGCTGCTCGAGCGTTCGGCTGGTGGTGCGGAACATGATATTGGCAGGCGACAGGTCGCGATGAATGACCGGATTCACGAGGCCTTGGGTTATCAAGAGCGCACGAAGCACGGCGTTTCCGACGGCGGCGACCATCTGGGTGGTCAGCCCGCCCGAGGCGTCGAGCGGAAGCAGGGGCAGCGCCTGCTTGAGCGAGGTGCCCTCGACCCACTCCATGAGGATGAGCGGGTCATCCTCGCACGATCCGTAGCCATAGACGCGCGGAAATCCGCGCAGGTGCGAGACGGTACACAGATGACGGTACTCCTCGAACAGCGCAGCGGTGTTGGCCAGGTGCGCTGCCGATTGCTCGGCGGAGCGGTCGGGGGCTTGGCCGGAAAGGATGGCGTTGTCCTTGAGTAGCTTGACGGCAAAGACCTCGCCGCTCGTGTTGGTCGCGCGCAGCACGTGCCCGATGTTGCCGTTGTTGCGGTGGGCCGTCTGGAGAATAAGCGTCATAAACCGACGCTTGGCGTCGTCCTCGGCGCTGGGGTCGACCGCCACGGCGGTATCGAACGTATCGAGACGGATGAGTTTGTCGCCATAGGCGCTATCGGTAGTATCCATGGCGTTCCTTTGTCTGGCATGGGTTGCCGCACGTATACGTGAGCAGTGCGGATATCGGTAAAGTACCATGATAGCCGCACTGCCCACGTATACCGCTGTGCATTGTCGTTTACGACGCAGAAGGTAGAAGACGAAAGACGGACGGCGACCGTCTTTCGATCGCCGTCCGCGCTAGTCCACAATGACAAGGAATGTCGTATAGAGACCCAAATGAAGTCTGTCGCTGTTGGCGATTTCCACGGGGGGATAGATCTTGCCGGGCTCGCGTTGGTCGCGCGGCGGCTCAATCACAATATCGCCGTCGCGCGCGCCCGATTCGAGCACCGTGCCGTTGGTCGATCCAAGGCCCTGGGCGTACCAGTGCTCACCCTCAAGCCAAATGCGAAGATGCTCGCGCGATGCGTCGGCGCCCACATCGGTGATGCTGGGCGAGGTTTTGGGCAGAGAACCAATCACGGTGCCGTGCGGATCGCGTGTGAGGGGATGGATTTGCATGTCGGCGCAGTTGTCGGCATGGGTTCTGAGCAGACCGAGGTTGGGGGCGACGGTGCGCGGCTGCTCCAGGCTGCTCATAAAGCCACGTCCGACGGTAGTTTCGGTGGTGCCAAAGTGCTCGCCCGTCTTGCTGTCGCAAAAGCGCTCGACGGTGGCCACGCCCTGAACGGGATCGGCGAGCGCCCCCGTTGCCACAAAGAGCATAAGGTAAAGCGTGCTTTTCTCGCGCACGGCATTGCCGTCAAAGTTGTCGATGCGATTGAGGGCATTTGCATATAGGCGGCTGTCCAGCTTGTAGCTGGTGAGAGCCGACATCATTTCGTTGGCGGCCGGACCGCGATAGTGCTCGGCGATTGCCCGATAGGCGGACTCGCCGCCGCCGAGCTTGCTGCAGATTGCCGCGGAAAGGTTGAGCGTGGTGACGGTAAAGTCGCTGTAGATGGCGGGCGCGCACTGGTCAGGCTTGCGATGGACGATGTAACGGGTGAGATACGAGCGGTTGGAAGAGCATTTCTCGAGCAGGGTACTGCCGAGATAAGAGTTTCCATTGATGAGCATTCGGGCGATCTCGAGATGTTTAAGACCGCCGAACGAGCGAATATCGTTATAGAGGACCGAGCAAGGCGTCTCTGCTGCCACGGATACCTCCTTTGATTGCTTCCTAGCCAATATGGCGATAGGAATTAATGGCCCCCGGTGGGCGACGTATTAAATGGCTGCGCAATATATAGCGTAACTAAAGCAACATTATAGGCCACATGTTCGAAATTGCAGGAAGACTGAGAGATTTGGTTTGGACTGGACGGAAATCCCCCTCTGTCTTGATCTATAACAATTAGGGCCGATTTTACTCGTTAACTGTTACAGATTGAGACGTTTGTGAGCCGTGTCGACCGTTTGTCTCGATCTGTAACACGTAGAGGAAGATTCGCCCTGTAGATGTTACAGATTGAGACAATCAGCCGGGCCCACCTCGTCCGCCTCGTCATCTGTGGTTTACGTGGGGGCATGCGAAGCACGGGTATACTAACCGGCGGCGAATCTGCTCCATCGCTTAGAGCTGCTGCGTCTGGACGGCGCGTGATAGGGCTGCCAAAGCGATCGCCAGCGTGCTGAGCAACGTCCTCTCTGTGCGCACCTGTTTTTGTATGTATTAGCGCACTACCAAGCACGCCCGCGCGGCCGCATGCCGTGCCCATTGCGCGTGCAGATAAGGAACAACAACATATGCGTAATTCTGTATCTGACGTCACCGACGCCGAGATTCTGGACGAGACCCGCGAGGCCATGACCCAGGCTGCCTTCGATGCCGCCGATGAGGCCAATGCCGCCCAGGCCGTCGAGTCCGCTACCGAGAGCCTGCCCGCCTTTGACGAGCTGGGCCTCTCCGACGAGATGCTTCGTGCTATCGAGAACCTGGGCTACACGGCGCCCACGCCCGTGCAGGCCGGCTCGATCCCCGTAGTGCTCGAGGGCCGTGACCTGCTTGCCGCCGCTCAGACCGGCACCGGCAAGACGGCCGCCTTTTTGCTGCCGACTATGAACAATCTGGAGCACATCGCTCCTCCCAAACCCGTGCGCGAGCGTGGCGGCCGCAACCGCCGTCGCGGTGCTAAAAAGCCCGAGGGCAACGGCCGTGGCCCCGTGATGCTCGTCATCACCCCCACGCGCGAGCTTGCCCAGCAGATCGACGAGGTCGCAAGCAAAATCGCCGACGTCACGGGCCACGTTGCCGTGACCGTCGTGGGCGGCGTGAGCTACAAGCCGCAGACCGCGGCACTCAAGTACGGTTGCGATATCCTAGTTGCCACGCCGGGTCGTCTGGTCGACCTGATCGAGCAGGGCGCCTGCCACCTGGACGAGGTTAAGGTCCTGGTGCTCGACGAGGCCGACCGCATGCTCGACATGGGCTTTTTGCCCGCCGTCCGCCGCATTGTGCGCGAGACGCCGGCCGAGCGCCAGACGCTGCTGTTCTCGGCGACGCTCGACGAGGAGGCCGTGGGCGAGATCACCGACCTGGTGAGCGACCCGGCCCGCGTGGAGATCGCGCCGGCCACGTCGACCGCCGACACCGTCGACCAGTTTGTGTTCCCGGTGTCCATCGAGGCCAAAAACAACCTGCTGCCCGAGTTCCTCAAGAAGGAGGGCCCGGAGCGCACTATCGTCTTTATGCGCACCAAGCACCGCGCCGACAGCTGCTGCCGTCGTCTGGAGCGCAAGGGCATCAAGGCCGCCGCGATTCACGGCAACCGCAGCCAGGCCCAGCGCGAGCGTGCCCTTTCGGCCTTCCGCGACGGTACCGTTGACGTGCTGGTGGCAACCGACGTGCTTGCCCGCGGCATCGACATTAGCGACGTGCGCTACGTCGTGAACTTTGACGTGCCGGCCGAGCCGACCGACTACATCCACCGCATTGGCCGCACGGGCCGCGCCGGCGAGCTGGGCTGGGCCATCACGTTTGTGACCGAGCAGGATGTCGATGAGTTCTACGAGATCGAGAAGCTCATGGACAAGACCGCCGACATCTACGAGGCCGGCGACCTGCATGTGGGCCCCAATCCGCCCGCGGTTGACCCCGAGCGCGATCCTGCGGCCTTTAAGGTGAAGAAGAAGACCAAGCGCGGCAAGTCCAAGAGCAAGAAGAAGCTTGAGCAGGCGCGTCGCGACGGCAAGCGCAACGGCGACGATTACGGCGATGTGGCCGGTCGTTCCAACCGCGGCCGCGACGAGCGTCGAGGCGACGGCGAGCGTCCGAGCCGTCCCAAGCGCGGCGGCAAGACCCGCGTGCGCGAGGGCGTTCAGGCTCGCGTGGACGAGGCTGTGGAGAGCGTGGCCCGCGAGGTGGCTGCCGAGGAGCGCGGCGGTGCTGACGCCGTCAAGCAGGCCCCGCGTGGCAACCGTGCCGAGCGCCGTGCCAAGCAGTTCCAGGGCGAGGCGCACCGCCGTCGTCGTGAGGACGAGGACCGTGGCGGCCGTCGCCGTGTTGAGCGCGAGGACGAGGGCCGCGGTTCGCGCGGCGGCAAGCGCGGTTCGGGTGACCGTCGTCGCTCCGGTCGTAATGACGAGCGCGGTGGCCGTGATGAGCGCCGTGGCGGCGAGGGCCGTGGTGAGCGTGGTGCCCGCGGCGGTGAGTCCCGTGGCGGCAAGCGCTTTGAAGAGCGCGGTAGCCGCGGCGGCGAGCGTCGCGAGGGTGCTCGCGGCAATGGCGGCCGCGGCGGCGCCGGTCGTTCTAACGAGTCGCGCGATCGTCGTGACCCGCGTGCCAGCCGCGATCGTCGCGATGATTGGCGCAACTACGACGATACCCGCGAGGAGCGTCGTGGTGGCAACCAGGCCGGCTCCCGTGGCGGCCGTGCCGGCGGTCGCGATAACCGTGGCAGCTATGGCAACAGCCGTGGCGGCAAGCGCGGCGGCAGCTCCCGTCGCCCCGGTGACGGCGGCGGCAAGCGCAAGTAACATACACATCGCACGCTAGCGTGAGACAAGCTAAGGGCCCGAGCAAACAACGCTCGGGCCCTTTTGTTTGCCGTGTCCATCGCTAATTCAAACGTGATTTTCTCGGGAATGCATCTGGGGGATGCTGAGGACCTATTTTCTGCCATGCAGCAATGGGCCCCATGGGGTGCGCCGTGCATTTTTTGGAGTATTCTGCAGTTCGAGTTGTCTGCATATGATCCGACGTCGCCAACGGTGGCCTTCGGATATCCCTGGCGAGCGTTCTGAGTCAGATTTCGCCGTTTTCCGGAGCAGGGGCGCGTCATTCTCGCCATGTCGGGACTTAGAATGATACGGCGCCCTACAGTTTTGCCCACCCGCGGCGGTGCTGGCGTGGTTACGTTGCAGAATGCTCCGTTTTTTGCACGGGCTAGGATGGGGTACCTCAGGAGAACACAGCGGTATCCCGTAAATATATACAATTTGTACCGTAATTTATACAAAACGAAGAGGCAGACAGCGTAGGGTTGGTGCATTGGGGTGCTTGATGCACCAAAATGGGGATCCCACGTGCCGTATACTCTGGCTGGATGTGAAAACGGCTTGACGCGTTGCCAGGCGTAGGGGAGGGTGCCTCGATGAGCGTATTCGAAATTGTGTTTAGTCCGACGGGTGGAACGCGGAAGGTGTCTGGCCTTGTGGCCGGGGCACTGGGCAAGAATACCGTTACCGTCGATCTGACCGATAGCGGGCTAGATTTCAGCGCTGTCTCGATGACTGAGGACGACGTGGCCGTAATCTCTGTGCCGGCGTATGCCGGTAGAATCCCGGCTGTGGTGGCTGACCGGTTGGGTATGGTGCGCGGCAACGGGGCTCGGGCTGTTTTGGTTTGTGTATACGGAAACCGCGCGTTTGAGGACACGCTCGTAGAGCTGGAAGACGTTGCGAAGCATGCGGGATTCCGGGTGATCGCGGCAGTCGCAGCCATTGCAGAACATTCCATCGCGCGACAGTTTGCTGCCGGTCGTCCGGATGCGCAGGATGCGGCGCAGCTCGCAGAGTTTGCGCAGCAAATTCAGCAAAAGCTGTTGGCTGAGGATGCGTCCGAGCCCTCTATCCCCGGCAATCGTCCTTATAAACAAGCCAGAGGTCACCGCATGGCACCCGAGGCAACAGGGGATTGTGTCTCCTGCGGTGCATGCGCCGCGGCGTGCCCCGTTTGTGCTATCGACAAGGGTGACCCCAAACGAGCAGCTGGCGAGGCGTGCATCTCCTGCATGCGCTGCATCGCCGTATGTCCGCGAGGTGCTCGCAAGCTTGATTCCAGCAAACTATCCGCTGTTTCCCAGATGCTGAGCAAGGTTTGCGTCGTGCGGAAGGAATGCGAGCTCTTCATCTAGCGCATACGAAATTGGCGCAATGGGGGCAGGTTAATCTGCACCAACCTGGTGCAAACAAACCTGTCCCCAATGCACCAGAGTGAGGAGTGCTCCCGAGTGCCGGCAGAAAAGGAACGTCCCTAAGTGCCGCATAAATACCGTTTATCGGAGAAAAAATACCGTTCGCCGGTCATAATGATTGTTCCGGCTTTGGGCTTGTCTACAATAACCCCCATAAAAGAAATGCGGAAGGTTACCGAGTCCCCTCGGACGTGGGCCTAACCAAAGTCTTTAATCGCGAGCGCCTCAATGGGCGCATTCGATTGATTTTGGTTGGGCTATATTTATGAAGGGACATGTCACCATGGGTTTCTTTTCTCGCCTTATGGGTGGCTCGGACAAGCAGGCGACTGCGACTTCCGAGTTCGAGATTCTCGCCCCTGTTTCCGGCGAGCTTGTTAATCTAGAAAATACCAATGACCCCGCTTTTAGCAGCCGTGCAGTGGGCGATGGCGTTGCCGTGGTTCCCCAAGAGGGAACGGTGTGCGCTCCTGTTTCCGGCACCGTCGCCGCGCTGTTTCCGACTGAGCACGCGCTGGGCATCATGTCCGATGACAGCTCTGCTCAGGTGATGCTGCACATCGGAATCGACACTGTTAAACTTGAGGGCAAGGGCTTCCATGCGCTTGTTGCCCAGGGTGACCATGTCGACGCGGGCCAGCCCCTCGTCGAGGTCGATTTCGACGTGGTTCGCGCTGCCGGCTTTGATCCCACGGTCTTCGTTATCGTGTGCGAGCGTTCGGAGAACTCGACTCTTCGCGAACATGCTTCCGGCCCTGTTGCTGTTAAAGAGCCTGTCATCTGGCTTTCCGAGTAAATTCTTGTGGTGGGTACCGTGGTTATCAAGCGAGTTTTTAACAACAACGTCGCAATGGTCACTTCGGACGATGGCTCCGAGCTCATCGTCATCGGTCGAGGCCTCTGCTTTGGTCGCCATGCCGGCGATGCCATCGACGAGGCATCAGTCGAAAAGACCTACGCGTTGCAGGAGGGAACTTCTCAGGATTCGCGTACGATTGACCGCTTGGCACATCTTTTGGAGTCCATCCCCACCGTCAACCTCGTGATTTCCGAGGACATCGTTCAGATGCTTCGCCGAGAGCTCAATGCCGACATCAACGATAAGATCCTCATTGCTCTCGCAGACCATATCAGCCTTGCTTTGGAGCGCGAGCGCAAGGGCGTCTCCTGTGAGAATCCGTTGCTGCTCGAGATCCAGCAGTTCTATCGCAAGGAGTATGCACTTGCGGGCCGTGCACTGCAGATTATCAAGGAGTATATGGGCATCCAGATGAGCGAAGAAGAGCAGGGTTTCATTACGCTGCATATCGTCAACGCCACCATGCCGCAACGCTCCGATCGTCTGATCGTTTCGGTCCAGCTTGTTCGCGACGTGCTCGCGATTGTTTCCGAGCGCTATGCTACGACCCTCGACGACACCTCGTTGCCTTACGAACGCTTCGTTCGTCACCTGCAGTTTTTCGCACAGCGAGCGCTCGATCCTACGGCAGGGCAAATCAACGGAGACGCGCTGTTCCGAATCGATGAAACGGCGTATCCCTGCGCATTCTCGTGCGCGGACGCCATAGCCGCCCACTTGTCGTCTACCTATAACGTTGTCGTTACCGATGCTGAGAAGAGTTATCTCGCATATCACATTGTTAACCTGCTTGGAGAACCTGGTCTCTAGGCATAACGTGCCCACACATCGATTGATATAAGGCAAGGCTCACGGTCTTGTCCAGGGCACATCTGTCTTAATTTGCGGAAAAGGAAGGGGAGTACCGCTATGACCGCAAAAAAGAAGTTCAATTTCAAAGCGCCGTTGGAGGTGTTCGCGAAGTCGATCGTTCAGCCGATGATGTATCTCTCGGTTGCCGGCATCCTGCTCATCGTGGGCATCATTCTGACCAACAAGACCATCTGCGCTTTGGTCCCCGTACTGGGCTCCGGTCCGTTCCAGCTTGTGGGCGCCGTTGTCTATCAGTCGCTGATGTTTATCATCAACAACCTCTCGATTCTGTTCTGCGTGGGCATCGCCGGCGCCATGGCAAAGAAGAACAAGGGCCATGCTTCGCTGATTGCCCTGATGTCGTTCTTCCTGTTCCTGCAGGCTAACAACATCGTGCTCAACGCCACCGGCTCTCTTGCCGATGCGAACGGCATGCTCGGTCTTACCGGAACCGGCCAGGCCACCGTTATGGGCATTCAGGTGCTCGATACCGGCGTGTTCGGCGGCATTATTCTCGGTTGCATCACCGGTGCCGTGTTCAACAAGTACTCGAATAAGCAGTTCCCCATTGCCCTTTCGATGTTCTCGGGCGTTCGCTTCCCGTTCCTGATCATGATCATCATCTCCTGGATCATGGGCGCTGGCTTCTGCATCGTTTGGCCTCCGGTTCAGGGTGCCATCTCCTCAGTTGCCGGCATCATTAAGGAGTCGGGCAACATCGGCCTCTTTATCTACGGCATGCTCAACAAGCTGCTCGTTCCCACCGGTCTGCACCACCTCATCTACACCCCGTTCCAGTTCTCCGATGTGGGTGGCACCCTGACGCTGGGCGATCAGGTTATCGCCGGTGCCTACCCCATCCGTGTCGCCGAGATGGCAATGACGGGCCAGCCCTTCTCCGATAGCACCTACTTCAACAGCTACACCTTCAACAACCTGTGGCCCTACATCGGTATCGGTCTCGCCTTTATCGTCACCGCTTACAAGGGGAACAAGGATAAGACCAAGGCCGTTATCATCCCGCTGATCATCACCGCCGTGCTCTCCTGTGTCACCGAGCCCATGGACTTCCTCTTTGTCTTTGCCGCTCCCGTGCTCTTTGTCGTTCACTCGGTTCTTTCCGGCATCTTCCTGGTCCTGCTCAAGGTCCTCTCTGTGCCCGCTTCGACTGCAGGCGGCATCATCAACATCGTGGTCTCCAACCTGGTTCTTGGTGTCGATAAGACCAACTGGCCGGTTATGCTGGTGCTCGGAGTCGTCAACGCCGCGCTGCACTTCTTCCTCTTCACCTTCCTCATCAAGAAGCTCAACCTCCACACGCCTGGTCGCGAGGAGGAGTCCGAGCTCGCCGAGTCCGTTGCCGAGGGCGAGGCCGCCGCGTCTGTCGCGGTGAAGCAGGGCGCTGTTGCCGCGGCTCCCGCAGAGGGCGTCGATGCAGGTATTGCCGACCTGGTCGCAGGTCTTGGCGGCAAGGACAACATCGAGGAGCTCGAGAACTGCTTTACGCGTCTCCGCGTGAACGTTAAGAACCCGGACCTCATCAATGAGGACCTCATCAACCACGTGCCCAACAGCGGCATCAACCGCAACGGCAACAATATCCAGATCATCTTTGGCATGAAGGTCGCCGAGATGCGCGACAAGGTCGAAAACGCAATTGAGAAGGAGCAGTAAACAATGATCATTACTCTGTGTGGTGGCGGATCCACCTTTACCCCCGGCATCGTCAAGTCCATCGCCCTGCGCAAGGACGAGCTCGACGTTGACGAGATTCGTCTGTACGACATCAACGAGGAGCGCCAGCGCAAGATCGGCGTGCTCGTGGACTGGATTTTGCACGAGGACCTCGGCCTGGACATCAAGCTCACGGTGACCACCGACAAAAAGACGGCTTTTACCGACGCCAGCTTCGTGTTTGCCCAGATGCGCGTGGGCGGCTACGCCATGCGCGAGCAGGACGAGAAGATTCCGCTGCGTCACGGCTGCGTGGGTCAGGAGACTTGCGGTTGCGGCGGCCTTGCCTACGGCATGCGCACTATCTTCCCCATGGTCGAGCTGATCGATGACGTTGAGAAGTACGCCAAGAAGGATTACTGGATTCTCAACTACTCCAACCCTGCCGCAATCGTCTCCGAGGGCTGCCGTGTGCTGCGTCCCAACGCTCGCATCATCAACATCTGCGACATGCCGATCGCGATCATCGACGTGGTTTGCGCCGCGCTCGATATCGACAAGAAGGATGTCGAGTACGATTACTTTGGCCTCAACCACTTTGGTTGGTTCACCTCGATCCGCCACAAGGGCGAGGAGGTCCTGCCGCAGCTGCGCGAGTACATCAAGGAGCACGAGATTCTGCTGCCCGATTCTTACCTCAAGGGCATGGGTTCGCTCATGGCAAAGAAGCCCGAGGAGGCCACCGACGAGCACCCTGAGCAGAACCGCCACACCAAGGGCAGCTGGTACTACGTCTGGAAGGGCGAGTACGAGATCATGGAGTGCTTCCCGGAGTACCTGCCCAACACGTATCTGAACTACTACCTGCAGCAGAAGGAGTTCGTCGAGCATTCCAACCCCGAGCGCACCCGTGCTAACGAGGTTGAGGAGACGCGCGAGAAGAATCTCTTCGACGGCATCGACCACTACGAGAAGACGGGCGAGATCGACGAGAGCACGTTCTATGCGGGCAGCCACGGCGACTGGATTGCCGATCTGGCTATCGCTCTGAAGAACGACACCAAGCAGCGCTTCCTGGTCATTTGCGAGAACAAGGGCGCTATCCCCAACATGCCCTACGACGCTATGGTCGAGCTGCCTGCCTACATTGGCAAGAACGGCCCCGAGGTCATCAGCCGCGACAACATTCCTCTGTTCCAGCAGGGTCTCATGATGCAGCAGCTGAACTCCGAGAAGCTCGTGGTCGAGGCTACGATCGAGGGTTCGTACGAGAAGGCGCTCAAGGCCTTTACGCTCAACAAGACCGTGCCGTCGATGAAGGTCGCCAAGGAGGTTCTCGACGACATGATCGAGGCCAACAAGGGTTACTGGCCCGAGCTTAAGTAAAAGCAACAGGGTCGCTGGCCGCATACCATGAGCAATGCCCCGTCCACGTGATTGCGTGGGCGGGGCATTGTCGTTTGGTAACGCGTTTTATCAAATATGGCATTTATCTGCGGTAATGTTCTATTTCACCGCTGAGGGTGACATTTCATGCCGCCTGCCGAACTGCGTGGAGACCTAACAACTTTTTAGGTCAGTGTTGTGCGTGTAGCAACTTCGCCCGGCCTCGCCTCCGGGCTGCCATGTGAGAGGGGATCTTATGGCTCGACTGCATGTAATGGAACGCAGCCACGCTCAGGCCGTCATGGACGACCTGCACGATGCACTCGGACGCCGTTTGGCGGTGAGTTCGCTCGCCCCGTGTCCCGTTGAGTTTACGGCAGCGCTCGTCAACCTGTGCTCCACCCAGAGCTGCGGCAAGTGTACGCCCTGCCGCGTGGGCCTGAGCGCGCTGAGCGATCTGCTCGCCGATGTGCTCGAGGGCCGCGCCGATGAGTCCACGCTCAACCTGATTGAGCGCACGGCCCGCACCATCTACCTTTCGAGCGACTGCGCCATCGGCTACGAGGCCGGCGCCATGGCGCTCACGGCCATTCGCGGCTTCCGCGACGACTTTGAGCACCACATCCGCGAGCACTCCTGCGGTTTTGACCGCGAGGCCCGCGTCCCGTGCGTCTCGGGCTGCCCGGCGCACGTCGACATTCCCGGGTACATTTCGCTCGTCGAGGCCGGCCGCTATGCCGACGCCGTCAAGGTCATCCGCAAGAACAACCCGCTGCCGCTCGTCTGCGGCCTGGTGTGCGAGCATCCCTGCGAGATGCACTGCCGCCGCGGCATGGTCGATGACCCCATGAACATTCTCGCCCTCAAGCGTTTTGCCGTTGAGCACAGTGACCTCAACGACCACAAGCCGCATGTAGTGGACAACACCGGTAAGCGCGTCGCCGTGATCGGCGGCGGCCCGGCCGGCCTTTCCTGTGCCTACTACCTAGCCGTGATGGGCCACAAGGTGACCATCTTTGAGCAGCGTCACCACTTGGGCGGCATGCTGCGCTACGGCATCCCCAGCTACCGCCTGCCGCGCGAGCGCCTGCAGGCCGAGATCGACTGGATCTTGAGCGCCGGCATCGACGTGGAGCTCGACCACTCCGTGAGCGGCGAGGAACTCGCCCGCCTGCGCGACGAGTTCGATGCCGTCTACCTGGCCATCGGTGCCCACAGTGACAAGAAGCTCGGCCTTCCGGGCGAAGAGGCGCCCGGCGTGGAGTCGGCCGTCAAGATGCTGCGCGCCATCGGCGATGACGAACTGCCCGACCTGAGCGGCCAGCGCGTGTGCGTCATCGGCGGCGGCAACGTTGCCATGGACGTGGCTCGCTCTGCCGTGCGCTGCGGAGCCGACAAGGTGAGCATCGTCTACCGCCGCCGCATCTGCGATATGACGGCTCAGGACGCCGAGATTGCCGGTGCCCAGGCCGAGGGCTGTGAGGTGCTGGAGCTGACGGCTCCGCTCGCTATCGAGACGGGCGAGGACAGTCGCGTGTGCGGCCTGCGCGTGCAGCCGCAGATTATCGGTGAGCCCCGCCGCGATCGTCCGGCTCCGCGTGCCGCCGCCACGTCCGAGCGCGTCATCCCCTGCGAGCGCGTGTTCGTCGCCATTGGCCAGGACATCGACTCCAAGCCATTTGAGGACATGGGCATCGCCTGCAAGTGGGGTCGCGTCGTCACCGATTCGGACGGCGCCGTGCCCAGTTTCGATGGCCTCTTTAGCGGCGGCGACTGCCAGACCGGCCCCGCCACCGTCATCCGTGCCATCAACGCCGGCCGCGTAGCTTCGGCAAATATCGACCGCTACCTGGGCTTCGACCACAAGATTAAGCTCGACGTGGAGCTGCCGACCGTTCAGTTTAAGGGCAAGCATGAGTGCGGCCGCTGCGAGCTGGGTGAGCGCGAGGCTGGCGAGCGCATCCACGATTGGAATCTGGTCGAACAGGGCCTTACCGAGGAGGAGGCACGCCAAGAGGCGAGTCGCTGCCTGCGTTGCGACCACTTTGGCTTTGGTGCGTTCCGCGGAGGGAGGAACCTGGAATGGTAGAGCTCAACGAAACCACCGTCGGCGACAACAGCGAAAACGGAGCGCACAACATGGTCAGGCTCATTATCGATAACTGCGAAGTCGTGGTGTCCGAGCGCACCACGATCCTGGATGCGGCCAAGTCCGTCGGCATTCAGATTCCCACCCTGTGCTACCTGCGCGATCTAAACGAGATCGGCGGCTGCCGCGTGTGCGTGGTCGAGGTTGAGGGCTGCGATCAGCTGGTTGCCGCCTGCAACAACTACGTGCTCGACGGCATGGTGGTCCACACCAACAGCCCCAAGGCCCGCGAGGCCCGTCGCACCAACGTGCAGCTGCTGCTGTCCCAGCACGATTCGCAGTGCACGAGCTGCGTGCGCAGCGGCAACTGTAACCTGCAGACCATCGCCAACGACCTGGGTATCTTCTATCTGCCGTATCAAAGGCATTTGACGGGCGAGGGCTGGGATTTCGATTTCCCCATCATCCGCGAAAACGACAAGTGCATTAAATGCATGCGCTGCATCAAGGTGTGCGAGAGCGTGCAGGGCCTAGGGATTTGGGATCTGACCAACCGCGCCACGCATACCGCCGTGGGTACCCGCGGGCGCGCGCCGATTGGCAAGACCGATTGCGTCGCGTGCGGCCAGTGCATCACGCATTGCCCGACGGGCGCGCTGCGCGAGCGCGACGACACCGAGACCGTGTTTGACGCGCTCGCTAATCCCGACAAGATCGTGCTGGTGCAGATCGCGCCTGCCGTGCGCAGCGCCTGGGGCGAGGAGCTCGGCATTTCGCGCGGGGAAGCCACCGTCGAGCGTCTGGCTTGTGCGCTGCGTCGTGTTGGCTTTGAGTACGTGTTCGACACCGATTTCTCGGCCGACCTCACCATCATGGAGGAGGGCTCCGAGCTGCTCGAGCGCTTGGGCGCCGCCGCCAAGGGCGAGGGTGACAGCCGCGGCTGGCCCATGTTTACGAGCTGCTGCCCGGGCTGGGTGCGCTTTGTGAAGGCGCGTTATCCGGAGTTTGTCGACAGCCTGTCCACGTCCAAGTCGCCGCAGCAGATGTTCGGCGCCATCGCCAAGACATACTACGCCAAGGTGCTGGGCGTGGAGCCTGAGCGCCTGTTCGTGGTGTCCGTTATGCCGTGCACGACCAAAAAGGCAGAGTGTGCACTGCCGAGCATGTTGGGCGAGGGCGGTGTGCCCGACGTGGACGTTGCGCTGACGGTGCGCGAGATGGTGCGCATGATCCGCGCGAGCCACGTGAGCGTGGACACGTTGGTCGAGGAGCCGCTCGATACGCCGCTGGGCTTTGGCACGGGCGCGGGCGTGATCTTTGGCGCCACGGGCGGCGTGATGGAGGCCGCCGTGCGCTCGGCCTACTACCTGGTGACGGGTAAGAACCCGGATGCCGATTTCTTTACCGACGTGCGCGGACTCGACGGCTGGAAGGAAGCCGTCGCCGATATCGATGGCACCAAGGTGCGCGTCGCCGTGGCACACGGGCTGGGCAACGCCGCTCGCCTACTCGACGCGATTCGCGACGGCCGTGTGGGCTATGACTTCGTTGAGGTCATGGCGTGCCCAGGCGGCTGCGTCGGTGGCGGCGGTCAGCCCATCCACGACGGCTGCGAGCTGGCGGCCGAGCGCGGCCAGGTGCTGTGGGGCCTGGATGCGAAGGCGGACATTCGCTTCTCGCACGAGAATCCCGATGTCCAGGCGTGCTACCGCGAGTTCTTGGGCGAGCCGCTCTCGCCGCTGGCCGAGGAATTGCTGCATACCGACCATCACGCATGGACGATGCCTAACGAGGGGACGTGCTAGCGATGCGCGCGTTTGATTTTGAAATGTCGCGCCGGGGGTTTGCCTCGGCGCTCGCCGTGGGCGCCCTGTCACTTGCGCTCGCGGGCTGTGGCGGCGGGGCTGCCGGTGCCGGGTCCGCCGCGGGCTCGGCTGCCACGGACGGCGCCGGTGCTGCCGCAGAGCCGGTCGAGGTGCACGTCGCCTCGCTCAAGGGACCGACGTCGATCGGTCTGGTGCAGTTTATGGACCAGGCAGCCGATGGCGAGACGGACAATGAGTTCGACTTTGCGATCAACACTGCCGCCGACGAGATTGTGCCCAAGGTCATTCAGGGCGATATCGATATCGCCCTGGTGCCCGCCAACGTGGCGAGCGTGCTCTACAACAAGACCGAGGGCGCGGTGCAGGTCATCGACATCAACACGCTGGGCGTGCTGAACATTGTGACGGGCGACGCGAGTGTGGCCTCGTTTGGCGATCTGGCGGGCCATACTGTCTATATGACGGGCAAGGGCGCCACGCCGGAGTACGTCATGAACTACCTGCTGGAGCGCGCGGGCTTGGCCGGTCAGGTGACGCTCGAGTTTAAGAGCGAGCCTACCGAGGTGCTCTCGGCTCTGCTTGCCGACCCGACTGCCGTGGGCGTGCTACCCGAGCCGTTCAAGACGGCGGCCATCGCCAAGAGCGAGGGCAAGCTGTCGACGCCGGTGAGTCTGACCGATGCGTGGGATGAGCTGGCGGGTGACACGGGTTCGCGCTTGCTGACGGGCGTGACCGTGGTGCGCCGGGCCTTTGCCGAGGAGCATCCCGAGGCCGTGGCGGAATTCTTGCGCTGCCATGAGGCGAGCGTTAAGGCTGTCAATGCGGCGCCAGCAGACTGGGCGCAGGCCGTGGTCGATGCCGGCATCGTGGATAACGCCAAGATCGCCGAGAAGGCGATTCCCGGGTGCATGCTTGTCTGCCAGACGGGCAAGGATATGAAGGCGGCACTTAGCGGGTATCTGCAGGTGCTGTCCGACGCGGACGCGAGTGCCGTGGGTGGTAAACTTCCGGCTGACGATTTCTACTACATGGAGTAGCCCGTGCGCGCGTTTGCTCGACAAATGACAGAGCGTATGAAGGCGGTGGCGGCAGCAGGTGCCGTCGCCGCCTTTTGGCTTGCCGCGTGGATGCTGGTGGCGGCGCTGGTGGCGCAGCCGCTGATCTTGCCGGAGCCGGGTGCTGTCGTGGCGGCGTTGTTGCGGCTGGTATGCGCTGTCGGTACCTGGGCGATTTTGGCGGGCTCGGGCGTACGGATTCTGGGCGGGCTGGCTCTTGCCGCGGTATGCGGCGGTTTGTTGGCCGGGATTTCTGTACGGTCGCGGGCGTTTGCCCGCTTGGCGGCGCCGGCACTTTCGTTTGTGAAGGCGACGCCGGTTGCCTGCGTGGTGGTCCTGCTGCTCATTTGGCTGGGGTCGGCACGTGTGAGCATCGCGGCGGTCTTTTTGATGGCGCTGCCGGGCGTATATTTCTCACTGGTCGAAGGCTTGTCGCAGGTGGATAAGCCACTGGAGCAGATGTTTCGTCTGCATGGCGTGCGGGGCTGGCGACTGTTTTGCGCCCACACCTGGCGCGAAGTCCTGCCGTTTGTGCTTTCGTGTGCGCGTGCCGTGATCGGCATGAGCTGGAAGGCCGGTGTGGCAGCCGAGCTGATCGGCATGGCGGTGGGCACCGTGGGTGAGCGCATCTATCAGGCGAAGCTTTTGATTGAGACGGCCGACCTGCTGGCTTGGACCGTGCTGGTCGTTGCCGCCTCGTGGGCGTGTGAGCGCGTGCTGGTGTGGCTGCTGCGGGTTTCGGGGCCCGTGGCGTGGGGTGCGGCCGTGCGGGCGCATGGGCATGGGCTGCGCGGGCGTGCGAGGGCTGCGGGCGATGGCGCTGCGGCGGAGCTTGCGCTTGCCGTGGGCGATCGCGCGCCCTGGGCGCCGGCGCTCGACGGACTGGTGCTCAACGTGCCCGCGGGTGGGCGTATCTGTGTGATGGGCGCCTCGGGTGCGGGTAAGTCGACGCTCCTTGCCCTTGCGGCAGGGGAGTGCGCACCGTGCTCGATGGTGTTTCAGGATGCACGCTTGGTCGAGTCCGCCTCGGCGCTGGATAACGTGCTGGTGTGCGCCGATGCACGCGTGGACGCCTCGAGTGCTGCGGCCCTGTTGCGCTTGCTGGTGCCGGGGGTCGATGTGCATGCTCGCGTGGCCGAGCTTTCGGGCGGGCAGCGCCGTCGCGTCGAGATCGCTCGAGCCCTGCTGTGCCCGGGCGGCGCGGTGATTCTTGACGAGCCCTTTACCGGCCTGGATGCCGCCGCGCGCGATGTGACGGCCGACGCTGTGCTCGACTTGCTCGACGGCCGCATGCTCCTGCTTGCCACGCACGACACCGCCGATGCTCAGGCCCTCGATATCTCGGATATCATCACGCTCTAAATACTAACTCAGCAACAAAATGATTCGTTTTCCTCCGTCCCCATGGGGTCGGGTGTGGTATTCTATCTGCGGGGTAATACTTAGGAATACCAAGTAATACCAACGCCGCAGAAACAAACTCCAGATGCGGGCCAATCGGGTTGCCTTCACAGCCCGTCGCCCAGCCGCGTGGCCCGCATCTATCCGCACTACCGTCGTTTCAAAAAGGAAGCGCCATGGCAGAACACATGACCCCCGTAGTCGCGAAGGTCTTGCCTGAGGAAAAGGCAGCCTTCGCGGCGGCAACCCAGCTCGTGGGCACCACGCCGTCCAACGCCATTCGCATGTTTATCGCCGCGTTCAATCGCTGCGGCACCTTCCCGTTCGACATCTCGCCCAACGGGGCCTTTGGCACTGCGCCCGATTCTCATCAATAAGTGATCCGTTTTCCTCCGTCCCCATGGGATTAGCTCTCTGCCGAGTTGTGGTAGAACTAGGGAACGGTTTTGAGGAGGTTGGCATGCTCAATGCGATGATTTGGGCGCTTGCCTGTTTTGGCGTCGTTGCTGCCGATATTGTCCTGAGCGTCGTTTTGTTCTCCGCCCTTGGCGTCGCATCGGTGTTCATGGGTTTTTCGATCGACGACCTCGATATCCAATTGCTTCAGGCTGTCGCGCAGGCGGCATCGTTTTTGATGGCGCTGCTGTGGTGGCGTTATCTGTGGCCGCGTTCGTTTATGGCACGCCGGCAAAGCGAGCGTCCGCTCGGCGGGGGAGCGCGTGGGGCGTGGAAACGCATCGCCTGCGTTATCGTGATTGGCCTGGCCCTGCAGGTGGTCGTTGGCTACGTGACCGACGCCGTGCTGTCGCTGTTGCCCGAGGCGGCGGCTGACTACAGCGAGCTTGTCGAGGAAACAGGCATGGGCGACACCAGCTATCTCGCCGTCCTGACTACGGTGCTCGGTGCCCCATTTTGTGAAGAGCTGCTGGTGCGCGGCATTATTTTTGAGTTTTCGCTCCGAGCGTTTAATCCGCAGTGCCGCCCACTTTGGAAGCGCCGGCGTCGTGCGAGCGCGCAGGACGGTGCCATGGTGCCCTGGGCGGCCCCAAGCACGTGGGGTATCGCCGCGGCGATTGTGCTGCAGGCGGCGGTCTTCGGCTTTATGCACATGAACTGGGTGCAGGGCTGCTACGCGGGTGCCGCCGGCCTCATCTTTGGTTGGGTGCTCGTGACGACCGGAAAGCTCCGCTACACGATCCTGCTGCACTTTGCCTTTAATGCCGGGTCGTATCTCATGACGTTGCTCTGGTTTGTGAACACGCCGTTCGACGTGGCAATTACGGTCGCTATCGCCGGCATCATCCTCGTTGAGGCAATGCGCTCGCTGCGCCATGCGTGTGGGATGGACGCAGCGAGCGCACCGCTGCCCTAGTTGCGACGCCCGCCGCCGTTGGCGCCCTGCCGTCCCTGGGCCGCGCGATTGCGACCGGCAGTGTTCTGTGCGCGCGACATGCCGCCGTGGCCCTTGCTGCCTTTGGGCCCCTTGCCGGCGCCGCCGCCATGCGGTTTGCCGCCCTTCTTGCCGGTGCCATGCCCACCGCTGGCCGATGTCTCGCCCGGGCGCGGGGGTACGGGACGAATCAGGCAATGCTTGGTGTAGCCAATCAGATCGCGGCGGCCGGCTTTTTCCAACGCCTCACGCACGAGCTTGTAGTTCTCGGGCTTGCGATACTGGATGAGCGCGCGCTGCATGGCCTTTTCGTGCGGGTCGCGCGCCACATAGATCGGCTCCATGGTGCGCGGATCCACGCCGGTGTAGTACATGCACGTCGACATGGTGGACGGGGTGGGGTAGAAGTCTTGCACCTGCTCGGGCATATAGCCCATGTCGCGCACGGCCTCGGCAAGGTCCACAGCTTCCTTCATGGTCGAGCCGGGGTGGCTCGAGATCAGATACGGCACCACGTACTGCTTGAGTCCGTACTCGCGGTTCAAACGCTCAAATTTTCGGCAGAACGCGTCGTAGACGGCGCGGCTCGGCTTGCCCATCACGGACAGCACCGCGTCGCTCACGTGCTCGGGCGCTACGCGCAGCTGGCCCGAGACATGGTGCTCCAGCAGCTCGCGCAAAAACTCGTCCGAGGCGTCGGCCATGGTGTAGTCAAAGCGGATGCCGCTGCGCACGAAGACCTTTTTGACGCCCGGCAGCTGACGCAGGTCGCGCAGCAGCTGTGTGTAGCCGCTCTCGTCGACCACCATGTTCTTGCACACACTCGGCCACAGGCAGCGCTTGTTCTTGCACACGCCGTGCTTGAGCTGTTTGTCGCAGGCAGGGCGGCTAAAGTTTGCCGTCGGTCCGCCCACATCGTTGATATAGCCCTTAAACTCCGGGTCGCGCGTGAGCAGCTCGGCCTCGCGCATGATCGAGTCGTGGCTGCGCATCTGCAGCACGCGGCCCTGGTGGAAGGTGAGCGCGCAAAACGAGCACTCACCAAAGCACCCGCGGTTGGAGCTAATGGAAAACTTGATCTCGGCAAAGGCCGGCACGCCGCCCGCCGCGTCGTAGTCGGGATGCCAATCGCGTGCGTAGGGGAGCTCGGCCACCTCGTCCATCTCATCGGTGGTGAGCGTCGCCGACGGCGGGTTCTGCACCACATAGACGCTGTTGGGGTAAGGCTCTACCAGGCGATGTCCGGTGATGGGGTCCATATTCTGCTGCTGCACGTTAAAGCTGCGCGCGTAGTTGAGCTTGTCGGCGGCAAGGTCGTCCCAGCTGGGCAGCAGGTCGTAGTCGTAGACCTCGTCGAGCGAGCCCGTGCGGTAAACGGTGCCGTTGATATAGGTGATCTGGTCGACGGGCAGTCCCGCGTCGAGCGCGTCGGCGATCTCGACGATCGCGTGCTCGCCCATGCCGTAGATGAGGATGTCGGCGCCCGAGTCGAGCAACACCGAGCGCTTGAGTTTGTCCTGCCAGTAGTCGTAGTGGGCCAGGCGACGCAGGCTCGCCTCGATGCCACCGATAATGATGGGGGCGTCCTTGAACGTCTGGCGGATGAGGTTGCCGTAGACCGTGACGGCACGATTGGGGCGGTGACCCTCCTCGCCACCGGGGGTATAGGCGTCGGTGTGGCGGCGGTGCTTGGTCACCGAATAGTGGTTGACCATGGAGTCCATGTTGCCGGCGCTGACCAAAAAGCCCAGGCGCGGCTCGCCGAGCACCGTGATGCTGGCGGGGTCGGTCCAGTCGGGCTGACAGATGATGCCCACTTTGTAGCCGTGCGCGTCGAGTATGCGGCTGATGATGGCCATGCCAAAGCTGGGGTGGTCCACGTAGGCGTCGCCGCAGATGTAGACGAAGTCGCACTGGTCCCAGCCGCGCGCATCCATGTCGGCGCGGCCGACGGGGAGGAACTTATCGCGGCCCGGGCGCCAGGGACGGGCGGGTGCTGCCGGGGTATGAGTGGCGTGGCCACCCTGGGCCTTGCCGCCACGCTTTTGCTGCTGGCCCTGTTTGCCCTGCTGACTGCGCTGGTTGTTCTGAGCGTGCTGAGGCTTTTTTGCCACGATCCCTCCCGGTGTTTGTATGCTGCACGTAATTGTAACCAGTCTTTTTGGGACGGGGCTAAAAAGACTGGTGGAGTACACGAGGCGTCGGGCGTCGGCGCCGAGCCCGCCGTTTGTTTCCAGACTGTGTATCTGCGCGCTGGGGAAGCCGTCTCGCGCGCACGCCATGTTGTCAATGGGTTACAGTATGAACGGCGGCTATGTTTCCGCCAACGCACGAGAGAGTCGTCAACAAGGAGGATGCACGACGATGCAGCGTGCCAAACAGATATCGGAGTCTATTGAGCTGGGCATCATCTTGGCGCTCGCCGGTGGCTTTATGGACGTGTATTCGTACATTGGGCGCGACCATGTTTTCGCCAACGCACAGACGGGCAACATCCTGCTCGTGGGCGTGAGCATCTCGGAGGGCAACTGGACACTTGCGGGGCGCTACTTCTTCCCTGTGGTGTCGTTTGCCGTGGGTATTATGCTTGCCGATCTGGTACATGAGCGGTTTGGCAGCGTGATCCACTGGCGTCAGGTGACGGTGTTCTTTGAAGCCGTCATCTTGCTGGGCGTGAGCTTTATCCCGGGCGGCAATTTCAACCTGCTCGCCAACTGCCTCACCTCGTTTGCCTGCGGCATGCAGGTCGAGAGCTTCCGCAAGATCCACGGTCACGGCATCGCTACGACCATGTGCATCGGCAACTTGCGCAACGCGCTGCAAAACGTGGACGATTACATCATCACCCACAGGCGCGGCTTTTTGGAAAACGGCCTGCTGTACTTTGGCGTGATCTTTACCTTTGTGTTTGGCGCCGTGTTGGGCAACTGGTGTATTGAGCGCATGGGCCTGCATGCCATCGTCGTGGCGAGCTTGCTGCTGTTTGTCGCGTTTGCCATCATGTTCATCGACCGCGAGCGCGACTTGCGCTTACGCTGGAAGGTTGCGGCCGAGGCTTGGAAAGAGGGCTGCCGAAAGTAACCGAATGCGGCAAAGGGGCTGTCCCTTTGCCAGATAGATCGATAATGGGGAGGGGACGGCCATCTCAGCCGCCCCTTTTTTGAGTCTTAAGCCTAAGGTGCATGTTTGTAATGACAAGATTTGACGTCAGCAAAGCGTGCTGCTTAAGGCTATAGAATAAAAATGTCATCTTTCTAGCTATAATTATTAGTTGAGGGGATGGACATATGCCAGAGCTTTTTATTCAAAATAAGACGACAGTAATCAAGTTGATGGCGCTCTGCATTTTATCTGCCCTGGTGGAGCTGTCTGTTGTTAAAGCTGAATCGTTGATAATAGACTATGGCCTGCTTCGCTCTAATTATCGTAACGTTTTATGCATTGGGTTAGGCCTGCTAGTATTGCTCTCAGTTGAGCTGGTGACAACCTGTTCAGATCAAAATATGCGGAGCAATTGGCTTCCGATGGCACTAACTGCTTCTATAGATTGCTTGCCCGCCATGCTTTAGAGCGGCCCTTAGTTTTAGCAAAAGACAGTGACTACCTGTTATCGCGCATTGAAGAGGCTGGGAACCTACAGCCGATGATTGGAATATTTTCAACTGCGTTTCTTCCGTGCCTAGTGACGGGTTTGGTGTCGTTTGTGGCACTATCTAATATCTCTTTGTTGCTTTTGATTCCTGTTTGTGTTTCGGCATTGTTTATTTCGCTTCTATATCCGTTCGCTCTTAGTAAGCTATCGACTAAGAGCGAAAAGGCATTGGAGGCCCAGGCGAGGGGTTCTGCTTATTTAGCCCAACTAATAAATTGTCGACTTTACATTCGTATTTCTCGTTCAATTAACTTGGAATTACTTCGCTATAAAAAGATGCTTAAAGCCTGCAGGAACTCTCGAGTTGAGGAGAGTGTCTTTGCGAGATTGGCAACTGAAATAGTTGACGCTGGCAACATCATTACTGGCTTGCTTTCAGTTCTGCTGCTTATTTTCCTTGTGTCAAAGCGCGGACTGACGGTCGGGATTGCGGTGCAGAGCTATCAACTTGTACTTCTATGCTATTCTCCTTTTCCTCTTGTTCTGAATTGTTGGGCTCAGCTTCAGCCGTCGTTTAGATCGTTGCACCGTGTCTTGGAATTACGTCGTCTTTTGGAAGCTGAAAAACCTAATTTGATATGTTTCGATCACGCTGATCGAATTAGTTGGAAAGGAATCATTCTCTCGTTTTCGTCGAACGAAACTAATGAGAGGATAACAATTCCAGATTGCACGATACAGGCACCTTGTCTGGTTTTAGTAAGCGGCCCTAATGCATGTGGTAAATCTTCATTTCTGGAAGTATTGAACGGATTATTGTCGCCAGTTGCTGGCAGACTGTGTGTTAATGAGTCTACTGTCATTTTCGATGGTTCGACTTTAATCCAGCTACCCTGCGCAACTATGCCGCAAAGACATTTGATAATGGGGGGAACTTTCAGGAAGGCTCTTTACTATGGTCTTGTAGATATTGACTCTGAAAAACTCATCTATCTTTTGAAGGGTTTTAGCCTCGATAAATTATTTGAAGTAAATCCCATCATTGGAGCTAGGGGACACAATTTGTCTGGCGGAGAACTGGCTTCTCTATTACTTTGTAGGGCCTTTCTGAGCAGTTATTCTATTATTATTTTGGATGAGCCTTGCAACAATTTAGATAATGCTTCGATATCCTTTTTGAAGATGGTGGTTGCGCAGGAGATGAAAGAGCGAATCGTCATCATTGCGGATCATGGACATGGTTTCGAACAATTTGCAGACTATGTAATACAGTTTCAGGAGCCAGAAAAAACTATCTAGCTCCTGAACGTTGCTACGAACTGCTTTTTGCGATTTATTCGAGATGCTCTTCAATCCGAGCCCTCAGAAGGGCAATGGCTGTGGGTATTCCAATTGCGGCGGCCAATTCGGCTTTATCCAAAACCTGTATGCTAAAGCACGATTGTTTATCACATTGAAGGACGATAACTGAAGATAGCTTCACTTCCCGTTGGCTGAATATGTCGTAATCTCCAAATAGGAAGTTACCTTTTATTGTGTAATTCGGTATGTTCGTTACGCACTTCATCTCAAGTCTGTTTAGGCCATAATCGAACACCGCAACTTCCTTGTGTTCGATGATGAGCGCAACCCTGGGCATGTTACTAAAACCACCGTCGACGACAGTAAAGAGTTTTTCATTTGCATCGTCATAAACGGTATATTTTAGACTCAATAGCTGTCCTAGTGGACCCGTGAACCCATGTCTTTTGATATTGAGGTTGTCTCCGGCTGGGTTGATGAGAGCTAGAGCATGCGGATAAGGGTTACCTTCAATTGAGATTCGATATTCGTTTGTAGCCGTCTTGCTCGATTTAGGACCAGTAGCCACCACGCGTCATCGCCTCGATCGAATTGGAACCGACTTCTGCTTCGTGCGGAGAATTGCGCAGTATGTTGCAGTACATGCAGCTGCAATAACCGCATGGGCAATTTCTAACAAAATGAATGACGCTATTTACTGCATGCATGTTAAATGGACGAATACTTCTCATGATCTGCCTCCCATTGTTCGATTGTTTCTGACTGTTCTATTACCTTCTTCACCTCCTCAACACTGTTGAACCCTAGGTTTTCAATCGACGAGTACTCAACGTAAACAGAAAACCTGCTTTCAAGATAAATAAGCAGTCGAACTAAATCTGATGAGGACAAGTTGAATGGCGGGTCGGTCAATTGCTGATTTCTTAGATTTTGGTCAAATTGAGTCAAATCCAAATCTCTAATATTGCTTATCGCTTTTTCGATTTCTGCGTAGATGGTTTCATCTTTACGATATGCTGTCATTTCAGCACCCCAATATCGAAATCAAACAACTCGTTCTCGATTGTTTTGCAGCATAGTAATGATTCTTCTGGATCTAAGCTGGCTGAGAAACAGGGCATTCCTCTTAGTCGAAGTTCTCTTGCTGCTTGAATTGCTTTATCGCTAGATGAATAGCTTATTTGAAACCTATGCGTCTCCAACCCTTCAGTGGCGTCAAGTACTTCGTTTGTAATTTCAAATTGAACTTTCTCTGCTTGCGTTAGCGTTTCAATTATGGGCATGAGCCCAAGCATTATGTCGTAGTCGGCTATCGTGTATGGGATATTGATAATGGCCAAGTCAGGGCAGAAAGCTCGACATGCAGCAATCGATCCTAATCCGTAATCTCCGTAAATGTGGTCGTCGTATTTCATAAGCACATTGGGCGTTTCTAATAGAGCTAGGTCGGATTTATCATTCTCAATGATGATGTTGATCTGCTCATTCATTTTGATGACGGCGGATTGGCCACCATCAAAACTAAGGGTGTTGCAGCCCCAGATTTCATTTAAAGGATTGAAGCTCAAAGCGCATAGATTGGGACGGTGCTTTCTCATCTCGCTAACGATGCTACTAAACGTAATTGTTGAATCGGCGGGTGTATATAGATTCCCGACAACAATTTTTGGTATCAGGGCTAATTCCTGCATGTCGCTTTTGCTAGACTCAATTTGTTCAGTGGCGAGTTGACTGACAACCTTCTTATTTACAGAATGTGCATAGGTTTCAGCGTGTTTACTAAATTCTATGAGTCCTGTGGCGCTTTCTTTCGTCGATAAAACGACAACCAGGTCTGATTCATCGATTGTCGTTACATAGTTAATTCGATTTCTTATGCCAATTTCTTTGCAATTAACAAGGTTGGCAACATCTACGCCGTCCGGTAGAATGCCGCATGGTGTTGATACCCGAATATTGTAGCCAACTCCTAGCAATCCAATTAGAAGAGGATAGTCAGCTCTCGTGAAAGATATAAGTCCAATTGTCTTCATGATTATTATCGCTTGTTCCTTTTAAGAGCCGTTGTAATGGACACTTCGTGTCTATGAAGCTCAAAGCGAAGTATTTTCTGATTAAGTCGATCAAAGGCAATTCGTTTTGAGTTGTCGCATGCTGTTCGTTTGTAATCAGGGCTAATTACTCCTTTGCAATCTGCGCTTTTAATGCATTGAGTGCACAGCTGAAATGCCCAACATTTTTTACATGAATCGCTGGTCAGCTTTGAAACATTGATCATCTTTTCAATTTGACCTAAATCAAATCCTGAATCCAATGTACCGATATACATGTCCTCGGTTGTTTCGCTGACCCTTTCGCAAGGAAGAAGCGCTCCTGCTGTTGTCACAAATAGACGCGTAACTCCTGGCTCGCATGGACCACCGGGTATAGCTTTTGTTGGGATGTTCGAAGGTGCAAATCGCTTAATGTTTTGGTTGATGCTTGCAAGCGTATATGAAGCGAGCCTATCGCTGCAGTTTCCTTTTTCGATCTTGCGCTCGTCCATAATTCTTGCTTTAAATAAGGCGTAATTCAGTTGACTTGAGAACTTGTCATTGTAGGGGGCGATACGTCCGTTGCGTTCCAAGTAGTTGAATTGAACATCGCAAGCCTCGATATCCTTATCATTTATAAAGGAAGAGACTGTTTTATAGATGTTGTTCGTGTCGACTACGGCATTAAAATGAATATATTTGTTGCGTTCAGGATGGTTGTCTAAAATCATATGAACATTGTCTATAACTGCTTGGTATGAGGACTCACCATTAGCGTAATGCCTAGACTTATCATGGATTTGCTGCGGCCCGTCAAGACTGATTAGCAAATAGAATTCATGCCCAGAATCGAAGAAGAATTTAACCATATCTTCAGATAAAAGAGAGCAATTGGTTGTAATTCGAAATGAGATGTGTTTTCCTTCAAATACCTGTTCTGCATATTGAGTAATTAGCTTAATTTCACTAAATCGAAGGAGAGGTTCTCCTCCATAAAATGCTACGACCGGGTTTGGGTTGTCAATCGAGTGCATCTTAAAGAATTCGATTGCATGTTTGGCCGTCGTAACAGACATAGAGTTATGACTGTGGGTTCTGTTGTATAAGGAGTTTTCGGAATAGATACAGTAATCACATCGGAAGTTGCAAGATTGAGTCAGCTGAAGGGTTATCATCCGTAAATTTCTTTCCAGCTTAACTTTCAAAAGGTCAATTGATGGATAAGCGACATCCTGCAATGGCGAATCGCAGCAGTAGCCACATGATTGTAGTAACTGGAATTCTTGGTCTGATTTATAGGAGTCGGGGCAAACTTCGCCTGCTTGGACTTCTGAGATGTAATTGAAGAGATCTTTGCTTACTGCAAGTATCTCGTTTCGATTGGCATCATAAATGTAGTGGCCCAATAGGGTCTTTATGGGTAGAACTAACATCTCTACCGCCTCTTTCATTTCACTAATGTTATTTTAGTGAACTAAGATGTTTACTATAAGGTAACTATTTATATAAACGTATTGTCAAACATATATTGCTAAAACAGAAACAATTTATAGACTGAGTGGTCGTATCCTTTGGGCGATTGCTTCTATAATCTAGCCTTCGCTGCTGTCGGGAGGGAAGGTCTAGGACTCCGTTATCATGTTGAAACGCTTTAACTAATTTGACGTTCTCACGTGTTTTTTGTTTCAAAAGCGTTAGGATGGGACTCGTAGCGTGGGGCGTAATGGGTGCCCCGCACACGATGGGAGGCTATCAATGGCTAATCGTTTCGTTCTCAATACCATCTCTTATCATGGTTCCGGCGCCATCAAGGAGATTCCCGGCGAGCTCCAGCGTCGCGGCTACAAGAAGATCTTCGTCTGCTCCGACCCCGACCTGGTCAAGTTTGGCGTTACCGCTAAGGTGACCGACGAGCTCGACGCCGCCGGCATCGCTTGGAGCCTCTACTCCGAGATTAAGCCCAACCCCACGATCCAGAACGTCAAGGACGGCGTCGAGGCCTTCAAGGCCGCCGAAGCTGACGCTATCGTGACCATCGGTGGCGGCTCCTCCATGGACACCGCTAAGGCCATCGGCATCATCATCAACAACCCCGAGTTCGCCGATGTCCGTAGCCTCGAGGGCGTTGCTCCGACTAAGAACCACGCCGTGTTCACCATCGCCGTGCCGACGACCGCCGGTACCGCTGCTGAGGTGACCATCAACTACGTCATCACCGACCCCGAGAAGGTCCGCAAGTTCGTGTGCGTCGACACCAACGACGCCCCCGAGGTCGCCGTCGTCGATCCCGACATGATGGCTTCCATGCCCGCCGGCCTGACCGCTTCCACTGGCATGGACGCTCTGACCCACGCCATCGAGGGCTACACCACCAAGGGCGCTTGGGAGCTCTCCGACATGTTCCACTTTGAGGCTATTAAGCTGATCAGCGAGAACCTGCGCGACTCCGTCGCCGAGGCCAAGTCCGGTCAGCCCGGCTCCGGCCGCGAGGGCATGGCTCTTGGCCAGTATGTCGCCGGCATGGGCTTCTCCAATGTTGGCCTGGGCATCGACCACGCCATGGCTCACACCCTGTCCGCTCACTACGACACCCCGCACGGCGTCGCCTGCGCTATGCTGCTGCCGATTGCCATGGAGTTCAACAAGCCGGTTTGCGCCGAGCGCCTGGCCAAGGTTGCCGTCGCCATGGGTGTTGACACCACGGGCATGAGCACCGACGAGGCTGCCGATGCCGCTATCGCCGCCGTTAAGCAGCTCTCCGCCGACGTGAACATCCCGCACGTCTGCGAGGCCATGAAGGCTGACGAGATCGAGGTCCTGGCCAAGGACGCCATGGCCGACGCCTGCTTCCCGGGCAACCCGCGCGAGGCGACGCTCGAAGACGTCATCGAGCTCTTCAAGAAGATCTGCCCGGCTGCCTAGCCTAGTTTGGTGTTCTTTCGCCTGTAGGCGTATGGACTTTTGACTTGCCGCTGGCCCCGCCGTGCTACGCACGGCGGGGCTTTTTGTGCTGCGTCGATGCCCCGAGACGGGCAAAATCAAGGCATACTGCCCGCTGCGGATAGGTGGTGCACTTCCCAGCGTGCATTTTTGGGAGTATTCAGCAAGCTCTTAAAAATGCATAACGTTTTGAATGGCCCGTAGTGGCCCGCAGGCGCCCATCGACAGCCATTGTGGGCGGGCTATCGATGAGCGGAGGGGGTTGTTACTGAGTTTTTGCTTTGCGACGACCTGCAACACTGCTGTAACCGCGTCGTTTTGTCGTTCGCGATGGGGCTGTTGGGGCCCACGGTGCTGAATACTCCGTTTTTTGCACGGCCCAAGGTGGGGCACCCTGAGACGAAGCAAAAAGATGCCTCATTTCTATGCAGATACCGATAGGATTTATGCAAGATTGGGATTGTAAACCGTGCACGTGCACAAAACCGGTGCGGGGACGTCTGGAGTCGGCTCGGCTCCTGGGGCATTGCACGTGCAGAACGGTTAAAATCGGGACTCGGTCTTAGTTTTACTTGGAAGGATGCATATGACTTCTAATATTGATGCTTCTCTAGAGGAGACGCTCTCCTATATCGCAGGACAGCTTAAGACGCTGACTTCTATCGCTTCGCCTACGGGCTATACCCGTGCGGCGACTGATTATCTGATGGAGACGTTGCGCGATATGGGCTTTGGGCCCGAGCGCTCCAATAAGGGCAATGTGCTCGTTGAGCTTGGTGGTGAGGGTGAGCCGCTCGTGTTGGCGAGCCATGTCGATACCCTGGGCGCCATGGTGCGCTCCATTAAGGACAATGGTCGCCTGCGCCCCACGACCCTCGGCGGGCATCAGTGGTCTACGGCCGATGGCGAGAACTGCACCGTTTATACGCGCGACGGCAATGTCTACACGGGCGTGGTCCTCAATACCGAGCCTTCGGCGCACGTGGCCGATGAGCCGGTCAAGACCATCGAGAAGAACATGGAAATCCTGCTCGACGAGAACGTTGACAGCAAGGACGATGTGCTCGAGCTGGGTATTCAAACCGGCGACATCATCGCTATGGATCCGCGCACCACGGTGACGGAGAGCGGCTACATCAAGAGTCGCTTCCTTGACGACAAGCTGTCCGCGTCGATTCTGCTGGGTTTGGCCCGCGCCGTCGCCGAAGGCGAGGTGACGCTTTCGCGCAAGGTTTCGTTGCTCTTTACGGTGTACGAGGAGGTCGGCCACGGCGGTGCCTTTGTGCCGGCCGACACACGCGAGATGATCAGCGTGGACATGGGCTGCGTGGGTGACGACCTGGGCTGCACCGAGCGCATGGTTTCGATTTGCGCCAAGGATTCGGGCGGTCCGTACAACTACGACCTGGTAACCACGCTGTCCAACATCGCGCGCGAGCTGGAGCTCGATTACGCCATCGATGTGTACCCGCATTACGGATCCGACGTCGAGGCCACGCTCTCGGCCGGCTACGACATTCGCCATGGTCTGATTGGCCCCGGCGTGTACGCGAGCCACAACTACGAGCGCAGCCACATCGACGGCGTGCGCAATACCTATGAGCTGGTTCGCGCCTACGTTCAGCGCTAGGGGAGCAGCGGCCTCGGCTGACACAGCAGTACCGACCGAGGCCGTCCTCTCTAAGTTGCGGTGAAATAGGGACTGTTTGGCGGTTTTAAACGCTTAAACAGTCCCTATTTCACCGCAACTTATGAAGGGGATGGGGCTACTTGATGGCGCCGGTCACGGTGCCGCCGCCCAAGACGACGTCGCCGCGGTAGATAACGACTGCCTGGCCGGGGGCGATGGCTCGTTGCGGCTCGTCAAAAGTTAGCAGCATTTGCCCGTCTTCATCACGCGTAAGGGTCGCTGCCTGGTCTTTCTGACGGTAGCGGTACTTGGCACCTACGCGAATGCCGCCGGCGTCGAGTTCCGCCTCCATGCGCTCTGCCGGAGCGCTCCAGATCCAGTCGTTTGCCGTGAGCGCTGTGGCCGCCAGGTCCTCGGCCTCGCCCAAATACACGGTGTTGTTGGCGGCGTCGACGCCCGTCACATACACGGGATGCGCCATCGCGACGCCCAGGCCCTTGCGCTGGCCGATGGTGTAGCGCAGCGCGCCGTTGTGGCGCCCGACCACGCTGCCGTCGCGCCACACAATGTCGCCCGGTGCAGCGGGATGTCCGCAGCGGCGCTCGATATAGCCCGCGTAGTCACCGTCTGGAATAAAGCAGATGTCCTCGCTTTCGGCCTTCTGAGCGTTGGTAAAGCCCTGCTCGGCGGCAATGCGGCGCACATCGCGCTCTTTGTCTAGGCCTGCCAGCGGAAAGATCGTGTGCGCCAGGCGCTCCTGCGTAAGCGAATACAAAAAGTAGCTTTGGTCCTTTTTGGGATCTTCGCCGCGATGTAGCTGCCAGGTGCCATCTGCCGCCTGGCTTGTTTTGGCGTAATGTCCCGTTGCAATGTAGTCGCAGCCCATGTCCAGCGCCGCATCGAGCAGCGCGCCAAACTTAATGTGGCGGTTGCAGATAATGCACGGATTGGGCGTCAGCCCCTCCCGGTAGGCGCTCACAAAGCGCTCGATAACGCTGTGGTCGAACGTCTGCTGCAAGTCGAGCACGTGGTGGGGGATCCCGATGCGCTCGGCAACGGCCTTCGCGTCGGCGATGTCGCGGTCGACTTTGCTCATACCCGTGGCGGGGTCGGGCGCGGGGCAGGTGAGTCGCATGGTGGCGCCGACGCATTCGTAGCCCTGGCTTTTGAGCAGGTACGCGGTCACGCTGGAATCGACGCCGCCGCTCATGGCGACGAGCACGCGCTTGTTGTGCATGGGGAGGTTCTCCTTGGTGGCATGTGGCCAAAAAAGAAAAGCGGCGCGGGAGGCTGGTTCCGCGCCGCAGACATTGTAGCAAGTTCGGGCGTCATGTGGGACACCCTGTTGGGATGAGTCCAGGCTGCCAGAAGAGAGGGGAGACCGGCGTGCCTTGGACTCGTTCTAAGAACGAGAAGCTCTAGTCCTGGAACAGTGCCGTGGACAGGTAGCGCTCGCCCGTGTCGGCAAGCAGGGCCACGATGGTCTTGCCCTCGTTCTCGGGGCGCTTGGCCAGTTGCAGTGCGGCCCACACGGCGGCACCGGACGAAATGCCCACGAGCACGCCCTCCTTGTGGCCCACGGCGCGGCCGGTGGCAAAGGCGTCGTCGTTCTCGACGGGGATGATCTCGTCGTAGACCTGGGTGTCGAGGACGTCGGGCACAAAGCCGGCACCGATGCCCTGGATCTTGTGCGGGCCGGCCTGGCCCTTAGAGAGCACCGGTGAGGTGGCGGGCTCAACGGCGACGACCTGAATCTCGGGGTTCTGCTCCTTGAGGAATTCGCCCACGCCGGTCACGGTACCGCCGGTGCCAACGCCGGCGACGAAAATGTCGACCTGGCCGTCGGTGTCGTCCCAGATCTCGGGGCCGGTCGTGGCCTTGTGAATGGCCGGGTTGGCGGGGTTCACAAACTGGCCGGCGATGATGCTGTTGGGAGTCTCCTTCTGCAGCTCCTCGGCCTTGGCGATAGCGCCCTTCATGCCCTTGGAACCGTCGGTGAGCACGAGCTGCGCACCGTATGCTTGCATCAGCTTGCGGCGCTCGACGGACATGGTCTCGGGCATGGTGATGATCACCTTGTAGCCGCGGGCGGCCGCCACCGAGGCGATGCCGACGCCGGTGTTGCCGCTCGTGGGCTCGATGATGGTGTAGTCGCCGCCGCGCACGAGCTTGCCGGCCTTCTCGGCCTCGTCAATCATGTTCTTGGCGACGCGGTCTTTAACGGATCCGGCGGGGTTGAAGTATTCCAGTTTGACGAGCACGCGAGCCTTGAGGTCCTCGTCGGCCTCAAAGTGGGTGAGCTCCAGAAGCGGGGTGTGGCCGATAAGCTGATCGATGGACGTGTAAACCTTGCTCATGGTGAACCTCCAAAGTGTTCAAGTTGCTGGTTGCCGTATGGTTTTACGGCGTGTCTAGCAGCCAAACCCATAAACCTTATAGGTTGTTCGTTTAGCTGTTGGCAAGCATAGTAGACACTAAAGCCTAGTAATGCAATAGGAAATAGGAGTTTATTGCAAGTTGATTAACCATCTTGACCGGAACGGGTATTTTCAAAGCCAGTTTTTCGGCTAGAATTTCAACGAACTAAAAGACCGAAAGGCAGCACTATATATGTTGGTTTCTACTAAGGGCAGATATGCCCTGCGCGTTATGGTCGATCTGGCCGAGCACCAAGCGGCCGGTCGCATCCCGCTTAAAGAGATTGCGGCACGTCAGGGTATTTCGGAGAAGTACCTCGAGAATATTCTGGCGACGCTCGTGCGCGCCAATATGCTCTCGGGCATGCGCGGCAAGGGCGGCGGCTATGTGCTCACACGCCCGCCCGAGCAGTACACGGTGGGCGAGATCTTGCGCCTGACCGAGGGCAGCCTGGCGCCGGTCGCCTGTCTGGATGGCGACTGCAAGGGTTGCTCGCGATCTGATGAGTGCCCCACGCTCGACGTGTGGAAGAATCTGGACAAGCTCATCAACGACTACCTCGACGGCGTGACGCTCGATGCGCTCGTCGCCCCCAACGAGGGCTACGACTACGTCATCTAACCCACGCCTGCCATGTGGGGACAGGGTGGAAATGGCAGATTCTCTCGCCCTTTGAGACTTGGCAAATAAGAAGGCCGCCCATTTTTTTGCGATGGGCGGCCTTCGTTTTGGGCTGTTGAGACGAGCGCGGCCGGAATGGCCGTTTTAGCCCTCGGCGATGCTGTCGAGGATGCTGCGCATGATGGACACCAGGATGCTGCCCATAAAGGCCGATCCAAAGCTGGCGATGGAGATGCCCGCGCCCAGCAGATTGACCGACAGGTAGCTGGCCAGCTCGAGCATAAAGCTGTTGACTACGAGCTGAAAAATACCCAGCGTAATGATCGTGAGCGGCAGCGAGATGACCGTCAGGAACGGCTTGACGAGCGAATCGACGATGTTCAGGAACAGTCCCACGAAGGCGAAACAGACCCAAGCCTCGGCAAAACCGAAGGGCTGGATGCCGGGAACGAGGAACGTGGCAATCGCGATGGCGATCGAGGTAAAGAGCCAGTTAAGCATAAAGCGCATGGTGTGAATCCTTTCTTGCGCATGGCGTGGTGAGGGAGCGTGAGGGGCACATGCCTTTGCAACTCGGATAGATGCGCGGGCACGGCTCTGTTTGGGCGCCCATTGTCTCAGATATTCGTGGAGCTTACGTGCGCATTCGGTTTCAAAACGGCGTTCGTCCTAGAAAACGCGCCGCTGGCAGAGAGTTTTGTCGCTTTAGTTTGGTGGTGTGCTAAACTGCTACGGGCAAAAGCCACAGGCGTTGCCCTATTGCATAGAACGGGCGAACGATGCCCGATGTCAGTATCAACTTCGATGCCTTTTGGCGGGTTTGGCGGTGATCGATGAATATCGAGAACATGTTTGACAAGCCTGATGTCAAGCAGCTGGTCCACGCATTTAGTCTTTTGGATGACGAGAAGGATATCCAAGCGTTTTTGACCGATATCTGCACGCCGCGCGAGATCTGCGATCTTTCGCAACGTCTGCAGGTTGCGCGTTATCTGGATGAGGGCGAGCCTTATGTTGAGGTTCAGGCCCGCACCGGCGCTTCGTCCACTACGGTGAGCCGCGTTTCAAAGGCACTCAACGGCGAGTACGGCGGCTATCGCAAGATCCTCATCAAACTGGAGGATGGCGAGTAGGCCAGCGGCAACAAACGAATTGCGCAGAACCGTCCCTTCGGGGGCGGTTTTTTGATCCTTTGGGGACGGAGGAAAACGGATTGCTGGGTTAGACTGACCTCCTCGGTGATCCATTTTCCTCCGTCTCCAAGGGGTCAAATCTGTTGGCGTGGGGCAAATCTGTCCGCGCGGGCGGGTAGGATGGAAACATTGAATATTGCGAACGGTTTGAGTGGAGGACCATGCCTGTTCGAATCTATACCACCAACGCCGGCGCGGATTTGAGCGATGCCGAGGCGGCGCTGCTTGCCGACCTTATTGCCCGCCACGGGCGTGCCGTGCTGCTGGCGCCAACGTTTGCTGAGCTCGACCTGTGCCGTCATGATGCGGCGGAAGCCGGCGTTTCGCTGGGTATTGACTACAAGACGCCTACATCGTGGCTTCGCTCGCTTTGGGAGCTTTTGGGCGACGGGCGCGGTTTCGTCGACAACCTGCAGCGCCAGATGCTGTTTTCGGACATGGTATCGCGCCTCGACGACGCCGACCTGCAGCCGCTTTCGCGCAGCCAGGGCACGGTGCGTATGCTCGCGCGTATGGCTCGCGATGTGCTGCCGGGTGTGGCAGGGACAGGCACCGAGCGTTGCTGCGACAACGTTTGCAAGCCCAAGCCCAAAAGCGACGCCGAGGCTCGCGTGTTTGAACTTTTGTGCGCCTATGCGCGCGGTTTGGACCGTCGAGATATGGTCGAGCCCTGCGAGGCGGCTGACATTATGGCCGATGCCCTGGCCGATAACCTGCCGGCGTGCACCCGCGCCGTATGCGTGCGCGGTATCACGTCGTTTACGCACGGCCTGCTCGAGCTGCTGTCTGCCGTGGCGAACAATGGGGGAGAGGTCGTCGTACTGCTTGCCTGCGAGCAGGCGGCGATGCGCGAGGAGCTTGCCGCGGCATTTGATGCCCGCGGTGTGCTGTTCGAGGCCGCGCCGCTGAGGGAGGACGCCGTCGCGTCTGATGCCGCTTGCGGGACCGCCGCTCAGCCTGCCTTTATTGAGGTCGCCGGCCCCCATGCCCGTGCCCATGCTTATGCGGACGCCATCGATAAGTTGGCGAAAACGCACAAGGAGTCCAAGGACGATAAGGCTGCTGCAACGCCCGCCGACCCCGTACGCGTGCTCGTTGTTTCTGCCCGGGCACCCCAGCTGTTCGGTGAGCTCGCCTCTCGTCTGGCGGCTCGTCATATCGCTGCCGAGACAGTTGAGTTCACGGCGTTTTCTCAATCCATTGCGGGCAGGCAGTTCACGGCGCTCGCCAACCTGATCGAGCGTATGAAGGCCGCCGACGAAGGGGCAGCTTCTAAGACTGAGTGGTGGCCCGCGCCGGAGCTTACCGACTGGATTTACAGTCCGCTTTCGGGCGCTGATGCCGTCAATGCCCGTACCTTCGATAAGAATATGCGTCTCTCGCGCAGCAAGACTACCGCGGGCGTTAAGAGCCTGCTGCAGAGCGTCCAAGGCCAGGTGAGGGGCGCGCGCAAGGCGGCGAGCGACGAGAACTGGTTTAAGAACGTGCCGTGCGTGGTCTCGGACGTGTTCCAGGCGCTGTGGCGTGACAAGCCCGTGACGGCGCTCAAGGCCATGCTTGCCGTTGCCGAGGCACTGCCCGATCGCGCGCTTGGCGGTCTCGACGGTCAGGCCCGTCGCCAGGCGGAGGTGGCCCTGCTGCGCCACGTCATCGACATCCTTATGAATGGCGCCCGTGCGCTCGACGTGTCGCAGGCCGCGATCGTGCCCGTGCTCGATGACATTCGAACCAAGGTGGACAAGCGTAGCGCCGCCTACGATTACGAGACCTACGAGGTTGACCGTGCGCCACGCGCCCAAGTTCGCTTTGCTTCGCTTGCCGATGCGGCGGCTCTGCGCCCCGGCAGCTACGATGCCGTGCTGTTTGCCGACGTCGACCTGGACAGTTATCCGCTCTCACATGAGGAGGGCCCGCTGGCAACGCTGACGGCAGAGTTAGATCGCAGCGGTGTGACGCTTGAGCCTGCCGCCTTGTTGCGCGTGCGCTTTGGCCGCGCGATGCAGGCCGCGCGCGGTCCGGTTGCGCTTGCCCGCGTGACGCACGATCGCCAGGCGCGCGAGTGCTACCCGGCTGCCGTGTGGACCGAGTTGCGGGCGCATGCCGAGGCCGCTAACGATGCTAAGGCCGCTGACGCCGACAAGGCCGCTGACGACGCTAAGGCCGTTGGCGCCGACAAGGCGAAGTGCGTGGGTGAGGACGATATCGTAAGGGACTTCGATCCCGCGGCAGGCGAAGGTCTTAGGCGCGAGCGCGTGACCTGCGAAGCTCCTCAGCATCTGAGCGATGAAGCCATTCCGTATCTGGTCCTGCGCCGTCGCGATGGCGAGGGCGAGGATGCGCCGCTGGTGCCGCGCCTGACGTCTGCCTCGCAGATCGAGGCCTATTCGACCTGCCCGCTGTGCTGGTTCGTCTCGTATCGCGTCAAACCCCAGTCGATCGACGCCGGCTTTGGCAACATGGAGAAGGGCAACTTTGTCCATGACGTGCTGGAGCACTTGCATGCCCGTCTGCCCCAGGAGGGCATGGAGCGCGTGACGCCCGAGAACCTGCCACGTGCTCAGGAGCTGCTGCACGAGGTCTTTGCCGAGACCCTGGCCGAGCACGCCGGCAAGCGCGGTACCGAGGGCCCGCTGGTGCCGCTCTCTCCAGTGGAGGAGCGCCAAGTGGCCGAGATTTTGCCGCAGCTGGAGGGCGTGCTTGCCTATGAAGCCGAGGCGCTCGCGCCCTTCGCGCCGCGCTACCTGGAGTTTGCGTTCAACGAGCTCCAGGTCGAGTATGCCGGCTGGCCGCTTGGCGGGCGCATCGACCGCGTGGACGTGGACGCCGAGAATCGCGCCGTGGTAATCGACTACAAGCATCGCACGGGCGTTGAGGAGTTTAAGCTCGCCGACCCTACGGTGCGCGACGAGGAATCAGGCACGGCGCCCATCGACGATCCGCGGTGGCTGCCGCCCCATACCCAGACGCTTATCTATGCGCAGGCTATGCGCCGGGCGCTGGATCTGGACACCCGCGCGGCGCTCTATTTTTCGACCAAGGGCGGCAAACCGGCGCTGCGAGGCGCCGCGAGTGCCGAGCTGCTCGAGGAGGAGCGTGGTGACGGCCGCATCCCGGGGCTTAAGAAGGGCTTTCCCGGCGAGGGCGGCAGCATGGACTTCGACGCCCTGCTCGATCGCGTGGAGGACGGCATCGCCGAGCGCCTGCGCGAGCTCGAGGCGGGCAACGTTGCCGCCGTCGACCCGGCGTCGACGCAGGCCGCGCATGCGCGCTGCTCGTATAACCACGAAGGAACGTTTGTAAGGAGGGACGTGTAGACCATGGATCTTTCGACTTTGATGCCGCAACAACTGCAAGTCGTCAAAACGCTCGACCGCCCGCTGTTTGTCTCGGCAGGTGCCGGCTCGGGCAAGACCTTTACCCTCACGCGCCGCATCGTCTATGCGCTCTCGCCCGAATCCGGTCCGTTTGTCGAGCATCTGGATCAGGTGCTCGCCATTACCTTTACCAAAGATGCCGCGGCCGAGATTCGCGACCGCGTGCGTCGCGCGCTCATCGACGAGGGCATGGACGAGGAAGCCCTGACCGTCGACGATGCGTGGATCTCGACCATTCACGGCATGTGCTCGCGTATCCTGCGCGCACATGCGTTGGAGCTGGGCATCGATCCCGAGTTCACGGTGCTCACCGATACCGACGAGCTTATGGACCAGGCTGTTGAGCATGTGCTGGCCCGCGCGACGGCGCCCGATGCCGCCCCCGAGCTCGCCGCTTCGCTTAAGGCCCTCTACGCTTGGTATCCCATGGCGGGCGAGGGTGGGCCGTTTGGCGCCGGTACCACCATTAGAGGACTGGTGCGCGACTTGCTGGAGCTATCGAGCCAGCTGCCGGGCGGCATGGACGATGTGTGCGTGGCGCGCGGCCAGGCTGACACCTCGGCGCTTGCCGACGCCTATCGCGCGGCGTTGGGTGCGAGCAAGGCCGCGACCGAAAAGGCACAGGTGGCACTCGACGCCATCGACGCGTTTGAGGCGAGCGGCAAAACCATGGAGGATGCGGCGCGACTCATGATGTCGTGCAGCATGCCTCGGGCGAGCAAGGCGTTTTCTAAGGAGCAGGTGGAGCTACTCAAGGCCGAGGCTGCCGATGCGTTTATCAATATCGTGCTGGCCTGCGGTGGTCCCGCGCTCGATGCGCTGGTGGGGCTTGCTCGTGCTGTGGAGGCGGAATACCGCGCGCTCAAGGCTGACCAGTCCGCGCTTGATAACAACGACCTGCTGCGCATGGCGTACGAGGCGCTGCGCGATTATCCCGCCATCCGAGCGGCCTATGAAGGTCGCTTTAAGATGGTCATGATCGACGAGTTCCAGGATACCGACCAGATGCAGGTCGACCTGATCCGTTACCTGACCGGCGCGGGTGAGCGTGCGCTGTGTACCGTGGGCGATGCGCAGCAGTCGATTTACCGCTTCCGTGGCGCCGAGGTCGAGGTCTTCCGCCGCCAGGAGCGCAAAGTGGGCTCCTCTGCTGCGCCCGAGACGGCTGTCGCATCCGATGCCCCCGCCGGCGAGCTCGTCAAGCTTGTACGCAACTTCCGCAGCCACGACGAGGTGCTGCGCTATGTGGCGCGCGTCTTTGACGGCGACACCGGTGGTTTGATGCAGGGGTTCTTGGATCTTGAACCGAGCGACGAACGCGAGGACAAGCTCAAGGCGAAGGCATCGCGCCGCCAGGCGATCTTCGTTGCCGGTGGCAGTACGCAGGAGCGAACGCAGGCGAAAGCTCGTGCGATTGCGGAGCGATTCCAAGCACTCGTTAAAGCGGGCCAGCCCCAGGGCAGCATGGTCCTGCTGCTGGGCCGCATGACCAACGCCGATGTCTATGCGCAGGCCTTCCGCGACCAGGGGCTCGACTGCGTCATCGCGGGCGGCTCGGTCTTTGCCCAGGCTGCCGAGGTCCAAACGGTGCGTGCCCTGGTGTGCGCGCTTGCTAACCCGGCCGATACGGCGCAGGGTCTTATGCCGCTGCTGGCCTCGCCGATGTTTGCGCTCGGCGCTCAGGAGTTCCTGGCGCTGGCGACCAAGCTGGACGACCAGACGGGGGAGACCTCGCGCCGCAACATCGACGTGGGCATCATGAGCGATTGCGATGTGCCGGGGCTGCGGAATCTGCCGCTGCTGACGCGCGCCCGCGAGGTGCTGCGCTATGCGCTTCGTCGCGTGGGGCGCGATTCGTTCGCCGCCATCGCGCGCGATACTGTCAACGCCTCCGGCTGGTTTGTGCGTCTGGCGCAGCGTGGTCCCGAGGGCAAGGCCATCGCCGCCAACGTGCTCAAGGCGCTCGACGCCGTGGCCGAGGCGGAGGCTGAGCTCGGCAATTCTCCGCGCTCCATCGCGCTCGCCTTCGACCGCTTCTTGGCGGGCAAGGAGGCCCCGGGCGCGCTCAACGAGGAGGGCGACGGCGCGGTGCGCATCATGACGGTGCATGCGTCCAAGGGTCTGGAGTATCCGGTCGTAGCGGTTGCCGAGTGTTTTGGCGTGCGCAAATCGTCCGGTGCGGCTCAGATGGGGCGTGTCGAGGGCGGAGCGCAGGTCGTGGCGCTGCCGGCACGCTTCGACGGCGTTAAACTCGCGGACGGCACGTTCGTGAAGGGCGATGACGTCAAAAAGCAGTTTGAGCACGCGTTTAAGGGCAAGGGCATGTCGCTGTGGCTGCCGCCAGAGCTCATGGAGGACGTCTGTGCGACGGGCTCTCCCGCCGAGGCATTTGCCCGCCTGCGTAACGACGACCTGCAGCTTTCGCTCGAGGAGCGGGCTCGCTTGCTCTATGTCGCCATGACGCGTGCGCGAGAGCTGGTCATTCTGGCGATGGATGCCGGCGTGAGCCGCGGCAAGGTGACGGCGCCGACCTTCGACGTCGAGACCGATCTGACCTATGACGTGCTGCGTCGTATTCTGCCTACCGACGCTCTGGACATGCCGCAGCTCGATGCCGACCGCCTGGTGTTCGACAACTCCAAGCCGGGCGACTACGAGCTCATCTCGCTTTCGGACTTTACGTTTGGCGAGCAGTCGTTTGAGGTCAACGCTTCGCTGGATGTCGAGGGCAGGCTTGTCCGCGGCGATGCGGAGCCGGAGGGTGCCGGTGCGGATGCCCACGCCGCTGTTCCCGGTCCTGCCGACCCCGAGCCCGATGCGTTTGAGCTCGTGTATCCCCAGGCGGTGGGCGTGCGCATGGGCACCTGCCCGTATCCGGCGCGCGATTCGTACAGCTACTCGTCAATTGCCGCGGTGCTGCATGCCGAGTCCGAGGACCGAGCCGCCGAGGCGCATGTGCCCATGGACGAGGCTGGCGATGATGCGGAGTCGGATGGTTCCGAGATGACGGATGCAGGCGTGGCCGCCGTTGAGCCCGCCGGCAACCCCATGGCGCTGGGCTCGGCGTTCCATGCCGCCTGCCAGTGGCTGATCGAGATGGGTGCCGATGCGCTGCCCGCTGAGCGTGCCGATGCGCTGGCGCGCCTGTGGTGCCTGACGCCGGAGCAGCGCGAACGCTTCGACGTTGCCCTGGACCGCTGGCTCAAGTCGGCGGTCCGTGCCGAGCTGCTTGCCTGGCCGTGCGTTCGCGCCGAGGTGCCGTTCTTTTCGCTGGGCTGCGAGGACGAGGACATCGCTCGCTACGGCGCCTATGCCGAAGGCGCCATCGACGCTTTGGCGACGAACCCGGCGGATTCGTCACGCGCGCTGGTCATCGACTACAAGACGGGTGGCACACCGGACGAGACGCCGGAACAGTTGCAGGAGAAGCACGTCCTGCAGGCGCGCGTTTACGCCGACGTGTTGCACAAGGCGGGCTTTGAGGCCGTGACCGTCAAGTTCGTTCGCGTGGAGCAGCCTGATCCAACCATCTTCGTCGAACCCGCTGAACCTCAAGTAGTCACCTACAACCTCTAACCCTCAGATAACTTGCGGTGGAATACGGACTGTTTTGGCAAAAAAGCCGCCAAACGGTCCGCATTTCACCGCAACTGCAAGAGGAGCCGTGTTGGTTTGGCTAGGTTCGGGTGCCGTCCGCGCCGTGCGGTAAAATCGTTCAGTCAGAACACGAACCCGCATCGGAGCTCATCACATGGCATTCGTCCATCTGCACAATCACACTGTTTTCTCCATGCTTGACGGCGCAACCCGTATCCAGGATATGGTCAATCGTGCCGTTGAACTTGGCATGCCCGCCGTGGCCATTACCGACCACGGCTACATGTATGGCGTGCCCGACCTGGCGCTGGCCTGCGACGCCGTCAATCACAACACGCCCGAGTACAAAACCTGGAGCCACGACAAGGCCTTCTTGGAAAAGGACCGCCGCGACGAGCTGGTGGAGCCCGACCCCGAGGCAAACCCGCGCGAGCATGCCCAGTACGTCAAAGACATGGCCATGTGGGACGAGAAGGGCAACATCGACGAGCTCAAACCGCCCCTGGTCATCAAGCCCATCTTTGGCTGCGAGGTCTACTTTACGCCGGACGAGACCCTTGCCCGCGACCACAAGCCCGAGCTCTACCACATGATCCTTCTGGCCAAGGATCAGGAGGGCTACGTCAACCTAATGCAGACGGTCTCCGAGGCCGCCGTGCAGGGCTTTTACTACAAGCCGCGCGTGACGCTCGACAACCTGCGCCGCCACGCCAAGGGTATGATCTGCACGAGCGCCTGCATCGCGGGCATCATCCCCAAATACATCGACCGCGGTGACATGGAGGGCGCCATCAAGTGGGCCGAGACCTTCCGTGATACCTTCGAGCCCGGCGACTTCTATATCGAGATCCAGGAACACGGCATCACCACCGACAACGGCCTGGCCGACGAGCAGATGGACCGCACGCTCATCGACATCGCCAAGCAGGTGGGCGTCAAGGTTATCGCTACCAACGACTTCCACTACCTGCGCCGCGAGGACGCGCCCGTGCAGGACGTCATCATGTGCATCGGCATGAACGCCAAGGTTGACGACCCCAACCGCATGCGCATGACCGGCTCGGAGTTTTACATGAAGACCGAGGAGGAGATGCGGGCGATGTTCCCGTATTGCCCCGAGGCCTGCGACAACACGCTCGAGATCGCCGACAAGTGCTACGTTGAGCTGGACTGGGACTCCATCATCCTGCCGCGCTTCCCGTTGCTCGACCCCGGCGAGACGCACGAGAGCCAGTTCCGCCGCGAGTGCGAGAAGGGCCTGCGCCAGCACTACGGCGACGACTGGGCCACGCGCGAGATCGGTGGCGTCAACATCAAAGAACGCTTTGAGTACGAATACAAGGTCATCTGCGACAAGGGCTTTGCCGCCTACTTTTTGATCGTTGCCGAGTACGTGCAATGGGCCAAGGACAACGGCATCGGCGTCGGCCCCGGCCGTGGCTCGGCCGCCGGCGCTATCGTCGCCTACGCCATGAACATCACCGCGTTCGACCCGCTCGAGAACGGCCTGATGTTCGAGAGGTTCCTGTCCCCGCAGCGTACCGAGATGCCCGATATCGATATGGACTTCGACGATGAGCGGCGCCTCGAGGTCGTGGAGCACGTTCGCCAGCTCTACGGCCCCGAGAAGGTCACCCACGTCATCACCTACTCGACCATTAAGGCCAAGCAGGCCATCAACGACGCCGCGCGCGTGCTGGACTATCCGGTCTACATGGGCCAGCGCCTGTCCAAGATGGTCTCGAGCGACCCCAAGGTCAAGCTCAAGCAGGTGCTCGAAAAGCAACCCGGCAAAGAGGATCTGTTTAACCCCGACTTTGCCGAGGCCTATAAAAAGGATGACGACGCCCGCCGCATCATTGACACGGCGCTCTCGATCGAGGGTCTCACCCGTGGCGAGGGTGTGCACGCGTGCGCCGTTCTGATCTGCCGCGACCCCGTCAACGAGCACGTGCCCACCAAGCTCGACACCAAGGGCGGCGTCGAGATTACCCAGTACGAGGGCCATACCGTCGCCGACATGGGCCTGCTCAAGATGGACTTCCTGGGCCTGCGCACGCTGACGGTTATCTCCAAGGCCAAGGCAAACATCAAGAAGAACTTCGGCATCGACATCAAAGAGGAAGAGATTCCCTTTGACGATCCCGAGATCTTTAAGCTCATGGGCTCCGGTCACACCGCCGGCGTCTTCCAGGTCGAGTCCGCCGGCATGACGGCCACGATCAAGAACATGAAGCCCACCGAGTATAAGCACGTCGTGGCATTGATCGCTCTGTACCGCCCGGGCCCGCTGGGCGCCGGCATGGTTTCGTCCTACATCAACCGTATGAACGGCAAAGAGCCGGCCGTCTCCTACGACGACCGTCTGGACGACATCCTGGGCGAAACCTACGGCACCATGGTCTACCAGGAGCAGGTTATGCTTATCTCCGTCGAGATGTGCGGCTTCTCCAAGGGCGAATCGGACTCGCGTATCCGTAAGCCTGTGGCTAAGAAAAAGATTAAGCTGCTCACGTCGACGGTGCTCCACTGGGAGGATGGCTCGGACGAGACCACCTACGACCACTGGATGAACGGCGCTATCAAGAACAACTACACGCGCGAGGTCGCCCAGAAGATTTGGGACGATGTTCTCGAGTTCGCGTCCTACGCCTTCAACAAGTCGCACTCCGCCGGCTACGCCATCCTGGTTATGCAGACGGCGTGGCTCAAGGCGCACTATCCGCACGAGTACATGGCGGCCGTTCTGACGTCCTATACGGGTAAGACCGACAAGATCGTGCACTACGTCTCGGCATGTCGTCACGACGGCATCCCCGTGCTTTCGCCAGATGTCAACGAGTCCGGTACCGAGTTCACGGCTACCAAGGAGGGCGTGCGCTTTGGTCTGGCCGGCATCCGCGGCGTGGGCACCGGCGTGGCGCAGGCGATTATCGCCGAGCGCGAGGCGGGCGGCCCGTTTAAGACACTGCACGACTTTGTCGAGCGCGTGGACTCGAGCCAGGCAAACCGCCGTGTGATCGAATCGCTCATCAAGGCAGGCGCCTTCGACTCCACGGGGTATCCGCGTCGCCAGATGATGCACTTTGTGGACAAGAACAACCCCGAGAACATCATCGACGCCGCGGTAAAGCGCCAGAAGGATCGTGCGAGCGGCCAGACGTCGTTCTTCGATATGTTTGGCGACGTTGAGGGCTCGGGCTTTGAGGTGAGCGTGCCCGATCCGGATGGCCAGGAGTGGGACCGCCACCTTAAGCTGAGCCAGGAGAAGGAGGTTCTGGGCATCTATGTCTCGGACCACCCGCTGCGCCCGTTTGAGTATGCACTTAGCAAAGCGCGCGACTTCTCGTTCTCGCAGATCGACACCGGCTACGAGGTGCAAAACCCCACGGGCGGTACCATCAACCAGGAGATTCCCGAGGGCAAGGCGCTGTGGTGGGCCGGCATGGTCTCGAGCGTGTCCAAGCGCGTGACCAAAAACGGCGATCCCATGGGCATCGTGCAGCTCGAGGACATGGAAGGCGAGGCCACGGTCGTGGTGTTCCCCAAGACCTACAAGGAAGCCGAGGGGTATCTATACGGCGAGGTCGATCCCGAGACCGGTGCACAGCTGTCCGATGCGTTTGTGCGCATTAAGGGCAAGCTCGAGCGCTCGGACCGCGGCGACCAGATCATCGCGCAGGAGATCGTGCCGCTGGAGCTCAACGAGGAGAACAACAAGCCCAAGGTGTTTGAGGTCATGGTGCCCAACAGCCGCTTTAGCCAGGGCAATATGGCGCGTCTTGCCACGGTGCTTACCGCCAACCCGGGCGGCGACCGCGTGGAGATCTTTATCGAGCAGGTGGACGGGCGCGTGCTGCGCGCCGAGGTGCCTGCCAAGGTCAACGCGCGCTCGATTCCGCTGCTGGCCGAGGCCAAGGCCATTGTGGGTAATCAAGGCAGAGTAACGGTGATCTAGGGACGGCGTTGCTGAGAGGTACCCGGTGCGAGATTGGAGGAAGTGATGGCGCAGGGGACGTTTGTGCAGGCGCTCCGGAAAGAGGCGGCGCTGAGCGGCACCTTTATGAAGGGCCGCTCGCTCATGCTCAACGGCGCCGTGCTGTCGATCGAGGACAGCGGCTCACGCTTCTCCAAAAACGTGACGGTTGAGGGTGCAGTGCGCGGCTCGCGCGGCGACCTGTACAAGACGCACGTGGCGCTCGACATGGACGAGCACGAGGTGATCGACTACGACTGCGATTGCCCCGCTGCCTATCGCTACCCCGGCATGTGCAAGCACGCCATCGCCACGGCGCTTGCGTACCTGGACGCCAGCGGCACCGAGCCCGTCGAGGGGCTGCGCACGCCGGTTCGCACGTTTACGGCGCAGCCGAAACAGCCCGCGCGCACCGCGCTCAAAGCGCCGGCCGTCAATCCCAACTTTCCCTTTCCGGCGCCCGTCCCCACGAGTCCCAGCCTCATGGCGGCGCTCTCCGATCTTTCGGACGCACGCATGGATGAGCTGGCGAGCATGCGCCGCAAGCTCGCTGGCAGTGTGGATCCCGATGCCCCCAAGGCGGTGTTGGAGCCCTCGTTGGTGCCGTACTACAATCCACTGTTTGCCGACCGCTTTAGCTGGGCGCTCGAGCTTCGCATTCGTTGTGGATCGGTCTCCTACGTGGTCAAGGACATCGACGGCATGACCGCCGCCTACGTGCGCGGCGGCACGTTCTCGTACGGCAAAAAGCTCACATTCCTCCATGCGCCCGAGGCCTTCGACGAGGTTTCGGTGCGCCTGCTCGACCTTGTTGTGGCAACGGTTGTGTATCTGAGCGACATCACAAGTTCGCGTTCGGCGTCGTACGACTTTGCCCGCAGTGGCTTTGTCGCCGAGCGCCAGCTGCCGCTGTCCGAGCATGACATCGTATACATGCTGGACTTGCTGCGTGGCCGGACCATTTCCTTTGAGCCCGCCTGGTCGCGGGGAACGACGACGCATCGTTCCTACGAGGTGGCGGTTGAGTTGTCGCCGGTGGGGGAGGACGAGGCCTCGGCAAAACAACCACCGCTCCTCGCCGCCAAAATCGCGCCGGCGGCTGGTGGCAGCTACGATCTGCGCCTGCCCGCCGATATGTACTGCTTTGCCTCGGGCGACGTTGCCTATCTGGTCGACACGCACCGCGCGCGCCGCGCCGATGCGATGTTTGCCCAGCATGCCGCACCGTTTCTGTCGCGTCTGCTGCCCTGTCGCACGCCGGTCCATATCGCCGCCGAGCAGGTGGGCGAATTCTGCCGCATGGCACTGCCCGTGCTGCGCGAATACACCGACCTCACCGCTCCCGCCGTGCTCGACACCGTGGCGCCCGAGCCGAGCTTTGCCATGGCAATCGGTGTCGATGACGGGCTTGTGACCTGCAAGATTACGGTTAGCTACGGCGATTGGTCGGCAGATCTCTTTAGCCTGGGTGCCCCGGGCAGCCCCTTCGAAGAACAGCGCCCGGGCGTGCCGCCGCGCGACGAGATAGCAGAGTTTCGCGTTATGGACACGGCGGCCCTGTATTTCGACTTTTACGAGGGCGGCCTGGCGTTTGAGGAGCGCGACGACGAGAGCCTGTTCTGCCTGCTCACCGAGGGCCTGTCTGCCCTGTCCGAGCTGGGCGAGGTCATGCTCAGCGACCGCCTACGCCAGATCTCGGTCCGCCCTGCGCCCAAGCTTTCGGTGCGCGCGACCGTCAAGAGCAACCTGCTCGATGTCGAACTGGGCGCGAGCGGTCTTTCAGCGGCAGATCTTGCCATCTATCTGGACTCATACAAGCGCCATCAGACGTTTGCGCGCCTGACGTCCGGCGACATCGTGCGCCTGGACGAGGGTGCCCGTGCCGCGTTTGGCCTTGCCGAGGACCTGGGCGTCGATGCTGTCGACCTGCTCGACGGCGTGTCGCTTCCCGCGTCGAGCACCCTGTTTGTCGATAGCATGCTTGCACGCACGCCCGCGCTCGAAGCCGATCGCGACGCTGCGTTCCGTCGCACCGTCGAGCGCTTGGATACGCTCGGCAAGATGGACTTTACGGTGCCGGCATCTCTCAAGGCCACACTGCGCGGCTATCAGGTCGACGGCTACCAGTGGCTCGGCTCGCTCGAGCACCTGGGCCTCGGCGGCATCTTGGCCGACGATATGGGCCTGGGCAAAACACTGCAGATGATCGCGCATATCCTGGCGCGCGTGGAGGCGGGGGACACTAAGCCCACGCTTGTGGTGTGCCCTGCGTCGCTTGTGTACAACTGGACTGCCGAGCTGGAGCGCTTTGCGCCTTCGCTCGACGTGTGCGCTATCGTGGGCGCCAAGGCGCAGCGCCGCGTGCAGATAGCCGGCGCTGACGAGCATAACGTGGTTGTAACGTCGTATGACCTCATGCGGCGCGATATCGACGAGTATGCCGAGCAGGACTTTGCCCGTGTGGTGCTCGACGAGGCCCAGTACATTAAAAACCCGCTCACGCAGGTGGCGCACGCCGCCAAGCGTCTGCCTGCCGGCGTGCGCTTTGCCCTGACGGGCACGCCCATCGAAAACCGCTTGTCCGAGCTCTGGAGCATCTTCGACTTTTTGATGCCGGGCCTGCTTGGCTCGCGCGAGTCGTTTGCCAAGCGCTTCGAAAGCCCGGTCGAGCACGCCGAGGGCGATAGCGCCGCTCGCCTGCAGACGCTCGTGTCGCCGTTTGTGCTGCGCCGTGTCAAGGAAGACGTGGTGGCCGACCTGCCCGAGAAGATCGAGGATACGGTCATGGCGCAGCTTACCGGCGAGCAGCGCAAGCTCTACCTGGCCAACCAGGACCGCATCGCCCAGCAGGTGCAGCACCGCGAGGCATCCGAGTTTAAGAAAGACAAGCTCAAGGTGCTCGCCGAGCTCACCAAGCTGCGCCAGATCTGCTGCGACCCGCGTCTACACTACGAGGATTACAAAGCGGGGAGCGCCAAGCTCGATACCTGCATGGAGCTCGTGCACGGCGCGCTCGACGGCGGGCATCGCATCCTGTTGTTCAGTCAGTTTACGGGTATGCTCGATATCATCAGCAAGCGCTTGGCCAAGGAGGACATCGCTTTCCTTAAGCTCACGGGCGCTTCGTCTAAGGAGAGCCGCGCCAAGATGGTCGCGCAGTTCCAAGCGGGCGAGGTTCCAGTCTTTTTGATTTCGCTCAAGGCGGGCGGCGTGGGCCTTAACCTGACGGCGGCCGACGTGGTCATCCACTACGACCCGTGGTGGAACGTGGCGGCGCAGGACCAAGCGACCGACCGTGCGCATCGTATTGGCCAGCAACATACCGTGACCGTGTACAAGCTCATCGCCAAGGACACGATTGAGGAACGCATTATGCAGATGCAGGAGTCCAAGCGCGACCTGGTCAACAGCGTGCTCGGCGGCGACGGCATCTCGTCGGCGCTGTTTACCCGCGAGGATGTTCTGGCACTGCTCGGCGGTGACGGACGCTAACCCGCTCGGGTGGGGCCGCCAGGGCGGATAGCGCACGTTGCCCCGTCGTCCCCGCTCGTTATGTGTTCATTTGCGATGCCGTGGATGGTTCGCTTGCCTTTGGGCATAAGAAACATCGAGAACATCGGCACATCAGCAAAGGAGAGCATCATGGCGAAATTCTTTAAGGACCCCGACGGCAAGCTCATTGCCGCCCTTGGCAACGACGTTGCAACCCCTACCGGCTGCACGGAGCTGACCGCGAACACCGAGGACGCGGCGCACGAGAAGCACGTGCCCGTCGTCGAGAGCGAGCGCGACGGTCACGTGATTCGTGCACGTGTGGGCTCGGTCGAGCATCCTATGGTGCCCGAGCACTACATCGAGTGGATCGCCCTTGAGGCCGAGGGCCGTCTGGAGGTCCATTACCTCCAGCCCGGCATGAAGCCCGCGACGTTTTTTGCCGGCGGTTCCAAGACCGGTACCGTCTATGCCTATTGCAACCTGCACGGGCTGTGGTCCGCGACGTTCTAGGAGCGCGCCCCCGCTCGGGGTATCATAGCTAGCATATGCACATGCGAGCGCCGACTGCATCATGCGGCCGGCGCTTTTACTACGACAACGATGGTTTACGACGGAAAGGGCTGAGCCATGAAGCTCGCACTTGCACAGATCGATATGCGCCTGGGTGATATTGAGGGTATCTGCGGTCGCATCGAGGACCAGGCGCGCCTGGCCCACGAGCGCGGTGCGCGCGTCCTGTGCGTGCCGGCTCCGCTCTTTATGGGAGCCCTGCCCGGCGGCCTGGTGGGCACTGCCGACTTTGAGCACGACATGCTTGCCGGCTTGACCGGCGTCGCCGAGCGTATCCAAGAGCTCGATATGATCTGCATCGTGCCCGCGGCGGTTTCGTTTGAGGGCCAGCCCCTGCTCGACTACATGATGCTCAAGGACGGTCATGTGGTGCCGGCCCGTTCGAGCATTGCCCTGCAGCGCGGTGGGAACGGCGATGCCCGTTGGGCACCGCCGGTGTTTGACGTGGACGGCGTGCGCATCGCGGTGATCTTCGACTTGGACCGCGAGCTCGAGATGCTGCCGACCGGCGTCGACCTCATTGTCTATTTCCAGTTCAACGCGTTTGATATGACCGACCGCGAGACCGCCGCGATCGCCGCCGTGCGCAGCGGAGCCTATCGCAAGATCGCATCTAAGCGCAGCGTGTGGTTTGCCTGCATGGCGCCGGTCGGTGCGTACGACGAGTCGGTGTATACCGGCGGCTCGTTTGTACTCGACGACTGCGGCCGCGCGGTGGCCCAAGCGCCGTGTTTTGAGGAGAGCCTGCTGGTTCAGGAGATCCAGCGCGGTGTGATGCTCGATGCCTTGGAGGACCACGAGCTGCCCGAGTTTCGCTCCGAGGAATGGCTGTGGCAGGCGCTGGTGCTCGCCGTTCGCGATAACGCCCGCGCCCGCGGTACGTCGCGCGCCGTGGTGGCGCTCGAGGGCGACCTGCCGTCGTCCCTGCTGGCGGCGCTTGCCGTCGACGCCCTAGGTCCGCGCAATGTGGTCGGCCTGGTGCTGGGACGCAACCGCATCTTTACGCCGGCGCAGGAGGAGGCCGAGGCTGCCCGCTGTGCCGCCGTCCGCGCCATCGCTGAGCGTCTGCACATTCGCACCGTCGAGCGCGATGCACCGGATGCGGCGCGCGTGCTCGATCGCGACGTGTCGGCGGGCGATGCCGAGCGCCTGCGCTCTCGCACGCTGGGCCTCATGTTGGAGGACACGGCGCTCGAGCTGGGCGCGATGGCTCTGAGCCCGCTTTCCAAGACCGAGTACGCGTTGGCGGCACCGGCGCTTTGCGGTGGCTACCAGGGCGATTACGCGCCCTTTGGCGATGTGTATCTGTCGACCCTCGAGTTTGTGGCGCGCGTGCGCAATCGCACGTCTGCCGTGGTGCCGCAGGAGCTCGTGACGCTCAACGCGGTGGAGGATTGCATGGAGCGCGTGCTGGCGCGGGCGCTCTCGACGCTCGACGGCCTGGTCGACATGCTCGATCGTGCGGCGCAGCTGCTCGGCGGACTTGAGCCGGGCGAGGTCGATGGCACGCTCGAGTCGCACGTCGACCGCAACCGTCCCTTCGACGACATTCCGATGGCTGCCGGCAAGCCTGAGGCCTGCTCGCTGCTGCTGATGCTCGTTCGACAGGGTGAAGCTGCCCGCCGCATGTTGCCGATGGCGCCGATCATCTCGGCCCGGTCGTTTGCCGAGCGTGCCTGGCCGTATATGCTCGCGTGGTCCGACCTGGGGCTCGACGGCAAGGAACGTATGACGGTCGATGCGCTGGCGCGCGCCGAGGTGAACCGCTTTGCTGACGAGGATACAAGCGAGCGCATGCGTGGTGAGATGATGGGCATACTGGGTGACCTGCTGGGTATTTCGCCCGAGCAGATGGAGGAGCTGCGCTCCGAGGACGGCCAGCGCCGCCTGCACGAGGGCATGAAAAAGTTTGAGGGCGAGGTCCAGGACGCCATCGATAAGATGATGGGCGGCCAGGGCGGACCGCAGGGTGGGCCCCAGGGCACGCCGATGCCGCAACCGCCGGTTGATCCCCGACAGTTCCCATTCTTCAGCCAAAACTAACTATGGGATGGGATTCGCTCCCAACCCCGATACTTCAACTAAGCATCTTGGCCTCGTTGTGTTATTCTAGAACAGACGTTCGTGAATGATGCGTGGGGCCTTGCCTTGCGCCGTGCTTGTGGCGAGGGGAGGTTGGCTTGGTCATTTTGGGTATCGACCCCGGTTTGGCCCATACGGGTTGGGGGATTATCGAGGAGCGGCGCGGCGAGGTTCGCTGCCGTGCCTACGGTTGTATCGAGACCAGCGCGGGCAGTCCGCTCGCGGTGCGCCTGTCGCATATCGCCCGCGACCTCAAGGGTGTCGTGGAGCGTTATCGACCCGATACCGCTGCTATCGAGAGCATTTACTTTGGCGCCAACGTTCGTTCGGCCATCCCTACGGCTCATGCCCGCGGTGCTGCACTCGTGGCGCTTTCGGAATGCGCGCTCGAGATTGGCGAATACACGCCCATGCAGATCAAGCAAGCCGTGGTGGGCACGGGTGCCGCAGACAAGCGGCAGGTTGCCTACATGGTGCGTACGCTCACACAGCTCGATCACGACCCGCATCCCGACCATGCAGCCGATGCCCTAGCCTGCGCCATCTGCCACGTAAACCTCAGCCGCACCCGTGCCCTCACCGGTGGCGAGTTCTATCAACAGAGAGGAACCGGATACTGATGATTTCCCAGCTCCATGGAACGCTTGTCGAGGCCACGATGAGCTCGGCCGTTGTCGATGTGTCGGGCGTGGGCTTTGAGCTCGGCATCTCGGGCAGCACTGCCGCCACGCTGCCTACACCCGGCGGCGAGGTGCGTCTCTATACCCGTATGCAGGTGCGCGAGGACGCCATGACGCTCTTTGGCTTTGCCTCCAAGGACGAGCGCACGATGTTCGATCGGCTCGTGTCCGTCTCGGGCGTCGGTCCGCGCCTGGCGCTCGCCGTGCTCTCCACCTATACCGTGGGACAGCTGTATTCCCTGGTAATGGCCGAGGATGACAAAGGCATGGCCAAGGTACCCGGCGTGGGCAAAAAGACAGCGCAGCGCCTCATCTTGGAGCTCAAGAGCACCTTTGCCAAGGACAAAGGCTTTGTGCCGGTCGACGTGATTCCCGGACAGGTTGCGATGCCCGTGCCCACTGCCGCCCCCTCGGCCATCGACGATGCCCGCGCGGCACTCCTTTCCATGGGCTTTAGCCCGCAGGAGACCGATGTTGCCCTGAGCGGGTATGATGGGCAGAATATGCGTGTCGAGGATCTGCTCGGCGCGGCGCTTAAGCGACTCGGAATGGATGCGTGATGTGGGAAGCCGATGACTCTCAGGACCTGTGGGCGACGCCCGGCAACTCGCCGGCGGCATCCATGGCGCACGGTGAGCGCATGGTGGGCTCGGAGCTGACGCCCGAGGACCTCGATGTCGACCGTACCCTGCGCCCCCAGCGCCTGGACGACTACTGCGGTCAGGAGCACATCAAACAGAGCCTGCGCGTGCTCATCGAGGCGGCGCAGAGCCGCGGCGAAACGCTCGACCACGTGATCTTCTCGGGCCCTCCGGGTCTGGGCAAGACCACGCTGGCTACGGTTATCGCCAACGAGCTGGGCGCTCAGATTAAGACGACGAGCGGTCCGGCCATCGCGCGCACCGGCGACCTGGCTGCCATCCTGACTAACTTGCAACCGGGCGACGTGCTGTTTATCGACGAGATCCACCGCCTCAACCGCTCGGTCGAGGAGGTCCTGTATCCTGCGATGGAGGACTTTGCCCTCGATATCGTGATCGGAAAGGGTCCGGCTGCACGCTCGATTCGCCTGGATATCCCCAAGTTCACGCTGGTGGCGGCAACGACTCGCTCGGGCATGTTGACCGGCCCGCTACGCGACCGTTTTGGCATTTCGTATCGTCTGGATTACTACACCGTCGAGGAACTCGCCCAGATTGTGACACGCTCGGCGACCATCCTGGGCGTGACGATTGACCATCCCAGCGCGCTCGAGATCGGCTCGCGTTCGCGCGGCACGCCGCGTCTTGCCAACCGTCTGCTCAAGCGCGTGCGCGACTATGCGCAGGTGCGCGGCAACGGTCCCATCGAGCTCGATATCTGCCGTCAGGCACTCGAGTTCTTTGAGATCGATGAGCTCGGCTTGGACTGGATGGATATTCGCATTTTGGAGACGCTTGCCAAGACGTTCTCCGGACGTGCCGTCGGCCTGACGACGCTTGCCAGTGCGGTGGGCGAGGACCCGGGTACGCTCGAGGATGTCTACGAGCCCTATCTGCTGCAGTGTGGGTTGATGATTCGCACGCCGCAGGGTCGCCAGGCAACCCTGCGCACATTCGAGCATTTGGGTATCGAGCCGACCCTGTAGGAATGGGCTTGTTTTAGCGCATCTGTAGGCTATCGCTGGGCATCGGGTAAACATATCGCCGTTCGTCGGTTACGGGCGTTTTACTATTGCGCGCGCGTGCTATGCTGGATTGGTCTTTTTCTCATCCGGTAACGAAAGGACCGCCCATGCCTACTGACATCGAAATCGCACGTTCTGTTACGCCGCTGCCTATTACCGAGGTGGCCAAGAACGCCGGCGTCGACGTTAAGCACCTGATTCCGTACGGCTTTGACAAGGCAAAGGTCGACTATTCCCTGCTCAACGAGCCAACTGATCACCAGGCCAAGCTTGTCCTCGTGACCGCTATCAATCCCACGCCCGCAGGCGAGGGTAAGACCACTACGACCATCGGCCTGGCCGACGGCCTGCGCCGTCGCGGCGTCAAGAGCGCCGTGGCCCTGCGCGAGCCTTCGCTCGGTCCCGTGTTTGGCGTGAAGGGCGGTGCCGCCGGTGGCGGTTGGGCTCAGGTCATCCCCATGGAGGACATCAACCTGCACTTTACCGGCGACTTCCATGCCATCGGTGCCGCCAACAATCTGCTGGCAGCCATGCTCGACAACCATATTCAGCAGGGCAACCAGCTCGGCATCGACGTTAAGCGCATCACCTGGAAGCGCGTTGTCGACATGAACGACCGTCAGCTGCGCCATGTTATCGACGGCATTGGCGGCAAGGCCCAGGGAGTACCGCGCGAGGATGGCTTCGACATCACCGTTGCCTCCGAGGTCATGGCAATCCTGTGCCTGTCCACGAGCATCAATGACCTCAAGGAGCGCCTGGGCGAGATCGTCGTCGGCTACAGCTATGCCGGCGAGCCCGTCCGCGCCCGTGACCTTAAGGCTCAGGGTGCCATGGCGGCCCTGCTCAAGGACGCGCTCAAGCCCAATCTGGTGCAGACGCTCGAGGGTACGCCTGCGTTTGTCCACGGCGGTCCCTTCGCCAATATTGCCCACGGCTGCAACTCCATCATGGCCACCCGCATGGCCATGCGCTTTGGCGACGTCGCGATTACCGAGGCTGGTTTCGGTGCCGACCTGGGTGCCGAGAAGTTCCTCGACATCAAGTGCCGTATGACTGGCATTCGTCCCAGCGCCGTCGTGGTCGTCGCAACCGCCCGCGCGCTCAAGTACAACGGCGGTGTTGCCAAGGCCGACCTCAACGAGGAGAACCTCGAGGCTCTCAAGGCCGGCATGCCCAACCTGCTGCGCCACGTCGACAACATTCAGAATGTCTACGGTCTGCCCTGCGTGGTCGCCATCAACCGCTTCCCGACGGACACCGAGGCCGAACTCGAGCTCATCGAGTCCGAGTGCCAGAAGCTCGGTGTCAACGTTAGGCTGTCCGAGGTTTGGGCTAAGGGCGGCGAGGGCGCGCTCGACCTGGCCGATGAGGTCATGCGCCTGATCGAGCAGCCGAGCGAGCTCAAGTTTGCCTACGAGGACGGCGCCGATGTGGCCGACGCCCTCGAGGCCGTTGCCACCAAGATCTACCGCGCCGACGGTGTCGACTTTACGCCGGCTGCCAAGCGCCAGCTCGCCGAGCTGCGCGAGAACGGCTTTGGCAACCTGCCGGTGTGCGTGGCCAAGACGCAGTACAGCTTTAGCGACAACGCCAAGGCGCTGGGCGCTCCCGAGGGTTTCCGCATCACCGTGCGCGAGCTCAAGGTTTCCGCCGGTGCCCACTTTGTGGTCGCGCTGACCGGCAGCGTTCTGACCATGCCGGGCCTGCCCAAGGTGCCCGCGGCAGAGAACATCGACGTCGACAACGACGGCAACATCACCGGCCTGTTCTAAGTCTGCTGCTCATAGCCGCTTGCCCGCCCCGCCGCGCCTACCAAGGCCCGGCGGGGCTTTTTGATCCCAAGGGGACGGAAGGATTACGGATCATTTTGCGGCTGTTGGGTCAATGAGGCTATCCGTATGGAGTCGTTCGTCCAAAACTATGCCGGTTTACTACGATGAATCGGTATACCTCGACCATATCTGGATTTTCCGATCATGACCGATTCGTCTACCTGCGGTTTTGTTTTTCTGTAAAGTAGCGTGCTCAGGTTTGGGCGTTTTATCGTAGTAAACCGGCATAGTTTTGGACGTGGCGGCATTGTTGCGCAACAAGAATGGGGATTTCTCTCGTACGGTGTAGTTGGAAGAACTGCGCGGGCGCATTGCGGCTGCGGCGAGAGACGGGAGATGCGATGTATTGCACCAAGTGTGGAGCTCAGATACCCGACGGCTCCACGTTTTGCACGAGCTGCGGGGCTCGCGTGGGTGGCGCCGAGGATCAAGCGGAGCCCGTGGCGTTTCCAGTGGGGGACGCGCCGGCGTCCGCTCCTGTGGGACAGCAAACTCCTCAGGGTGCCCCGGTTCATATGGCGGTGCAGCCTCGTTATGAGGAGCCTATGACCGAGCCTGCCGAGGCCGCTCAGCCGTTTGTTCCGACGCCGCAGTCCAAGATGCCCAAGCACAGGGGCCGCATCGTCGCGGCCGTTATCGGCGGCGTGGCCGTTGTCGCCATGGTCGCCGCTATCGTGATCGTGCCGCGTATTGGCGCGTCGTCTGAGGTGACTTCGGGCGGCAAGGGCTACGTTGTCTGTGCGTGCGAGACTAAAGTGCTGCCCAAGAACAGCAAGGGCAAAAAGCTTAAGAGCTATACCGTCGAGCTGACGCCGGTGTCCGGTAAGGGCAAGAGCTACACCATCAAGGTCGATGGCGAGGACGGCTTTGCCATGGAGGACTTTGGCGAGCTGCCCGACCAGAAGTACCAGATGACCATCACCTCGGGCAAGGGCAAAAAGAAGAGCACGACCACCATGAAGGTCGACTACGCCAAGGAAGGCTCGGACGCCCCTAAGAACGTTGAGCTCACGCAGTCCAAGAAGGAGGCCAAGGCTTCTGCCAAGGCGGCGGTCAAGACGGCAAACGAGCTGTTCACCGATAAGATTCTCGAGTATCAGAAAAAGTACGGCGAGGGTGAGGCTGTCGAGGTTGCTCAATCTACGTATGGAGCCCAGGGCGTTGCTTTCGCTAAACTCGTCGATTTTGACGGGGATGGTCAGGACGAACTCCTGATTGAGTATTCTGATGAGCCGCTCTTCAACGCTAATGGCGCCACCGCCGCTAAGGCCGAAGTTTGGGCATACCGCGACGGCAAAATCGAGAAAGTATATGAGCCCGATATCTGGGTTGACGTTATGTGCGTTGGCGTTTCGCTCCGTGTATACGATTACGATGGCACCTATGGGTTCAGGCGATATTTGCATGACGGGGAGAAGATCAACGTCAAAGAGGTTCCAGTTGGGATGGACGAATCTCGTGATGGCTATGAGTGCGAATTCGATGCCTACGATGGTAAGGCGTTTAGCGCCGTTGTCGGTCCGGCGCCGATAGGCGATTCGAAGATTGCCGGCACCAATGAAGTGTCCGAGCTGAGCGCCGTGCTTACCAGCACCGAGGAGAGCGTAGCCAGCACCATCGCAACGGTGGCCACGACGCTGGAGCAGCTGAAATCGAAGGACGATGGCAGTGCGCAGGTGGGCTACGAGGCCGTTTCTGCCACGCAGGATGTTGACTTTACGGCTGCGGTTGGCGAAGGCCCGCTGAATCCGTCCCCCGATGACACGTGCCAGATCACGGCTACGTGGACCTATCCTCAGGTGAAGGGCCAGGGCGTGGGTGTCGCCAAGTTTAACAAGGATATGGTCCAGCTCGTTGCGGACACGCTCGACGCGAGCAAGCAGGCTTCGATGGATGACGAGGACAGCCGCGTGACCATGATGTATACCGCCGAGATCGTCTCGATCGATGGCGATATTGCCTGTGTGCGCACGTTTACCGACAGCTATCAACCTCCGTATCGATCGGAACGGATGACGAGGTCGGCGTACTACAACCTCAAGACGGGTGAGCAGGTCTCGCTCGAGGACTCGCTTGCGCAGCATGGGCTCTCGTTTGACACCCTCAAGAGCGAGGCCAAGCAGGCAATTAAGACGGCAAAGCCGGATATGGACTCTGTGTCCGAAGACAGCATCGACGATGACAATAACTACACCGAGGATCATTTCTACTACGACGGCAAGGGCTATATCATCGTCCTCGATACTGGAGAGTTTGACTGCATGGCATGGGATACGCACGACTTGGTTGCGCACGCCTTCGACTCGAGCTATTCCTGCGGTCAGGATGTAACGCCCGAGCGAGCCAGGGCTACGTACGTACCCAATGAGTAAGGTGGACCGCGAGGGATAAATTGAACAGTCCCCGGTGGCGTCAAGCAAAACGCCACCGGGGACTTTTTGATGCAAATTGGCTTCAAACAAGCTATCTGGGCCAGCCGCGCCACGAAAAGCGCCCATCTACTACGTTTGTCAGGGTTGGACCGACCATGGAGCGTTTTTTAACAATGTGGCAAGACGTTTACCTGCACTGATAATTGTTCTCGGGGGAAGCGGGCACTGCGGGGCGCGGCAACGGC
>CABQJU010000009.1:0-62957 GCA_902464575.1 uncultured Collinsella sp.
GACGGAAAGCACATTAAGTGCTTTCCTTTGCGTGCGGAACTCGCGACAAACTTAACCCCCGCCCTCAGCCCCGGAAGCCCTCCCTGCCGTCACATTATTCAACCAGTTTTGCGGGCGTGCGCCGCTGCGCGGCTAGCCCGCGTTCTCCGCGGCGAGGTTGTCTAAGGTTCTTGTTGAAGCTCGGCCATTGGCTCAAATGGAAACGGGGGACGCATCTGCATCCCCCGTTTTTGTTGTGATTACTCTAGGTCAATAAACTTAGTGCTTATGATCTTGCCGTCTTTTACGAGCATTCTGGCCATGGTGGGGCCTCGGGTGCCTCTGGGGTAGCTGGCGCTGCCCGGGTTGAGGACTAAGCAACGGCCCACTTGGGCTTCTTTGGTTACGTGGGTGTGGCCGTTGATGGCTACGTCTACGGATCCCACCGGAAGGTCTTCGCGGTAGTGGGCTACGGCGAATTTAAGGCCTTCGTAGGTAAAGAGCGCAAGACGGTCTACATCGGGGCCGTAGTCGCGGTAGTAATCGTTGTTGCCCAGTACGGCCCGCACGGGGGCGATAGTGCATAGGTGCTCGTAGTCCATCTCCGACGTAAGGTCACCGGCATGGATAATCAGATCCGCGCCCTTAAGCTCGTCCAAGAGCGCAGGCGAAAGATAGCCGTGGGTGTCCGAGATGATGTCGATACGCTTGGCGCTTGCACTGTTCATGGGATCCCTTCCGCAAAAAACGATTCGGCAGATACATACAAAAAAGGCCCCACGGCTCCGCAGACGATGGGTCTACAGGGCTGCGGGGCCAGTGTGCTAGAGACTCAGAGCCTTCTTGAGCGGCACGACGCGGCGGCGCGAAACCGGCACGCGTTCGTCGACGCCCGTAATGCCCAGCTGGATGGCGCCCGAGGGCACCGTCTCCACATCCGTGACGCACGCCAAGTTGACGATATAGCGGCGGTGAACACGGAAGAAGCCAAAGTCGCAGAGCTTGGCCTCAAACTGCGCCAGCGAGGTCGTCGACAAAAAACGATCATCGACGGTATAGATGCAGGAGTAATCGTCCTTGGCCATGATAAAGCGAATGTCGTCCACGGGAATGAGCACCTTGCGGCCGCCCTTTTCCACCGGGATACGCTCGATGGTCACCTTGCTGTCCGTAACCGGCTTGGTGCGTTGCATGACCTTCTCGATCGCGCGATCCAAGCGAGCTTCCTCGACCGGCTTCATCAGATAATCGACGGCATCCACGTCGAATGCCTCGACCGCATGGTCACTATACGCAGTCACAAACACGATCGCCGGCGGATTTTTGAGCTTATGCAGCGCCTCGGCAAGTTGCAAGCCCGAGGCACCGGGCATCGAGATATCGAGAAACACGACATCCACGCGACTTTCCATAAGCATCTCGATGGCGGAGCGGACGCTCGACGCCTCCGTGATCGTGCCGATCTTGCCCGTTTGCTCGAGCAGGAAGCGAAGCTCCGAGCGAGCCGGCGCCTCATCATCCACAATCATCGCACGCAGCATAGGGATAAAACCTTTCGTCAACTAACTACGCCGGGCATCCGTCGCATGACGTTGAGCCCGTAGCCTTTCATTTTACTCTTGAATGTCAAAGATGCTCTCTGACAAATCAAGATGAAGGAGCACTTTGGTGCCCTTGCCCGGCGCCGATTCGACACGCGTATAGGAGTGCGGCCCATAAAAGCGATGGATGCGCTCCGAAATATTGTGCATGGCCACACCGGCGCCGCCACCCTGGGGAGAGCTGGCGTCGGGACGGGCAGAACGCTCGTCAAACAGTCTGGCGGCGGTACCCTCATCCATGCCCACGCCATTATCGGCCACGGCAATCAAGATTGCATCCTCGCCGTCTTGGTGAACGGTCACGTCGATCCTCAGGGCGTCGTCATCGCCCATACCATGACGTACGGCGTTCTCGACAATCGGCTGGATCACGAACGCCGGCACCAGCGTATCTTCCACGTCCTCGGACACATCGAACGTCGCAAGCACGCGGTCCTCGCCAAAGCGGGCCTTCTCAAAGGTAAGGTAGCGCTTGGTCTGGGCAACCTCACGCGAGACCGGAATAAGCGATCCCGAGTTGTCGAGCGTGGCGCGATAGAACGATGAGAACTCACGAAGCAGTTCGCGGGCCCGCAGCGGATCGGTGCGCGTAAACGATGCAATGGTGTTCAGCGTGTTGAACAGGAAGTGCGGGTTAATCTGCGCCTGCAGCGCACGCACCTCGGCGCGCGCTGTGAGTTCCTTTTGCACCTCGAGCTCGTGGATGGCGAGCTGCGTGGACAAGATCTCGGCAAAGCCCGAGGCAAGCGCGTACTGGGTACGGTCGACGGCGCGCGGGGTCTTGTAGTAGAACTTGAGCGTGCCGACGGTACGATCGCCCACCTTGATGGGGGCGATAATGCCGGCGGGGACTTGGTTGTGTGAGCCGTCCGAGCCCACGACATCCACCATACGGTTGAACGACTGCACGATGCCATGTTCGATAACGTAGCGCGTGGCAAGCGTGTGGATGGGAGAATCTGGCAGTAGTTTTTTCTCAAGCTCGCCCGCGCAGGCCAGCACGTTGCCCTCGTCGGTGATGGCCACCGTCATGGCACGCGTCTCGGGCAAAATGCGCTGGCACACCAAACGCGCCGACTCCTGCGTCAGACCGCCCTTAATGTCCTCGAGCATGGCCGAGGCCACCGAGAGCGTCTCCTCGGTGTACTGGGAGCGCACCGAATCGGGATTGAGCGTCAAAAAGATAAAGATGCACAGAAAGATGCACAGCAGCGCGCAGGCAATCACCGTGGCGATCGGCTCGATACCGGTCACCAAGGCAAAAATAAAGTACACCAGCACGCAAATGGCGCAGGCAACGGCAATGATGCGAAAGATTGATATTGAACTATCGCGCTGGGCGCGGCGGTCGATCATTCGGCCCCCTCCAGGATACTGATCAGTTGTGCGTCACGCCAAAGCCCGTCCATGATCTTGGGCCAAAAGCTCTGGAAACGCAGGTAGCTTGCAGCGTTTTGGCGCGCATAGGCCTTTGCCTCGCCGATACCATGGCGCCAGATGCGCAGGTAGCCCTCATGCTCGCGGGTAAACACGCTGCGGACCATAGCGGTCTTGCGCACGCGGTCGTCGAGCTCGCGCGAAATCCACGGGCCCGGGTAGGGCATGAGTGATGCCGCCGTAACGGGAATGAGCTCCTTTTGATGCGCGGCGAATGTCAACTTGGCCCGTTCGTAGTACCAACGGTATACATCCTGCATAAAGCGCGGTGAGCGCTTTTCGGACTCCGGAGGCAGATGGCGCACGGTCCACTCGTTATCGAACCACACGTCGTAGCCAAACATGCGCATGTTAAAGAGGTAATCCAAGTCCTCGCCGCGGGTGATAAACGGGTCAAAGGCCACACGCGTAAAGGCGCGGGCGTGCAGGGCCATCAGGCCGCCGCACACGTAGTTAGAGCGCGAGATGCGGGTGCCCGAGAGCGCCTTTTTCATCCAACGGTTGAACTCGATGCGCTTGGTCCACCAACGATGGCAGATGCCCGCCTTGTCCGTGGGAGCCAGCGGCGAGCCGTCGCGATCGTAGAAATAGCCGCTCTTGACCAAGATCGGCAAGCCCTGACGCGTCTGCTGCCCCAACGCATAGGTCGCGCGCTTCATAAAGTCGGCGTCGATGACAGTCTCATCGTCATCCAAAAAGATAACCGCGTCATGGCCCAGCACAGCGGCACAGGCTAGCCCCATGTTGCGGATGGCACCGTAGCCTCGCAGGCTCACGCACTCGCCCGAACCCTTGGGCGCGATCTGAGCAACCCGGTCTGCGATGCGCGAGGCCTGGGTGTTGGTGACAACGGTGACCTTGAGCGTGGGATGCGCGTCGACAATCTCGCGCACGCGCAGCGACACATCGGCTGTGGCAGAAACGGGACAGACCACCAAAAGGATGATGCGCGGGATGTCACGTACCTGTTCAAGCGAGGCCAGGCAGCGGTCGAGTTCGGGATTGTCGGCGTTGAGTCGCGTCGAATGGTCATAGGTGCCAGGGGCGTTTGCGCAAGCGTCATCGCCCGCCCAATACGTTGGAATCACGACTGTGGCGTTCATGCCTTACCCTCCCTGCAACACAAAAACGGGACGCCGCCAAACACAGGCGACGCCCCGCGACCTAGCTGATTCCATCATACCCACTTGGGCAAATCATTGCTCGCAAGTCGCAATGTTTATTGCGGATAACCCCAAAAGAGTACCGTGGACAGGCACAATAGCCGCTCGCTCCTATGCGGCATGCTCTGCCGCCCGAGTCATGCGGGACAGGCGGACCAGCAGCATAAAGCCAACAATCAGCAGCACGCCAATGGAAAGGACGCCCAGCGACGGGTTGCCGGTCAGCGAGGTGACGACCGACACCAGGAAGGTGCCCATAACGCTTGCATAACGACCAAAGATGTCAAAGAAGCCGTAGTACTCGTTGGACTTTTCCTTGGGGATAATGCGACCAAAGTAGCTACGGCTGAGCGCCTGCACGCCGCCCTGGAACAGGCCGACCATAATGGCAAGCACCCAGAATTCAAAGGCGGTCTTTAGGAAGAACGCGGCGAACAGCACAATGCCCATGTAGGCGGCGACCGCCACCAGGATCATGTTGAGCGTGCCCACGCGTCCGGCGAGCTTGCCGTAGATGATGGCGGACGGAAAGGCCACGAACTGCGTAACGAGCAGCGCCAGCACCAGCTGCGTCGAATCGATGCCCAAGGCCGATCCGTAACTGGTGGCCATGGAAATGACCGTGTGCACACCGTCGATATAGAAGAAGAACGCGATCATGTAGACCAGCACGGTCTTGTTGTGGGCGATCTCGCGCATGGTGTGTCCGACCTCGGAGAACACACCGCCCACGATGTGGCCGATAGTGTCCTCGGGACCGCGCTCGCGACCGTACTTTTGCTTATAGGTGCGAATGAGCGGCAGGGTAAAGATGAGCCACCAGGCACCAGTGATGATAAACGACAGACGCGTTGCCAGCATGGTGGGGACGCCAAGAGCGGGGCCACCCATGATGAGCGCCAGGCAGATGACGAACGGCACGGTGGAACCGATATAGCCCCAGGCATAGCCCGAGCTGGACACGGCGTCCATGCGCTCGTCGGTCGTAATGTCGGGCAGCATGGCGTCGTAGAACGTCATAGAAGAGTTAAGGCCGATGGTGCACAGCACGTACACGGTCAAAAATGCCATGGCGGACATTGGGATAGCCTGCGCCAGGCAAAGCACCAGGCCCGTGAGGAAGAAGCCCAAGAAGAACTTGATCTTGTTGCCTGCGTAGTCAGCAAGCGCGCCCAGAATGGGCATGAGCATGGCAATGACCAGCGAGGCGATCGTCTGCGCATTGCCCCAGGCGACCACCAGGTCGGCCGAGGAAGCGCCGGTATTGATGGCGTTAAAGTAAATGGGCACCACCGAGGTATTGAGCAGCACAAGGGCCGAATTGCCCACATCATACATAACCCAGTTACGCTCGAGCTTGGTGTATTTCATGGACAGGGACCCTTCGTATTCGCCCGATATGCAGTTAGTTCATCGTACCCCAATTGTCCAGAACCGCCGGTAAGGATTCGGCAAAGGGGCACGCACGGGCCCTATTCCTCGCGGTCGAACTCCTCATCGGCTTCGAGCACGCGACCGCTGTAGTTGACGTGACTGGTCACGGCATCCATGTCACCGGTCTCGATAAAACGTGCGACCGTGCACTCGTAATCGACCAGCGCGCGATCAAAGACCTCGGGGAAACTCTCGTTCGAGACCTCGTCGGTAAAGGGATTCTTCCATGTCAGATGGCCCAGGTTACCGGTGCGCTCGGGCAGCTCCGTCGTCACGCGATGGGCAAGGCCGTCGAGCAGCGAGTAGTCGTGCACCAAGCCCTCAACCAGCGAGATCGCGCGCGTCTTTGCGGAGCCGGCCGGCTCAATCGCGCGGTAAAGTCGCTGCATATTGGCAACGGCAGCACCGTACTCCCCCGCCGGAATGTCAATGCCGTACACGCGTCCGGCAACATAGCTCATCAGCACGCCGGCCACGCGATTGATGCGATCGGTGGTGACGATCTCGCCCGCCGGCGGGTAATCGTCGACCGTAGCGCCATCGCGTTTAAGCTGCAGCATCAGTACATCCAGGTCGCTCTCGATCACGGCATGGACCTGACTGCTCGAATCCTCAAGCTCTGAATCGGACTCCACGATGCCAAACTGCTGCTCATAGACAAAGGGATGGGCGTTGCGGTCGAGCACGTAATGAGACAGTAGGCCCAGCGCAAAGGCGCGACCCAAGCTGGCGTCGCGCGGCAGCAGATGTGACACGCCGTCGCGCAGGCACGCAAACTGACGAGACATGCGCGACCGATGCATGACCTGTGCCAGCAGCGTGCAGTCGGAAACACGCGGTGTCAGAATGTGAAAGAAGAACGGGTCGGGGCCTTGGTTGCCCAAGATAAAGGCAATGCGCTCTTCATCGGACGCGATGACGCCCTGCGGAAGACGGTCGATGCTTTCCTCGCCAAACAGATGATGGGTGATAAGCGCGGGCATAATGATCCTTTCGATTTCATTCGATGCCACCCATTATGCCCACCGCGCGCCCATGCCAAACCTGCGATGGTAAACGACGGCACGCAAGCCTCTTACGCAAGCCCCAGGTGCGACTTGACCTCGGCGGCACGACGACGGGACACCGGCACCGTCGAGTTCACGTGGTCGAGCCTGAGCTCCATAAGACCCGTGGAACCGATCTCAACATTGTGCACGTCTTCCAAATTGACCAGATAGCTGCGATGAACGCGAATAAAGCCCTCGGAGACCAAGCGACGCTCGAGCGAAGAGATCGACTCATTGATCAGGTACGTTCCCTCGGCGCAGATGGCATTGCAAAAATCGGCGCGCGCCTCAAAGTAGCAGACGTCTGCGGCGGGAATGAACACCTTTTTGCCCCCGCGGTCCACCGTCAGACGCAAAGGCTGGCGCGGAGCATGGATAACACGACGGGCACCCAAGGCTGCCTCGATCTTGTCGAGTGCCTTTGACAGGCGTGCGTCCTCGACCGGCTTGACGACATAGTCGACCGCATCGAGGTTATACGCATCGGCGGCAAATTCGGCAAACGCCGTCACAAACACAACCACCGGCGGCGTCTTTAGGTTCTGCAGCGTCTCGGCAAGCTCAATTCCCGAGCGACCGGGCATGGTAATGTCTAAAAACAGCACGTCGGGCTTGTTCGACAGAATCGACTCCACAGCTTCGGTGACATTGCCCGCCTCGGCAATCTGACCCACACGCGCATCCTTTTCCAACAGATGGCGTAGCTCAGCCCTAATGGGAGGCTCGTCATCAACTACCAGGATGTTCCAACCCTCGGACATGTGCGCTTCCTCTCTCTCCTCAATACACTCGAGTGCTACGCCGTCAACGGCGCGGGCTCATGCGGCTCGCCGTTCAGCTCGACGATGACCTGCGTTCCCACGCCCTCCTGGGACTTCACGCGCATGCCGGAATCTTCTCCGTAAAAGAAATGGATGCGCTGAAGCACGTTGAAGAGCGCCAGGCCGCAACCTCGCTTGACGGAGCCGTCGGCGGTAATGCTCTCGGGCTCCTCTCGGCGATGTTGCTCAAACAGATGCGCGCAGACCTCTTCGCTCATACCGATGCCATCGTCCTCGACGATGATCTCCAAACCGTCATCGGTCTCGAAAGCCCTAACATGAATAGAAAGCGGCTCGGTCTCGCGCTGCGCGTGCTTGATGCAGTTTTCGAGCAACGGCTGCAAGATAAACGGCGGCACCATGCAATCGCGCACCTCAAAGTCGATATCGACCGAGACGCGCAGACGGCCGTCGCCATAACGAGCCTGCATAAGATTGATATAGCGAGTGCCCTGCTCCACCTCGTGCTCGAGCGTTGTGAGGGTATCGGAATCAGAAAGCGTCTGACGGTAGTAATTGGAAAAGTCGATCAGCAGCGACCTGGCCTTGTCCGGCTCGGTACGTACGAGCGACACGATGGTGCTGATGGTATTGAATAGAAAATGAGGATCGACCTGCGATTGCAAGGCGCGCAGCTCCACGCGGGCCGTAAGCTCGTCCTGGCGCTCGAGCTCAAAGCTCGCAAGCTGCGTGGAAATGAGGTCGGCAAAGCCCGAGGCAAGCGCCGTCTGGCGCATATCGATGCTGCTCAGACGGGGATAATACAGCTCGAGCGTGCCCACGCAATGCCCGCGCACGGTAAGCGGTGCGACAATACCGGCGCGCAGGCGCGGAAAGTAGCCACCCGTCTCGGTCGAGGCATCGCGCGAGAACACGCTTTGCTCACCGCTGTTAATCACATTGAGCGTGGTCCGCAGCACCACCGGGGTGCCCGCGGGGCATTTTGCCGAGTCCTCGCCCCAGCTTGCCAACACCTGCTTGCCGTCGGTAAAGCAGATGGCAGAGGCGATAGTTTCGGACAGGATGATCTTAGAGGCGCCCAGGGCAGCTTCGGGCGTAAGGCCGCGCGACGTGTAGGCGAATATTTTCGACGCGATGGCGAGCGTGCGGTCGGTAGCGCTCGATGTGAGGTCGTCGGGAACGACAAAGACGTACGAGAAGAAGAAGCACAGCATGACCAAGCCGGCAATGACGACAACGGCCGGAACGGGATTGGGATTATCGGTTAGATCCCAGATGAGCAGCAGGATAAGCAGCGGAACGACAATACCGAGCAAGATGGCTTGAACCACATGCTGAGCGGTACGAAAGACCTTGGTAGAGTTGTAGCTCTTGCCCAGAATCAGCCTATTGAGATCCACCGTCATCTCCTTCTTACTGACGCACCCCATAGCAATAAAGAGGGCCGCAAGCGACCCTCTCCATTGCATTATGCAATCAAATACTGTGTTTTACATCAAGCCATCGATGAACGGTAGCTTAGGCGCTGTACTTGTTTGCCTCGCCGAAGGTGCCGGCCTCGACAATCCAGCCGTCCTTCATGATGACGTCCATGTTGTCGGTGTTGAGCACGTGAATGTCGGCGGCGACGTCACCGTTGACGACCAGCAGGTCGGCGCACTTGCCGGCCTCGATGGAACCGGTCTCGTCCTCGATGTGGCACATCTTGGCACCGTTGAGGGTGGCGCAGGTGATGGTCTCGACCGGAGTAAAGCCGATCTTGTCGACGAACTCGTACATCTCCTCGATGGAGCAGGTGCCGTACGGGGTGACGAAGGAGAAGGAGTCGGAGCCGATCGTCATGACGACGCCGCGCTTCTTGGCCTCGCGCAGGCAGTCGTAGTTGCGCTGCAGCTCCTTCTCGACCAGGGTGCCCTCGTACTTGTCGTGCAGCTCGGGGACGTAGACGGGCGGATAGGTGGCATACCAGGTGGGCAGGAAGGCGATCGTCGGAGTGAAGAAGGTGCCCTGCTCGGCCATGAGGTCCATGGTGCGCTCATCGATATCGAAGCCGTGAATCAGCTGCTCGCAGCCAAAGCGAACGGAATCGTAGGCAGCGGCGTGGTTGTTGTAGCAGTGGCTCCACACGGGGATGCCGACCATCTTTGCCTCTTCGACCACGGCCTGGATCTCCTCGGAGCAGTAGTGCTGGTCGCGGCCGGAGTCCCAGCGCCAGATGCCGCCACCGGTAGCCCAGATCTTGATGGCATCGGGGTTCTCACGCAGGCGACGACGGACGGCCTTGCGCAGATCCCAAGGACCGTCGACCTGATCGCCCCAGGGGTGCGATTCCTTGTTGAGCTCCTGGCTGCAGTGGTGGGAGTCGCCGTGGCCGGCAACGCGGCAGAAGCCAAGGCCGGTGGCCAGAACGCGCGGGCCCTTGAAGACGCCCTTGTCGATGCAGTCACGGATCTGGATACCAAAGCGGCCGATCTCGCAGACGGTGGTGAGGCCGTGGGTGAGGCAGTCGTAGGCCTGCTTGACGGCGACGGCCTGCTTCTCGAGGAGCGGCTGCATGACCCAATCGGTGTCATCGTCGGTCAGGTTGCCCGAGAAGTGCAGGTGGGTGTCGATCAGACCGGGAAGGACGGTCTTGCCGGCGGCGTCGATGACCTCAACGCCCTCGGGAAGGTCCTGCATGGCGCCGGCGTACTCGATCTTGCCGTTGTCGTCGACGAGAACGAGGGAGTTCTCGACCGGCTCGGCACCGGTACCGTCGATGAGCTTTCCGCCAACGATTGCATACTTAGTGGACATGGTTCCTCCTTATGGATCCATATAGTGGGCGAGACCGTGTTGGGTTAAGGCCTCACAAAGCTACCCAAGTGGTGCCGGGTTCGGTGCGCGGAAGAGAGGGTCCCGCGCACCTGATCCGCCCCGGCTAGGCGTTACTTTTTGCGGGAATTGGTGAAAGCCATGAGGGCCAGGCCAATAGCCAACCAGCCGATCACGATGCTCCACTCCACCATGTTGAGGGAGGCGGGAGAGAACGGAATCACGAGCAGGCCGATGATGATGGCGCAGGCAGCAATAGCGAGGGAGATGCCAAACTTGCCGCCGGGCACCTCGTAGGGACGGGGCAGGTCGGGCTCGGTGAAGCGCATGCGCAGGCAGGCGAGGGCGACCATGCCGCAGGAGAAGATGAAGGCGAGAGCCGACACGTTGGTCAGGGGGATGAGCATGTTCTTGCCCAGGAACGGACCGACGACGGTGATGACGCCCAGAACGACGCAGGCGAGCTTGGGAGCGCCGGACTTGGGGTCGACCTCGGCGAATTTCTCGGGCAGCTGGCCCTTGCGGCCCATGGCGAGCATGATGCGGCTCGTGGCGCCGTAGAAGGAGTTCATCGGGCCCATGGGTCCAAGCGTGGCGATGACAAGCATGGCCAGGTACAGGAGCATATTGATGCCCTTGAGGCAGGCAAGCGCGGGAACCGGGCTCTTAACAAACTCATGCCAGTCGAGGATAGTGCCGAACGAGTAAATGCAGACCATGTAGAAGCCGCCGGCGGCCAGCAGGGCCAGGGAGATGATCTTGCCGAACTTGTTCCAGTTAAGGCCCTCGGCTGCTTCCTCAGCCTGCTGGGGAATGGTGTCGAAACCGGCGTAGAAGAACGGGGTCAGTACCAGGACCGACACGATACCGGCGAACAGGCTGGTGCCCTCGGTGGCGGCCTTACCGCCGCCAGCGCCGGCGACCTGAGAGAACACAGGCATGGCGTTGCTCGGCGAGCCGGTGAACAGCGAGACACCCATGGCGAGCAGCATGCCGCAGAGCAGGGCCTTGGTCAGGAAGGCTTGGAGCTTGGCGGCCGAGCTGGCACCGCGGAAATTGAGGAAGATGACGTAGACTGCAAAGCCGAGCGCGATCAGCGTCGGGAACAGGTAAACGTCGGCGCCCAGGATGGTGTAGAGCTTGACGGCGCGCAGCCACTCAAGACCGGGCAGGCTACCGAACATCTCGGACACAAGGGTCGAAATGGCAATGGCCTCCCACGGGCACAGGATGCCGTTGCCCAGGGCCAAAAGCCAACCGGTGATGTAGCTCAGCGTACGGCCAAAGCTACGATCGACATACTCGACGATGCCGCCAGAGATGGGGATAGCAGCCGTGAGCTCACCGAAAACAGCTCCGACGGGCACGAGGAAGATTGCACCCAAGAGGAATGCGATCATAGCGGGAACGGGACCGCCGCCCACGACCATCCAGTCGCCGACCTGCAGAACCCAACCGGTACCGATGATGGCACCGAAACCGATGGTGAAGAAGTTCCAGAGCGAAAGCGTTTTCTTCATGCCGCCGTTATCCTCGACTGCAACTTCTGCATTCTTGTCCGCCATTGTTCCCCTCCTTTCCTTTTTGACGCCCCTTGGCGTCACCCCTTGCGCGGTCCGTTTTGCCGCGCGCTTTTATTCCATGGCTTTAAGATACGGCCTTGGCGCAGCAGCGCCGCTCGCAGCTCGACCGAAGGCAGAACTGCAAAACGAGCGGCACCGTTTTTGGGACGAACGGCGGGAGACGTCATTCGTCTTGGACGCTTTCATCTTGTCTGCTTTTGAATACCTGTTGCCGTGGCGCTTGGCGCGCGGCGCGGCAACGTTCATACCATTTGTCAGGCTTTTGGCGCACATGCCCATGTGTCGTGCATCTTTTTATGTAGGATAGACAAGTTACACATGAGGCAAGGTGATTCGAATGGCATACGGATACAATGACGGCGACCAACGGCCACAAAGCGTGCGCCTTGCCGGCCGCACCACGCCAACGCCCAGAAGCACCTCCGACAACGACAACCCGCAGCGCCCCCAAGAGCAGCCCGGGGCTTCTTCGCGGCAGCAAAGCCGTACCGTGCAGCAGTCAGACCGCGTCAGTACGAGCACACGCCAACGTCAGACCGACACATCGCAGCCACGCCGCTACGATCGCCGTAAGACCGACTACTACGTCAAGCGCTCCTTTTCGCGACCTCAACGCGATCGCGGCAATTCCGCCCCTCACCCCGCGTCGCACACCACAAGCCACGCGCTTCCGGCCCGCCGCCTACGCCTTGCGCTTTGCTCCATCGCCGCCTGCCTCGTCTTTGTGTTTTTGGGATCCTGTATCTCCCACGGATCAGCCGGTCTTGAGCCCACTGCCGAGGACAAGCTGCTTAAAGCTCCCGTCGCACCCGGTTACTCCTTTGCGTTCTCGACCCCACGCTCGCAATGGCAGGCCGGCACCATGCCCCACATCTACCAAATTGACCCCGCATGGTCGGAGCTGCCCTATGCCGGTGGCACTATTCGCGAAAACGCTTGCGGTCCTACCTGCCTCACCATGGTCTATATCTTTAAGACCGGCCATACCGATAAGACGCCGGTCGATATATGCGCGCTGGCCGAAGCCGGCAACTACGCCCCCACTGGTGCCACCGAGTGGTCGTTTATGACAGGCGGTGCGTGGCAGCTGGGGCTCAACGGAACACAGCTCTATAACGATCGCGAATCGATTACCCAAGCACTTCGCTCGGGTGCGCCCGTCATCGCCGCAGTGCGCCCCGGTACATTTACCAACGTAGGCCACTACATCGTGCTCTACGGCATCGACGACGCCAACCAGATTGGCGTCTACGACCCCAACTCGGCCAGCCGCAGCGCCCGCCGCTGGGGCGTCGTAGAGGTCCTCAACGAAGTCGAAGCCATGTGGGCCTACTACTAGTCATTGGGGACAGACTTAAATGAGTGGTCATTGGGGACGCTCTTGTTTGACTAGTCATTTAAGAACGTCCCCAATGACTAGGTGAATAGCAAAAGCCCCGCAGTCGGAGCGGACTGCGGGGCTCATGAAGAGAGGCTAGTTTGTGGGCGCCTTGCCTGGCGCCCACGAGAGAGGCAATGGAGTAGAGGCTACTCGTGGATGCGGGTACCGGAGAGGCCGGCCATGGTCTCGGCGGCCTTGTCCAGGGCACCGATGATGCAGGTGCGGCCCTTGCGGGAACGGGCGAACTTGATGGCGGCGCGGACCTTGGGCTCCATGGAACCCTTGCCGAACTGGCCCTCGTCGGCCAGGCGCTCGGCCTCGTCGGCGGTGATGTCCTCGAGCTCCTCCTGGTTGGGCTTGCCAAAGTTGATGGCGACATGCTCAACGGCGGTCAGCAGGAACAGAACGTCGGCGTCGCAGTCCTCGGCCAGCAGCTCGCCGCCCAGGTCCTTGTCGATGACGGCGGGAACGCCCTTGTAGCAGCCCTTGTTCTCGTAGTCGCGGACGACGGGGATGCCGCCGCCACCGCAGGCGATGACGATGAACTCGTTGTCGAGCAGGTTGAGGATGGAGTCAGCCTCGACGATCTTCTTGGGATCGGGGGAAGCGACGACGCGACGCCAGCCGCGGCCGGAATCCTCGACGAAGACCTTGGAAGGATCCTCGGCCATGAACTCCTTGGCCTGCTCCTCGGTGTAGAAGGGGCCGATCGGCTTGGTCGGGTTCTTGAACGCGGGATCGTCCGGGTCGCACTCGATCTGGGTGACGACGGTTGCGGCGTGCCAACGCTTATAGCGCTTGTGCATCTCGCGGCCAATGCCCTGCTGCAGGTGATAGCCGATGTAGCCCTGGGACATGGCGCCGCACTCGGGCAGCGGCATCTCGGGGGTGCCGATGGCGTCGTGGGCAGCGGCGAAGGCGTTCTGGATCATGCCAACCTGCGGGCCGTTGCCGTGGGTGATGATGATCTCGTTGCCCTGCTCGATCAGGCCGAGGAGAGCGTGAGCGGTGTTGCTCACGGCCTCGATCTGCTCAACGGGGTTGTTGCCGAGGGCGTTGCCGCCAAGGGCGACGACGATACGATCGGGCTTGCCAAGAGGCTTAGACATTGCTGGAATCCTTTCTGTAAAAGGCCTACAACCCATTAATAACCCGCGCCCGTGCGATACGCGAGTTTATTAAGGTTTATATTCTCTTTATCGCTCATTTTATTCATTTTGAAAATAGTTGAACGGTGAACGGTCGCTTTTACCCGCTCAGCGTAAAGAAACCCAGCTCAAGCATATCTACGTCATTTACGTGCAACTTTATTTTAATAGAGCAGGGATTAGACCAGATTATGCAAACTATATCTTTGCTAAACATAAAACAGACAGCGCAAAATCTTACTCGCACTATACGAGATTCTATGCACTTATTGGACGAGTATGCAGCCCTGCAATAACATGGCGTTTTTCATCCAACTTAAGGAATAGACGAGCGCCCATACCGCGCGTCGGCCGGCAGCCGGCGAGCCGTCTCGTCGGTTGCCGCTTCCAGAAAATCAAAAACTGATATTGCGCGCGCAATTGCTGCATGGTACTTTAGCGAAGAACAGCGCGGGCTGGGGCGACAGAGATTTGTCGTGAAGTTTGGGTTCGGCGACCCCGCTGCTGTCTTCTCCTTATCCGCCAGCGAACCCCTTGAGCGACGGATTGAGGAGGTCCTTACTATGACAAAAATGCTCAAGATCACGCTGAATGGCGAGACGTTTCTCGCCGACATGCTCTGGGACAAGGCTCCCGAGGCATGCAAGCTGTTCGAATCATCCTGTCCAGTCGAGTCACGTATCTTTTCGGCCAAGATCTGCGATGCCGAGGTAACCTATCCTGTCTCGGGCCCCATCGCCAATTACGAGCACATCGAGAACCCCGTCTTTCACGAGCCAGCGGGCGCCGTGAGCTGGTATGGCGGATGGTCGTCAATCTGCATCTTCTTTGACGTGTGCGAGCCCTTTGGCACCTGCAACATGTTCGCCCGCATCTGCGAAGCCGACCGCGAGCGTTTTGCCGCCGCCTGCCGCAATGTCTGGGACAACCAGGGCATGTACATTAAAAACGAAATCGTCGAGATCGAAACGGAGGCCTAAAGATGATGGATATCAACAATCTGCTCACGCTCGACCTTGCCGAGTACACCACTGCACTTGAGGCCCTCGCCGATCAAATGATGCTCGAGGAACCGCGTGACATCGACTACATGCGCCGCCGCAAACTCGACACCGGCCGCGAATTCGCCGTCTGGAACTTCACCGTCGGTTACTGCATGAACGCCGCCGACGCCCTCTCCCTCCTGCGAGCCCAGGCCAACGAAAACGCCAACGACGGCACCGCCGACCTCGCAACGATCAAAAACAGTGCCGCACGCCTGTGCGACTGGTTCTCGGGCGCCTTCGACGTCACCGGCAAAATGGATGACACCACGGCAATCCTCGCCCACAGCCGCGACCTCTACGCCCAGGTAGAGACTCACGAACAGTTTGCAGCCCTCACCCGCGCCACCGAGCGCTATCTGGTCCAGCTCCAATTTTGGGTTGATCGCCAGATTCCCTGGCCGGCCATCAGCGACCTCGTCCACGGCTACCGCCTACGCACGGAGTCCGGCGAGACAAGGTAACCAAGCAAGCAGCACCGACAACACCCCACCATCGGGATCCAAAGTAAGAATCAGAGGGCTGGAGACGCACCCAACAGCGTCCCCAGCCCCTTCGCAAAGTAGAGCACTGTTTCAGTGGCTTTGAGGCCTATTCGAACCTTTGCTATCTCCCAATTTTTGTATATTTACGACAATATTATCTGCCAATTTTTGTATGATTTTAGGCGATTCTATCTGTTAATTTTTGTCATTTGGGGGTTTAATGCTACGCCGTAAGGTCACTGATAGGCTTTTGAGCTGGAAGAATAACTCCAATAAGGCATTACTCGTTACTGGTGCGCGTCAGATTGGCAAGAGCTATGCGATTCGCGCGTTTGGAAAAAGCAACTACGCGTCGTATTTTGAGGTCAATTTACTACTCGATGTCGAAGCAAGGAATGCACTTGTTGGCGCAAAGAACTCCGTTGACTTTATCAACCGCGTAGCCCTTCTTGCGGATGCGCCGCTTGTTGAGGGCGATACGCTTGTCTTTGTCGATGAGATTCAGGAGTATCCGCAGATCGTTACACTCATGAAGGCGTTGGTCGAGGATGGGCGCTTTAGCTATGTCTTCTCGGGGTCTATGCTTGGGACTGAGTTTAAGGGGATCTCTTCTTTTCCGGTGGGGTATGTAGAGCACATTGTTATGCGCCCGATGGATTTTGAAGAGTTTTGTTGGGCAAACAGCGTCAGCGAGAATGTGCTTGCAGGCATTCGCAGCTGCCTTGTCGAGAAACATCCTGTCGAAAACTATATTCATGAGGCGATGCTCAAGAACTATAGAGCTTATATCGTTTGCGGCGGTATGCCGGAGGTCGTTCAGAACTATATTGATTCGGGTTATTCGCTCGTGAGCACACGTGAGCTTCAAACTCAGCTGGTCGATCAGTACAAAAGCGATATCTCAAAATATGCATCGACTCGAGCGTTTAACGTTCGGTCGATTTTTGAGCAAATTCCCGTTCAGCTTGAGGCGGAGTCTCATCGCTTTGTTGTTTCGTCTCTGGGTGAGGGAGCTCGCCTTAAAAAATATGAGCAGGATTTCCTGTGGCTTGTTAACGCAGGTGTTGGATTGATGGTCGCCAGGGTGACGGAGCCACGGAGTCCTCTCAAGAGGACGGAGAAAACGACAGCCTTCAAACTATACGAGTCTGATACAGGCATGCTCGCATCGCGATACCCCGGCAGCACTGCACGCGCTGTCTATCTTGATATGAAAACTCCCAACCTTGGTGGTCTCTATGAGAACGTGGTCGCGCAGGAACTCGTTGCCCTCGGGGCGGATGCATGGTACTACCAAACGCGTGAGGTCGGTGAAGTTGACTTTGTGATCGAAGGCGTCCACGGTCATGTTGTCCCAATCGAGGTCAAATCGGGCAAGAAAGTTCGAGCGCATGCGGCCCTCGATCGTCTGATGAGTGTGGGCGAGTACAAAATTCCCGAGGCCGTTGTACTGAGCCACGAGAATCTCAGCAAAGAGGGCAAGGTTCTGTACGTTCCAATCTACATGACGTTTTGTCTCGATGAGTTTATGGAAAAGGATGACCCCAATAACGATTTCTCGTTCGCGCCCATATCTCTCTAGCCATTTGAATCCGCAATCCAGCCACGCCCTCCATCCATCCCCAAAGTGGCGCGAGCTTTCGCGGCAAAGCCGCGAAACAGCGACCGGGACAAAAGGCCCCCACAGCCACGTCCTTCATCAGCCCTCAGATCCTGCGGTGAGAGACCTAGGCCTCGTTGTACACCGTCTTGAGCTTCAGCAGGTGCTGATAACGGTCCATAGCGGCCTGCTCATTCTCCTTGAAGAGCTCCTCGGCGCGCTCGGGGAAGGAACGCGTCAGCGAAGCGTAACGGGCCTCGTTCATCAGGAACTCCTGATAACCGCCCGCGGGCTCCTTGGAATCGAGCGAGAACTTCTTGCCGGCAGCAGCCTCGGGGTTGAAGCGGAAGAGGTTCCAGTAACCGCACTCGACAGCCTTCTTCATCTCGGCCTGGCAGTTCTGCATGCCGCCCTTCTTGATGGAGTGCATCTCGCAGGGGCTGTAGCCGATGATGAGGGACGGGCCGTCGTAGGCCTCGGCCTCGTGAATGGCCTTGAGGGTCTGAGCCGGGTTGGCGCCCATGGCGACCTGCGCCACGTAGACGTAGCCGTAGCTCATGGCAATCTCGGCCAGAGACTTCTTCTTGGTCACCTTACCGGCAGCGGCGAACTGAGCGACCTGGCCCAGGTTCGAGGCCTTGGAGGCCTGACCACCGGTGTTGGAGTAGACCTCGGTGTCGAAGACGAAGACGTTGACGTTGTGGCCGGAAGCCAGGACGTGGTCCAGGCCACCGAAGCCGATGTCGTAGGCCCAGCCGTCGCCGCCGAAAATCCAGAAGGACTTCTTGGTGAGGTAAGCCTTGTCGGCGAGGATCGCCTTGGAAGCGTCGCAGCCGCACTTCTCGAGCTCGGCAACGTAGGCAGCGGCAGCGGTCTTGGAGGCCTCGGCGTCGTTGACGGAGTCGATCCAAGCCTGGCCGGCGGCCTTGAGCTCGTCGGACGGACCATCGGCAGCGATGATGTCCTGGGTAGCGGCGATCAGCTTGTGCTGAACGGCCTCATAGCCAACGGCCATGCCCAGACCATGCTCGGCATTGTCCTCGAACAGGGAGTTGTTCCACGCCGGGCCGTGACCGTCCTTGTCCTTGCAGTAAGGAGCGGTGGCAGCGGGGTTGCCCCAAATGGAAGAGCAGCCGGTAGCGTTGGAGATGAACATGCGGTCGCCGGCAACCTGGGTCACCAGACGTGCATAGGCGGTCTCGGCGCAGCCGGCGCAGGAGCCGGAGAACTCCAAGTAGGGCTGCTTAAACTGGCTGCCCTTGACGTTGGCCGCGATGAGCTCCTTCTTCTCGGAGACGTTCTCGACCATGTAGTCCCAAACGGGCTGCTGGTCCATCTCCTGCTCGGTGGGAACCATCTCGAGGGCGCCCTTGGGGCAAACCTTGACGCAGTTGGTGCAACCCATGCAGTCGAGCGGGGACACAGCCATGGTGAACTTCATGCCCTTGGCCTTGGGGCCCATGGCGTCGAGCGTGCGGGTAGCCTCGGGCGCGGCGGCAGCCTCGTCCTCGGTCATCGCGAACGGACGGATGGTGGCATGCGGGCACACGTAGGCGCACTGGTTGCACTGGATGCACTTGGTCTCGTCCCAGTGGGGAACGACCACGGCGACGCCGCGCTTCTCGTATGCGGAGGCGCCCAGCTCAAACTGGCCATCGGCGCAATCGACGAAGGCGGAAACGGGCAGGCTGTCGCCGTCCATGCGATCGATGGGCTCGAGCAGGTTCTTGACCTGCTGGGCGATAGCGGACTTGGTCTCCTCGGAGAGCTCGACGGGAGCGGCATCCTCGGCGGTAGCCCAGTCGGCCGGAACCTCGAACTTACGGAAGGCGGTAGCGCCGGCATCGATGGCCTTGTGGTTGGCGTCGACGATAGCCTGGCCCTTCTTCATGTAGGACTTGGTAGCCGCGTCCTTCATGTACTGCAGGGCGTCCTCGGCGGGCAGGACCTTGGCCAGCGCGAAGAAGGCGGACTGGAGCACCGTGTTGGTGCGCTTGCCCATGCCGACCTTGGCGGCCAGGTCGATAGCGTCGATCAGGTAGACGTTGACGTTGTTGTTCGCGATGTAGCGCTTGGCCACGGCGGGCATGTGCTCGGCGAACTCCTCGTCGCTCCACTGGCAGTTGACCAGGAAGGTGCCGCCCGGCTTGACGTCGCGGACCATCTTGAAGCCCTTAACGATGTAGCTGGGGTTGTGGCAAGCGACAAAGTCGGCCTTGGTCACGTAGTACGGCGAACGGATCGGAGAATCGCCAAAGCGCAGGTGCGAGACGGTGACGCCGCCGGTCTTCTTGGAGTCGTACTGGAAGTAGGCCTGGACGTACTTGTCGGTGTGGTCGCCGATGATCTTGATCGAGTTCTTGTTGGCGCCGACGGTACCGTCGCCACCCAGACCCCAGAACTTGCACTCGATGGTGCCGGGGGCTGCGGTGTTGGGCGTATCCTCGGCCTCGGGCAGGCTCAGGTTGGTCACGTCATCGACAATGCCGATGGTGAACTCGCGCTTGGGCTCGTCCTTCTTGAGCTCCTCGAAGACAGCGAACGCGGACGCGGGAGGCGTGTCCTTGCTGCCCAGGCCATAGCGGCCGCCGACGACCTTGATGCCCGTCTTGCCGGCCTCGTAGAGAGCGGAGACGACGTCCTGGTAGAGCGGCTCGCCGATGGAACCCGGCTCCTTGGTACGGTCCATGACGGCGATCTTCTGGACGGTCTCGGGGAGAACGTCGACAAAGTGCTTGATGGAGAACGGACGGAACAGGCGAACCTTGACCAGGCCGACCTTCTCGCCGTGAGCGTTGAGGTAGTCGATGACTTCCTCGAGCACGTCGCAGAAGGAGCCCATGCACACGACGACGCGGTCGGCATCGGGAGCGCCGTAGTAGTTGAACAGGCCGTAATCGGTGCCGAGCTTCTCGTTGATCTTCTTCATGTAGCCCTCGACGACGGCGGGAAGCTCGTCGTAGACCTTGTTGCAGGCCTCGCGGTTCTGGAAGAAGATGTCGCCGTTCTCGTGGCTACCGCGGGTATGCGGGTGCTCAGGGTTGAGCGCGTGATCGCGGAAAGCCTGGACGGCGTCCATGTCGCACATCTCGGCCAGATCCTTGTAGTCCCACATGGCGACCTTCTGGATCTCGTGGCTGGTGCGGAAGCCGTCGAAGAAGTTAAGGAACGGGGTCTTGCCCTCGATGGCGGCAAGGTGAGCCACCGGCGAGAGGTCCATGACCTCCTGGACGTTGCCCTCGGCGAGCATGGCGAAGCCGGTCTGACGACAGGCCATGACGTCGGAGTGATCGCCAAAAATGTTCAGGGCGTGCGAAGCGACGCAACGCGCGGAGACGTGGAAGACGCCCGGGAGCTGCTCGCCCGCGATCTTGTACATGTTCGGGATCATCAGGAGCAGGCCCTGGGAAGCCGTGTAGGTGGTGGTCAGAGCACCGGCGCCCAGCGAACCGTGAACGGTACCGGCTGCACCTGCCTCGGACTCCATCTCGACGACCTTGACCGGGGTGCCGAAGATGTTCTTGCGACCCTGGGCCGCCCACTGGTCGACATGGTCGGCCATCGGGCTGGACGGCGTAATGGGATAAATTCCCGCTACCTCGGTGTACGCATACGAAACATATGCGGCCGCCTCGTTGCCGTCCATAGACTTAAACTTACGCGCCATATACCCCTCTCCTCTCATATAGGTATACAGGCCCCGGCGATCGCCGGGATGTTGGCGTGATGGGATTTTCGCTGTTGCTTCCAATCATCTGGCAGGCGGACTCAGCAGCAGGTACATGGCGTGGAGAGAAGGCATGCCGAGGCGAGGAGGGCTGCACGCGCTCCACAAGCCCAGCTACCCGTCTTGCACATGACCGAGCGCCGCAAAGGCCGCATGTCGGATGCTCCCGGGCACGCCCCGGCGATGGGAAGCGCCCGCAACGGAAATCCGCATGCGGGTTTATTGTACCCCGCCTTCAAGTGTAATTTCGGCAAATATAGGCGGGCGGTAAAGGTTTACCTTGGGTGACTGCCAAGGGCCAAAATGGCCTCTCCATCCCCAGGCGACCGGCTCTGGCGCGCCGAGGAGTGTCCCCAAGTGCCGGCAGAAAAGGAACGTCCCTAACTGCCGGCTAGAGGGCACCGAAGAGGATGGCGTAGGTAGTGGATTCGCCGAGCTTGAGCTCGTCGCCGGGATTGAGTTGGGCGGAACGGCCGGGCTCGACCTGAATGCAGACGCGCGTGGCCCCGTTTACCACCACGGTTCCGTTGGTGGACGACAAGTCCTCGACGTGCCAGATATTTTGAGCATCGCACCAGATATGGGCATGGCGGGCCGAGACATCGTCGCCGACGTCGGTAATATCGCCCTCGCCAGTGGCCAGCGCGCCAATCTCAACACCCTGCTCACTCGGCTGAATCCAGCGCGGGGCGCTCACGACAAAACTGTTTTGTACGCGCAGCAAGCCCAAGGGGTGCGCCGGGGCGGGTTCGCGTTCGCCCGCGGTCATCGACATGCCAAGCGAACGCGGCGTGGATGTGCCTCCGCCACAGGTCGCGTGCGCGTAGTCGATGGCATAGTTCACCGAGGACCGCACATCCGCCGAACAACCGACGGCGACAAACAGCACCAGCACGGCCTCGGCGCGCTCGACGGGCATGAGTTCCGCCGCCTGGGACAGGCGATCGAGCGCGTTGCGATAGAGATTCGTGTCCTGGTGGCACTCTTCGAGCGCGCGTACCATCGGTTCACCTGCAGGACCGCACACCATATTGATCACAGCCGTGGAGTCCATGGGATTGCGCTGGCGCAGGGCCAGTTGCGACATAATACGCGCAGCCGAGGTACCGTATTCGGCAAAGTAGCGCTGCTGAAGCGTGCCGACCGGTGCGCGAACGATAAAGCGGGAAACCCAAGAGCGATCGGCGGCTCGGCTCTGCGGGCTGCGGCCGTCGGCGAGCGGACGGGACGAAAGCACCAAGCCGCACAGCTCGATATGGCTCAGATGCGCCGCGCGCTTAAAGATGTCAAACATGGCCCCGCATGGGGTGAGCTCAACTTGAGATGCCATGACCTAGGCCTCCTTGGTCGTAGAAATAGAATCGGACGATACTTCGACAGGTCCGCCAAAAGTACGGGCAGCTGCGGCTCCACCGGCAAGCGGAGTCGCCATCTGGGCTTTTGTGCGTCGTGGTGCCGAAACGGGAAGTTCAAAGGCAAAGCCCATCGCAAGCAAAAACCACGTAAGCGTATAGGTTGCAACCAGAGCGGCAACAAGGCCGCCCATCACGGCGCGTTGGGAAAATACGCTACATGCAGCCACAACCAGCACCGGAACCTCGCAGGCAGAAAGCGCAAGCACACCCTGCAGGAACCCCGAGCGCCGATTGCGCGCAAGTGCCCCCGCGGTAACGCCGGCTATGCCTGGCAGCGCCAACGCCAGTGCGGCAATAATACTCGGTAGCGACCCAGACCACACGAGCGATCCCAAAGTCGCCGTCACGCGGGCGCCCGACGCCAGCAGCGCGGCCGAAACCACGACCACAGCCCAAACCACGCCACAGACGACCGTCGCGCCGACCATCAGCGCGCGACGAACCGCGCGGCCAGACGCATCCATGGGGCACGGCGTGAGCGGCTCGCCGCGAAGCGAACGACCGACATTTTGCGCATAGTGGTCACAAAACGCCGAGAGCGCCGCCTCGACCGCCGCCGGCTCGGGACGATCTTTTTGATGACTGGACAGACAGGCCATCACCACGTCGAACAGCTGGGCATCGACAAACGCCAGCGCATCGCGTAGCTCTTCGGAATCCGGCTCAAGCCCCAGCTGCTGGGCCTGCTCGGCCGCGGCGAGCGCCACATCGGGCTCACGACGAAGCAGCTGAGTCAAATCACAACCGGGCGCATGGGCACCAATGGGATAGTCGGGCCGTGTGTCCGTCTTGAGACGGTAGGGGCTGGCAATGTCGCGCGTCTTTTTGCGCGAACCCGAGGTGCCCGAAGTGCTCGGCGCGGCTTCGTATGGCACGACGCCGGCAATGAGCTCGTAAACCGTGCTTGCCGCGGCATAGACGTCAATCGCCGGCGACATACGCAAAGCGCGCAGGTCGGGAATATCGTCGGTGAGCATCTCGGGCGGGGCATAGGCAACCGTCGCGCGACGCAGCGTGGCATAACGCTCCGTAAACGACGCCTTGCCGCCGGTACCGGCCACGGCCGACGCAGGCTCAAGCGCCAGCGACGAGCCAAAGTCGATCAGGCACAGGTCAAAGGTGCCCTCGGCAAGCTGTCGGTCAAGCGGCAGGCGCGCCGTACGCACCATAATATTAGCGGGCGAGATATCGCGATGGACAAAGCCCTCGCCCACCAGGCTCATACGGCAGAGCAGATCGAACAGGTCGCGACCCAGACGCGCCGCCACAAGCGGCGATAGGCGTCCGGCATCGTCCACGGCGAGTCGCGAGCGCAAGCGGGCGAGCGTCTCGCCCTCGACCCATTCCATGACAATTGCAGGCACACCGTCAACCTCGCCCCAGCCATAGAGGCGGGGAAAGCCCTTAAGGCCCGAAAGGGCGCGATGGCATTCATATTCCTCGCGAAATGCCGCTTTGAACTTGGCGACCAGCGACTCATGGGCGGCATCGTCGTCAAACTCATCGCGCGTCGGCCAGATGAGCTGTTTGAGTGCTACGTCCTCGCCTTGGGCGTTGACAGCACGCGTCACGCGGCCGATACCGCCACGGCGCATGGTGGCATCGTCGGCAAACAGTATCGTAAAACGACGCAGATAGGCAGGCAGTTCGTCCTGACCGAGCGCAATGGCCGGCTCAAACCCGTCGACACGCGCCAGGCGCAGGCCGACCATGGGATCGCGACCGAGCGATTGTGGTGTGGTGGATGCAAGATCGGTCATCATAGGGCAAGCGCCGCCACGTTATTGTTGAAGTTACCGAGCGCGACGTCATCATCGCCGTAATGGCCGACCCATTGACATAGGTTGGTGTAACAGCCCCACAGATTGGCATACTGCTGATACCACCTTGACCGGGGCGAGAATGTCTGACGACCGAACTCGGCTCGAATGACAAACATCTCCCCGACCAGGCTGTCGCACGGCCTGGGATCTCCCGTAGAGTTATAGGTCGAGACCACGTCATTGGCACGAGAAACATAGCCGTCGAGCATGTTGTACTTGGTCACAAGCCAACTGTGAATGCTCTCTTCCTCAGCAGCGGAAAGGCCGCCGGAGTTTGCATCGTTGTCAGTGTTGCCGCCCGTCGAGCCGCCGTTTCCAGGCCCTCCGGTAGAGGAACCCGACCCAGAGCCGCCGCCCGAACTCGATGAATCCGAGCCGGAGCCAGAAGTATCCGAGCTACCGGGCTTTCCGGACTGCTGGGCGTCCTGCTCCTTTTGCTGCTCGACCTTATTCACCGTTGCCGCCACGCTATTGTTGGACAATCGATCGATGATCTTGGTGTTGGTGAGCACGATGGTTTTGCCATTGGCAAGCGTGACTTCGTTGTCCGGGGCCTCGGCGCCGTCCGCATCGTCGGTGCCAAACACAATATGCCCGACCACACTTGCCCAAGCATATCCAGTCGTGGTGCCCAGATCGCTTTTGACCTCATGCCCCACGCGCGGTTCGCGTGCGGCATGCGCCTGCATCATGGACGGCACGGTCATGCCATAGGCAGAAACGCCAGCTATGACCAGCACCAGCGAGCACGATAGCAGTGCGTACGCCCGCGACGCCAAGCCCAGTCGGCGTCGTATGCGCACCGCGGCGCCGCGCTTTGTCTGAGTGCCACCGGGCCGCATGCGTTCTCCTCCAACAAAAACACGCCGCTCGGGAGCGGCGCATTCATTCGAATCCATATTTGAGTGTATCAGCGAACCCAAAAGGTTGCGCAACGAATGAGCAAATTAAGGATGCGAGCGGAAGCATCCATGCGATAAGCGGATACGAAGCATCTTTGTTGCACAACAAACTCACAGTCGCACGGGGAAATTATGACTACCCCGTGCGACTGTGAGGAAAACATACGGCAGGAGCAGGCTCGCCACCTAAATCGCGCGACGGGCCTCGATGGCGCGGCCAAGCGTAAGCTCGTCGGCATACTCCAAGTCGCCGCCCACGGGAAGGCCGCTTGCCAGACGCGACACCTCGACGCCCAACGGCTTGATGGTACGGGCCAGATAGCTCGCCGTGGTCTCGCCCTCAATATTGGGGTTGGTGGCGATGATGACCTCGTGGATGTCCTCGTGGCCCAAGCGTGCCAGCAGCTCTCGAATGTGCAGCTGCTCGGGGCCAATCTTGTCCATGGGACTGATCACGCCGCCCAATACGTGGTAGAGGCCGTGGTAGCTGCCCGTGCGCTCGATCGCCTGGACATCGCGCGGCTCGCCCACCACGCAAATGCGAGTGGTATCGCGCATCGGGTCCTGGCAGATGGAGCACTCGTCGGCCGTGGCGTAGTTAAAGCAGCGGCTGCAAAAGTGGACCTCCTGCTTGACCTCCAGGATGGCCTCGGCCAGGCGGCGCGCCTCCTCGGCGTCGGCCTCCAACAGATAATAGGCGATGCGCTGGGCCGACTTGGGACCAATGCCCGGCAGACGGCCCAGCTCATCGAGCAGTTTTTGCAGACTGTGGTTGGCACTCATATATATGCGTGTCTTAGAACGGCATGCCCGGGATGTTGAGGCCGCCGGTGATGGCGCCCATCTGCTTGTTGGCGAGCTCGTTGACGCCGCGGACGGCCTCGTTGACGGCAGCCATGATCATATCCTGCAGCATATCGACGTCCTCGGGATCGAGCGCATCGGGATCGATGGTGAGGTTGACGAGCTCCATCTCGCCGTTAACGGTCACCTTGACCATGCCGCCGCCGGCAGAGGCGTCGACGGTCTGGGACTTGAGGTTCTCCTGCGCGGCGGCAAGCTGCTCCTGCATCTTGCGAGCCTGCTTCATCATCTGCTGCATGTTCATACCGGCCATGATGGCTCCTTTACGTGCGGCCGCACGCCGAGCTGCAAGGGCAGCCGGAGCACGGCGGGACTTTCAAACTCAAAAATCGTACCACGGCGCGCGGCGAGAGAGCGGGGCGGACGTGTTACCTCAGTCGATATACATGTCCTCCAATACAAACCGCACTCAAAGATTATGCAAGGTCGAATTATGCAAGGTTGCATAATATCGCACACTCAATCTAGTAGAGCCGAATCCGGCATTTCATGTGCGCCACTAAATAGCTAAATGCCGAACCGCTGCTCGAGGCGGCGCACATGGCGGCAGGGTATAATTTGATTGCCATAGATAGTAATTTGGAGGTGCCCCATGAATGCCCCCAACGCGCTCCAAAACATCCGCTCAAAACACCCCGTTGCATATGTGGTTCTCTATCTCTTTGTCGGCTGGGCATTGCTGGTTGTCATCACCCATGCCATAGCTTTTGGAGCAGAACTGCTGATAGCCAGCTCGGACCAGCCCGTCGTCAAATGGGAGACGACCGATGAGTGCACCGACGGAACCCGAACCGTCTACTACAACAGCCCGTCCCTCTATCAAGAGTTCAAGGTCAAGATAAAGGACTTCAAGATTGTCAATGCCGAGCTAGGCGTTTATTTGGCAATCGGAGCAACCATTAACGCCGAGCAAGTCGAGTACACGGACAGCCATGCGACGTATCGCATCGACCTCAGCATCCTAGGCCGACCGTCACGCACCTGTCTGCTCGAATGCGAGATACGCGGCACCACACTACACATGTCCGAAATACAGATGCGCCCGGACAAGGGGTCCTCTTCTTGAGCAGTATACCCGCCTGCGCAGCTACTCCACCGGCTTGAAGATGGTGGCCTGGCCAAAGACGCTGCGGATGAGGGCCTTGGCCTCGTCCTCGGTCTGCGGGATGCCCGGGGCTGCGCCCTGATGGCCGAAGGGGCTGCCAGCACCGGGATTGGATTCCCAGGGAGCGGCGGGGACGTCGTCGTTTGCAGAGGCTGCGGGTGCCACAGCAGCGGCCTTGGTCGCGGACGCCGCACCCGGCACGTCGAACGGGGGCAGATCGTCCCCGCCGGCATCGGCAGCAAAACCACCGACCATAGCATCGTCGTAGGGCACCTGCTCGGATTCCCATGGCGCAGCCTGCGCAGGCGGCTGAGCCATGGGGACGGACGCGCGCTCGGGCGCTCGGGGCGCGGGCTCGGTCGGGAGCTTGCCCGTGGCAGGAGCACCGGCAGGGTTGTCGGAGCGCAGCCAAGGGGCCTTGGCCAGGTCGGATGACTTGGGCGCAGGCGCGGCAGCGGACTTGGGCGCGGGGATCGGAGCAGCCGGTTTGGGCGCAGCGGGTTCAGGCGCCGACGGGGTCGGTGCCGCTACCGGCGCCGCTTTTGGCTGCGTCGCGCTGGCGCTCGAGGATGCAGGGGGCACCGAGGACACGGGTTGCGGGTCCGCAGATACCGCAGCCCGTGCAGATGGAGAATGCTCCTCATGTTGAGGAGCCGGCGTGCCACCCCCATCCAGGACATAGTCGACGGTGCGACGACCGAAAACCGCGCAGACCGTCGGCAGGACCACCGACTGCGTATCGGCGCGACCGAGCATCTTAATGGCAAAAGTCGAACCCGCGGGGAACGAGACCGTGAGCTTGGAGCCGTCGTCGGCCGTGGCGCGGGCGTTGAGCAAAAGCCCTGCGTAGGAAGCCTGACGCGCCTTGACGCGCTCGACAACCTCGGCCCATTTGCGCTGCAGCTCTCCGGCATCCTCGACCGCGGGCGTCTCGGCAGCACCGGCGGCGGCAACCTGGGCGGCATTGTTGGACTGGGGCTTAGGTGCCGGAGCGGTGGCAGGCGCGGGGGCCGCAACGGGCTGAGGCGCAGGCGCTGCAGGCTTGGAGGCTGACACGGACGCAGAACGGGGCGCAGGCTGGGCAGTCGGAACAGCAGCTCCGCGGTCCCAAGGCATGCCACCCTGGCGCGCGGACGTAGCAGCAGGGGCAGCGGATGCCGCCGGAGCGGCAGCACGGGCGCCCGAAATGAGCGTCGGCTGTTGGGCAGCAGCGGGTACGGATGCTGCAGGCGCGGCGGCCTGAGCAGCAGCCACGCTCGCCGGCACGGCGCCGTTGGCAACCATGGCCTCCAGACGTGCCACGCGCTCGGCCAATGCCTCAATCGTTAAATCAGCCTCGGGACGCGCCAGACGCGTGCAGGCAATCTCGAGCACCAGGCGCACGTCGCTCGCGCCCCTCATCTCCAGTGCGGCATCGTCGAGCACCGTCAGCACGCGGGCCAGGCGGTCGGCAGGATGCTCGCCAAAGGCAGCAGCCTCGGCAGCAAGCGCCTCGGCCTGCTCCGAGCCGCCCTCAAACAGCTCGGCACGGGCACCGGCAACGCAGGCAACGTACACGTCACGCACATGCGCCACCAGGTCGCGCGTCAGCTCAAGCAGGTCATTGCCCTCCTCGACCTGCACACGAATCAGTCCATAGAGCTCGGCAACATCGCGATCGGCAATGGCGCGGGAAAACTCGCCCAGGATCTGGTCCGAAACCTCGCCCAAAAGCGAGCGGGCGTCGTCCGCATGCACAGAACCGTTGCCAAAGACGCTCAGCTGCTCCAGCGTGGACAGCGCGTCGCGCATGCCGCCCTTGGCATGGCGCGCCACGATAGCCAGCGCCTCGTCGTCGTAATCGAAGCCCTCCTGCTCGCACACGTATGCCAAGCGATACTCGATATCCTCGTTGCCGATGCGATGGAAATCGAAACGCTGGCAGCGCGAGAGGATGGTCTCCAGAATCTTTTGCGGGTCGGTGGTGCACAGCACAAAGATCACGTGCGCCGGCGGCTCCTCAAGCGTCTTGAGCAGCGCGTTGAACGCCGCCGTCGTGAGCATGTGGACCTCGTCGATGATATAGATCTTGTACTTGCCGCGCACCGGGGCAAAGTTGACGGAGTTGATGATCTCCTCGCGCACGTTGTCCACGCCGGTACGGCTTGCGGCATCGAGCTCGTAGACATCCGGGTGGTTGCCCTCGGCGATGAGCTCGCACTCCTCGCAAGTACCGTCGGGCAAGCAGCCGCTTGCACCCTCGGCGCGCGCCGCCTCGGCATTGCGACACAGCAGTGCCTTGGCCAGAATGCGCGCCATGGTGGTCTTGCCCGTGCCGCGCGGTCCGCAGAATAGGTACGCGTGGGACAGGCGCCCCTCGGTGATGGCGTGCTCGAGCGTCGAGACGATATGCTGCTGGCCCACCACGGAGTCGAAGGTGAGCGGGCGATACTTTCGGTACAACGATTCCATGGGTGCTCCCCCGGGTATACTGAGTCTTGTTGCCGCGACGGCCATGCGGTCGCACGGCATACTGCATTCATAATAACCCGTACGGCGAGCCCGCCGCGATAGGAGTCCAAAGAGCATGGCAGACGCAGAGAGCAACCTCGTTCCCTCCGAAGCAGCCGACCAGGTCGAGGTCGCGCTCGAGGAGCAGGCCGCAGCCGACGACGGCATCCTGTACCTCAACGAGTACCAGTACGAAAACGACCTGGTCACCGACTTTGCGCGCCTGGTCGCCTCGCCCAGGCGCCGTGGCTCGCTGTATGTCGCCGCCGCGATTGCCGCGCTCATCGGCATCGGCATGCTGGTGGCCGGCGGCAACTGGATCAAGTTTGGCGTCGTGCTGATCGTATTCGGCGCCTTTTTGGCCTGGTGGAGCAAAAACCTGCACCACACCCTCGCCCGCGACTTTATCGACGCCGTCGAGGCCGACGAGTCCATGGGTGGCCGCTATCGCCGCGTCGCCGCCAACGAAGACGGCCTGATGGTTTGGGGCAAGAGCGGCAAGTCGCAGTTCTTCCCGTTTGACAAGCTCGACCACGTGCTCGACGGCGAGCGCATCTTTGTGGCCATGTTCGCCGACCAGGGCGTGACGATCCCCAAGGACACCTTCGTCCGTGGCGATGCCGAACAGTTCGGCCCCTTCCTTAAGGCGCGCATCAACAAAAAACTCCGCATCGAGACCAAGAAGAAGAAAATGAAGGCCGAGAAGGCCGCCGCCGAGGCCAAGCAGAGCGACAAGCCCCAGGAGGCCAAGGGCAGGCAGCGCAAGCAGAAGAAGAACAAGAAGAAGCGCTAAGGCCAAGCCAGACAGGCAGCCTCGCATCCCGCTATCCTCCCCATGCACCCGAGCGTGCTACACTAGCAGCATCTATGCCACCGCGAACGGCTCGGCTCCGCGCCCGCCACTCGCAAACGAACTTTAAACGCACGAGGGTTGGCCATGCCGCTTTTCTCGCAACATACCGCCCGGTTCTCGCCGGACGTTCCTTTGGAGGGCACCAGCTCTCGCGAGCTGCTCAAGCGGTACCAGCCGCTCGAGACACTTGCGACCGGCGGTTTTGGCTCCATCGAGATCTGCCGCGACACGCACCTGCGCCGCCGCGTCGCCATTAAGCGCATCCCCCTTATCAACGGTGCCGGCATGCCCGCCAGCGACATCATGGATGTCCTGCGCGAGGCGCACACTGCCGCCATGCTTCAACATCCCAACATCGTGCAGGTCATCGACTTTACGCACGACACAGCCTATGCCTACCTGGTTATGGAGTATGTCGATGGCATGTCGCTTGCCGAGTTTTTGCACCGCGTGGACGGCCACTCACTTACCTTTGGCGAGGCCGCGGCCATTGCCGATGCCCTGGGCCAGGCGCTCACCTTCGCCCATAGCAATGGCGTACTCCACCTGGACATTAAGCCCGCCAACGTGCTCATCGACCACTCGGGCAATGTAAAGCTCACCGACTTTGGCATGGCGCGACTGTCGTCCGCCGGTGGCTTTGGCGGCTCGCGCGGCGGCACCATCGGCTACATGCCGCCCGAGCAGCTCGACATCGAGACCGGCACGGTCGACGAGCGCGCCGATGTCTTTGCCCTCGCTTGTGTGATCTACGAGGGCCTGTGCGGCAGCGCTCCCTTTATGGCGGCCACGCCCGCCGACTCGCTCGGCCGCATCATCGGCGGCGCCACCTATCCCAGCGAGCTGATACCACACTTTCCCCCGGGAGCCGAGGCCGCGCTCATGAGCGCGCTCTCCCCCATGCCGCAGGACCGCCCCAACAGCATCGAGGCATTTTGCGACCAGCTCCTTGCCGGTCTGGGCAGCGTGCGCGAAGGCCGTCGCAGCCTGGAGCAAATGGTTGGCGAACTTTCGGATGACGAACAGGAGCTCGACGATATCGAGCCGTCGCACTACGAGGACGACGCCATCGAGGTCGACCCCGCACTCGGCTGGGCGGGCACGCGCTGGAGCCATGCGCGCGACTACACCATGCGCACTATCTCGGCGCTAACGTGCGGCACCTTTAGCTTTTTGCTGATGCAAACGGCCGGGGTCGCGGCGCTTCCCGGCCTGGTCATTGCGGCCATCGCGATCGGAGCGGCGGCTGGCCTGGCCCCCCAGATTGGCTCGGCCATCTCGGCTGTGGGCTTTTTGGTGCTCATGGCCAACGCCACCATGCAGGCACAGGGCATCCTGTCGATGCTGCCTGTCGCGGTGATCTTTGCCGCCGCCATGTCCGGTTGGTGGATCGCCTGGGGTCGCACCGAGACTGCCGCGAGTGCCACGCTCACCTGTGCACTCGCGCTTGGCTGTCTGACCGGCAATACCTTCCTGGCAGCTGGGGTCGCCGCCGGCGTCGCGTCATTTTGGCTCGGCCCGGCAAGCGCCGCCGCGGCAACGGGCATGGGCGCGCTTTTTGCCCGTCTGGCCACGGTCGCGCTTTCAGCCGGAGGCGTGCTGGGGCTCGGTAACGTTGCCGCAGCGCTGGGAGACCCGCTCCTTTGGGCTGCCTTTGTGCTGGTCGCGGCAACTGCCGCAGCGTCATCCGCGCTGCTCAATGCCCATGCCAAGCGTGCCAATCAGGGCTCAAACCTTGCCGCAATCGCCGCCATCGCTGTCACCGGCATCGGCTGCGCAGCGGCGTCCTGTCTTGCACACCATATGGAAATTGCCAGCCTTGCAGCCGCGGTCATCGCCAAGGCGGCGGTTGCGGGAATCCTATCCTCTATAATCGTTGGGATATGCCTATATTTGCTCGGATACCAAAGAACCTATACGGAGAGTGATCTTTCGTGAACTTCCTGAACATCTTCGAGGACCACGTGGCCGGCATCTTCGGTGCCACCCGTGCCCCGTTCTCCTTTAAGAAGCTTGCCAAGCAGGCCGCTCGCGACATGGAGGATCAGACTCTGGTGATCAACGGCGTCAACACGGCGCCGGCACTCTATACCATCCTTATCGCCGCCGACGACGATCCCATGCTCGCCCCGTTCTACCCCGAGCTTTCGCGCGAGGTCCGCGAGTTTGTGAAGGCGCAGGCCGAAAAGCGCCGCTATGTCTTTGTCGGCGAGCCCCTCGTGCGCTTTATGATCGATCCGCAGCTGCGCGCCGGCAAGTTCTCGGTCTTTGCCGAGAACGTCGATGCGCCCACGCTCGGCCGCCTGTACGAGGAAGAGCGCGCCTACCAAAACGGCCTGGGACAGAATAACTCGGCCGCAAGCCGCGCCGCCAGCGCCCCGCGCGCCGGCCAGCAGCAGTTTGCTGCCCCGCAGCAGCAGCGCCCCGCCGCCATGCCCCAGCAGCAGCCGACGCCTCGCGCCGCCGCTCCCGACCCGCTTGCCGTGGCAGATCCCTTCGCGCCTAGCGTCCCCGACCCCGCCGCCGCACCCATCCCGGTGCCGCAGACCGTCTCGCGCGACGCGCTTGCCGGCATGGGCGGAGCCGCCGCGACCGGTGCCGCCGTGGGCCTAGGCGCCGCAGCCGGCATCGCCTCCAACATGGCGAGCACTCGCGCCCCGCAGCGCCCGCTCGCCCAGCTCGTCGACGTCGTGAGCGGCGAGAGCCATAGCATCACCTCCGCACAGGTGACCATCGGTCGCGAGCGCTCAGTTTCCGACATTGCCCTGCGCGACCCCAACGTGTCGCGCCGCCACGCCCAGCTCACCTTTACGGGCTCGGATTGGTCGATCGAGGACCTCAATTCCACCAACGGCACGCTCGTCAACAACCGCCGCATTACGCGCTGCCCGCTGCGCAACGGCGATCTGCTGACGTTTGGCCTGAGCACCTTTGAATTTAGGGGATAGTCGCTTATGAACATCGATATCGTCCTTTTTGCAGGCCGCATCGTCCTGGTCGCCCTGCTCTATATCTTCCTGTTCGCCGTCATGAAGACCGGCGTGGGACTTGTGCGCGGGCAGCGCCGCGACTCGGCTATCTGGACGATTGATGTGGACAAGGGTCCGCGCGGTATCCGCGGCATCCACGTAGACATGCTCGGCCCCGTCATCGTCGGTCGCTCGCCATCTTCGGACATCTGCATCAACGAACCGTTCGTCTCGGCCTCGCATGCGCGCTTTTCGCTGCAGGGCCCGGCGCTCATCATCGAGGACCTCAACTCGCTTAACGGCACGCTCGTCAACGGCCGCCAGCTCGTGGAGCCCGCGACGCTGCGTGAGGGCGACGAAGTCCAGATTGGCGACGTGGTCATGAAGGTGAACCGTCGATGATCGACGAGGAGAACAAGTCCGCAACTATGACCGAGGCACCGGCTGCCGCCACAGCTGTGCCGGCCCACGCCGCTCCGGCGGGCTCCAAACCCGTGGAGCCCGAGGACACCGTGTTCTCCCTGCCTCTTTCGCATGTAACGCATGATATTTCGGATCTAGCCGATAACGAGGACGAAGAGGATGCCGCAGCGGCGCCCATCGGCGCACATGTTGCGGAACAGCCCACAGCGCCCGAAGCAACCCCGGCGCCGGCTCACTTTGCAGAGCCCGTCGCCGCGGCAATCAACGAGAGCGCTGCGGTGTTTGCGGCACCCGAGCCCGCCGCGCCGGCGTTTCCCATAGCCCCGGCATCCGAGGTTGCGCCCGCGTCTACGCCGGCGCCCGAGGCGGGGACATCCCCCGAGGACGGCCCTGCACCCAAGACCCCGCAGCCTGCGCCCGCAAGCGAGTCCGATGCCGTGGCCGAGCCCGCCGCCCAGTCGCAAAACACGCCCGCGCCGTCGCACTTTGCGACGCCCGAGCCTATAGACGTCAGCCCGCAAGATGACGAGTCGACCGCCCGTGCATCCGAGGAGCCCGACTCCCCGGACGCCGGCGATTCCGAATCAAACGCCGAGACCGACACCGTCTCTCCCGGTGACACAGCCGAAATCGACGTTGCCGCCGTTGAGGCCAAGCTCAAAGACCCCGGCTCGACCATGAGCTTTGAACCCCTGACCGAGGAGCGCATCGAGACCGACTCGACCTATGATGCCGGCACCACCACGCAACTCATGTGGGGCGCCCGCTCCGACGTTGGCTGCGTGCGCCCGCACAATGAGGATTCCTACCTGGTGCAGTCGCCGCTCTTTTGCGTATGCGACGGCATGGGTGGTCACGCTGCCGGCGAGGTGGCCTCTTCTATCGCTGTCGAGACCATCGCCAAGACAGCTCCTCAGTCTGCCGACGCCGCACGCCTGGCGGCAGCCGTCGAGGCCGCCAACGCCGCCGTAATCGAGGCTGCCTTGAATGGCCTGGGCAAGCCCGGCATGGGCTGCACAGCCACTTGCGCCTATATCGAAAACGACACGCTCGCCATCGCCCACGTGGGTGACTCTCGCGCCTACCTGCTCCACGAGGGCACGCTCATCCGCGTGACCCGCGACCACTCCTACGTGGAGGAACTCGTGGACGCCGGCGAGATCACGGCAGATGAGGCTCGCGTCCACCCCAACCGTTCGGTCATCACCCGTGCGCTGGGCTCGGACCCCGCCATGTATGCCGACCACTTCACTCTGCATATCGAGGAAGGCGACCGCCTGATTCTGTGCTCCGACGGCCTTTCGAGCATGATTCCCGATAGCGATATCGAGAACATCGCCACGCAATCCTCAACCGCGCAAATCTGCGTCGACAACCTAGTGGACGCGGCGCTTGCCGCCGGCGGCCACGACAACGTAACCGTAGTAGTCGTTGACCTGGTTGACGATGGCGTTATGCGCGAGGCGCAACGCGTGCGTCGCCGCAATGTTACTATCGCCGCCATCCTGGCCCTCGTCTTTGTGCTAGCAGCTGGCATCTGGGCCTACACGGGTGTCACCGGCTCGTACTACCTGGGTACCTACCAGGGCAATGTCGCCGTCTGGCGCGGCCTGCCCGGCAAGCCACTCGGACTCAAGCTCCACTGGCTCGAAAGCGAAACCAGCATCAAGCTGTCCGACCTGCCCGAAGACACGCAAAACCGCCTCAAGGCGGGCATTCCGCAAACAAGTGTCGACGATGCGCAGGACACGATATCCAAGTACCGCCACCAGATCGACGAGGAGCAGACCCGCCAGGTGATCGACGCGCAAACGATTCGCGACAACACCAATCAGGGATCGACCTCCGAATCAGATTCCGAGAAAACCGCCGAACAGTCCGCCGAGGCCGAAGCCTCCGATAAGAATTAGAAAGGGAGTGCCGCTTATGAGTCGCCGCAACACCGAGCTGCTCTTGCTCATCGCCTCGGCGTTCCCCGTCATCCTGCTGTATGCGATGTACGTCCTCACCGCGGGCGCTGCCATCTCCTTTGAGACGCTCGCCGTACCGATCGGCCTCTTTGCCGCCTTTGCCGCGGCCCACATTGCCGTGCGCATCTTGGCGCCCGGTGCCGACCCCGCCATCCTGCCCATCGTATTTATACTTTCGGGCATCGGCATCACGTTCGTGACGCGTCTCGCCCCCGCTCTCGCCATCTCACAGCTCATCATCCTGTTTGTCTCGGTGGCGCTCATGGTGGGAACGCTTGCACTAGTCAAAAACCTCGACGTGGTCATGCGCTACAAGTACACCTTTGGCATCATCGGCATCATTCTGCTGATGCTGCCTATCTTTATCGGCACCACGATCTCGGGCTCCAAGCTGTGGATTCGCATCGCGGGCTTTACCATCCAGCCCGGCGAGTTCGCCAAGGTCTTTATCGTCCTGTTCCTGGCCGGCTACCTGGCCGAGAACCGCGAGCTGCTCTCCATCTCCAACCGCAAGATTCTGGGCTTTAAGATCCCTCGCCTGCGACTGCTGCTGCCGCTGTTTGCCGTGTGGGGTGTGTGCCTGCTCGTCGTCGTCTTCGAACGCGACCTGGGTTCGGCCGTGCTGTTCTACACCATCTTCTTGCTGATGCTCTACGTTGCCACGGGGCGCTTTTCGTATGTCGTTATCGGCCTTGCGCTCTTAGCTGTCGGAGCCGTGGGCGCCTACAAGTTCCTGTCGCACGTTCAGGTGCGTTTCCAGGTTTGGGTCGATCCGTTTAAGGACGCCCAGGGCCAGGGCTACCAGATCGTCCAGTCGCTCTTCTCGCTTGCCGATGGCGGCCTGGTCGGTGTTGGCATCGGCAACGGCATGGCCAACAACATCCCTGTCGTCGAGTCCGACTTTATCTTCTCGGCCATTGGCGAGGAGATGGGCCTTTTGGGCGGCGGCGCCGTGCTCATCCTGTTTATGCTCTTTGCCGTGCGTGGCCTCACCACAGCTGCCCGCGCTAAATCCGACCTCGCCGCCTTTAGCGCCACCGGTCTTACGGCAGCCATCAGCTTCCAGGCCTTCTTGATCGTGGGCGGCGTCACCCGCCTGATCCCGCTGACCGGCGTCACCTTGCCCTTTATGAGCCAGGGCGGCTCCTCGCTGCTGGCAAGCTTTATCATCGTCGCGCTCCTGCTGCGCGCCGGTGACGAGGCGACCGGACGCGAGGCCGAGCTTACCGGCACCGGCACCATGGCCGCCATCACCGATGATCAGGTCGCATCGGCCGCCGCCCCGACGGGCACGCGCTTTGCCACCTCGTCTTCCTACGGCAGCGGCAGCCATTCCGTCGGCTCGCGCATGCGTCGTCGCCTGCTCGACACGCCTGAATCCGGTGTGCTCGGCCGCGTGGCGCTCGCCAACCGTCTAACCCGCGCGGTGCTCGCCTTTACGGCGCTGTTCGCCATCCTTATCGGCAACCTCACCTATGTCCAGGTCATCAAGGCCAAGGACTATCAGGACATGCCGACCAACAACCACACCATCGCCCGCTCCAAGTACATCCAGCGCGGCTCCATCATCACGTCCGACGGCGTGACGCTGGCCGAGTCGCTGCAGCAGGAGGACGGCACCTACGTACGCTCCTACCCCAACGGTAACCTGGCAGCGCACGTGGTTGGCTACGTGAGTCAGCAGTATGGCACCACCGCCATCGAGAGCGTCATGAACGACACGCTCACCGGTTCTAAGGACTACTCCAGCTGGAACAACGCCATCGCGTCGCTCGCGGGCCAGACCCAGCCGGGCAACACCGCCAAGCTCACCATCGACTCGCGCATCCAGACGGCGGCCGAGCAGGCACTCAAGGGCTTTAAGGGCGCTGTAGTGGTCATCGACCCGCGTACCGGCGCGGTGCTCGCATGTGCCAGCTCGCCCACCTATGACAACACCAACATCGATGCCCTGCTGCAGACGGGCGGCGGCGAGGACGGCTCCATGTACAATCGCGCCATGGACGCGCTGTACACGCCGGGCTCGACCTTTAAGGTCGTTACGCTTTCCGCGGCACTCGAGACCGGTACCGCCAGCCTTACCAGCACCTACCAGGCGCCCGGCTCCATGGACATTGGCAACGCGCCGGTCACCAACTCTGCCAACGAGAGCTACGGCACCATCAGCCTGCAGCAGGCCTTCGCCGTGTCGTCCAACGTCGTCTTTGGCCAGGTGGCAAACGAGGTCGGTGCCAGCTCGCTCGTCCAGTTTGCCAACGCCTTTGGCTACGGTCAAAAGCTCGGCCAGGATCTGACCACCGCGGCTTCCATCATGGCCGACCCGTCGCTTATGACCGAATGGGAGACCGCTTGGGCAGGCGCCGGCCAGCCCGTCGGCATGGACCACACGCCTGGCCCGCAGACCACCGTCATGCAGAATTGCGTGATCGCTGCCGCTATCGCCAACAGCGGCGTGGTCATGGACCCGTACTTTGTAGCCCAGGTACTCGCCCCGGACGGAACCGTGGTCAAGACCACGCAGTCCCGCTCGCTTGGTCAGGCCGTCAGCTCCGCCACGGCCGACCAGGTCAAGCAGGCCATGCTTGCCGTCGTCCAGTCCGGCACCGGCACCGATGCCCAGATTCCCGGCGTCAAGGTCGCCGGCAAGACCGGCTCGGCCGAGACCGGCGGCACCAACGTCAACTCGATGTTTGTTGGCTTTGCACCTTACGATTCACCCACGGTCGCCATCTCGGTGGCCTTGGAGGATTTCGACAAGCATGACGTCGAGGCCGCCAAGATTGCCGGTATCGTCCTTACCGCGGCGCTCGCCGCACAGGGAGCGTGACGCCCATGATCGAATCGGACACCCGAGGCGCGCCGCGGCCGAAGAGTTAGCGGCAACGCGCCACACGGCCCCAGCGGCCACATCGTAGGTACTACACACATCGTTGAGCGAATAGTTATGTTAGGAGCAGGAATGGAACAGAGGGTCCTCGGGGGAAGATACCTCCTCAAGGATAAGGTGGGGACAGGCGGCATGGCGACCGTCTACCGTGCACAGGACCAGGTCCTCGACCGCACGGTTGCCGTCAAGATCATGCTGCCGCAGTATGCTGGCGACGCAACCTTCGCCGCACGCTTTAAGCAGGAGGCCCAGGCAGCAGCCGGTCTCTCCTCCCCCTATATCGTGGGCGTCTACGATTGGGGCAAGGACGGCGACACCTATTACATCGTCATGGAGTACCTGCGCGGTACCGACCTTAAGAGCGGCATCAAGAGCCACGGCGCCCTCGACCCCAAGAAAGTCGCCCAGATCGGCTCGCAGATCAGCTCCGCGCTTTCGGTCGCTCACAAGCATGAGATCATCCACCGCGACATTAAGCCGCAGAACATCATGGTGCTGCCCGACGGCAACATCAAGGTGATGGACTTTGGCATCGCGCGCGCCAAGAACAGCCACCTCACACAAGACAACAACGTGCTGGGAACCGCCCACTACGTCAGCCCCGAGCAGACCCGTGGTCAGGACCTCGGCCCCACCTCGGATATCTACTCGCTGGGCGTCGTGATGTACGAGTGCGCCACCGGCCGCGTGCCCTTTGACGGTGATGACGCTATCTCGGTCGCACTCAAGCAGGTCAACGAGCTGCCTATTCCGCCGAGCCAGATCAACTCCGGTGTCGACGCCGACCTTGAGCGCATCATCCTCAAGTGCATGGAGAAGGACCCGGCAAACCGCTTCCAGACCGCCGACGAGCTGCGTCAGGTGCTCAACAGCTACCTGTCCGGTCGTGCCGTCAACATTTCGGAGCCCACGCGCATCATCGGTGCCCCCGGCGAGCTGGGCGCCACCAAGACCCGCGAGCTTTCCGACCAGACGCGCGCCATGGTGCGTCCCGTCTCGGGCGTGAGCGGCCAGAACACCGCCCGTAGCTCGGTTTCGGGCTCCACCGGCTCCTACGAGGTCGAAAAGCCCAAATCCAACAAGAACAAGATCATCGCCGCCGTGGTGGCAGCCGTTGCCGTCATCGGCATCGTGGTGGCCTTTGCCACAGGACTCTTTGGCGGCGAGCAGGTCACCGTTCCCGATGTACTGGGCAAGGACCAGCAGACTGCCGTCGAGCTAATCAAGGAAGCCGGCCTCGAGGTCGGCACCATCGACCAAAGCTACAACGACGATGTCGACGAGGGCAAGGTCGCCGAGCAGACGCCCAACGGCAACACCAAGAAGGCCAAGGGCACCAAGGTGAACCTGGTAATCTCCAAGGGCCCCAAGCCCTCCGAGAAGGTTGAGGTTCCCCGGCTTGTCGGCCTGACCAAGGACCAGGCCGAGGCCGCGTTGGCAAGCGTTGGCCTGAAGGGCAACGCCTCCGAGCAGGCCAACGAGGCCGATGAGGGCCAGGTCTTTGAGCAGGGCACCGAAGCCGGTAAGGAAGTCGCGAAGGGCACGACCATCTCGTACAAGGTCTCGAGCGGCCCGGATACCACGTCCGTCCCCGATCTGACCGACATGACCGAGGCCCAGGCGCGCAACGCCCTCGATATGGCAGGCTTTGGCGTCGACGTGAGCTACCAGGAGAACGACTCGGTTACCGAGGGCACCGTGATCAGCTGGAACCCCAGCGGTAAGCAGAAGCCCGGTGCCACGATTACCGTCGTCATTGCCAAGAAGTCCGGCAAGGCCACCGTCCCGGGCAACCTGTACGGCAAGAGCATTTCCGCCGCCGTTACCGCGCTCAACAACGCCGGTTTCTATAACATCGGCTTCTGTGACCAGAACGGCAATCCCGTGAGCGGCAACGAGGATGCCACCGTTACGGGCGTCTCCCCCACCGGCAAGCAGTCCACCGACAGCACGATCACGCTAACAGTCGCACTTTCTGGTTCGGGTTCGGGCTCTGGCTCGGGCACGGGCGACGATTCCGGTACGACCAACTAGTCGCCACCCCACCACTCATCACGGCTTTCGCCGCAAACATATTCGCTCACAGGCGCCCGCTTGCTCCCCCAGCAAGCGGGCGCTTTGTTTTTGACATGGCATGAACCAGAAGAGCCCGGCACCGTAGCGGTACCGGGCTCGATATTCCTCTGGTGCCCCCGGGCGGAATCGAAAACTCCCCCCCGCGGGGAAATGAGTGACGCGGGTGCCGACGGTCCGAATCCGCCGGCGGTCCCACAAACCAGAAACGGCGCCACTCTCGCGACGCCGTCATAATCTTCTGGTGCCCCCGGGCGGATTCGAAAACTCCCCCCGCGGGGAAATTGGTGACGCGGGTGTCGACGGCTCGAATCCTGCCCTTAGACCAGAAGAGCCCGGCACCACAGCGGTACCGGGCTCGATATTCCTCTGGTGCCCCCGGGCGGATTCGAACCGTCGACACCCGCTTTAGGAGGTCTTGTATTTCTATTTGACCTGGTTTTTTATAATTTCTTCTGGATTCGTATAACAGCATGTAAAAAGGCTATTTTTAAGAAGCTCGACTTATAAGATTCAAAAACTTTCTACCCTAATTCTACCCAATCACTCTTGATTGGGTAGAATTTTGAGGGTAGGCTAGGGGCAAGCCTTTAAGGGCTTGCCCCTAGCCTACCCTCAAGGAATTCCATCATGAGCACCAGACCACGAGTCATCGGAAACGGCAGCGTATACCAGGTTAAAGAGGGCGTATTCCAATACCGCTTCAACCTCGGCAAGGATCCAAAGACCGGCAAGTATGCCTATTCACCCAAGAGGACACTACACTGCGAAGGCGTGAACAAGCGAACACGGAACGCGATGCTCCGCAAGGCTTTGGAGGAATACAAGGAAGAGTTGAACTCCGGGCTCGTCCGGGATAACGGAAATCGAACCGTCGCGGAATATGCCAAGGACTTTCACAGTTTAAGGATAGGTAGCCTTTCGCCGCTCGCCTACGCCCGTGAGGGCAACTACATTAGCCACATTCAGAAGATGTTCGCCCACGTCCGGCTTGCCGATCTCCACCCAGACGATATACGGCACATTTACGCAGACGCTCGCAAAAAGGGAATGTCGGAAGCCGAGCTGCACGGAACGCACGTCAAACTCCGACAGATTCTTCAGGATGCCGTGGACAACGAGCTCATCCTTCGCAACCCGTGCACACCAGTCAAGCTTCCCAAACCAACTTACAGGGAAAGAACTCCGCTTACGGCAGACGAGGCTTCACGATTTCTGTCTTGCCTCATGGATGAACCACTGTCGGCCAAGGCAACGGGCACCATGCTCTTGCTCCAATGTGGTCTCCGACGCGGCGAAATGCTCGGCTTGACTTGGGGCGACATCGATCTTGGGCAGCGCACGTTAAGCGTGTCGAAGCAGTTCACCAATGACAAGACTCTCCGACCGCCAAAATCGAAGATGAGCCGACGCACCATAGCAATCAACGACTCCCTGGCCTGCTATCTCAGCAAATGGAAGCTGGAACAGCGGGCGCAGCTCAACCGATACACTCTCGATCAGGACGACAAGACGCCTATCGTTAACGGCATAAAGGTCGTCACGATCGAGGATGACATATACGCCACAGTCGTCAACGTAGACGGCCACAACTTCGACCGATGGTTCCGCGACTTCTGCGTCGATAACGGCTTTGGGAGCTACAACAATATCACCAGAAGATTCCAGCGAAACGGCAAAGAGCACGTGAGGGGCACGGGATACAGTGGGCTCGTCCCCCACGCCCTGCGGCACACGCAAGCGACGCTCCTAATCGGAGAAGGCGCAGACGTGAAGACTGTCCAGGCAAGACTTGGACACGCATCTCCAAGTACGACGCTCTCCATCTACTCCCACGCCATCGAGGCAAACGATCGTAAGGCAGCAGATGCCTTCGGCGAGCTCATTTCCCAAGAGAGCAATTCATAAAGGAAGGGCCGAGATATACCCGGCCCTTCCCTTGCTTTGAACATAGATGGACTAATGGCGATAGACCATCGCTCCATATGGAGCTTTATCCTCCCAGGAAAACGATGAGGCGTCGCGAATGGGGAAGACGCCGATTATAGGTGCCTTCGTCCATTCGTCGGTATTCAGAATCGCGCCGTCCTTGTCATAGATCGGCTCGACCTGAGAACTCTGGACATCACGAATCCCCGGCCATTTATCAGCTATTGCGCCAAGCACCTCATCCGTAGGACAGGCTTCCTTTGAGGAAAGATAAACATAGTGCGGAATTGCATCACTTGCGTTCCGCACTTCAAGGACGAAAGCATAGTCGCATGATGAGGCGTTTGGCTCATTGACCACAGGCCAATCGTCAGGGACAACGAGATACGAGCCACCTCGCAGGTCCACGCGTTTCATTGACGGCCCCTTATCAACAAGGCTGTCTTGCGGAACAAATCGCAGCATATGGTTACGAAGAGCCTTGTAATAAGAGAGCTTGTCATTTAAATCGTCGGCAGCGAGCGACAGGGACTCAGCATCGCCATATCCACTAAGCTCATCCTGAATAGACTTGACCCGCTGCGCACAAAAAGCACTCAGCTCTGCAGCCGCACCCTTGTTGACGCGGAGACAGAGACTCGCGAGAAGGTCGACCACTTCCCCCGGAGTCTTAAACTCTTGCGGATGTTGTTCCTTGAACATGCTGATGTTGTCATCGGTCTGTTCAAGGACGGTCGTCCCAAACTTTCGTTTTTTCGGTTTCCTGGAACGTTCCATTTCATCCTCCAATCGATTTTCATTGCAAGTATAACCCTGTTTTTCGAGGTAAAAGCGCTTATCCGAAACTTTTCAGAATCTTTTCTGAATCTTCAGCGCCTCGATTGCCAGAAGCAGTATCATCGAATTGCACAGATAAGCGAATGCCGGAATGGAGGTGCCCGAAGGAGGCCATAGAAACAAAAAGCCGCCCACCCCTCCCCTCTAGTCGCCAAACTGAGGTGGGGAGGAGTGAGCAGACCAAAGGAGATTCTACCATGGTAGATTCCGCTGTTCCCAAAGCGGGTATCGTACCCGCTCCTCCTCGCGTCATTCTGGGACGCGAGCGTCTGCTCGGCGTCACCGAGATTCGTGAGTTGACCGGGCTTGGGGAGGTTGCCGCCGCATCGCTCATGAAAGAGAGCGGTCGCTGCCTCAAGCTTCATAGCCGCCTCTTCGTCATCGAGTCCAGCTTTTTTGAGTACCTTCACGAGTTGGAGGTGTCGGATCCGTGCAGCCTGTAGCCAATAGCTCATTCAACGTCGAAGCCGATCAGCTCAAGACCTATATCGAGGAAATGAACGGGCGTAAGCCCATGGCTCATATACGCAGCCTCCCCTCTCTCGACAAGCTCATCGGAGGCGTCGTACCCGGAATCCTGACCATAGTCGGAGCGGCACCCGCTGCCGGCAAGACGACGCTCCTCAAGACCATCTCCGACGACCTCGCATCCCAAGGCGTGCCCACCGTCTTCTATTCCGCGGAACTCCCCGCGTATCGCATCGCCCAGAAGGGCATCACGCGCCTCGGCAATGGAGACTTCAGCCTTTCCGAGGCGACCGGGACCATCCCCGAGAAGAGGGAGGCATTTGAGCACGCCTGCGCCATCTACGCCGAGACCGTAGCACCTAACTCGTGCATCATGGACAGCCAAACGTCCATGGAAGATCTCGGGCGTTGCATCGGTGATTGCATTCACGAACGTGGGCAGCGCCCTGCCGTTTTTGTGGATTACCTTCAACTCATTGCAGCAACCAATTTCAATGTTCGCGCGGAAGAACGCGTTGTCATCACCGCTTGCGTCCAAGCCCTGGGCAACATCGCCCGGACGTATGACGTCCCCGTATTCCTGATAAGCAGCGTCGCGCGCGATAAGTACAACGATGCGAACACCGAGCTCAACGTCTTCGCTGGCTCGCAGGGTATCGACTACGGCTCCGACAACGCTCTCTTCCTGCAGGTCGACGGCAGGGACAAGAAGGAGCGGAGGTACAACTCAGAGCTAGATGTTCGTCCCCTGCTCGTTCGCGTCCTTAAGGCACGCTATGGCACGCTTGGGAGCGCCAAGCTCACCTTCGACGCGCCCCATGCCACCTTCTATGACCAGGAGGGCTAGGCCATGCGCGGCAACAGCAAGACTGCGCATATCAACGTCCGAATGACCGAGGAGGAGCGTGCCGTCATCATGGCGCGCTCCTCTTCTTTTGACATGGCTCCATCGACGTTCATGCGCGAAGCTGCCCTCCGCATCGGGCAGAAGCCCGTCAAGGTCGCCGACGAGGCGACCTTGCGGCAAATCCTCCACCAGATGAAGAAACAGGGCGGAAACCTCAACCAGGCCGTCCATGCCGCAAACGCCTATGGCGTGGATGCGCAGACGGCCCGACAGCTCACGGAGGCCGTCCGACTGGTGTCGAGCACGGCCTCGCAGCTTTCAAACCTCATCTCCAAGAATCGAGAACTATCATGAAAACCAAGATGCTCACAGCGCTCCTATCATCCCTTTTCCTAGCGATCCTCGCATGCCCCGTACTCGCCGCCCCCATCGACATGCTCGTCGCCGGGTACGGACTCGACGCATCGGCAATTCCCACAACGTTCGACGCGGAGACCGTCCTCGGCTGGTGGCTCTCGGACGGGTTCGTCACCCATCCCCTCGGGGCTTTGTTCGTCTTCCTCCTTGCACTCTGCGCCTGCGTCCTCATCGCCTACTCAAGCGCCCTCAAATCACGAGCCGAGGACGGCGGCGTGCTCGGCGACGCCCACGTCAAGACGGGCCGCGAGGTCGTGAAGGGGTCCATGACATGGGGCGGCTCGACGAACCCCTCGTCGCGCGGGTTCGTCTACGGTTTCACCAAATATCGCGGTAAGCCCTGCTATTTCTACGAGCCGAAGAGGATGATTTTCGTATCAGGGGCCACTGGGTCAGGCAAATCACGCTTCCTCTACCTCCCCTCAATCGACCTGCTCAGCTACGGCGACGCCTCCAACGGCTCCGAACCCGCGACCCTCGTCGTCTCAGACGTGAAGAACGAGCTCATAGAGCTCACGGGCGATGAGCTTGCCCGTCGTGGCTACCGCGTCCTCCTGCTCGATACGCAGCACCCCTATCGCGGCCAGAGGTTCAACCCGCTCAAGCAGGTTCTCGACCTCCATGCCGAGGGGCGCGACCAGGAGGCCGAGCAGGCGGCGGACGCCATCGCGGAGCTCGTGGTGCAGGATGACGAGAAGGGCAAGGGTTCGCACTGGACGGCATCGGCCAGGGGCTTGCTCTCGGCCCTGGTCCTGCTGGTCTCCATGTCTGACGAGTGTCCCGAGGGATCGAGGCACCTCGCGACCGTCTGCGAGGTCTTGGACCGTGGCACCGAGGCCGAGGGCGACGACCCGGCCGAGCCTCTGAAGGCCGTCTTCCGCTCCCTGCCGAGCGGTCACCCCGCCAAGGGCAGGGCGTCGCAGTTCGTCTCCTCGGGCGGCAACGAGCTCAGGAGCATCCTCTCGACGCTCAAGGTGGCACTCCGCCCGTTCTCGTCCGCGCCGGTCGCATGGATGACCTCTGGCTCCGACATCGACCCGCGAACGGTGCTCACGGAGAAGAGTGCCGTCTTCCTCCACGTGCTCGACGAGGGCTCCCCCTACAACTGCATAGCGGCGATATTCCTCTCGCAGCTCTGGGCTTCGGTCCAGGCGGTCGCGGACGTGAACGGCGGAAAACTCCCCCGCCCCGTGCAGATACTCGGCGACGAGTGGGGCAACCTCCCCCGCGTCGAGTGCCTGCCCGCGCTCCTCAGCCTAGGACGCAGCTACGGTTGTTTCTGGGTCGGCGCGACGCAGGACGTATCCCAGCTCAACAAGTACGGCGAGAAAGACGGCCGCAGGAAGATCCTCGCGAACTGCGGCATCAAGGTCGCGATGAAGCTCGCCGAGGAGGAGGACCGCCGGTACTTCACCGAGCTCATCGGCAAGACCACGCGCCACACGCAAGGCACGAGCAACGGCAGGGCCGCGTCAGGCACGTCCTCCTCGACGTCCTACAGCGAGAGCGCCGACGACGTGATACACCCCTGGGAGTGGCGCGACATGGCCCCGGACCGGGACGGGATCATCGTCGTGAAGCACGCGGACAACGGTATGCCCGCATGTCGAGCCGGCGTCTTCCGCTCCCCCGTCACCGACTGCACCAACACGCCCACAAGGGAGCACTTCGACCTCGGGACCCCCGAGCACGAGGCGGAGAACCGTCGCGCCTACCAGCGCCGCCTCGACGAGTCAGCTGCTGGGAAGATGCGCGAGGAGGCCTCGACCTGGTGCCCAAAGTGGCCCGAGCCGGAGAAGAAGAACGGGAGCAAGCCGGGCGGCAAATTCAGCGGGCTCTCGCTCGACTAGGGAGGCGACCATGACGGCGATAAAGCAGACGAGCGTCTGCAGCGAGAAGCACCTCGCGAGACTCAGGGATTACCTCTCCTGGGACCGCGACAAGGCGCTCGCCCACGGCACGCAGAACATTATCGACGATGACCGCTGGTTTCAGGAGATGGCAGACACGAGGGCGGCCATGGGTCACGACAGGCCCGGCAAGGCCGGTGCCAAGTGTACCTACATGCAGCACCAGATACTCGGGTTCCTCCCAGACGAGTGCGACCTCAACGGCGGGAAGATGACGCCGGAGCTGTGCATGCGCTATGCGAGGGAGTACGTGGCCGAGCGCTACCCCAACCAGGAAGTCGTGATGGTGCTGCACCGCGAGCGCTGCCGCGCGGACGCCACCGACCGCTACGCCGTGCACCTCGGCATCAACCGCAGTGATCTGGAAACCGGCCGAAGGCTCGACGAGGGCCCCGCCCGAAAGGCGGCGGCATCACGCGTGAAGACCGTCCGTACCCTGGACGAAAGGTACGGCCTCAGGCAGCTTGAGCGCGGCAAGGCCAACTCGCGCGTCCACGCGAGGCAACCCGGCACGGAAGAGCGCGACATGGCCCGAAAGGGACAGGCCGAGCGCTCGGAGAACGCCCGCGTCCGCGTCGCGGTCGCCCGCCGAATCGAGGAGGTCGGGCGCATGCGCGACTGCCCCGACCGGATGGGCGAGCTTGAGCGGCGGCTCAAGCGGGACGGCATCGAGCTCGCCAGGTCGAAGGGCGGGAGCCTCCAGTACCGCTTCCCCTCGAAGTCTCTCGGGGGCATGAGGAAGGTCAACGGCGGAAGGCTCGGCTTTGCCGTCGACCGCTCGACTGGCATCGCCGTCCGCTTCACGCTGCGCGGGATAGCGACGGCGATGCGGGCGTTCTGGGAGCTTGAGCGCAGGGCGCTGGAGAACCAGAACGGCCGAGACGACTGAGCATTTGGGCCGGGACGCAACAGGCGTCCCGGCCCCTTCTTTTGCCCTTCGGTGAGAGCGACCTCGGAGCGGTTCGCCGTCCCGCCGCAGGCGGGCAAGATGATTCCGTGCAACGGAATCCATATCTTGCCTGCACGGAGCGAGCCGGTTGCCCAAGGCAACGCGAGCCCGGGCAGGTGAGCGCCGGTTGAACCGACGCCGAGGAGACGCGACCCTGGGGAGCGTCGCACGACGGCGCTCGGCGACCCGGCGCGAGAGGCCCAGCCCGGCGACCACGGCGGAGCGATGGCGACTTCTGGAAGCCATCGAGCGCAGACGTTCGGCGGGCTGGGCCGGCGTGAGCGGAGGCGGACGAAACGCGACCCTGGGGAGAGTTGCCAGGGAGCCGCAGCGAGAGCGACGCCGTGCGTCGCGGGGGTCCCGCCCATAAGCGGGACCCATCGGCCGCAAGGCCGATTGCCGCGCCTCGGCCCTCTCGACCTGCGCGTCGGGGAGGAGTCGGCAGTAACCTCTCCCCGATCCACAACGGAGACCTAAAGCCGCTCGTACGCCCCCTTCACCAGCTCGCCCATAAGCTGCCTTCGCTTGCCTAGGAACTCCTCGTAATCGAGGTCCTCAAACCCAACAGGCAGGGCATGCTCCTCGCAGTTGCGGCGATACTCGTCCTCCCCCAGCGCGGCGCGATACCTACGAACGTACTCATTCGGGGCGTCATCCGAGATGTAGATGTTGTTCTGGTAGTCAACAAGGGTGAAGTTGCCTCGGTTGCTGCGCTGTGAAAGGTAGCCCTTGGCCTTCAGGTAGTTATCTGGGAACAGATGATGCTTGTCCAGAGCCTTTTTGGAACCTGATGAGCCGGTAAGCAGCAGTTGAGAAAGAGGGGCCGTGCTGAACAGCGCCTTGGCACCGAGCACGACCTGAGCCGCGACGAAGCCCCACCAGGTCGGGCCCGTCGCCTCGTTTGCGTCGAGGGAGCTGGGCAGCGTGATGGAGAAATAATCGTCCGTCATGATGGCAGCGAGCCTACGGTCGAAGTACGCCCGGAACTCATCGGCGGTCTCAAGGCGCGAGACGTCGTTAAGCTGCTGCTCGAACTCGGATTCGAAGGACCCCACATAGAGCCCCGTTATGGCTGCGGCGAAATACCAGCGCCGCACGAGCCCGCGCACAGCCAGTGGCTCCATGTCGAACTCATAGCGCCCGATAAGGTAGAACGCATAGCAGAACATGAGCGCGTTGCCCGACCCCACCTGGTCAGAGCAGACGTAGCCCGCCTCCGCCAGCGTGTTGATGAAGGCATGCCAGTTGTTCAAGTCAAGCACGAGATCGAGGGCGCGACCGAACGTGGCAAAGTTCTCAGCTCGCGTCTCGGGCGTCGTTTCCTTTGTCTTGAGATCTCGCCCGCGAAGAATCTGGTAGGCATAACGCAGGCGACCCCTCTTGAACCCCACGCCCACCGTGGCGCGAATGATATGCGTCGGCGAGACGGTCATGAGCGGGTTGTACGAGGTGCCCTTTGCGGGCGCATGGCTCATGGCGCAGAACTCCTCTATACGCTCCCTCATGGCAGGTTCGTAGACCGAAAGCAGGGTCATGATGAAGTCATCCTGCTTAAGCGCCTGCCCTTGCGAGTTCACACGCACAAAGATGTCCGATACGGTCTCCTCGTCAGCCGATTCGGAAATCTCCAGCGTCGGCAGAAGATAACGCTCAAGCCCGAGTAATGCGTTGAGCCCGCTCTCGACGGCATCCTCGCCGTCATCGTCGAGTTCGGGTTCTCCCTTTTTGGCATTCGCCTCGTTAAGGCGCTTGATGAACGCCCTGCGATAGGCGCTCAGCTTGTTGTCGTGGTTCGCCGCGAAGGCCTCGGATACGTCCGGCACATAGCGCGAATCCTTCTCGGTCGAGGCGTCGGCATTCTTGAATGAGCGTGCGATGGGGTCGTAGGCGACCTTCACCGTACGCTCCCTGAAGTTCTTGTCTCGCACGGACACGCCGTACAGGGAGCTCAGAAGGGCAGTGAGTCTCTGCTGTCCGTCGATGACAAGGGACTTGGGGACGGCATACACCTTTTGGTTCGAGCCTATGGCAGACTTCTTGCCCGCGTTGTCGCTCGGAGAGTCCCACAGCATCACATAGCCAATAGGGTATCCGCGGAGCATGGAATCAAGCAGGTCGCGGACCTTTTCGTTGCCCCACACGAAGGGTCGTTGCAGGTCGGGCAGACCGATCTTGCCCGTCTGAACGTCCTTCAGGATGTTACCAACCTCCAGCGATATGGGGTTATAGATGGAATTTGGCACTATAGTTCACCGACCTTCTTGGCGTACAGGTTGAAAAGATGGGCGACTATCTTCTCCTCGTCCCCACCGAAGTCGACGCCATAGGCAGCTTCGACAGCAGCATCGAGCGCCTTATGCGCAGACATCAGCTCGGGGAAGAACGTTTCGTTCTTGGGATCGTACATGTCCGCGAGCGTCGCACCTTCTTGGGCATCCCGGGCGTCGAGCACGGCTTGGGCGCAACGCTCAACTTCTTCGCGTTGGGATTCCGTGGGCTCGGGCCAGACGAAGTTGTTGTAATCAATATTGGCCGAATACTGGTAATCGTCCTTCAATCTTCCGGTTACGATCCTAACCCATGCATTATGGAATTGAGATTGCAGAATGCCATAGTGATAGAGAGAGGCATTAGGTATCAATCTAACCTTGTTGCTGCAAAATATCTCTGGACCAACAAAGCCCATTGGAACACGTTTCCTTCTGCTTGACGACACCTCTGGGATGATGATGGAACTTCCCTCGGGCATGTTCTCAACGTGAAATCTCGTTGGCTTATCTGCTATTTTCCGGGTTCCAGCGCTTTTACTTGCAAGCCTGTATTCACGAACCTGTTCTGCTCTCTTTCTGCACTCAGGAAGCTGCTTTAGATCTGAGAAGGTTGCCTCCCCAAGCCACAGGCACCAGCGGTGATAGCCATGAATGAACTCTTTTGATCCAAGCCATGGATGGAAGAAGCCTTCGGCCTTTGGCTCTTTCTTCAGGAAATCGTCTTTCTCCTCATCGGTAAACAGGTAGAATCCCCCATCAATAGGTTTATTTCCGATGCCCATTTCCGGAACATCACAAATAGGCTTGCTGCGGCTGTAGATGAATACATCAGGGGCGTCTTTCAGATACGCATTGATTCGAGCCGTGGGAATCTGTTCTTCGTCGCTGTCCGGGGTCGCGTGGTAGAAGAGCGTCTTGGTCCCCGACTCGCGGGAGAACCCGACGATGACACAGAACACGTGCGCCTTGTCCGCAGCCTCGTTGTCCCACCTGAACGTGTTGTGCGCGAAGTCGATGTGGATACCCAGGTCGTACAGGGGTTTCCAGAGGTTGGCGACCTGCTCGCCCTGACATATCGAGTTGGTAGAGACCAGGGCGCAGCGCGTGCGCTTTCCCTGCGTGAACCTCGCGGCCTTCATGTACCAGGCCCCGCAGTAGTCGATGTTGCCCGCGTTCTTCGCTCCATCGAAGACCTCAAGGAGCTCTGCCTTCTGCTCCTTGGATTGGTTGCGAGCACCCAGGAACGGCGGGTTGCCCACAAGATAAGTAAGGTCATCGGGGAACACCTCGGACCAATCGGTCTTGAGGGCGTTGCCCTCATGGAGGTTGCTGAGGCTCCTGAGCGGCAGGAAGTCGAAGTCATAACCGACGTATATCTCCTGCGTCTTTCGGAGCATCTGCTCCTCGGTGATCCAAAGGGCGGTCTTGGCGACCGAGACGGCGAAGTCGTTTATCTCGATGCCGTACAGTTGATCGAGAGATACGCGGACGGGGCTGTCCTGCGCAATGACGAGGGACGTCTGCCCCGCGTTGCCGGTCTCCTCGCTGAGCTCGTCCTCGATGATTCGGTTCTCGATGGTGCGCAGCTGCCGGTACGCCTCGGTAAGGAAGTTGCCCGAGCCGCACGCGGGGTCACCGATGGTGATGGAGGCAACCTTGTCGTGCAGCCTCGCCAGGGCCTGCTTGCGTTTCGTCGCCGTCCTCTCGCCCTCGGCCTCGTGCAGCTCGTCCCACAGCTCGTCGAGGAAGAGCGGCTTGAGGCAGCGCTCGATGTTCTCCACGCTCGTGTAGTGCATGCCCCCGGCATGGCGGGTCTCGGGGTTCAGCGTCCCCTCGAACACGCCGCCAAAGATGACGCCCGAGATCTCACGCCAATCGAAGTCCTGGGACGCGTCGGTGATGGCCTCGAGAATCTCCGGGGTCATCTGCGGGACGATGATGGAGGAGTCGGCGAACAGACCGCCGTTCACGTACGGGAAGGCCGCGAGGTCCTCGTCCATGTACTCGTCCCGCTTGTCCAGGGGCGTGTCGATCGCCTCGAACAGGTCCACCAGCTTGCGGCGGAGCTTGGCAGGGTCACCCTCGCAGTACCTACCGAACGCCTGGTGCGATTGCAGGAGGTCGGCGTCCTCGGCGTAAAGCAGGAAGATGATTCGGGTGATGAGCACGTTGAGCGAGCGCTGCTCCTCCTGCGCGCGCTCGTCCTTCTCCTCGATGTGGTGGTACTGCTTGGCGAGGGCATCGTAGAGCCTGGAGACGTAGGCCCCGGCCTCGATGGAGAGCTGCTGCTCCTTGTGCAGGCGGCTCGTCTCGTTGGAGGTCAGGAAGGAGAGAAGGTACAGGCTGTCCTGGAGCTCTTCGAGGGAGAACTCCTGCACGGTGTCCTCGGGCCGCTCGTTGTCGAGGTCGTAGAGGCGGAAGGTCCCGAAGTTGCACGTCATCACCCAGCGGGGGCGCTCGGAGTACGGCAGGTGCCGCGCGTACCACATGGCCTGCTGGAGCGGCGTCTCCATGCCGCCGTTTCTGGGCTCGGGTTTGTCGAGGTCGATACCCCACGACTTCTGCTCACACAGGAAGTTGTGGTCGGAGACGAACACGTCGATGCGGCGGCCTCTCACCTTCCGCTCGAAGTCGACGAAGCTGTCTATGGTGTTGGACGGGATGCCCAGGACGTTGATGAGCAGATCTACCCAGAACTTTTGCGTGTCCTGCTGCTCGTTGTTGGAGCCCGCGGGGATGGCGGCAAGGCGCTTCTGCCACCGCTTGACGAACTCCTTTGCCTCTTTCTTGCTGGCAGGCATACCGGACCTCCTGCGTCGTTGTCACTTTCGGACAATTTTAAGGGGTAAAAGCCCTCTTCCAAGCGGAAGGGCGAGTTTTCAACGGTCCACGGTGTCGCAGGGTCCCAGGCGAAACCCGAAGACGCCGGGGGCTGTTGGAAACTCGCCCATCTCACAGCAACGTCACCCTAGGTTTTCAACGCTTTCCATGGCCGAAGGGCTTCTTATAAGCCCGTAGGCTGTGGGAAGGGTTGGAAACCGGACTTTGGGCATAGCCCTTCACAAAAAAACTTTCTACCCAAATTCTACCCAACTGACGTTAACGATGCCCTTATATAAGAAAGCAGGTCAGACGATTTATACCGTCTGACCTGCATTTACTTCTGGTGCCCCCGGGCGGATTCGAACCGTCGACACCCGCTTTAGGAGAGCGGTGCTCTATCCCCTGAGCTACGGAGGCATGTTGTATTAGTGTAGCAGATTTGTGCCACTACCATGCAGCGCATAGCCGCTCTTCGAGATAGTCGTCTGCGACGTTCTTTAATGACTGGTCGTTTAAGAGCGTCGCAGACGACTACCCAACGACTAGTTGCCCTTATGGAAGAGGTTTTTGATAACGGAGGGGATGCTCTTGGCGCCCTTGGCCGTCACATCGATAAAGTCGGGCGAACGCACGAGCTTATCCTCGTCAACGTACTTGCGGACCGCACGAAGCGTCTCTTTGTCGTCACGCGTCGAAAACGTAAAGTGACCGTTATCCTTGGTAAAGACGGCAAAACGCGTGATCTTCTTGGTGCCGCGCAAAACCTCGGCGGCAATATAGTCGACCTCGTCCCACGGGATTTGAATATAATCCTCGGGATTGCGCTCGTTATAGTACTCAAACGCCTTATTGCCCACCATTACGTTACCGTGGCTGGTAAGCCCCATCAGGCAGGTTGCCGGCGTTGCCAGATCGACCGTGCTGTTCTGAGATTGCGCCATGCGCGCCTCGCCCTCCAAATAAAACAATCGGACCGCATCCAGTGTACCCACCGGGTGCGGTCCGTTTCAATGGCTCAAAAGCCCTTGCCTAGCAATTCTCGGTCTTAAGCCGAAACGTGCTTACATGAAGCCGCAGACGCGACCGATGATGCCGATAGCGAAGAGAGCCAGGATGATGACGATCGGGCTGACCTTCTTCTTGAGGAGCTTGCAGACCAGCAGGGTCAGACACACGGCGGCAAGGCCGGGGATAAGCTGATCGAGGTTAGCCTGAAGCGTGGTGACCTTCACCTGATCAAGGGCGTTAGCACCGATGGAGTTATACATCGTCAGTGCTTCCTTGACACCCTCGGAACCGGAGGGCAGGTTAGCCCAGTCGATAAAGGCGCCAGCAGACTGCGTGACCTTGGAGACGACCGGGGTGAAGGAGATGGACACCCAGCGCTCGACTAGGGCGCCGATGATGAACATACCCAGGATGGAAGCGCCCTCGGTGACCTTGCCCATCAGACCGCCGGAGAGGTCCTTGGCGATGGAGGAGCCGACCTTGTAGCCAAACTCCTGCGTGTACCACAGGAAGGCGTAACGAATGATGTTCCACGCGAAGAAGAACAGCAGCGGACCGGCGATGCTGCCGGACAGGGCCAGGGAAGCGCCCAGAGCGCCCAGAATCGGGCGAAGGGTGAACCAGAAGGCGGGGTCGCCGACGCCGGCGAGCGGGCCCATCATACCGACCTTGACGCCCTGAATGGCGACGTCGTCAATCGGAGCACCGTTGGCGCGCTCCTCCTCGAGAGCGAGGGTAACGCCAATGACGGGGGCGGAAACATAAGGGTGGGTGTTATAGAACTCCAGGTGACGCTTAAGAGCGGCAATCTGGTCATCCTTGCTGGTGTAGAGCTTCTTGATCGCAGGGATCATTGCGAAGCACCAGCCGCCGTTCTGCATACGCTCGTAGTTCCACGAGCCCTGAAGGAACTGATGACGGAAGCAAACCTTCTTGCGGTCAGCCTTGGTGAGCTGAATCTTGTTCTCTGCCATATGTATCACTCCCCTCCTACTCGTAATCGTTCAGAATGTCGCCGAGCGGGTCGCCGGAGCCACCGCCCATGCCGCCACCCTGCTTGGCCAGATCCTTAAGGCCAAGGTAGATGAGGGCAAGGGAGATGCCGATGAGGCCAAGGGCGATCAGCGTGAGCTGAGGGATGGCAGCAAGGACAAAGCCGAGGATGAAGAACGGCCAGGTCTCCTTGGTGGCCATCATGTTGATGACCATGGCGTAACCGACGGAAGCGACCATGCCGCCGCCGACGGCCATGCCGCCGGACAGCCAGTCGGGCATAGCGTTAAGCGCGTTGGTAACAGCCTCGGCCGGGATGATGCACAGAAGCACTGCCGGGATGGCGATACGAAGGCCCTGCATGAGGATGGCAGCGTACTGCCAGCGCTCGATGCCGGCGAAGTCGCCCTTCTCGGCGCAACCGTCCATGGCGTGAGCGATAGCGGTAGCCAGGGTACGGCAGATCATGGTCAGGAACAGACCAGCGACCGACAGCGGGACGGCAACGGCGATAGCGGCGGTAACGGCCTTGGCCGAATCGGTGGCGCCACCGTTGAGGGCGAGCACCATGATGATCGAAGAAGCGACCGAGGCCAGGGCGGCGTCAGGCGCGACGGCGGCGCCGACGTTAGCCCAGCCAAGGGCCATCATCTGGAGCGAACCGCCCAGGAGGATGCCCTCCTGAAGGTGACCGGTTACGAGACCGATAAGCGTGCATGCCACGAGCGGCTGATGGAACTGGAACTCATCCAGAATGCCTTCCATACCGGCAAGCAATGCGACAATCGCAACAAGCAGAATAGTGATTGCAGACATGTATCGGACCCTCCTTTACTATGCTTGAGCGGCCAGTTCGGCCTTAGCTTTCTTCAACATGGCGTCGAGATCCTCGGAGGAATCCGAAGGAACCTTGCGGACCTCGAACTTGACGCCCTTGGCCTTGAGGGCCTCGAGAGTCTTAACGTCGTCATCGCCCATAGCGACGGCGTTGGTGACGACGACCTTGCCCTTGGAGTGAGCCATGGAACCGATGTTGACTTCCTTGATGTCGACGCCGGCCTCGATGGCCTTGAGCAGATCCTGCGGGTTCTCGAAGAGCAGCATGGCCTTGGTGTCACCAAAGCGCGTGTCCTTGACGACCTCGGCCATCTTCTTGATGGGCACGACGTTGGCATGGACTCCCGGAGGGGCAGCCTGCTCGATCATGGTCTTGCGGAGCTCGTCGTGAGCAACGCCGTCGGAAACCACGATGATGCGGTTGGGGTTGATCTGCTTGGTCCACGTGGTGGCCACCTGACCATGAAGCAGACGGGTGTCGATACGGACGTGGGCGATCTTGATGTGCCCGTCGCCGATGACCGTTCCCGGAGGGATGGCGCCTGCAGGAGCAGCGGCGGCCGCAGCCGGCTTCTTCTCCTCGGGCTCCAGAGACTCGGGCTTGACGCGCACGCCAGCCTTGGCCTCAGTCACGAGATGTTTTGCGATCGCATGTGCAGTGTTCTTTGCGTCAAAGCGCTGCGAATATGCCTCGATGAGCATAGGCAGGTTGACACCGGTGACGATAGCCCAGGAATCGTGGCCCTCGATGAGCCCGCTGATCTGGTTGAACGGCGTGCCGCCCCACAGATCAACGAGGAAGAGCACCTGCTCCTGGTCCTCGAAGGAAGCGACTGCTTCCTCGACCTTGGCACGGAAGTCGTCGGGGCCCATGCTCGGCTCGAGCGAGACCACGGCTACAGACGGCTGATCGCCAAAGACCATCGAGCCCGTCTGCTTGATTCCAGCCGCCAAGTCACCATGGCTAGCAAGAACAATACTTACCATCACATAACCTCCTTTTTGTCTACGTATTTCCTACACGACATGAACGAAGTATACCTGTTTGGATTGTGGAATTATAGCTGAATCCGCAAAAGGTTGGATTATTTGTTTAAACGTCTAGGTTTGTTACAAGTTGATTACGTTGCTATTTTTCGACTCATTTTCCACTAAAGCGTCGCTCATCAAGTCATGTATTTTACAGATACAAGCATGCTGTTCATTGATACCGATTTTAAGCAAGTGCGAATGCGCTTGTACTGCCGCTATTTTGTTTAAACAGATATGACTTGACTTTTTTCGTGGCTTATGTTCTAGCGCAAGTAGTCATTGGGGACGTTCTTAAACGACTAGGGGCTAGACGATGTGGAGAGGGTTGGCGGCGTCGACGGCATCGGGGGTGTCGGAGAGGCCGTCGGGGGCAGCGTCTGCCGGGTCCTCGTCGGGGGTCTCGATCTGCTTGATCATGACCTCCTGGCCCTGCAGCAGGTATGTCTCGCCGCTGCCGCAATAAGGGCAGGTCTTGCCGTGCTCGACCGTCGCGTAGTCGCGGCCGCACGCCTCGCAATGCGTCACGGCCTTGACAGGCTCCACAATAAGCTCCGCACCCTCGGTGATGGACTTTTTATCTGCCGCCCAGCGCCAAGCGTCGAGCAGCAAGTCGGGAACGACGCCCGAGACCTCGCCCAACAGCAACGTCACGCTCGAAACGCGACGCACGCCATTGGCGCGCGCCACGTTCTCAACATCGCGAATGATGTGATACACGATTCCGAGCTCGTGCACTTTTATATTCCTTCCGCCGTTCCCGTTATGACTACTTACTTGCGACCGAATTTGATCTTGATGGCACGCTTGAGTGCGTACTTGCCCAGGCTGGGGAGCTTTTGCTCGTATTTGACCATCGTTGAGCACTCGGGGCGGTCGCGATCCAGATGGATGGCGTCAAACGCGCACTTGGTGGTGCACAGGCCGCAGCCGATGCACTTGTTGGGGTCGACGATCGAGGCACCGCAGCCCAGGCAGCGGGCGGTCTCGGCGCGCACCTGCTCTTCGGTAAAGGTCTCGACGTACTCGCTAAACGGCGCGGCCTTCTCGCGCTCGCGGTCCACGTGGGCAACCTCGCGGCTCGCGTTGTCGTAGCTCTCGATCACGACATCGTCGCGGTCGAGCGCGGTGTAGCGGCGCTGGTTGCGGCCGATGGTGAGCGTGGAGCCCGGCTGCACAAAGCGATGGATGGACACGGCGGCCTCGTGACCGGCGGCGATGGCGTCGATGGCAAAGCTCGGACCGGTATAGACGTCACCACCCACAAAGATGTCGGGTTCGGCGGTCTGATAAGTCTGGGGATCGGCAAGGGCGCCCTGGCCGCGGCCGAGCTCCACTTTGGAGCCAGCCAGCAGGTCGCCCCACACAATGGACTGGCCAATCGACATGACGACACGGTCGGCGTCGACGCGGCACAGGTCGTTCTCGTCGTACTCGGGCGCAAAACGGCCCTCGTCATCGTAGACGCGCGTGCAGCGCTTAAAGGTGATGCCGCACACACGGCCGGCCTCGTCCAGGTGAATCTCCTTGGGGCCCCAGCCGCAGCTGATGTGAGCGCCGTCCTCAACGGCCTCGCGACGCTCCTCCTCGCTGGCGGGCATCTGAGCCTCGCTCTCCAGGCAGAACATCTCAACGTGCTCGGAACCCAGACGGCAGGCGTTGCGCGCGACATCGATAGCCACGTTGCCGCCGCCCACCACAATGGTGCGGCCGGGCAGCGCGTCGATCTTGCCACTGTTGACCTCGCGAAGGAAGTCGACGGCCACGGTCACGTCCTCGGCATCCTCACCCGGAATACCGGCAAGGCGGCCGCCCTGGCAGCCAATGGCAACGTAGAAGGCCTTAAAGCCCTGCGCGCGCAGCTCGTCGAGCGTCACATCGCGACCGACCTCAACGCCATAGCGGAACTCGGCACCCATCAGGCGAATGACCTCGACCTCGGCCTCGATAACATCCTTCTGCAGCTTAAAGCTGGGAATACCGTAGGTGAGCATGCCGCCCGGGCACTCGTTCTTCTCGAATACGACGGGCTTGTAGCCCTTCTCGGCCAGATAGAAGGCACAGGACAGGCCGGCCGGACCGGCACCGATAATGGCAATCTTCTGATCGAAGCCGCCAGCGCGCGTCGGCGTCACCACAGGTGGGACATAGCGGGTCGCGGCATCCAGATCGCGCTGGGCGATAAACTTCTTGACCTCGTCGATAGCCACGGCGGCGTCCACACGGCCGCGAGTGCAGGCATCCTCGCAGCGGCGGTTGCACACGCGGCCGCAGATGGCGGGCAGCGGGTTCTCACGCTTGATGAGCGCCAGCGCCTCGTCATAGCGACCCTGAGCCGCGAGCTTCAGATAGCCCTGAACGGCGACATGCGCGGGGCAGGCCGTCTTGCAGGGAGCGGTGCCGGACTCATGCGTCTCGATGCGGTTGTCGTTGCGGTAGTTGGGCGACCACTTGGTGTGGTCCCACTTGGTGGCATCGGGCAGCTCCTGGCGCGGATACTCGGGCACCTGTCCGCCGGCCTTTTTGCTGCAGAGCTTCTGACCGAGCTTGGCGGCACCAGCCGGGCATACCTCAACGCAGCGACCGCAGGCCACGCACTTGTCCTTCTCGACCTTGGCGACATAGGCCGAGCGCGACAGGTTGGGCGTGTTGAACAGCTGCGAGGTGCGCAGGGCGTAGCACACGTTGACGTTGCAGTTGCAGATGGCGAAGATCTTGTTCTCGCCGTCGATATTGGTGATCTGGTGCACAAAGCCGTTGTCCTCGGCCTGGCGCAAGATGTCGTAAACCTCGTCGCGGGTCACGTAATGGCCACGATCGGTCTCGACCACGTAGTCGGCCATATCGCCCACGGCGATGCACCAATCGGCCGGGTCGTCGGCGCAGCCCTCACCCATCACGCGACGGCTCGCGCGGCAGCTGCAGGTGCTAGCGGCATACTTACCCTCGTATTTGTCGAGCCAATGCTCGATATGCTCAATAGGCACCGAGGTGCTTGCGGCGTCAATGGCCTTCTCGACCGGAATGACGTGCATGCCGATACCGGCGCCTCCGGGCGGCACCATCGGCGTAGCCTTGGACAGCGGCCCCTTGGACGCCTGCTCAAAGAACTTGGCATAGACCGGATGCTCCTCGAGCTGGCTCACGCGCATGTTGAGGAACTCGGCGGAACCCGGCACCAGCATGGGCAGTACCCACTGCTTGGCGCGCTCGGGGTTTTCCCAGTTGTACTCGAGCAGGCCCGTGTAGCTCATGTCGTCGAGCATCTTCTCGATATCGGCTTCGGGCATGCCGGTGAGCTTGACCATCTCGGGCAGCGTATAGGGACGGCGCATCTTCATCTTGCAGAGCACTTCGGCCTGCTCGTCGGTTGCGGCCTCGGCAAACGACCAGTACTCGTAGCCCAGCAGCTCATCGCGATGCAGCAGACGGTTGGTGCAGTGCTCGCACAGCTTGACGATGGCCTCACGCGGATGCTCCGGCAGCGGCGGCACGAACTCCGCGCCGATATCGGGCTCAGTGTAACTAATCCCCGGTCCGTTGAGAATCATGGTTGTCCCTTCTCTTGCCGCAGCCCGACGAGGCCGCAGCGCCCCTCTTTTTCTGCAGGCCGGGCATGCCCCCATGCCGTTCACCCGCCATTGTTGACATTGTGTCAAAAATAGTATTGACGAACCGTCAACAATATTCAAGACTGTTAGGCGAACGGTCAGGCAAAAGAGGATGAAAGGCGGCAGAACATGGGCAACAACACAGCAGATACCTCTGTGGTCGATGCCGTTCCCGCATCCGATAGCGCGGCAAAGCGCCTAACAGGCGACGAACGCCGTCGCGAGATCCTCGATGCCGTGCGCACCGTAAGCTCCGAGCTGGGCGTGTCCCACCTATCGGTATCGGCCGTGACCAAGCGAGCCGGCTGCACGCGTTCATTGTTCTACCACTACTTTGCCGATATGGACGCCGCCGTCACCGCTGTTATGGACGAGGCGATCGACGGCTTTATCTCCGAGCTCGAGCAGTGGAACGCCGGCCGCACCGTCGGCGATATCGAGGGCGCGCTCGACACCGTCGCCCCGCTCTTTAAGCGCCTGGTCGCCAGCGGCCACGAGCTGCCGAGCACGCTCACCTCGAGCAGCGGCGCGCTCTACGGCGGCTTTTTGCACAACGTGGTCCAGCGCGTGGCGCAGTATATCTGCGACACCACCGTGGTGGATTTTGTCGCCCATCATGAGCTACGCATCGACCATGTCTACGAGACGTTCTACACCCTCATCATGGGGTTGTTGATGTATATCCGCACGCACCCCGATGTGCCCGACGAGACGGTCAAGGAAATCATCGCCTCGACACTCCACATCGAGGGCTATACCGCCAAGTATCCGGAGCGCAAGCCCCAGAACTGACGACATTTGGCCAAACTGTCCGCGATCAGAAGAGGGGCCGCGGGCGTGTGAAAGGAGAGCAGCATGCTGTTCGATGTTTGGGGTAGCGATACCCTTATCCACTGGGCCGGCTGGGCCATGGTCTTTATCGGCCTGATCGTGCTCAACGAGGTCGGCCGCCGCACTAAGCTGGGCGCGGCCATCATCTTTGGCGTGGCTCCGCTGGCCATGACCATCTACTGCGTCGCTATCGCCATCGGCGTTTCGCAGGGTGCCGAGTGGGCGCTCACCAACCCCACCCATGTGTACCAGAACAGCTGGTTCCACTACGCCAAGGTATACGCGGCGCTGGCCGGTTGCTGGGGCTTCATTGCCATTAAGTATCAGTGGGGCAAGATCGGCAAGGCGCATTGGTTCCGCGCGTGGCCGTTTGTGATCGTCGCCATCAACATCATGATTGCCGTCGTGTCCGACTTCGAGAGCGCCTATCACTTCTTTGTCCTGGGCCAGTCCACTTGGGTCACCTCCGAAGGTGCTACGCAGCTGGCCGGCTGGAATAACGTGTTCAACGGCATCGCCGGTATCATCAACATCTTCTGCATGACCGGTTGGTGGAGCGTCTACGCCTCCGAGGATCAGACCGACATGCTGTGGCCCGACATGACCTGGGTCTACATCATCGCCTACGATATCTGGAACTTCTGCTACACCTACAACTGCCTGCCCACCCACTCCTGGTTCTGCGGCTTTGCGCTGCTGCTGGCCCCCACCGTGGCGGCCTTTATCTGGAACAAGGGCGGCTGGATCCAGAACCGTGCCTTTACCCTGGCCATTTGGTGCATGTTTGCCCAGGTGTTCCCGTACTTCCAGGAGGAGTCCATCTTTGTGACGCACTCCACGCTCGACGCAGGCGCCGCCACCGCGGTTTCGGTTGTCGCGCTGATCGCCAACATCGCCGCCATCATCTACATTGCCTACCGTGCCAAGAAGCTCGGCCGCAATCCCTACAAGCAGGATGTCTTTGAGGGCACCAGCGATTGGGAGAAGGCCACCGCTCGCCGCGCCAAGGTGGACTACGCTCACGCCGAGTAACGTGTCGATCGTCATGGGCGCCTAGGGCTAGGCCTGCTTGCCAGGCGTTTTAGCCCCATGCCTCGTAGAGCCCCCGGAAAGCGTTTCGTTCGCTTTCCGGGGCTTTTGTCATTGCGTCTCTATTCATCTATTCAAAAACATGCGCATATATAAAATCGGATTTCAA
>CABQJU010000010.1:0-62413 GCA_902464575.1 uncultured Collinsella sp.
CGCTCGCAATGACGAGCTCATAGGGCACACCGAGCGCCTCGAGCTCGGCGGTGCAACCTTCCATAACGCCCAGATCGGACTTGGAGCCCATGATGATCCCGACAACCGGCTTTTGATCTGCCATAAACAAAGACCTCCTGTTGAGAACGGCGACGCGGCGGATCCGCGACCCTTAACTACTGAGAGTAGTATAGCTTCTCCCGTCCCTGCGGTCTGTGTGGTGGCGGCTGAGCCTTTCCCTCGGGAACTGGGCTTCGCGAAGTTTCCCGAGGGAAAGGCTCAGCCGCCACCCTGCGACCTACCGGGGATTGCTATGACGTACGTTGGCTGAAATAAATGAGCTCCGGTTGCTACGCAAAGTCGCTCAGATGAAAACACCGGGCCGCCGCAGAGCACCTTCGACCTACCGGGGATTGCTATGACGTACGTTGGCTGAAATATTAATGTGGGCTCTGTCGTTCATTCGAACGACAGAGCCCACACTCACTTTATTTCTCAGCCCTAGTCATCGCGCAAAGCCCCTTCGGCAGCACGCGGTGAAGCCAAGTCACCGCAGGCCGGGGCGGGAGGGGCCGTGTTTCCTCCTGAGCGACTCTGCTTGCAGCCGGAGCGAAGGGGGAAACTCGGCCCCCTCCGTCCCGGCCGGACAGGTCACACTACACCGTGTACTGCGGCAGGTCCTGCAGGGCGATGACGTCCATGCCCATGTCGTTGGCGCTGCCGTGACCCTGCTGGTCCTCGCGCACCGCCTCGATGGCACTCACGTAGGTGTTGGCCGCAGACATCGCCGTCACGCAGGTCACACCGCGGCGTACGGCCTCGGTACGTAGCAGGTAGCCATCGCCACGCGAACCCGGGCCGTACGGTGTGTTGATGATTACCGCAATCTTGCCATCGGCGATGAGGTCGCCGATGTTGGGACGCTCGCCGTCGTGCGGGCCGCTGATCTTCTCCACGACTTCGCACGTCACGTTGCCGCCGCGCAGCACGCGCGCCGTGCCCTCGGTGGAGCAGATGTCAAAGCCCAGGTACCGCAGGATGCGGGCTACCGAAAGGATATGGCGCTTGTCGCGGTCGCACACGCTGATGAACACCTTGCCGCTGCTGGGATCGGGCAGCTTGTAGTCGATCGCCAGCTGCGTCTTGGCGTATGCCTCGGGATAGCTCTTGGCGATACCCATGACCTCGCCCGTCGACTTCATCTCGGGCCCCAGGATAACGTCGGCGCCGGGGAAACGACCCCAGGGCATAACGGCTTCCTTCATGCAGAACCAATCGAGCTGACGCTCGTCGCTCGGCAGGCCCAGGCTGGCGATGGAATCGCCCGCCATGATACGCGCCGCGCACTTGGCCAGCGGCACGCCGGTGGCCTTGGAGATAAACGGCACGGTGCGGCTGGCACGCGGGTTGGCCTCGATCACGTAAACGGTCTCGCCCTTGATGGCGTACTGCACGTTGACCAGGCCGCGTACGCCCAGCGCCATCGCGATGCGGCGCGTGGTCTCGCGGAGCTTTGCCTGCAGGCTCTCGCTAAAGCTGAACGGCGGAATGCAAGTCGCAGAGTCGCCGGAGTGAATACCGGCCTCCTCGATATGCTCCAGAATGCCGCCGATGTAGACCTCTTCGCCATCGCACAGGGCGTCGACGTCGGACTCGATCGCACCCTCCAGGAAGCGGTCCAGATACACCGGGTAGTCGGGGCTAATGCGCGCGGCCTCGGCCATGTAATCGCGCAGGTGCTCGGCATCGTAGGCGATCATCATGCCGCGGCCGCCCAGCACGTAGCTCGGACGTACCAGCAGCGGGTAGCCAATGTGTGCGGCAACGGCCTCGGCCTCCTCAAACGAGGTGGCCTGACCCGCCGGCGGGTACATGATGCCCAGCTTGTCGAGCAGGGCGGCAAAGCGCTCGCGGTCCTCGGCAAAGTCGATGGCATCCGGCTTGGTGCCCATGATGTTGACGCCACTCTCCTCGAGCATGCGCGCCAGCTTAAGCGGGGTCTGGCCGCCAAGCGTCACCACGACGCCGTCGGGGCGCTCAACATCGATAACGTCCATGACGTCCTCGTAGGTAAGCGGCTCAAAGTAAAGGCGGTCGGACGTGTCGTAGTCGGTCGAAACGGTCTCGGGATTGCAGTTGACCATGATGGTCTCAAAGCCGCGGGCCGCCAGCGCGTAGCTCGCATGCACGCAGCAGTAGTCGAACTCGATGCCCTGGCCGATACGGTTGGGGCCGGCGCCCAGAATCATCGCCTTGGGCTTGTCCGCCGGCGTGGTCTCGTCGGGAGCTACGCACTTCTTGGCATCCGGGCTCGTGCGGTAAATGTTCTCGTAGGTCTTATAGTGGTATTCCGTGGCGCTCGAAAACTCGGCGGCGCAGGTATCGACCGTCTTCATACTGGGAACCACGCCCAGACCCTTGCGGTAAGCGCGAACAAAGCGCTCGTCCGAGCTGGTCAGCGCGGCGATCTCGGCGTCGCTCGTGCCGTACTGTTTGAGCAGGCGCATCGCGTCGGCGTCGATATCCTCCACACGCAGGCCGCGGATGCTCTCCTGGACCTGCACCATGTCATTGATACGGTTGAGGTACCACGGATCGATACCGCAGATGGCATGGATGCGAGCGATGTCCCAGCCACGGCGCAGGGCCTCGACCACAAAGAAGATGCGGTGCTCGGTCGGCGTTGCCACGGCTTGAGCGAGCTCATCGTCGCTCAGTTTGTCGGCACCTTCCTTGCCACCGGCGCAAATGCCCTGGTGGCCATCCTCCAGCGAGCGCATAGCCTTGCCAAAGGCCTCCTCAAAGGTGCGACCGATCGCCATGATCTCGCCCACGGCCTTCATGCGCGTGGTGAGTGTGGGGTCGGTACCCTTGAACTTCTCGAAGGCAAAGCGCGGCACCTTGACCACACAGTAGTCGATTGTGGGCTCAAAGCAGGCGGGCGTAGCCTTGGTGATGTCGTTGACGATCTCGTCGAGCGTGTAGCCCACAGCCAGGCGCGCGGCGGCCTTGGCGATGGGGAAACCCGTGGCCTTGGAAGCGAGGGCGGACGAGCGGCTCACGCGCGGGTTCATCTCGATGACGATCAGGCGGCCGGTGTTGGGGTTCACGGCAAACTGCACGTTGGAGCCACCGGTCTCGACGCCGATCTTCTCCAGAATGGCGAGCGAGGCCACGCGCATGCGCTGATACTCAAGGTCGGAGAGCGTCTGCGCCGGCGCCACGGTGATGGAGTCGCCGGTATGCACGCCCATGGGGTCGAGGTTCTCGATGGAGCACACGATGATGCCGTTGCCGGCGTGATCACGCATGACCTCCATCTCATACTCTTTCCAGCCCTCGATGGACTCCTCGACCAGCACCTCGTGGGCAGGCGAGAGCTCCAAGCCCTGGCTCACGATGGAGACGAGCTCCTCGTGGGTGTGAGCGATGCCGCCGCCGGCGCCGCCGAGGGTAAAGCTCGGGCGCAGTACGCAGGGATAACCCACGCGCTCGGCGATGGCCTCGGCGTCGGCCACGCTGTAGGCATAGCCCGAGCGCGCGACCTCCAGGCCAATCTCGGCCATGGCCTCGTTAAAGAGCTTGCGGTCCTCGCCGCGCTCGATAGCGGCCAGGTCGCAGCCGATCATTTCGACGCCGTACTTGTCGAGCGTACCGTCCTTTGCCAGCTCGACGGCGGCGTTCAGACCGGTCTGGCCGCCCAGCGTGGGCAGCAGCGCGTCCGGGCGCTCTTTCTTGATTACGCGCTCGATAAATTCGGCGGTGATGGGCTCGACATAGGTGCGGTCGGCAAGACCCGGGTCGGTCATGATGGTCGCCGGGTTGGAGTTGACCAGGATGACCTCAAAGCCATCCTCCTTGAGCACCTTGCAGGCCTGGGCGCCGGAGTAGTCAAACTCGCAGGCCTGGCCGATAACGATGGGGCCCGAGCCAATGACGAGGATGCGCTTGATGTCAGTACGTTTAGGCATGTTAGTTCTCCTCGGTCTCAGCGGTCTCGGACTCAGCAAAGTTCCAGCCGGCAAGGCGGTCCTTCGCGGTGTCGATGTCCAGGTAGTTCTCCTCGCCGTCCATGAGTCGCGTAAAGGCGGTAAAGAGATAGTGGGCATCGGTGGGGCCAGGCGAGGCCTCGGGGTGGTACTGGACCGAGAAGCACGGTGCGTCGAGCAGCTGGATGCCCTCGGCGGTGCCGTCGTTGAGGTTCACATGTGTCAGGCGAATGCGACCAAAGCGCTCGTTCATCACGACCGGCGCGATTCCGCGGCGCACCCAGACGCGCAGATCTCCATCGGCCGCATGCTCGGTCTCGCCGCCGGAAAGCTCGGGGACAAGCTTGCCCAGGCTGGGGAACAGCAGGCCAAAGCCATGGTTTTGCGCGGTAATCTCCACGCGACGGCTTACCAGGTTCATGACCGGCTGGTTGCCACCGCGGTGACCGAATTTAAGCTTTTCCATCTGGGCGCCGCAGGCCAGGCTGATCATCTGATGGCCCAGGCAAATGCCAAAGACCGGCACCTTGCCGATCAGCTGCTGCACCTGCTCGTAGGTCTCCACCACGGCGTCGGGGTCGCCGGGGCCATTGGACAAAAAGACGCCGTCGGGATTCATGTCGAGCACCTCACTCGCGGGCGTATCCCACGGCACGACGGTAAGGTCGCAGCCGGCGCGGACCAGCCCCTCCAGAATGCCGCGCTTCACACCGCAGTCGTAGGCGACCACTTTGTGACGGGCAGGAGCGGCAGTCGAAAGCGCAAAGTCATGCGTGGCAGGCAGGTCGACGGCGGCAAACTCGTGAGGCGCGGGGCAACTTACGGTCTTGACCAGGTTCTCGCCTACCAGCGCGGGCGCTGCGGCCAGACGCTCGGCAAGCTCGTCGACATCGAAGATCTCGGTCGAGATAATGCCCATCTTGGAGCCGTTGTCGCGCAGGTGGCGCACCAGGGCGCGGGTGTCGACGCCCTCGATAGCGACGATGCCGTGTGCACGCAGGTACTCCGGCACGCTGACGGCCGAGCGCCAGTTAGAAGGCGTGGCGCACATGTCGCGAACGATCATGCCGCGCATAGCCGGAGCGCTCGCAGGGCGCACGGCGTCGCCGGGGAAGGCCGACTGGACGTCGGTCTCGTCGATACCGTAGTTGCCGATCTGCGGATAGGTCATGGTTACGATTTGGCCGGCATAACTCGGGTCGGTCATGACCTCAAAGTAGCCCTCGAGCGAGGTGTTGAAGCAGACTTCGCCGGTCGCGGTGCCCTCGGCGCCGCATGCACGTCCATAAAAAATGGTCCCATCCTCAAGATACAGGATGCAGGGACCACAGGTGCCCTTGCTGGTTTTGGCCAGCATACGCTGGCAAAGCTCGCTGGGCGCGAAGGTGCGGGCGGCAGCGCCCGCGGTATGGTTGTTCGCCATAGTTCTCCTTCCCGGTCTCACAGGACCGGCTTAAAGGTGTGTAGTTAGGCCTCGCGGTATTGTAACCGTAAGCATGCCTCATGGCGTTAATTTCATCGAAATGTTTACGAAATGATAATTATGACTTTCTATGCATAATGATTTTTCTAGGACGGGGATTAAAAATCATCCCGCGAGGCTTGTGGCTCACGCGGGATGATGACGTCTTACTTTTTCTTATCCTGCTCCAGCAGTTTGGACGGTGTGCGATCGGGCTTGCCGCCGCGGAAAATCTCGCGGCCATGCAGACGATGCTCCAGATCGCGCTCGGCCTTTTCCTCGTCAATCTTGGTCTGGCTCACCACCGGGTCCTCAATCAACGACGACACCGAGTTCACCTGCTTCTGAATGCGCTCGGCGATGGTGTCATCCATACTCACGATGCGCATCTTCCAGTCGATACTCGTGGCGTTGGATGAGCTCTTGGTCCACACGAACGTCAAAATGGCGCTCTGGTGGCCGCGCGCGGGGAACATGCCAAAGAAGGAATCGTGCTGAATGTTGCTATCCTCGTCGATATAGGCGTGAACGTTATACACCACGCGGTCGATCTTATCGTTGAGCAACGCGTTGGTCGCAAGCGCCGCGGCCTGAATCTGCCCGTTGGACAGCAGCTCGAGCTCGTTGGCAGACGATGTGTCCAACACCGTCACCTCGACCGTGCCCGTACGCTCATCGGCTTCATCGACGGTAAAGTCGAGTGGGAACTGCGTAAAGCCGTTGCCCCACTCAAGGCCGCCCTTCAGCGCGGTCGAAACGGTATCGACCGAAACGCTCTCGGAGAGGTTCGCGGTGTTCAGACGACGCATCACGCCGTAGCCGATCTGCATGCCCACGATCAGCACCAAAATACCGATGACCACGGCCATCGCGGTCTTTGTAATGGTATGGCTCACCTGCGAGCCCGAAGGATCGTCCTCGGACAGCGGGTCGATATGTTTTGCCTGGCTCGCGCGGTCCTCGCTGCGCAGCTGCGCTAGCGCAGCTTTGTCACCGCGCTTGGCCGCAGCCTCCTTCTCACGCATGCGCTCGGTTCGCTTTTTGGCAAGCGTGGGATCCAAGACACCGGATGCATCGATTTCGGAGAATAACTCCGTCACTTCTTCCGGAGTCAAAGGGTTCTTGTCAGCCATAAACTTCCTGTCATATCAATCAGTCGAGCTCGTGCGCACGCGCACCTTCGAACTGCATTCGATAGTAACGGGCATAGGTGCCGCCACGGGCGAGAAGCTCCTCGTGCGTGCCACGCTCCACAACGCGACCATGCTCAACGGTCGCAATCTCATCGGCATGCTTAATGGTCGAAAGACGGTGGGCGATGATAATCGTGGTGCGGCCGCGTGCCAGCTCTTCGAGTGACTCCTGCACCGCCTCCTCGCTCTCGTTATCCAAAGCACTCGTCGCCTCGTCCAAAATCAGGATCTTGGGGTTCTTGAGAAACACGCGCGCGATGGCAACGCGCTGCTTCTGTCCGCCCGAAAGACGGCTGCCGCGCTCGCCCACCACGGTGTCGTAGCCCTGCGGAAGCGACTCGATAAAGGCATCGATGTTGGCGCGACGGGCGGCCTCGGCGATCTCTTCTGCCGTAGCGCCCGGCTTGCCGTAGGCGATGTTCTCGCCAATCGTGCCGTCAAACAGATAGACATCCTGCTGCACCAGGCCGATGGCGCGGCGCAGGCTCTGCTGCGTCACATCGCGCACGTCCTGACCGTCGATGCTAATGGATCCGGTAGCCACGTCATAAAAGCGCGGCAGCAGCGAACAGGTCGTGGACTTGCCGCCGCCCGAAGGGCCAACCAAAGCGATGGTCTGCCCGGGCTTGATGGACAGGTCCATATGGTCGATAACGGGACGCTCGTCGGCATAGCCCTCGCCCAGCTCAACATCCTCGTAGTTAAAGCACACGTCGTGATACTCCACGGCGCCGGCAGTCACCTGCAGATCCGTAGCGCCCGGCTTGTCCTGGATATCCGGCGCCGTCGAGAGCACCTCGTCCATACGTTTAAAGCCGGCGATAGCCTTCTGATACGTTTCGGCCGAATTGACGAGTGTCTCGAGCGGCATGCAGAACAGCGAAATATAGAGTGCAAAGGTCGCCATATCGACCGCCTGCAGCTGTCCCTGGGCGACCAGCCAGCCGCCCAGCAGCACCACGATCACATAGAGCACACCAGAGAGCAGGCCATACGTCGCGGTATAGACGCCCATGGCGTGATACATGTTCTCCTTGGACAAAAGGTAGCGATTGTTGGAGGCGCGGAACTTGGCACGCTCGGTCTCCTCGTTGGCAAAGCTCTTGACCACGCGCATGCCCGCCAGAGAATCCTGCAGCTGCGCATTGATGCCGCTGATCTTTTTGCGGTTGTCGCTAAAGACCTCGCGCATACGCATGTTTTGCCAAAACATGATGACCGCAAACGCCGCCGTCACCACGGCCATGGCAAGCGCCAGCACCGGGGCGATGGTAAAGAGGATCACAAACGAGCCGATAATCTCGATGCCGCAGATGATGATCCACTCGGGTACGTGATGCGCCGCCTCGCAGATATCGAACAGGTCGTTGACCACGCGGCTCATCATGTCGCCCGAACTGTTGCGGTCGAAGTACGCAAAGCTAAAGCGCTCGTACTGGTCAAACAGGTCCTCGCGCATCTTGGACTCCATGCGCGCACCCATCACGTGGCCCCAGTAGCTCACAAAGTAGCGGCAGGCGCAGCGAACGGCATACATCAGCACCAGCCCCACCGCGATCATACCGAGCGCCTGCATAATGGCAGCCTGGCCCTGGGTAAACAGCCCACCGGTCAAATTGCGCAGGATAATGGGGAACGCCAGGTCAATGGCAGCAAGCACCAGAGCACAAACAGTATCAGCAACAAAAAGCCCCATCTGGGGCTCGTAATACGAAAGAAACCTCTTCAGCATGTGATCCTCAAAGAAATATCAGCAACGTAAGGCCCTGGGACAAAGCAATCAGTAGTACTTGTCCCAGGGCTATCCCCACTCGTTAAAGCTCCGTGCCCCCAAGGCGGTGCGCGATGCTATCGCAGGCCAAGGCGCCTACGACGGTCTTGGCGTCTTCGATCTTGCCGTCGAGCACGGCGTCGATCAGCTCGTGCAGCGGCACCAGATCCACGTTGACAAACTCGTCATCATCGGGGTTGGGTGCATCGAACTCGAGCTTGGTGGCCAGGTAGATGTGAATGATCTCGTCGCAGAAGCCGCAGGACGTGACAATCGACGTCAAAAAGCGAATGCGGCCGGCCCTAAAGCCCGTCTCCTCATGCAGCTCGCGCTTGGCGCAATCGAGCGGGTCCTCGCCTGGATCGAGCTTGCCGGCAGGAATCTCGACCGTCACGCGGTCGATGGCGGTACGGTACTGACGCACCAGTACGATCTTGCCGCTCTCGGTCAGCGCCACAACGGCCGCCGCACCCGGATGGCGAACGATATCGCGGGCGCTGCGGTGACCGTTGGGCAGTTCAACCTCAAGACGGTGGACGTCGAGGATCTTGCCCTTCCAGGCGCACTCCTCCGAAAGAATCTTCTCGTGCAGCTCGGCATCGTGCGGGTCGTCGTCGCCCAGCACCAGCGCCGGCTCGTCAGCGACCTCGCCACCAGGCTCGCCCTCGGCGTGCCCATACATGCGGCTGTCCTCTTCGACGACCTGCGCGTCCACGAGCTCTTCGTTCTTCTCGTCCATCCGTCTCATCCCTCTCGGACTTTAGGCATCCCAGGCGTCGCGGCCACGCAGCGCGCGCAGGCCGATGTCATGACGCAGGGTCTTGCCCTCAAAATCAATCTTCTCGCAGGCCTCGTAGGCAAGGTTGCGAGCGTTTTCGAACGTGTCGCCCAGAGCGGTCACGGCAAGCACGCGGCCACCGTTGGTCACGAGCTGGCCGCCCACCACGGCAGTGCCCGCGTGGTACACGGTCACGTTCTCCATGGCCTCGGCATCCTCAATACCGGTGATGACCTTACCTTTCTCGTAGCTGCCGGGGTAGCCCGCGCTCGTCAGGACAACGGCCACGGCCCACTCGTCACGCCAGTCGAGTTCAATCTGATCGAGCTCGCAGTTGGCACAAGCCAGCATGACCTCAACCAGGTCGTTCTTAAGGCGCGGCAGCACGACCTGCGTCTCGGGGTCGCCAAAGCGGGCATTGAACTCCAGCACCTTGGGACCGGCGGGGGTGAGCATAAAGCCGCCGTACAGGCAGCCGCGGTAGTCGATACCCTCGACAGCGAGCTCGGCCACGGTCTGCTCCATGACCTTCACCATCGTGGCGTGCTCCTCGTCAGTCACGATGGGCACCGGGCTGTAGACGCCCATGCCACCGGTGTTGGGGCCCTTGTCGCCCTCGAGCGCGCGCTTGTGGTCCTGCGAGGTGGCCATGGGGCGAACGGTCTTGCCGTCGGTAAAGGCCAGCAGCGAGCACTCGGGGCCAACGAGCATCTCCTCGATAACCACGGTGTTGCCGGCATCGCCAAAGGTGCCGCCAAAACACTCGCGCACGGCCTCCTCGGCCTGCGCAAGCTCGGTTGCCACGATAACGCCCTTGCCCGCGGCAAGGCCGTCGGCCTTGACGACCAGCGGGGCGCCCTGCTCGCGCACGTAGGCAAGAGCCGAAGCCTCGTCGGTAAACGAGCCGTAGGCCGCCGTAGGGATACCGGCGCGCTCCATGAGCTGCTTGGAGAACAGCTTGGAGCCCTCCATCTGGGCGCCCTCGGCACCCGGGCCAAAGCAGGGAATACCCGCCGCGCGCACGGCGTCGGCCACGCCCGCCACGAGCGGAGCCTCGGGGCCAATTACCACAAGTCCGCATCCGTGGCTCTGCGCAAACGCCGCCACGGCCGCAGGATCGCAGTCGTCGAGAACAACGTTCTCGCCGCAGCTCGCGGTGCCGCCGTTGCCCGGCGCAATGTAGAGCTTGCCGGCGCGCGGTGATGCTGCGAGCTTGGCTGCCAAAGCATGCTCACGGCCGCCGCTGCCCAACAACAGGATGTCGATGGTTTGAGTGTCCGCCTTCAAGGGTGCCTCCTCTATGGATGAACGGCCCGCTCCGCGCGAGCCCTTTGCAAGCAAATATACCCCTCGGCCGCCCGTCCGGGCTGCAAAGGGGTATATCGCAATAACCAAATAGTCCCGATTACTTCCAGAATCGGTTGATGATCTGCTCGCGACCAGCGCCAACGCCAATGAACGTCACGCGGGTGTGTGCCAGATCCTCGATAAACGCCACGTAGTCCTGAGCCTCCTGCGGCAGCTCCTCAAAGCTGCGGCAACCGGTGATATCGCACTTCCAGCCAGGGAGCTCCTCGTAGATGGGCTTGGCATGCTCAAAGCGCACCTGGTGTTCGGGCACGCTCGTGTAACGCTCGCCATCGACGTCGTAGGCAACGCACACCTTGATGGTGTCGAAAGCCGAAAGCACGTCGAGCTTGGTCACGGCGATGTCGGTGAGGCCGTTGACGCGCGAGGCATAGTTGGCGATAGGGCCGTCAAACCAGCCGCAACGACGACGGCGACCGGTGGTCACGCCGTACTCATAGCCCTCCTCGGTCAGCGTGTGGCCGGCCTCGGACTCATAGGAAAGCTCGGTGGGCATGGGGCCCGAACCGACGCGGGTGATATAGGCCTTCATGACGCCCAGCACGCGGTCGACGTTCTTCATGCCCACGCCAGAGCCGGTGATGGCACCGCCGGCGGTGCAGTTGGAAGACGTCACGTACGGATAGGTGCCGTGGTCGATGTCGAGCAGCGTCGCCTGGGCGCCCTCAAACAGCAGGTTCTTGCCCTCATCGATCATGTTGTTGAGCAGCAGGCTCGTCTCGGTGATGTAGGGACGCAGGCGCTCGGCCATCGGCAGGTACTCGTCGCAAATCTGGTCCACGGTGTAGGTGGGCAGGTTGTAGATGAGCTCGAGCTCGGGGTTCACGCGGGCGAGAGCGGTCTCCAGCTTGTCGCGGAACAGTGCCTCGTCCAGCATGTCCTGCATGCGCAGACCAATGCGCGCCATCTTGTCCTGATAGCACGGACCGATGCCGCGCTTGGTGGTACCGATGTTCTTCTTGCCGAGCTTCTGCTCAAAGGCGCCATCCAGATCGATGTGGTACGGCATGATGACATGCGCGTTGCCGCTAATCTTGAGGTTCTTGGTGGTGATGCCGTCGGCCTCGAACATATCGATCTCCTCAAGGACAACCTTGGGGTTGACGACGCAGCCGTTACCGATCACCGACACGTGATCGGAATACATGATGCCGGAGGGCACCTGGTGCAGGCCGTACTTCTTGCCGTTGACGACGATGGTGTGGCCGGCGTTGTTGCCTCCCGAGTAGCGCACGACGGCATCGAAGTCGCCGGCGACCAGGTCGCAAATCTTACCTTTGCCCTCATCGCCCCACTGGGCACCGACCAAAACGGTTGACGGCATGTTTACTCCTTACATTCATGGACTGTCTACGCGCCACGCCGGCACGCAGAAGCACAAAACATTCCCAGTATACCCGTGCAACGGGCGCCTGTCCTACTCCTCGGCATGTGCCCCATCAAGCTCATAGAACTTGGTGGATGCCGGCAGGAACATCAGATCGACGTCGCCGATCGGGCCCGAACGGTTCTTGGCCACGACGATACGCGTAACGCCCTCGTCGGGTCGATCGTCGCGCGAGGCCTCGGCATCGTCGGCGGAGCGGTCCAAGAACATAACGATATCGGCGTCCTGCTCGATGGAGCCCGATTCACGAAGGTCGGAAAGCTGCGGGCGCTTGCCGGTACGGGATTCGACCTGACGCGAGAGCTGCGACAGCGCGATGAGCGGGATCTTGAGCTCCTTGGCCATGATCTTCAGACCACGCGACATCTCCGAAACCTCGACGGTACGGCTCTCGGAGCGGCGTCCCGGCGGAGGACTCACCAGCTGCAGGTAGTCCAGGATGATGATTGCCTTCTCCTTGTTATGGAGCATGCGGCGGCTCTTGGCGCGAATCTCGGTCACTGTGGTGCCGGGCGTATCGTCAATCAGAATATCGAGCTTGGACAAGGTCTGCGTGGCCTCGTTGATATTGGCCCACTGCTCGGGGCTAATGCGGCCCATGCGGAAGTCACTGATCGAGATCATGGCGTAGGCGCAAATCAGACGCTGGGCAATTTCTTTGCCCGACATCTCCAGCGAGAAGAAGCCGACGGTATAACCAGCAGCGGCAGCGTTGAGCGCCAGGTTCAGAGCGAACGACGTCTTACCTACAGCAGGACGGGCGCCGATGATGATGAGCTGGCCCTCGCGAAAACCCATGAGCATGCGGTCGAGTGACGGAAAGCCCGTGGGCACGCCCGCAGCCTGGCCACCGGCCTGGCACACTTCCTCGGCCTCGTTATAGGCCTCGACCATAAACTCGGTCAACGTCTTGTAGCTCGACTTGACCTCGCGCGCCGTAACCTTGAGCAGCTTGCTCTCGGCCAGCTCGACAACCTCTTTGGTGTCGGTGGGGGCGTTATATGCCAGCGCGTTGATCTCGTTAGTGGCGCCGATCAGCTCGCGCAGCATCGAGTCGCGGCGAACGATGGCGGCATGGTGCTGCCAGTTGACGAGCGACAGGGTCTGACCCATCAACTCCAAAATGTACGCCTCGCCGCCCACGGCATCGAGCTTGTTGATGCTTCGCAGGTAATCGATCAGCGAGATGGAGTCGATGGGAATGCGGCTGTTGTACATATCGACCATCGCAGTATAGATGGTCTTATGAATGGGCCGGTAGAAGTCATCGGGCTGCAGCTCGACCTGGGCCTCTTCGACCACCTCGGGCGATAGCAGCATAGCGGCCAGTACATTGGCCTCTGCATCTTGGTTTTGGGGAAGACCCAACTTTGAGCCGCGGTCCTCAACCGTCAGCCCGGTCTCCCTATCGTCATATGCCATGAGCATCCTCATTCATATCGCTTGCGAGCATCCATAGTATCAGCCATGGTCCCAAAACGCGCCGCGCGCGGCCAATCATCACCGAACCAAACGGATGAACGGTCCCACGAATAGACCTCACCGCAACGCCCTCTATGGCGCTCGCATCGCGCTAAAAAGCAAAAAGGGCGCCCTGGTTTCCCAGAGCGCCCTTCTTAGAACAAGATTGTTGCGTTGCAGCAAATGCTACTCGGCAGCAGCCTCAGTCTCGACCTCGGCGGTCTCGGCCTCGGCGACCTCAGCGGCCTCCTCGACCTCAGCCTCGGCAGCGAGCTCCTCGGCGGTAACGCCGACGAGAACGACAACCTCGGCCTTGATCTCGCGGTACAGCGAGATGGCAACGGTGTGGGCACCGGCAACCTTGATGGGCTTACCGAGCTCGACGCGCTTGCGATCGATGTCCATACCGAGCTGAGCCTTGATGGCGTCAGCGACCATAGCGGCGGTAACGGAGCCAAAGAGGATGCCCTCGTCGCCGACCTTGACGTCAACGGTGACCGTCTTGCCCTCGAAGGCAGCCTTGGTCTCGTTGGCGGTAGCCAGACGGACGGCCTCGCGCTTGGCGATGTTGTTGCGACGCTCGTCAAGCTGCTTGAGGTTGCCCTTGGTGGCGGCAACAGCGAGCTTCTTGGGGAACAGGAAGTTCTCAGCGTAACCCTGAGCGACCTCTACGACGTCACCCTCGCCGCCCTTGCCCTTGATCTCATCGAGAAGAATAACCTTCATGATGCGTCTCCCTTCTTAGCCGCGGTCGCGGTTGCCACGAGAGGAAACCACGGGGACGGTGTACGGCAGGAGAGCCATCTCGCGGGCGCGCTTGATGGCGTTGGCGATGTCATGCTGATGCTGCGTGCAAGCGCCAGTGACGCGACGGGGCTTGATCTTGCCACGGTCGGTCATGTACTTACGGAGAAGCTGAGTGTCCTTATAGTCGATGAACTCAGTGTTCTCCTTGCAGAACTGGCAGTACTTACGACGCGGCTGACGTGCAGAAAAATCATTAGCCATGTCAAAATACCTTTCATTTGGCAACTTCGGCGAACCGAAGCCGCCTCTCACTCAAAAATAGGTGAACAACCCTTAGAACGGGATGTCCTCATCGTAGACGTCGACCGCGGGCGGCGTAGCCACCGGCGCGGCAGGACGTGCTGCGGGCGCGGGAGCTGCGGGGGCGTAACCGCCCTGATCGTAGCCACCCTGGCCACCACGGGAGCTCATAAACTCGATCTCATCGACGATGACCTCAAGCTTGCTCCGGCGCTGGCCGTCGCGCTCCCAAGAGCTGTAGCGCAGCTTGCCCTCGATCGCGACCTTGTTTCCCTTTGCCAGGAAACGGCTCACGGCCTCGGCGCGGGTGCCGAACATGGTGCAGTCGACAAAGTTGGGATAGTCCTCCCACTCGCCAGTCTGCGCGTTGCGGCGACGATCGTTCACGGCAACGCCAAAGGACAGAACCTGGGTTCCGCCGGCGGTGGCGCGCAGCTCGGGATCGCGGGTGAGGTTACCGGTGATGTTCACTCGATTGATGCTCATAACTCACTACTTCCTCTTGGGGCACAAGCCCAGTCCAAAACGACAGTCTTACTCCTGGTCGTCGCGACGGACGATCATGTGGCGGACCACAGCGTCGGTGATGCGCAGGACGCGATCAAGCTCGGCGATCTGGGTAGGATCTGCGTGGAAGTTGATGAGGGTGTAGTCACCATCGGTGAGGTCGTTGATCTCGTAGGCGAGCTTGCGCTTGCCCCACTCGTCAACGGAGTCGACCTTGCCAGCGCCCTCAGCGATCGTGGTATCGATACGCTTCATAACAGCGAGACGAGTCTCGGGGTCGAGCGACGGGTCAACAAAGAACAGCAGTTCATAAGCCTTCATATTGTCACCTCCTCTGGGCAAATGTGGCTTCAGGTCGTGAAGGTGCGCCTGAAGCAGGAAAAGACTTGGTAATAATATCTTTCAACCTCCTAGGCTGCAAGAATATGCAGCTACGACCTCATGACCTCCACATATGCCCATACTCGCACGACGTTTCATGCGCATTCCAACCAAATGCTGACCAAAAGCTTGACGGATCTGTGGACAAGATACGGTGCCGTGAGGACAAGCTGAGCCAAGTCGCAGGTCAACGGGCGCATGGTTGTGGTCGCAAAATGCATACCAGTGGCCCACAGCACCACCCAAAGATTTTTAAATTCATTGCCAAATCGCTTATAAATACCCCTTTTGAACAATTGAGTTGATCAACTACGCTGGTCGGAAGCCGTTTTTTGGCATCTCAGACCCCGCTGCAACGCCAAACGCGGCCAAGCGTTTTAAAAAATGCCAACTTTTCTGTTTGCACTTTGCGATTCCTCGTGTATACTGACTTACGCATTTAACGGAGAGTTGTCCGAGTGGCCGAAGGAGCACGATTGGAAATCGTGTAGGCGTCAAAAGCGTCTCCAGGGTTCAAATCCCTGACTCTCCGCCAGTTAATTCCAAAGCAGGTCTTCGAGCCTGCTTTGTTTTTACCCCACGCGGAGGGGTGGCAGAGTGGTTGAATGCGGCGGTCTCGAAAACCGTTTGGCCTGTATAAGGTCACGAGGGTTCGAATCCCTCCTCCTCCGCCATTTTGGTTGAGAAAGCTCCCAGATCGGGGGCTTTTTTCTTTTAAGTCCCTTACAAGCAAATACGGCGGAGGAGGAGGGACTCGAACCCGCCAGGGCGCAAAGCGTAAAGAAAACGCGCCAGTGGCGCGTTTTTAGCGCAGCGCGGTCGGCGTAAGCCGACCGGATAAATTTTGAGCAAAGCTCAAAATTTGGACATCCCTCCTATTCGACCACGCCCCCATCGCATTCAGCATCAACCCGGATCCCCAAACATGGAACCTATGACCGTACCCAGTCCCGACCGTTTGCCGAGCAATAGGGTCGCAATCGGCGCCGAACATGTACTATGTACGGGCATTGTCTAAACCCGTAACTCAAAGGACCCCATCTTGCCCGTTGCCGCCGCTATGATCGTTACCGCACACGCCTCGGATGCCATGGTTGCCATCCCGTTTTGGCTCGAGATGTTCGCCGTCGTCGCGGCATCGATCTCGGGCGTGTTGGTCGCACGCGAGCACAAACTCGACCTGGTGGGCGCCGTCGCGCTCGCCGTGGTCTGTGGACTGGGCGGCGGTCTTTTGCGCGATATGACGCTGCAGGTGGGCAACGTCTACATCCTCAACCAACCGATGGCGCTCCCGCTCTCCATCGCCACCGCGGCCATCATCTACATCTTCCCGGCAATCGTCGACAAGCCCGAAAAGCTCATTCCCCTGCTCGATATCATCTCGGTGGGTATTTATGCGGCAACCGGCGCAGACAAGGCGCTGGTCTACGGCTTTGCGCCGGCGGTGTGCATCATGATGGGCTTTTTTACCGCGGTGGGCGGCGGCATGCTGCGAGATGGTTTTATGGGTGTGGTGCCGGGTATCTTCCAGCGCACCAACTTCTATGCCATCGCGGCCATCGCCGGATCGGCAAGCTATGTTTGCCTTGTCATGAGCGGCTTGGTCAGCAATGTCGTCGCACTGGTCGTTTGCGTCGTGGTGACCATGGGACTACGCTGGCTGTCGCTGCGCTTTGATATCAAAAGCCCCACCGAGGATGACATCGCACGCTTTTTGCATCGCAAAAAGTAGGTAGCGCGGGCTCATCCTTCGAAATGCAACCGAGAGGTTCTTTTAGAGCGCCCACGCGTTGGGTACCCTGTTAGGTATATGCCGAGTATCTAACGAAGGATTCACTATGCCCTGCAATCAACTCCCGTTGACCCAGCGCCGTAAAGCATGGGGCCGCATCACCATCCTATTCGCGCTCATCGCGCTGGCGATCACCGTGCTTCCCACGGCGTCGTTCGCCGGCACGGACACCGCAGGAAACGTACTTGCGACCGACAATGACGCCAATCCGTCCGGCGTCGAAGGTGACCTGTACTGGGCAGGTCAGGCCCTCAACTTGGATGATGTGTCCATCGGCCGCGATATCATCGCCGCGGGCGATACCCTCTCGATCCGTGACTGCACAGTGGGCGGCGCCGTCCGTCTGGCGGCACGCACCATCGACATTGCCAAGACCACGGTTGATGGCAGCGTGACCGTCGCTGGCCAGCATGTCGTGCTCAATTCCGACAGCACCGCCAACTGTTTCTACGCGATAGGCGAGACGGTTGCCCTGCGAGGCTCCACCAAGTCGGCAGCGCTTGCGGGCGACACGGTGACCATCGATGGCACCGTCAAGGGCGATGTCGAGGTTTGGGCCGACAAGCTCATCCTGGGCAAGAACGCCCACATCACCGGCACCGTGAACGCGCACGTCTCCGAGGACCCCGAGCGCGCCGCGGGAGCCGAGGTCGGTGCGCTCAAGATCGACCGCACCGAGAACGAGGATACTTCCACCGTTAACGATGTCATCGGCGGTATCGTCGCCGCGGCACTCTCGACCTGCTTTGTCGCTCTGCTGCTCGAGCTCATCTTTCCGCGCGCGACCGCCAGCGCCGCCGGCATGCTCCACCAGCGCGCCATGCCCCTGTGGGTGAGCGGTCTTCTGGGCACGATTGCTATCGTCCCCGCCGTCCTACTGCTGATTATCTCTATCGCTGGTCTGTCGCTTGCCGGAACCCTCTTGTGCGGCGTTATCGGCATCGCGTTGATGTCGAGTGCCTTTGCGGGGTGCGCGATCGCCCGCATGGTTGGACACAACCAAAACCGCTACGCCATGGCAGCCGTGGGCGGCGTAATCGCAGGCGCCCTCACGGGGCTTCCCCTCGTAGGTGACTTCATCAGCGGCGTGGCCTTTGTCTTTATGCTCGGTTACATCATCCAAATCATCTGGCGCAACGCCCGCGTCAAGCCGCAGCAGCCGGCTAACACGCCAGGACTCCCCACCGCTTAGCCGCCAACCACCACAAAGGGACCAGGCACCTTTGTGGTGGTGCAGACCAGCTCAGTTCCTATGCACAAAAAGGGCGCCGACCATTACGGTCGACGCCCTTTCTTGTTAGACGCTATAAAGTCCAGCGCTTATTTGTTGACCTGGCCGGCGCGGACGGCGGCCTTCTTGCGGTCGGTGGCGTTGAGCAGGCGCTTGCGCAGGCGGATGTTCTTGGGGGTAATCTCAACCAGCTCGTCGTCGGCGATGTACTCCAGCGCCTCCTCCAGCGAGAAGGTGCGGGGCGGCACCAGCTGAACGGAGATATCGGAGGTCGAGGAACGCTGGTTGCCCAGGTTCTTGGTACGGGCGATGTTGACGACCATGTCGCCAGCCTTGCTGCGCTCGCCCACGATCATGCCCTCGTAGCACTCGGTGCCCGGCTCAACAAAAAGCTGGCCGCGCTCCTGCAGCGTACCCAGAGCATAGGCAACGGCCTTCTCGGTGGTCATGGAGATCATTGCGCCGTTCTGACGGTTGCCGATCTCGCCGGCGTAGGGACCGTACTCCAGGAAGGTGTGGTAGAACACGCCCTCGCCGTGGGTGACGTTCATGATGCGGTTCTTAAGGCCCATGATGCCGCGGGTCGGGATCTTAAACTCGAGGTGCGTCACGATACCCGAGGTATCCATGCTCGTCATGATGCCACCGGAGGTACCGAAGACCTCAACGACCTTGCCCGAGTACTCGTCCGGGCACTCAACGACGGCCTGCTCGACAGGCTCCATCTTGTTGCCGTTCTCGTCCTTCTTAAACAGAACGCGGGGACGGCCGACCTGGAACTCAAAGCCCTCGCGGCGCATGGACTCCATCAGAACGGACAGGTGCAGAATGCCGCGGCCCGAGACCTCGACGCCGCTCTTGTCCTCGAGCTCCTCGATCTTCATGGTCACGTTGTTCTCGGCCTCGTTGAACAGGCGCTCCTTGAGCTGACGGGCGCCCACGATGTCTCCGTCGCGACCGACGAGCGGGGAGGTCGAAGCCTCGAAGACGATGGACAGGGTCGGCGGGTCGATCTCGATGGGCTCGAGCTCGACGGGGTTCTCGGGATCGGTGTAGACATCGCCGATATCGGTGCGGTCGATGCCCACGACGGCGGCGATGTCGCCGGCGCCGACTTCCTGGCACTCGGTGCGGCCCAGGTAGTCGAAGGTAAAGAGCTGCTTGACGGTAGCGGTGGCGCTGGAGCCGTCGTTCTTCACAACCAGAATCTGGTCGCCCTGATGGATGGCGCCGGAATACACGCGACCGATGCCGATACGGCCAACGAAGTTGGAGTGGTCGATGGTCACGCACTGCATGGCCAGCGGAGCGTTCTCGTCAACCTCGGGCGCGGGCATGTCGTCGATGATCATATCGAGCAGCGGATACATGTCCATGTTGCCGTCGTTGGGATCAAGGCGGGCAAAGCCATTCATGGCGCTGGCGTAGACCACGTGCTCCATGGCGAACTCAAGCTGGTCGTCGGTGGCGCCCAGGTCGGCCATGAGGTCCAGGCAGTCGTTGTAGGCCTTCTCGGGGTTGGCGCCCGGACGGTCGATCTTGTTGATGACGATCATGATCTTAAGGCCGGTGTCGATAGCGTGACGCAGCACGAAGCGGGTCTGGGGCATGGGGCCCTCAAAAGCATCGACCAGCAGCAGGGCGCCGTCGGCCATACGCAGCACGCGCTCGACCTCGCCGCCGAAGTCGGCGTGGCCCGGGGTGTCGATGACGTTGATCTTGACGTCCTTATACTCGATAGAGATGTTCTTGGCGAGAATCGTAATGCCGCGCTCGCGCTCCTGGTCGTTGGAATCCAGGACGCGGTCCTCGACCTGCTGGTTGGCACGGAAGGCGTCCGTGGCACGCAGGAGCTTGTCGACCATCGTCGTCTTGCCGTGGTCGACGTGGGCGATGATGGCGATGTTCCTCAGATTGTCTACGCGCATGTAGTTCCCCTATCTTCTATCCATATACAAACGGCACGCGTATGCGGCCCGCCCAGCGATACAACGCTCAGCGGGAATATTGAGCCTTTTACCGAAAACTCGTTTATTTTAGCGATTTTAGATGAGAGGGGTTTCCTCACCTGCAGGTTCAGGGTCGCTCCACATAAAACCATCGCCGGCGCCCATGCCCTCATACAGCACATATGCCGAAAAACCGCTCTCGAGCGTAGTTTCGAAGAAGCTCACGAGCAGAGCATCGTGATAGCCGCCGTCAATCTCGACGCAGCCGGTGTAGCCGATGGCATAGCGGACGATACGGCCCAGGCCCTCGTCCTTAAGACCCATCTTGTGCTCGGAGATAAAGTTGGTGGCCGCCTCCAGGCACGCCTCTTCGCCGTCCTCGTCGAGCGCCGCCAGATAACGGTTGGAAGCAGCATCCTCAATTGCCACGACCACGCCAGGGTTTTCACCGGCGGCAAGGTCGTCCAAGAACGCGCCGATCAGATCGCACACCATGGCGTCGAGCTCGGCGGAGACGTTACCGGCATCCTGCATATCCTGTGCCATCTTTAGACCTTCCCATCGAGTCTGACGTCGTTACAGTTCTTGTGCCTCGGCGGCGATCTTGGCGGCAGCGTCGCGGGTGCGCATCATGTCCGCCGCGCGCTTGTCGAGCACCTTGATCTGACTGGTCAGCATGACTGCATCGACCACGCCCCAGATCACCAGGCCCGTAGAGATCGAAAACCCAAGCGCACCAACTGTACCACGAAGGCGTGAGCAGATTGCCGCGACAAGGGCGGAGACGACAACCATCTTGATAAACGAGCCGCGGCGCTCGCGGAGCGTGCGGGCCTGCGTCACATAGGCAATGCGAGCCGCCTCAGAAGCCTCCGAGCGCATCTGGGCCTCGCGGGCGATCGCAGCCGCCTCAGCCGACATACCGCCGGCCATCAGCGAACGCTCCGCATCCTGGCCGCCCCGCATTTAGAAGTCATCGGGCGAGAGCGTATGGACGAACTCGTCGAACTTCTCGAACTCCTGCTCGTCGTCAACTTCCTCGGTATGGGCAGAAACAGTGCCCAGGCGATTCATGATGTCGTCCTCCACAAACATGGGGGCATTGCTGCGCACGGCAAGGGCAATGGCATCACTGGGACGGGCATCGATCTTGCGCTCGTTGCCATCGGCCAACACGACAACCGTCGCGTAAAACACGGGCGGCTCGGCGCGAACGATTTCGATGCGTTCGAGCTTGGCACCCAGGGCACCAACAGTATCGAGCAACAGGTCATGGGTAATCGGGCGCTCGGCGCGACCGCTATCGATGCCGCGGCTGATGGCAGCAGCTTCAAACGAACCAGTCTGAATGGAAAGGGAACGCAGTGGCGCGGGCGAGTCCGATTTGCTGCAGCGCTCGCGAAGCACGATAAGCGATGGCACGGGACCGGCGGCCATGACGATGGTCTCTATGTCGACACGAACCATGGAACACCTCCGGTACGTAGCGGTTAACACGCGGCGGCCCGCCGCGTTGAATAGCTATACTACCCAAACTTTCGCGTAGCACACAAAATCAAAGTAGTTAATTTGGGACAGAGCTTTTTTGACTACCTTCTGTGGCTAAGAAAAAAGCCTCGAGGCAATTGCCCCGAGGCTTTTAACAGTTTTGATGGTGGACCTGACAAGATTCGAACTTGTGACCTCCCGGTTATCAGCCGGACGCTCTAACCAACTGAGCTACAGGTCCATCATGGTGGAGGTTAGGGGGATCGAACCCCTGACCTCAGGCTTGCAAAGCCCGCGCTCTCCCAGCTGAGCTAAACCCCCACGGAGACAGTAATAAACACCCCAGCGGCGACTCGGCTCTCGCTGGGGTGTTTATTGCGAAAGAAAGTGGTGGACCTGACAAGATTCGAACTTGTGACCTCCCGGTTATCAGCCGGACGCTCTAACCAACTGAGCTACAGGTCCATCGCGCAAGGGATATATTAGACGAGTCGTTACGCGCGCGTCAACAACTTTTTTGAAAAACTTTGGAGTGTGACCGCCGAGCGGGCACGGGGTCCAAGGTTGTCAAAAAAGCGGTCGGCGCGCAGTGCGCCGACCGCCGATATATGGGGTCTGATATTTTCTACCAGCCAGGGCCTCTTACTCGTCGAGGAGATCTTCTGGCATGTCGTTGCCGTCGCCTAGATCGACAGGGGTTTCTTCGGAAGCAGAGCCGTTTTCTGTGGCTTCGCCTTCGGGCTTTTCCTTGGCTGCCGTCATGCGGGCGACAGCGCATACGCGGTCGTTGTCGTCGACGGTCATCATCTTGACGCCCTGGGTGGCGCGGCCGGTCTGGCTGATCTCGTCGGTCTTGACGCGAATGACCGTCGCGCCCTCCGTCACGATGAACAGCTCGTGCTGCGGGCCCACCGTCTTCATGGCCGCGAGGTTACCCTTACGCTCGGTCATTTGAATGGTGTAGACGCCCTGACCGCCGCGATTCTGCTCCGGGTAGTCCGCGACCGGCGTGCGCTTGCCGTAGCCGCGCTCGGTGATGACGAATAGATCGCCGTTGCCGTTAGTGACTTCCATGCCCAGAACGCTCACGCCGTCCTTCAGACCGATACCGCGAACGCCGCTGGTATCGCGGCCGGTGGCGCGCACCTGCTCCTCGGAGAACATGGTCGCCTTGCCCGCGGTGGTGGCCAGGATAATCTTGTCGCCCTCGCGCACGCGGCGCACGTTCAGCAGCGCGTCGTCGTCACGCAGGTTGATAGCGATCAGGCCATCACGGCGGCTACGATCGTAAGCGCTCATCACGGTCTTCTTGACCATGCCACTCTTGGTGGCAAACATCAGGTACTCGTCGGCCGGGAACTCGCGGCAGCTGATGACGCTCGCGATCTTCTCGCCCTCCTCGAAGGGCAACAGGTTGACGATCGCGGTACCGCGCGCCTGGCGCGTACCCACCGGCAGCTCGTGCACCTTCAGGCGATAGACCTTGCCCTTGCTCGAGAAGAACAGCACGTACTCGTGCGTGGACGCGATGAACATCTCGTCGATGACGTCGTCCTCTTTGAGGTTGACGCCCGACACGCCCTTGCCGCCGCGCTTCTGGGCGCGGTAGGCGGCCACCGGGATACGCTTAACGTAGCCGGTGTGGGTGATGGTCACGACCATGTCCTCGTCGGCGATGAGGTCCTCGACATCCAGGTCCTTCTCAACCTGGCTGATCTCGGTGCGGCGCTTGTCGCCAAACTTCTTGGAGATCTCGCGCATCTCTTCCTTGATGACGCCCAGAATCTTCTCCTCGTGCGCCAGCAGGTCCTCGTAGTAGGCGATGGCGCGGCGCAGGCCGTCCAACTCTTCTTGGATCTTGTCGCGCTCCAGGCCGGTCAGGCGGCGCAGCTTCATCTCGAGGATGGCCGTGGTCTGCTCGGGCGTAAAGCCAAAGCGCTCAATCAGGCGGCTGCTGGCCTCGGAGTCGGTCTGCGAGGAGCGTATGATGCTAATGACCTCGTCGATATGGTCAAGGGCCATCAGGTAGCCCTCGAGGATATGGGCACGCGCCTGGGCCTTCTTAAGGTCGAAGCGGGTGCGGCGGGTGACTACGTCGACCTGGTGGTCGATGTAGTGTTGCAGCATCTCGCGCAGGCTCAGGCATTTGGGCACGCCGTTGACGAGCGCCAGGTTGTTGGCGCCAAAGGTCGTCTGCAGCGAGGTGTACTTATACAGGTTGTTGAGCACGACCTGCGGAATGACGCCCTTCTTGAGCTCGATGACCAGACGGATGCCCTTCTGGTTGGACTCATCGCGCATATCCGAGATGCCCTCGATGCGCTTGTCGTTGACGAGTTGGGCGATCTTCTCCTGCAGGGTGCCCTTGTTGACCATGTAGGGAATCTCGGTAAAGACCAGGCGGCTGCGACCGGTCTTGGTGGACTCCACATGTGCCTTGGCACGCACGGTAATGGAGCCGCGGCCGGTCTCGTAGCTCTGCTTAATGCCGGCGCTGCCCATGATGATGGCGCCGGTGGGGAAGTCCGGACCGGGCATGATCTGCATGAGCTCGTCGACGGTGGCGTCGGGGTTGTCGATCAGGTAGCAGGTGGCCTCGATCGCCTCGGTGAGGTTATGCGGGGCGATGTTGGTGGCCATGCCGACGGCGATGCCCTGGCTGCCGTTGACCAGCAGGTTGGGGAAGCGCGCAGGCAGTGCCACGGGCTCGGCGAGCGATTCGTCGTAGTTGGGCTGCCAGTCGACGGTGTCCTTCTGCAAGTCACGCAGCAGTTCCATGGCGGGCTTGGCCAGGCGGCTCTCGGTGTAACGCATGGCCGCCGCGCCGTCGCCATCGATGTTGCCGAAGTTGCCGTGACCGTCGATGAGCGGCGTGCGCATGGAGAACCACTGCGCCAGGCGGACCATGGCCTCGTAGACCGCAGAGTCACCGTGCGGGTGGTACTTACCGATAACTTCGCCGACCGTCCAGGCCGACTTTTTGTGTGGGCGGTTGGGGTAGATGCCGCTCTCGTTCATCGCGTACAGGATGCGGCGGTGTACCGGCTTTAAGCCGTCGCGCACGTCCGGCAGGGCACGCGCTGTGATAACCGACATCGAATACTCGATGAACGACTGCTTCATCTCGCGACCGAACTCCGAAATCTGGAGCTGGCCGCCGTTGATGTCCTCGCCGGCCGAGGCGCCACGATCGACTTCGCCAAAGCTCTCCTCGAGCTCACCGTCGTCGTCCTCTTCCTCATCATCATCGGCATCGGGGTTATAGGCGTCCGAATCGCCGTCCTCGCCCTGCTCAGCACGGGCAAGCAGGCGCTTCAGATCATCGGGCATACCGGCATCGCCGGCCTCGTCCATACCCTCGTTATTGTTGATATCGTCTGCCACGTTACCTCCTCTTAAGCGTCAAGGAATCGTGCATCATGTGCATGCTTCTCGATGTACTCGCGGCGATAGCCGACCTCGGAACCCATCAGCTCGCGCACGGCGCGGTCCGCCACCACGGCGTCCTCGATCGACACACGCTGCAGAATGCGGGTCTTTGGGTCCATCGTCGTCGAGGCAAGCTGTTTGGGGTCCATCTCGCCCAGGCCCTTGTAGCGCTGGACGGTATAGCCCTTGCGCTTTTTGGTGATCTTGCCGTCCTTGGCCTTGCCGTCCTCGTCGTTATCATCGGGGTTCAGGCCCAGACTCTGGATGGTATCGCGCAGGATCTCGTCTTCGGGCTGGCGGCCGTTGGGATACACGTAGTGGATCTTGTTGCGCACCTTAATGCCAAAGATGGGCGGGCAGGCAACATAGACGTAGCCGGCATCGATCAGCGGACGCATGTACTTGTAGAAGAACGTCAGCAGCAGGATGCGGATATGCGCGCCGTCGACGTCTGCATCGGTCATGATGATGATCTTGTGGTAGCGCGCCTTGGTGATATCGAAATCGCCGCCGTCGCCGGCACTCGTCGTGACGCCGCAGCCGATCGCGGTAATCAGCGACTGGATGGTGTCACTCGAGAACGCGCGATGGTCACCAACGCGCTCGACGTTCAAAATCTTGCCGCGCAGGGGCAGAATCGCCTGGATGTCTCGGCGACGGCCGTCCTTGGCCGAACCGCCTGCCGAGTCGCCCTCTACGATGAAGAGCTCGGTCAGCTCGGCATCGCGCACCGAGCAGTCGGCGAGCTTACCGGGCAGGGACGCCGTCTCGAGCAGGCTCTTGCGGCGGGTCGCCTCGCGCGCCTTGCGGGCGGCATTGCGCGCCTTGCAGGCCTGCTGCGCCTTCTTGACGATCTCGCGAGCGGGCTTAGGGTGCTCCTCGAGGTAATCGGCAAGGCCGTCGGTCACGATCTTGAGCGTCAGCGCGCGCATATAGGAGCTGCCGAGCTTGGCCTTGGTCTGGCCCTCAAACTGCGGATCGGGCAGCTTGACCGAGATAACGGCCGAAAGGCCCTCGCGCACATCGTCGCCGGTCAGATTGGCGTCTTTTTCCTTGAGCAGGTTCTGCTTGCGCGCATAGTCGTTGATCACGCGGGTGAGCGCGGTGCGGAAGCCCTCAAGGTGCATGCCGCCCTCGGGGGTGTAGATGTCGTTGGCAAACGACATGACGTTCTCGCCGTAGCCGCTATTCCACTGCAGGGAAACCTCAACCTCGCCCATCTTGGCCACAGGTGCGTCCGGGTCCGATTTGCCCTCGATGTAGATAGGCTCCTTAAAGGCCTCGGGGACGTCCTTGCCCTCGTTAAGGAACTTGACGAAGTCGATGATGCCGCCCTCGTAGCAAAACTCCTCCACGTGGGGAGTAGACTCGCGCTCGTCAGTCAGCACGATTTTGAGGTTCTTATTGAGGAACGCCGTCTCCTGCAGACGGTTGTGCAGCGTATCGAAATCGTAAATGCAGGTCTCGAAGATCTCGTCGTCGGGCCAGAAGGTGACGGTGGTGCCCGTCGAATCCGAGGTGCCCACGACCTCCATCTTCTTGACGGTCTTGCCGCGCGAGAACTCCATCTCGTAGGTGTTGCCGTCGCGACGAACCTGAACGACCACGCGCTTGGACAGTGCGTTGACGACGGAGATGCCAACGCCGTGCAGGCCGCCCGAGACCTTATAGGCCGAATTATCGAACTTACCGCCGGCGTGCAAAATCGTCATGACGACCTCGAGCGTCGGGATCTTTTTAACAGGGTGCTCGTCGACGGGGATACCGCGCCCGTTGTCGACGACCGTGATGGAGTTGTCGGCGTGGACCGTCACCTGGATCTCGGTGCAGAAACCGGCCATGGCCTCGTCGACGGAGTTGTCAACGATCTCCCACACCAGGTGATGCAGACCGCTGACGCTCGTCGAGCCGATATACATGCCCGGGCGCTTACGAACGGCCTCGAGACCTTCGAGAATCTTAATCTCGCCGCCATCGTAATCGTTTTCGTTTGCCACACGTCCTCCTTCAGTCAAGAAAATGTGTACAGCCTTACTAGTTTATCGTAAAAAAATACCCTCGGGAACGAGGGTATTTGGCTCTACAAGGCCACCAGATGCGATTTAAGGCTCTTTTTTGCTTTGCACGCCCTTGGCCCACTCGGCACTGGCTCTCATGGCGTTCTCGAGGGCCTCGCGCAGTTTTTGGTCTTCGATGGGCGCCACTTGGCGCTCAATCTCGGTGCGCTCGGCATCGCTGAGGTCGGCGTGTGGGGCCGGCGGGCGCTCGGTCGCCGCTGGGCGAAGGCGCTCCTTGGCGGCGGGCGGCGTGTGACCGGGCGCGGTGGTTTTGAACACCAGGCCATCCACATGCGCACCGGCGCGCTCCATGCGCGCGCGGATGATCTCGCGCAACAACGTCATTTCCTGCGTCCACGAGGGCGAGTCGAGATATACCAGCAGCTCATTGGACTCGGGCAGGTAGCGCAGGCCCGTCACATGCCGCCCCTCGCGCGTGCCCGAGCACACCGCGTTCCACGCGCGATAGACCGCGCGCGACTCCTCGGCGGCCTCCATCTGTGCACGGCGCTCAGGGGTCGCAGCCGCCAGGATGCGCTGGCGCTCTGCGTTCAAAAAGCCACTGAAGGCGACCGTTTCGCTCTCGCGCTCGTAATTAGCACGTCTCACCCATGCTCACCACCTTGGCTCGATCAAGCAGGTCATCGGTAAAGTACCCCAGGTTGGTCGTGGTTATGACCGTCTGGATATCATCGCCGATCAGCCGCAGGAAAGCACCGCGGCGTTCGCCGTCGAGTTCGCTCATCACGTCGTCCAAAAGCAGCAGTGGGGCGGTGCCCAGGACATCGCGAGCCACGGCCACCTCCGCCACCTTCCAGGCCAGAACCAACGTTCGCTGCTGACCTTGGCTGGCAAATGAACGGGCGGAGCGACCCGCCACAGCAAACTCAATCTCGTCGCGATGCGGTCCCACCAACGTCACGCCGCGGCGAATTTCCTCGTCGGCGTGCTCATCAAGGGCAGCCAGCATGCGCTCGTACGCCCAGCCCTTCAGCTCTTCGCGATCATCGACCTGGGGCAAATCCCCCAGCGTGGACGCATAGGACACGTTGGCGGCTTCACCGGACGCCACTTGCCCGTAGGCAGTACGCACATGGCCCGCCAGCCGGTCGAGCAGGGCCAACCGGTGCACGAGCAGAGCCGCGCCCGCGCGGGCAATCGAATCGTTCCACGCGCCGAGCATCTCGCGGCAGCACCAGGCCTCCTTGAGCAAGGCGTTACGCTGGGTCACGCAGCGACCATAGGTGCTCGCAAGATCGGCATAGCGTGCGCTCAGTTGCATGCCAAAGTCGTCGAGGGCGGCGCGGCGCACACTGGCGCCTCGCTTAACCATGTCCAGATGGTCGGGGCAAAACAGCACGCTCGGCAGAACCCCGCGCACACCGGCGGCAGAGCATCTCTTGCCGTTGCGGCTAAACGAGCGTTTACCGTCCTCCGCGCTCAATCCCATATCAAGCACGCGGCCGTCGCCCTCGAGCCTCAGCTCGACCTTGCACGAGCCCACGCCGTCATGGACGAGCTCGGCTGCGGTCGGATGCCTAAACGAGGCGCCGCTCGTCAGCAGCTGCAGCGCCTCTATGAGATTGGTCTTTCCCGCCGCGTTGGGTCCCGCAAGTATCGTCACGCCCTCGTCCAGGGCAAGGCGATAGCTATCGAAGCTGCGGTAGTGCGCGACGGAAAGATCGCGGGCGAACATGGTCATAGGGCAGTTGCTAGATGCGGACCGGCATGACCAGGTACAGGTAGTTGATCTTGTCGTAGGACTTGAAGATGCCCGCCTGCGAGTAGCTCTTGAGCTCCAGCGTGATCTCCTTCTCCTTGGACAGGGCATTGAGGCACCCGAAGATGTAGTGGTAGTTGAAGGCGATGGTGCCCGACTCGCCCTCGGCCTCGACATCGATTGTCTCCTGCGCAAGGTCCTGGTCATTGGAAATGGAGGACAGGCCCATCTGCCCGTTCTCGACATCGATCTCGAACTTGACGGCGGGGTTGGCGCTCGCGATAACGGCCACGCGCTTGAGGGCGGCGTTAAAGGCGGCGACGTCGATCTTGACGCTCGTCACGCACGAATCGGGGATGAGCTGCTTGTAGTTGGGGTACACGCCCTCGATGCGGCGCGACACGTAGGTGGTGTTGCCGGCCTCAAAGACGACCTGGGTGTCGGTAGCCCCGATCATGATGGTCGCCTGGCTGGCCATGATGTTCAGCGCGTCGTTAAAGGCGTCGGCCGGAACGTTGAGTTCAAAGGAGCCCTCGAGGGTTGAGGTCTCGACCTGCGTATCGCACACGGCCAAGCGGAAGGAATCGGTCGCCACCAGGCGCACGGTGTTGTTCTCGACCTTCATGTGCACGCCACCCAGGATGGGGCGGGCCTTGTCAGTCGAGGTGACGCGCCACACGCGGCCGACCATTTCGGACAAGATATCGGTCGGCAGTTCCACGGCGCTCTCGATGGCATAGGCCGGAAACTCGGGGAAGTCATTGGCATCGAGCGTGTTCAGGCGGAAAGAGCTCTTCTCACAACCAATCAGCACCTGGCGCTCGGACAGCTCAAAGGTGACCGGGGCATCGGGGAGGGTCTTGGTGATATTGGAGAGCATCTTACAAGGGATAACCATCTCGCCCTCTTCTTCGACATGTGCCGCGATGCGATGACGGATCGAGATGGTGTAGTTAGAGGTCTGGAATTCCAAGATGCCGTCTTGCGCCTTGACGAGCACGCCCGACAGGATGGGAAGGGTGGATGCCGAAGCGACGCCCTTCATAACGACGCCGATGGCTTGTGTAAGCGAGCTCTGGCTGACGGTGAACTTCATCTTTTAATACCTTTCTATAGATATAAATATCTTAATAATAGTAATAGCACTGACGAAACTGTTGATTACTCCCAAAGACGCAGGTCAGACCCAGAAAGAGAATCGACAGCAACCTGTGTGCAACGGGGGTGGTTTTCCACGTTCAAAACCTGCGCAAAACTTTTCATCACCGCGGGTTGGGTTTTAAACACCTTATGCCCGTGGTTTCGACAAGTTTTCAACAGGTGTCTCTATTTCCCTACGAGCGCAGTGTAATTTTATCGCGCAGTGACTTGAGGTCTTCGGTGACGGTGCGGTCTTCCTGGATCATCTTCTGGACCTTTTTGTAGCTCGTGCTGACGGTCGAGTGGTTGCGGTTGCCAAATTCGGCGCCCACCGCCGTGGTCGTCATTTCGCACATCTCGATGGCCAGGTAGATAGCGATATGGCGTGCTTTGGCGATATTGGCGTTGCGACGCGGGCCGATGAGCTCCTCGTGTGTCACGCCGTACTGCTCTTCGATGACGGACTGAACCGTCTGGACGTTGATCTTTTTGGCCGATGTGTCGAAGTACTGGCTGGCGATGGCATCGATATCGTCAAAGGTGAGCTCCCCGCCCTCGCGTTCGCGGTCGCCCGCCTCGCCGGCGCAGCGCTCGCAAAAGCTCTCGAGTTCGCGGATGTTGGTGCCCGAGACCTCGGCCATGTGTTTAAAGTGCTCGTCGGTCAGGTGCCCGCCGTCGCCCCCATAGGCCGCCAGCAGCGAGTCGTCGCCTGCCTCGGGAGCGGCGACGATAGTGTTCTCGTAATAGCGCTGCAAGATCTTGTATTTCATCTCGTAGCTGGGCTCTGCGACCAGGCAGAGCATTCCGGCGTTGAAGCGGCTGGTCAGACGCTCGTCCATGCTCAGGTCCTTGGGGGCGCGGTCTGCCGCGATGACGACCTTCTTGTTGTTGCGGATGAACTCGTCCATGAGCTGGAAAAAGTAGTCCACGCTTGCGCGCTTGCCGATGATGTTTTGGATGTCATCGATGATGAGCACGTCCACGCCGTGGTACGCCTGCATGATGGGGGCGTTGCTCTTCTTTTGGCGGTCGAACTCGGTCATCAGGTCGTCCAGATATGCCTGGGAGTTGGCATACTTGACCTTGATCTCGGGTGACTTCTCGGCGAGCTCGTTTTTGATGGCAAGCAGCAGGTGCGTCTTGCCCAGGCCCGATTTGCCGTAGATAAACAGTGATGTGCATGTGCCGCGCTCGTCCGCGAGGGCGGCAAACTTGAGTGCCGAGCGATAGGCATGGCTGTTCTCGGGGCCGTAGACAAAGTTCTCAAAGGTAAATTTTGAGTTCGCGGCGAGCGGGGCTCCATCCGTATTCTGCTCGGCCGGCACGGTCGGTGCTGGCATGGGTGAAGCGGGGGTCGCAGCTTGCGTGGATTTAGTCGGCGCTCCGCCCTTCATCTGGTTCATCATGCGACGAAAATCGTCGGCCGAGAGCGTGTTCTTGATTGCAATGCCCGAATCCGCGCCCGCCGCTGCGTCGTGAGCGATGGGCATGTGCGTGACGGGTGCGTTCGTTGACGTCGCTACCGCGGTCGGCAACGGCGCCATGGTTTCACGGGAAACATCGCTGTGCTGGTGCTCGATTGTCGGCACGTCGCTTGCGGAGGCTGGTACCGTCGGGGAAGCAGCGGGAGCCGTGGCGGGCGCCGTCGCGGCAGCGGATTCCGTTGCGGCGCCTTGCGGCGCCACGATGTCGAGAGCAATCGGTGCAAAGGCGATTTCTTCCAGATAAGCCTCAATAGTCGGCTGATGCTTTTTGAGCTGCGCGATGGCAAAGCGCGAGGGGGCCTCGATCGTGAGCGTATCTTCGGTCAGGCTTATGGCGCGCGATTGCCCCAGCATGTTGATGAGGCGTGCATCTTGGCCGTCGCGCTGGCAAAAGGCGATGGCATCCCCCAGGATGATGCTTGCTTCCTCGTCCACTGTCTCTCCCGTTCTTTAGCTCTGAGCTCGCACGCGAGCGGCGCCGAGTTCGGTCAGATGGTATTTCTGGCCATGCTTGATGACCAAGCCGGCCTGCGCCAAGTCATTGAGCGTGCGTGACCAAGTGGGGGCCGAGTTTCCAAACGCCCTCGCCAGATCGGTTGCACCGCACGCTTGATTTTGCGCTAGATAGCCCAGCGCGGCGTTGCCGCGATCGCTTACGAACACGTCCGGTTGTGGCTGCGCATACTGATTTGCTGCATTAGGATACATCATTTGAGCTGCTGGTTGTTGAGAACTCTGCATCGGCGGCATTTGCTGTTGAAAACTTTGAGGCCACTGTTGGTAAGGCTGCGGAGGCATCTGCTGGGCCCAAGGGTTGTACTGCTGCTGCGGCATCTGCTGGTACGGCTGCTGATATCCCTGCTGGTACTGCTGCGGGAACTGCTGGCCATACCCCAGTGGCGGCATCTGCTGATATGGATATCCCTGTTGGTACGGCTGATAGCCCATTTGCTGGCCACCCGGTGCCCCCGTCGCCTGCTGCATCGCTGCTGCATCCTGATCCGCCAGCGGCATGGCCTCTGGCATGTTTGGCGGCATCGACATCGATGTCGCCTGGGGCTCTTGTGTAGGAAGCATTCCGGGCTGCTGTATCTGCCCCACGGGGGGCTGCATCTGCTGCGTTGCCATGGGCTGCTGCGCAAAAGCTCCCGGCAGGGGATATGTGGGCTGCTCCGTCTCGGGCCGCACGGCAGCACCTCGTCCACCGGCGCGCTCGATTTCCTGCACGCGTTTAGGGTCCAGGCTTACCGTAACCACGGTACCGCTACCCATGTTGTCCTCGATGGATACGGCACCGCCGGCGTTTTCCAAATACTCCTGCACCATGGGAAACCCTGCTCCGGTTCCACGGATATAGCGCTTCATCTTGCTGTTTGCGCTGGTAACGCCAAAGTCGAAAGCGCGTTCCTTGTCGTCGATGCCGGGTCCTTGATCAGCAAAGCGGATGGTGTCTCCGCCGTCCAGAATCGAGATGATGGGCTCGGCAAAGTGTGCGTGGATAAAGTTTTCGACAATCTCGCGGATGACCATGAGCGAGATATGGCCACCTTGTTCTTTCATGCACTGGTAGACGGTGTTGGTAGTCTCTTCCAAATACGTGCGGACATCTTGCGGATCAATGACGATCACACGCGGTGTCGACAGCATGTCGTCATAGACGGCGATGCGCGCGGCGTACATGGCTTTTGGCGCCGGCGTGGTCGTCTGCTCGCCTTCCGCACGCTCTTCGCGCACGCCGGTGATGTGCTCGTTATCGGGTGCCGGGTCTCCGGAATCGACCATGGTGTAAAAGTCGTCAGACATGCCGCTCGCAATCTTCCAAAAGGTTTCGAACAAATAGTAGCTCACTGTGCAATGTTTCTCATCTTTCGACAACTTTTCAAAACCTGTTGAAAACTCTGGAAAACGGGCGAAAAGTTCTCAACATTGCCAACATGACCTGTTGAAAACTCGATGAAATATCGTGAAAAGTTGCCATGCACCGCTAAATCGAACTCGGCTTATGGGGGAACCGTGTGAACTGCGCGACCTTTTACCTTTGATTTCTTGACATTTGAACATTGATTTCCCTACAATCTTCAAGCTCACGTGTCTATATCTGCGTCCGCGCTCCCGCGGACACTCGAAATGCAGCAGGAGGAACTTAAGATGAAGCGTACGTATCAGCCTAATAAGCGTAAGCGTGCCAAGACCCATGGCTTCCGTGCCCGTATGGCCACTAAGTGTGGTCGTGCCGTGCTCGCCCGTCGTCGCGCCAAGGGCCGCAAGCGTCTCACTGTCTAGCAGCGATACACACATCTCGCATGAAGACTATTAAGTCTCGGCAAGATTTCGAGCATGTGTTCAGTCAGGGGCGTCGTTTCAATCACCCTCTGATTCGAATGACCATATGTGAATCGGTTGGCGAAGGCGACTCCGGAAGGGTCGCCTTCGTTGGTGCTAAGCGACTCGGTTGTGCCGTCGTGCGCAACCGATCTAAGCGTGTGATGCGCGAGGCCGCCCGCAGCTGCGGATTTCCCGTTGCGGGTTATGACATCATCTTGTTCGCAACTCCCAAGACGAGGGTTTCCTCGCCGCAGGAGATGGACAAGGCGTTGCGTTCGCTTATGAAGCGCGCCGGCGTTGCCGGGGAGGAGCGATGAGCAATCACGTTTTGCGACGTGTTGCCATCGCTCCTATTCGCATATATCAACAGGTTATTTCGCCCTTATTGCCTGACGCCTGCATTTATTACCCAACGTGCTCGCAATACGCCGTCCAGGCGATTGAGAAGCACGGTGTTTTGAGAGGCTGCTGGCTTGCCGTGAGGCGCATCGCTCGCTGCAATCCCCTGCACGTCGGCGGTTATGACCCTGTGCCCTAGCGGGCACTCGCTATCGGAGGAAAACTTACATGTGGGATTGGATCGTTAACATCCTTTTCGAGCTGCTCAAGCTCATCCAGACCTTTGCGGTCGACTGGGGCCTGTCCATCATCATCCTGGTGGTCATCATCCGTCTGCTGCTGACGCCGCTCATGCTCAAGTCGACCAAGTCGACGGCTCGCATGCAGGTGCTGCAGCCCAAGATGCTCGAGATCCAGGAGCGCTATGCCGACGATCCCCAGCGTCAGGCCGAGGAGATGCAGAAGTTCTACAGCGAGAACAAGTTCAACCCCATGGCTGGCTGTCTGCCGCTGCTGATTCAGATGCCTATCCTGTTCGCCCTGTTTACATTGCTGCGCAACCTGCCGCAGTACTTTAACGACGGCACGTTCTCGTTCTTCAACATCCTGCCCGACCTGACCACCACGCCGAGCGCTTCCTTTGCCGATGGCTTTATGGTTGCACTGCCTGCGCTGGTTTGCCTGATCCTGTTCGCCGTCCTGACCCTGATTCCGCAGCTCTATATGTCGCGCAACCAGACCGGCCAGCAGGCTCAGAGCATGCGTATGATGGCCGTTGTCATGACGGTCATGATGCTTTGGATGGGCTGGAGCCTTCCCGTTGGTGTTCTGCTGTACTACGACGTCTCGTCTGCTTGGCAGGTTATCCAGCAGATTTTTGTGACGCAGAAGGTCATCGACAAGGCGAAGGCCGATGAGGAGGAGCGTCTTAAGAACGCTCCGCTGCAGGTTGAGGTCACTCGTCGCGAGAAGAAGCCGCGCCCGCACAAGAAGAAGTAGTGGGATATCAATCTTATTTAGGTACCTAACTTTTGGAGTACGTTATGTCTGAAGAGATCATCGAGGATATGCTTGAGGAGGTTGCCCCGCAGGTCGCGGGCGATTATCCCGAGATTGCACAGCGCTACAAGGCTGGTGAAGAGCTGACCGATGAGGAGCTCGACACCATTGCCGATGTTGCGATTTCCATCCTGCGTTCCATCCTTTCGCACTTCGATGCCGCCAACTCTCCTATCGATGAGTATGAGGGCGACGAGGGTGAGCTGATTTTGGATGTAACGGCTCCCGACCTTGCTGTTCTCATTGGCCGTCATGGTCGCACTCTTGATGCTCTTCAGGTTATGTTCTCTTTGCTGGTGAGCCGCAAGCTTGGCTTTAGGTATCCGGTTGTAGTGGACGTCGAGGGATACAAGAGTCGCCGTCAGGATAAGGTCGCCTCCATGGCTCAGTCTGCTGCCGAGCGTGCCATCCGCACTCATAAGAGTGTTTCGCTTCCGCCCATGAATGCCTACGAGCGCCGACTGGTTCACATTGCACTTCGTGGCAACGATGCAGTCGATACTCATTCTGAGGGTTCTGACCCTGATCGCCATGTGGTGATTGTTGCTCGATAATCTACTCGAGCTTATGCTAAGGGGACGTGGTTTCCACGTCCCCTTTTTTTGTCAAAAGTTCTCGATACACTGATTTTTGTCAGAAAGGAGCTTTAGTTGTTAGTACTTACTGATCAGCAGGCTGACGAGATGTTGAGTCGTCTAACTTCCTATTGCAAAGAGTATTCCTTGAGCGTAACTGATGTTGAGCTGAGGAAATGTATTCAGCATTTGGATTTGGTTCTAGAAACAAATAAGACAACCAATCTCACCCGTATTCTTAACGTAGAAGATGCTGCAGTACTTCATATCCTCGACTCACTTGTTTTGCTCCCCTATATCAACAAGGCTCCTGAGGGAGCTTTGCTCGATATGGGAACAGGTGCGGGCTTCCCTGGTATTCCATTAACCATAACCACGTATCGTAAAGCTACTTATATTGACTCTGTTGGCAAGAAGGTTGATGCGGTTAATTCCTTTGTCCATGCTCTTGGATTGAAACATGCTCATGCGGTTCATGATCGTCTTGAAGAATATGCTCGAAGCCATAAGAAGCAGTTCTCTGTTGTAACCGCCCGCGCACTGGCCCCTCTACCGATTCTTGTTGAGTATGCGGCTCCGTATCTGAAGGATGGAGGGCTATTTGTTATAACCAAGGGCAATCCTTCGGATGAGGAGCTTGCTTCCGGCATGTCAGCAGCTAAGATTTGCGGCTTCACTTTGCTTCTGAATGACGCAATTGATTTGCCTGAAGGCTTGGGTCACAGGGAGTTCATTGTTCTTAAGAAGAGTCATCCAGCATCTGTCTCATTGCCTCGTGCAAATGGCGTGGCAAAGAAGAATCCGCTTGCCTAGATGTTTCACGTGAAACATAATGGATACTAACAACTTGCAGTGTTTCACGTGAAACATGGCGGTTGATATCGATTCGGAATGTTTCACGTGAAACATCCTCCGTTTGACAGCTTTAATACACACCAGGAGGGACCGTGGGATTTCGCGACGTTAAGCGTTCTAAGAGCGCAAAAGACACGCGTATCATTGCAATCATCAATCAAAAAGGCGGCGTCGGTAAGTCAACGACGGCTGTAAACCTTGCAGCAGCACTGGGTGAGCAGGGTCGTAAGACACTGATTGTCGATTTTGATCCGCAGGGAAACAGCACCAGTGGATTCGGAATTGAAAAAGAAGACCTTGATCACTGCATCTATGATGCATTGTTGAATGATGTGCCGGCAGAATCGCTTGTTCTTGATACAAATTGTAAAAAAGTATTCGTTATTCCGGCTACAATTCAACTTGCAGGCGCGGAAATTGAGCTCGTAAGCGCAATTGCTCGTGAAACCCGCCTCAAAGATTTGCTTGAGCCGATTCAGGACGAGTTTGACTTTATTTTCATTGACTGTCCTCCTTCACTCGGCCTGCTTACTATCAACGCTTTGACCGCAGCAGACAGCGTTTTGATTCCGATTCAGTGCGAATATTACGCACTCGAGGGCGTTACGAAGCTGCTTGAGTCAATGAAGATGGTCAAATCACGGCTGAACAAGGGCTTAGACACCTATGGTGTGCTTATGACCATGTATGACTCGCGTACTTCACTATCGAATCAGGTTGTTGAGGAGGTTCAATCGTACTTTGGTGATAAGGCGTTTAAGACGCTAATCCCCCGTACGGTTAAAATCTCCGAAGCTCCGTCTTTTGGAGAACCGGTAATTACCTATGCACCTCAAAATAAGGGTGCAAAAGCATATATGAACCTTGCAAAAGAGGTGATCAAGCGTGCCTAGTGTAAAGAAACGTGGCGGATTGGGACGTGGACTCAATGCTTTGGTCTCAGAGGCCGAGTATGAGACCGGCGGTTCGGCTGCATCGGCTTCAAATGCCGCATCTGAAACAAAACTACCTATTGAGGATATCGTTCCCAACCCTAATCAGCCGCGAATTCACTTTAACGAAACTGAACTTCGCGAGTTGAGCGAGTCAATCCAAGAACATGGTGTTTTGCAGCCGCTTTTGGTTCGCAAGCATGGAAACGGCTATGAGATCATCGCTGGTGAGCGTCGTTACCAGGCGTCAAAGCTTGCTGGCCTTGAAGAATTGCCAGTCATCATTAAAGAGGTAAATGATGAAGAGATGCTGGCTCTTGCTCTTATCGAAAACCTTCAGCGTTCTGATCTGAATCCCGTCGAAGAGGCTAAGGGCTATCGCCAACTCATTGATGCCAGCGGGATGACCCAGGAGGCATTGTCGAAGGCAGTAAGCAAGTCACGCTCTGCAATTACAAACTCGCTGCGTCTTCTCGATCTCCCCGAAGTAGTTCAGCAGATGATTTTTGAGGGCAAACTTACTGCTGGTCATGCACGTGCGATTCTTGCAGTTCCCTATGAGGACGCGCGTATTCGACTTGCAGAGAAAGTTGTTACAGAGGGCCTTTCCGTAAGAGCGACAGAAAATCTTGCTCCGTTGTTTTCTGCCGGAGAGACACCTAAGACGCCGAGGCCTGCAACGCCTCAGTCTTTTAAAAAGGCTGCCCGCGTGCTTCGTCAGGTTTTTAATACCAACGTGCGTGTGAAGAGCTCGCGTGGAAAGAATAAGATTGAGATTGAGTTTAAAGACGAGGAAGAGCTCTCTCGTATTCTTGGCGAAATGATTCAGTTTGATCAAGGAGGCCAAGATGAGGAATAAGATTTTAACAGCGATTGCATTGGTGACGACTGTCGCGGCTGGTGCCTTTGCTGGCTATAGGATCGCGACAGACGATGAACTTCGAGGTCGTTTGCTTCGTAGCGCGCAAGATATCGTCGATACTTCCAAAAAGAAAATGGATGTTATGACAGAAGATGTTGCCATGCGTACTGCTCAGGTAACGAAGAATCCCAAGATAAATCAAGGTTGGGTCAGCAACCAATGGGAAAATGTAGGCTATTAGGTACCTAACAATTACTCAGCATATTTTGAGGGGTCCTTGTCTGATTCATGAGACAAGGACCCCTTATTTTGGCCGTAAAAATGGGACAGGTAGCAGCTGATTCAAAATTAAGGTCAATAAATGAAACGACCCCGGTTGCATATTCTGTAACCGGGGTCGTTCGATGTTTCACATGAAACGTTTTGGGATGCGACTCCCCTATGCGTTCTTCTGAACTTTGAAGCGCTGCTTCAGCTGTCCGCAAGCGGCGTCAATATCGTTACCACGGGAGTTACGAATCGTGGTCTCGATGCCACGGGACTCAAGACGACGCTGAAGATCCTCAACCTTATGAATCGGCGACGGCTTGAGCGGGCTACCCTCGATGTCGTTAAGCTGAATGAGGTTAACGTGGCACAGCGTTCCCTCGCAGAAGTCGCAGAGCGCCTGCATTTCGGGATTCGTATCGTTGACGCCTTCGATCATGGCGTACTCATAGGTCGGGCGGCGGCCAGTCTTCTCGGTGTAGAGCTGAAGCGCTTCGTGAAGGCGAAGCAGCGTGTACTTCTTAACACCGGGCATGAGCTTATTGCGCGTCGACTGGATGGCGGAATGCAGGGAAACGGCAAGCGTGAACTGCTCGGGGATGTCGGCAAATTTGCGAATACCGGGAATAACGCCACTGGTAGAGACAGTGAGGTGACGAGCGCCGATACCGATGCCATCGGGGTCGTTGAGGATTCGCAGCGCCTTGAGAACCTCGTCATAGTTGGCAAACGGCTCGCCCTGGCCCATGAAGACAACGCTCGTGGCGCGCTCGCCAAAGTCGTTGGATACATGAAGTACCTGGTCGACGATCTCTTGAGCGGTCAGAGAGCGCTTGAGGCCGTTGAGACCGGTAGCGCAAAAGGCACAGCCCATGCCACAGCCTGCCTGGGTGGAAACGCAGACGGAAAGCTTGTTACGACGGGGCATGCCGACGGTCTCGACGGAAACGCCGTCGTGGTACTCGAGCAGATACTTGCGAGAGCCATCTTTGGAAACCTGCTTGGTGAGTTCAGTCGGCGTGTCAAAGGCAAAAGCCTCTTTAAGCTGCTCGCGGAAAGCCTTGGGGAGGTTGGTCATATCGTCAAACGAACAAACGTTCTTCTCAAAGACCCATTCGATGAGCTGCTTCGCGCGGAAGGCGGGCTGGCCAAGCTCGGCCACGAGCTCGCGAATATCGTTTTGGCTCAAGTCGCGAATGTCCTGAGATTTAGTCCTGGGATTCATGGAAGCCTTTCGATTTTGGGGAAACGTAGAGGGTATCGCTACAATATGGTATCAGCTGCAGAAATTATAGAGGAGGAGTCTGCCCATGCCGGGTAAAAGCCTAGAGAACATGCACGTAGCGGTCTTGGCGGGCGGTCATTCCGCTGAGCGCGAGATCTCGCTCAATTCGGGAAAGAACGTCGTGGCTGCCTTGAAGGAAGCCGGCTACACCTCGGTGGAGCTGCTCGATACGGCCGCTGATGACTTTATGGTAACCATGGCAACCGGCGGCTTTGACGTGGCGTTTATCGCCATGCACGGTGCCGGCGGCGAGGATGGCGCCATGCAAGGCGCCATGGAGACCCTGGGTATCCCCTACACGGCTTCGGGCGTGCTTGCCAGCGCCTGCGGTGCCGACAAGGAGGTCTCTAAGCTCCTGTACGCCAAGGCGGGCATTCCCATCGCCCCCGGCCTCGCGCTCGAGGTGGGCGATGAAGTCGATATCGATCATATCGTCGAGGTTTGTGGCGAGCGCTGCTTTGTGAAGCCGGCCGTCAACGGTTCCAGCTATGGCATTTCCCTGGTCCATGAGCCCTCCGAGCTGCCCGCGGCAATCGCCAAGGCGTTTGAGTACGGCGACAAAGTGCTGGTCGAGAAGTGCATCGAGGGTACCGAGATCACCGTCGGCGTGTACGGCGAGGACGACGTGCGCGCTCTGCCGATTGTCGAGATTCGTAAGCCCAAGGACTGCGAGTTCTACGATCTGGACGTGAAGTATGTCGACCCTACGGACATCCATCGCATTCCGGCGCAGATTTCACCCGAGAATTACACTCGCGCTCAGGAGCTTGCCTGCGCTGCTCACAAGGCCCTCGGTTGCCTGGGTATCTCACGCAGCGACTTTATTGTGAGTGAGGACGGCCCCGTCATCCTCGAGACCAATACCATTCCCGGCATGACCGATACGTCGCTGTATCCGGATGAGATCCGCCACACCGACGACATGACGTTCCCGCAGGTCTGTGACAGCCTGATCCGTATGGGCCTTCGTCGAGCGGGCATTGCATGCTAATCGAGGACGCGGTTTCGTCAGGAACGCCGCAGTTTGTCATCGACTCCTATGCCACGCTTGCCGAACGCGCCAAAACGCAGTCCTTCGGCCTTATCGAGGAAGATGTGATTGTCCTCGATACCGAGACCACAGGTCTTTCGGTGCAGGACAACGAGCTGATCGAGATCTCGGCGGCCCGTCTTTCGGGCCGCGAGATCGTCGACCGCTTCGATACCTTCGTGCATCCCAAGCAGCTGATTCCCGCCGAGATTACCGAGCTCACGAGCATTACAAATGCCGATGTGGCAGATGCCCCGTCGGCCGTTGAGGCCGTAGCCGCTCTCGCCGATTTTGTCGGTGGTTGCCCGGTAATCGCACATAACGCCACGTTCGACCGCTCGTTTATCGAGTCGGTCAAAGGCGGCGTCAACGTGAGCGATATTTGGATCGATTCGCTGGCGCTGTCGCGCATCGCGCTTCCGCGCCTGGCTTCGCACAAGCTGTCTTTTATGGCCGATCTGTTTGGCTGTGACTCGGTATCACACCGTGCCAATGCCGACGTCGACGCCCTGTGTGGCGTATGGCGCGTGTTGCTCGTGGCACTCACCGACTTGCCCCAGGGCCTCATGGCGCGCCTAGCCGACATGCATCCGGACGTGCCTTGGTCCTATCGTCCAATCTTCTCATTCTTGGCGGGGCAGAACCCCGGTTCTATCTTCTCTCTCAGCGCCGCTCGTGCTGACGTTCTCAAGGCCGATCGCGCCGACGATCGGGTGGACGCCGACGAACTGCCGGTACTCAAGATGCCGAGTCGTGAGGAGATTGAGGCAGACTATGCGCCAGGTGGCCTGGTCAATCGCATGTATCCCACCTACGAGCCGCGTGATGAGCAGATCGCGATGGCGCTCGAGGTCCGCGATGCGCTGGTCACGGGCACTCATCGTGTAATTGAGGCGGGCACGGGCGTCGGCAAATCGATGGCCTATCTGGTGCCTTTTGCCGAGGCAGCACGCCGTAACAACATCACGGTTGGTATTGCGACCAAATCGAACAATCTTGCCGACCAGCTCATGTACCATGAGCTGCCAAAACTTGCCGAGCAACTGGACGGTGGCCTGTCATTTTGCGCTCTCAAGGGCTATGACCACTATCCGTGCCTGCGCAAGCTTGAGCGCATGAGCCGCGGCCAGGTCGAGATTACCACCAAGCGCGATCCGGCGGACACGCTCACGGCGGTCGCGGTCATTATGGCGTACGTCTGTCAATCAGCCGATGGCGACCTCGACTCGCTCGGCATTCGGTGGCGCAGTGTCAACCGCCCCGACTTTACGACGGCCTCGCGCGAGTGTGCTCGTCGCCTCTGCCCGTTTTTCCCTGATAAATGTTTGGTCCACGGCGCTCGCCGTCGTGCGGCGCATGCCGACGTGGTGGTCACCAACCATTCACTGCTGTTCCGCAATGTTGCGGCCGAGGGCAGGATTTTACCTCCGATTCGTCATTGGGTAATCGACGAGGCCCATTCCATCGAGCGCGAGGCGCGCCGTCAGTGGGCGCGCGTGGTGTCGGCGGACGAATCACGCGTTCTGTTTGAGCGCCTGGGCGGCTCGACCACCGGCGCGCTAAGCCAGGTCTCCCGTGATTTGGCAACCTCTGAGGGCTCTACGCTCTATCTGGGCCTTACTGTCAAGGCGACGTCGACGGTTGCGCGCGCGAGCATGGCAATCGCCGACGTGTTCGATGGCGTTCGCGAGCTCGGCCGCCGTGCCCGTGGGGGTTATGACAATGCCAATCTATGGATTGGCCCCGAGCTGCGCGAATCTGACGACTGGCATGATTTCTTACCGTCGGCCTACGCTGCCATCGATGCATTGGAACAAGCTGACAAGAGCGTCGACGCGCTGGTGCAAGCCGTCGCCGCCGACAAGCCCGAGGTTGTTGTCGACTTGGGCGATATCTCGCGCCGCCTGCACGAGCTGGCCGAGAACCTCAAACTCATCATCGACGGCACCGATGAACACTACGTGTATTCGCTGCAGGTCAATCGCAGGTTGCGTGCCGGCGGAGAGTCAATGACCGCAGAGCGCATCGACATTGGCGAGGCCTTGGCAACCGAGTGGCTGCCCGAGGTTCACACGGCTATCTTTGCCTCGGCGACCATGACGGTGTCCAAAAGCTTTGAACACTTTAACCACGCAGTCGGCCTCGATCGCATCGGTGCTTCGACATCCTCATCGCTGCACTTGGACTCGAGCTACGACTTTGATTCGAACATGGCTGTAGTCGTTGCGGGCGATATACCCGATCCGCGCGATCGTGAGAGCTATCTTACGGCGCTCGAGCGCGTGCTGGTCGACGCCCATCTTGCCATGGGCGGATCGGTGCTCACGCTGTTCACCAATCGGCGCGACATGGAAGACCTGTACACCCGCGTTGAGCCCAAGATGGCCCGTGCGGGTCTGGAACTCAACTGCCAGCAGCGCAACTCATCTCCTCGTCGCCTGCGCGACCGGTTTATCAACGAGCCGACCTCGTCGCTTTTTGCGCTTAAGGCCTTCTGGGAGGGATTCGACGCCAGCGGCGAGACGCTGCGCTGCGTCATCATTCCCAAGCTGCCGTTCTCGAGCCCCACGGACCCGCTCTCGTGCGAGCGCAACTTGCGCGAAGACCGCGCTTGGGCGCGCTATTCGCTGCCCGAGGCGGTGCTCGAGGTCAAGCAGGCGGCCGGCCGCCTTATCCGCTCGTCGACCGATTGCGGCGTGCTGATTCTGGCCGACCCGCGCCTGGTGACGAAGGGCTACGGAAAGAAGTTCTTAACGTCGCTGCCCACGAGCTCCTACCAGCGCATCGAATCGGCGCAGATCGGGCACTATCTGCAACTGTGGCGTGCACGCCACGAGCGGCGGCGCTAAAGCGGACAAACGAGGGTTTTTGCCATATCGCACAGACGCTTTGACAGGGCGGGGTCATCCAAGATGCGGATGGCTCCGCCCGCTGCGATTACCTGGCTCAGTAGCCAACGCTCGGAGCCGTAATGCACGGTTACCATTGCCATGTCTGCCCCGCTGCGCTCGATTAGGGTGATGCCGGCCCAGTCCAGATGTTCCGCCATATCGAATGGCATCAAGAGCTTTGCGCTACGCTGCGTCCGGGCAAGGGAATCGTGGAGGGATGCGACGTCCGGTGCGTGAGACACGACGGAGTCTTCCGTCAAGGTGAGTCCCTCGATTTTATCCATGCGATAGGTGCGCTGCTCATCGACTGCGATGTCCCAGGCAATCAAGTATGTTTGGTCGCCGTTTGCCGTAATGCGCAAGGGGTCGACCAGACGCTCGCGTGGCCGTGCATCGTCCATCGAGCGATACGAGATGCGGCAGCGAACGCCGTCCTGAATGGCGCAGCTCAGCTGCTGCCAGTGCGACCCGTGGTTGACGGTGTCAAAGACGCGCTGGTTATAGCCGAGCTCTTCGGGTAGAAGAGCATGCCGAATCCGGGCTGCCGTCTGTGGCTCGATCCCCAACGATTCAAGTTCGTGGTTGAGCACAGCGCCCTCGGCGGCACTCAAACGCAACGGTAGCACACGCCCGGCGTCACCGGTGAGGACCACACGCTCGCCGTGGCATTCGCAGATGATGCGCGCGCCCGATTCTCGGTCCGCGAGCGTCGAGACGATCTCGAGAATCTCGACGAGCGACGCCCCCGTGATGTCAAAGCGGCTGCAAATCTCGGTTCGTGTCATGCCGCTCTCGCCGGCGGCGTAGAGAGCCTCCATGATGTCGATGGCGCGCGAGAGTCTCTGCTCGCTGGTGAGTTTACGCACGGGCATGCTCGTGCACCGTCCTTTCAATGAGGTGGTTCCACGCCTGCTTGAGCGATTCGGGGGCCACAGGCCTCATGCCGTCCATGGCGTGGGCCATGCAAAATGAGGCGGCGGCTTCAAGGTCATGCACGTCAACGGTCCAGGTCCATCCCGCATCGGTGTGTGCGAGTTCACCTCGCCCGCGCGTGAGGCCGTTGATCATATCGATCTGCGTCTGAGGGGCGAACGAGAACGTGGCTGCAACGGGCGGTCGGTCGGCAAAATCGAATTCAAAGAACAGATAGTCGTTGAGATTGAAGTCCGCAGGGATGGCGTAGGCCTTCGAAGGACGCCATGCGCGAACGATACGGTCGCAGCGGAATGTCCTGATGTCGTCGGTGACATTGTCGAGGCCGCAGAAGTACGCCACGCCCTCGCGTTCGAACATGCCGTAGACACAGACGGTACGTTCTTTCTGCTCGCCGCGTCCGTTCTGATATAAAAATCGCAGTGCGCATCGCTCGGCAAAGGCGCTCCATACCGCATCGACGGTGGGAGAGCGGCGGATCGGTACTTCGTCCACCGCCGACATGCCGGTGAGGTAGGCAATTTTGGAGCGAATATCGGCAAGCGGCGCGGCAAAAGTGGATGAGCCGGCCGCTAGTGTCTGGTCGATGGCGTTGAGCAGGATATCGGCGTCGTCTGCGGTGATGAGGCCGCCTGCTGCAAAGGTGTGCTCGCGGTCGATTGTCCACGAGCTTTCCTCGGTCTCCTGCGCACCGGCGGGGCGAACCTCCTTGATTAAGATGCCACGCTCGAGCAGTTTGTCACGATCGCGCCGAAACTTGCGCTTATCCGAGTCGATGTTGCCGGAGCCATATCCCAGGTCGGAATCCAAGACGATCTGCTCGGTCGTCAGCGGTTCGGGGGAGCTGTTGAGCACAAAGAAAAGATTGAGGATGCGCTGAGCCGTTTTATCGAAACTGGGCTCCGAATTCCCCTTTTTAATTGTCGCGGTCGTGTCGCTTGCCGTCATAGAGTCCTCGCATGAGAAGGTGGTTTGCTGCCATGATTTTAGTCCGATATGGAGATTAGGCTATATCCTTGTCCGCTCGGGGCGTTAAGATGGCCCGAATTCGGTCGTTTGCGCTCGCTCGGGGTATACTTTCGACTATATACGGTTCTAATGTGCATGCATTGGGCCTATTTGTCGGATTATGGATGTGGAGCGCACATGGCGAACACCCAGAACTATATTAACCACCTGCTGCAGAACACCGGCATTACGCCGGCATGCAGCGAAGAAGAGCGCTTGGCGGCCGAGGATATCGCTCAGATCTTCCGCAACCACGGCTTTGATCCCGAGGTTCAGGAGTTCAATGCCCCGGCGCCCAGTAGGTTGGCATTTGCCGTTACCGGTATTCTTGCGTTTGCCGGTGCCCTGCTGATGGGCATCGGTGGCGGTATCGGCTTGGTCGGCACCTTGCTGGCCATTGTCGGCGCCGTTCTTTACGTGCTCGAACGCACAGGGCACCCCGTGGTTTCGCGCCTGGGCAAGACGGGCGTGAGCCAAAATGTCATCGCCTACCACAAGGCCTCGGGCCCGCTCGCGTCTCCGCGCAACCGCCCGGTGGTCGTTGTCGCACACTACGACTCTCCCCGTGCTGAGCTGCTCGCCCGCGAGCCCTATGCTTCGTATCGTGCGCTCATCGCCAAGCTGTTGCCCGTTGCCACGGTTGCCCCCGCTGCCGTTGCCATCCTGCGTATCCTGCCGCTCCCCGGCGCGCTCAAGGTTCTGCTGTGGATTGTCGCGATCCTCGCTTCCCTCGTTGCACTTGCCAACGCGGCAAACATCATCTCTAACCGCCACATTCTTCCCTATACGTCCGGCGCGGTGTGCAACAAGTCTTCTGTCGCCGCTATGCTCGGTGTTATGGACAACGTTGCTCCCTTCCAGGGCGAGAACGAGTTTCCCGACGATGTTCCGTTCGATACCTATTTTGGGGAGCAGAAACGTCGTGCCGAGGAAATGGCGCGCGCGGCGGCGGAGTATGCCGCGGCCCAGCAGCAAAACGACTACGGCAACACCATCGAGTACGAAGAGCCTACCTACGCCGAGGACGAGTTCGGTCAGCCGATTGCTCCCGACGCTCAAACCGAGCCCGAACAGGGCGAGGCTTTTGACGAGCAGATCGAGGGCTTTGAGGGTGCGTCTGCCGACGAGACGCTGATTGGCGCCATCGTGCCCGAGGATCAGAATCAGGCTGTCCAGGCCGAAGAGTTCAATGACGAGGTTCCCGCTGCTGAGCCGGCGGAGGAGCCTGCCGCGGCCGAGCCCAAGCTCTATCGCAACGCCGCCGGCAACATCCGCTTTGGTTCGGATGCCATCCGTGCGCTCGGAATGCTTCCCGAGTCCTGCACGCTCGATTACGAGGAGGGCGAGGAGCCGACGTTTGAGCCCGAGCCTGCGCCCGTTGTCACTGCGGATGATGAGTCTGCCGCGGTTACCGCTGCCGTTGCCGAGCCCGAGGCGGTGTCTGCGATCGATCCCGCGGCAGGATTGGACATTTTGGCTCCCGCCGCGCCGGCGCAAGACGTTGCGGACGAGTCTGACGACGATTACGTTGAACAACCGAGGCGCGTGTCTTACGAGAGCGATACTGATTTCTCGGCCGAGATTCCCGCGGCAACGCCGCATGCCGACATTGCATCCGCGTTCTCGTCGATTGGCGCCAGCGCTTCCAACTTCTTTAAGGGTGCGTTTGCAAAGGGCAAGAAATTTGTCGACGATTTCGAGGAGAAGCGCGCTGCCGCACGCGAGGCTGCCGAGCAGGAGGCTATCGCTCAGCAGCAGGCAGCCGAGGCGGCACGTGAGCTCGCGGCGCAAGAGTTCGAGCAGAACGAGGCTATGCAGTCCGCGCCCGTCGAAGCCGCCGAAGCTACAACGTCCTTTGAGTCCCAGCAACCGGCGTCCGCGGATGTTGTTGAAGCGACGACGTCTTTCGAGGCTCAGCAGCACGTCGATAGCACCATGTCGTTTGATGCCGCGCAGTTCGATTCCACGATAACGTCTGAAAAACAGGGCACCGCGATTGCCGAGCCCCTTCCTGTTTCCGATGAGCAGGGCGACGCGGCAGACGATGACGAGCCTGCTGATGCTGCCGAAATCCAAGATGCCGCCGAGGACGAGCCCGTCGAGGCCAACTCTGACGAAGAGCAATACGCGGCAGCCGAGCAAGATGATTCGACCGAGGTCGAGCAGGAGGAAGTGCCTACGGTTTCCGAGACTCCCGAGACGGATGAGTCGAGGCCTTATTCCACGCAGATTTTTACCATGCCGACCCCGAGTGGTTCCGGTGCCACGGTTGCCAATGTCGCTCCCACCCAGGACGAAACGGTCGATTCCCTTATGGCCCAGATTTCCTCCCGGGCATCGCCGCGCCCGCAGATGAATGTTCCCGATCCGGCGTCGGCACCGTCGCCTGCACCTTCCTCGTCTCCGCTGGCTTCGGTCCCCGATCCGTCGCTGCCGTCTATGAAGCAGGCAAACGTTGCGTCTCGCACGTCGCTGTTCGACCTTCCCGACCCCTCCGCACAGGTCAACGATCCCTTTGCTACTGCCCAGGGCCCCGAACCCACATCGGCACCCGTTGCGCTTCCTATGCCCGTTGCGTCGGGCGCACAGCCGATCGAGACCATTTCGGCTCCCGCCCCGGCGGCACCCAAGTCTCGTAAGCGCGGCCTGGGTGGTCTGTTCGGCCGTAAAAAGAAAAACGAGCAGGACAGCATGAGTGACTGGCTGGGCGTCGAAGACGATTACGATGCCAAGAAGTCCGGTCGCGGTATCGGTTCGTGGGATAACTTCGAGGACGATAACGATGGCTGGAAGGGCGGCGCTACGTCTTCCGACGGCGCTTCTCCCGAAGATATGCTCTCGGCTGTCGCCTCTATGGGCGATGATGAGCTGCTCGGTCACGATATCTGGTTTGTGGCAACGGGCGCCTCGGATTGTGATGGCGCCGGTATGAAGGCCTTCTTGGCATCGCATCGCGACAAGCTCCGTGGCGTATTCTTCATCAATCTTGAATCCGTCGGCGCCGGTAGGCTTTCGGTGGTGACGGTCGAGGGCGAACAGCAGCTGCTCAAGGGCGATCGCCGCATCATGAACCTGGTCAGCAAGGTGTGCAAGTCGTTCCATGTCGATTGTGGCGCGCTCGAGATGCCCTATGCCAAGACCGATGCCTATGCCGCGCTCGAGGCGAGCCGCCGAGCCCTCACCATCGCCGGCGTGGACGGCACGCGTCTGGCTTGCGCTCGTACCGAGGACGACCTGCCCCACAATGTCAACCCGACGAACATTGCCACGGTATCCGAGGTCGTGACCGAGGTTATCCGCCGTTCGTAGACGGAGCTCTAAGGAGTCAACGTGTTTTCGTATATTAAGCGCCATTGGCCTGTCTACGTGATTTTGACCTTGATTGCCATTGCGTTAGGATTTGGGGCTGCCTACATCGTGGGTGCAAAGGGCTCGACCCCCGCCTCCGCAATCAGCGAAGAGGTGGAGCAAGAACAGAGTACGGGTGCCGATGGGATTCCTGAGTCCGAGCAGGCAATCGTTGATGGTGGATCTTCGTCTGCAGAGTAGATACGGCGATTTACATGATTGAAAGCGGGCGAGCCAGGGGACTGGCTCGCCCGCTTTTTCATCGCGCTAGCGCTTCTTTGGGATCGACCTAAGGCGAGCGAACCATAGGGCTGCGGCACCCGAGGTCAGGAGCGCGGTGATGCAAGCGGCGATGGGAACTGATCCTGTTGCCGGTAGGTCCTGCGGTAGGGTACAGCGTTGAATGACGCTGTCCTCGTCATGTGACTCAAGTTTATCGCCGCCGCCGTTGCGGCAAAGATCGACGCGTGCGCTGTTGGTGAGTGCGGTTTGGGGCGTATAAGCCGACGTCGCCTGCATGTGCACGATTGCGCCCCGGGCGTCTGTGCCAAGGATTGCTTTGGCATCGTCAAGATCGTCGTGCTCATCTTTGAGATCATCGCGGTTCCAAGAATCCGCATCGCTTCGAGTCGTAAAGTCGGCGGCTACCGCACCGTATTCAATTCGAATGCCCGTTACGACGGTATTGGATGCAAGGTCGAGTTCTTTCGCCTCGAGTGTGGTGGATTCCGTGGTCGAGACATCCGCCTTCCAGAGGCGCCAGCCGTCGTAATCGACGAGGCGACAGTCCTCACCAAGGCTCTCTTTTACTTCGTCGGACTCAAGCCAAGGATTTTCGTGTCCATCGTCAAGTGTCGCGTTCGCCGGTTCATCGACGTCTGTCGAGTCCAACGGCGTCGTGCGATACCACACGTTGCACAGACCGTTGAGGTCGCCGATGGCGACGGGGGTTTCGATTGAGATGAATCTCGCCGTGCCGTCTTTGGCGCACTCAAGATCATCGGTAATCGTAAACTCATCAACCCAAGTAGCGGAATCGTTTCGAGCATCGATGGTATAGGAGAAAAGCCCATCACTATTGGTTTGCGTCGTGGCGCGGTTTTTACCATCGCCGTTAGCCAACAGGCCCTTTTCGATAGGTTGGACAAGTTCCTGACGCTTGTCGACCTGCCCCTTGATCTCGATGGGCGCATCCTTCATCGCGACGGATTGGACTTCTCCCGTATCTTTTATTTCAAACGTTATCTCCTCGGCAAGGTCATAGGTCCGCGGAGACATCATTTCGCGCAACGAGTAGGTGCCGGGTGCAAGATGTTCGACGCGGTGTGGCTTGTCGGATGAGGTCCAGGAGTCTATTTCGGTTTTATCGGGACCATATAAGGTGAGCTGTGCGCCTTCCACTTCCTGCTCGCCGCTTGCATCGACCTTGGAGATATCTACCTTGGTGTAATCGTCGGATACGTTAAGCCGTGCTTCTACAACGGGTGTTTTCTGGTCGGCATAAGTAAGGTCGACAATATGGGATGTCCGATCGAGTAAGAAGCCTGCCGGCGCTTGAGTCTCGACAACCTCGTAGCGTGCGGTGCCAGATCCCAGCGGGAGGTCGTCCGCGCGTGCTTCTCCAGTTTCATCCGTCGTGACGGCAGCGACAGTCTCACCGTCGAGCGCGGCAATGCTACCGTCGGGGCGCACGATATCACCCGAGGCACGGATCTCAAAGACGGCGCCCGCGAGGCTGCTGCCGTCTACGGCATCGGTTTTAACGATCCTGATGTTTCCGGTCGCGGCGTGGTCATAATACGAGGCGATTACAACGGGCGTTAGGTTCATGTCGGCGGGTATGTTTACCTCGATCTCTTCGCCGACAAGATAGGGCTCTTTGGCCGAGGCTTCGCGTACATAATAGGTGCCCGGCACGAGCGATTCTGGCAGTGTGACGGTCCCGGTCGCGTCAGTCGTAAAGGTGTCCATTACGTTATGTGCTGGATACCAGCAAGTTTGTGAGACAGGTTCGTGATTGCTGTCGAGGAGTTGGAAGGTGAATCCGGCTAGTGGAACAGAAGCGCCTGTTTGGGCATCGCGTTTTACAATCTGGAGATGCGTCGACAGAGCGTGGTTGTCCACGATATATTGAAGCTCGGCGCCGTTGGAAATCTGATTGGCCCCGACGGTCCATTCCCCTGCACGTTTAAAACCCTCGGGGACGGTTTCCGGAACCTCGCGAATCGTGTAGCCGGCACGGTCGTATGGGACGGCTCCGTGGACACCGGCGGGTCGCTTGCCTGTGCCGAACCATGCTTCGGGCTGATCTTTGGTGGAGGCAAAGCCATAGATGTTTGTGGTCAATGTGCCAACAACCTGCTGAGAGCTGTTGCTGACAACTTCAAAGACAACACCACCCGCCGGCTGCTCCAGGCCGGATTGGTCGCTATTGCCGTAATCCTTGAATTTGGAAATCTCAAGGTCAAACGCAATGGGGATATCGGAAATGCGAGATTCGATCTCGACTGCGCCTGAATCGCCGAGCTGGTCGGCTCCAACGGTATAGGTCCAGCTGTCGTTGGATGGCAGGTAGCCCTCGGGGGCTTTTGATTCGTAGATGGTAAAGGTTCCTAAGGGGACATCGACGAGGGTAGCCCGACCGCTTTCGTCAGTCGTGAGAATTTGCGCCCATCCAGGGGTTGATTGCGACACACACGTGAACTCTGCTCCTGCGAGTGAAGATCCCACCTGGGGGCCGGCATTCGTCGCGGCATCGAGTTTTACGATACGCAGGTTGATGGTGCCGGGCTGTTCATCAATGGCGACCCGCCCGCCGTCATTCCCCGTGGTAAAGGCAATACGATCGTGGCGGGGGACATAGCCGGCCGGCGCCTTCGTTTCAACTAGGTAGTATGCCGTGTCGGGCAGAAGTGTTGCTTGCGCTCGACCGTTGCTGTCCATCTTGATGGTGCCGACACGCGCGCCGCTGGCGCTCTCAAAAATATCGAATGTTGCCCCGGTAAACTGATAGGTATTGTTTCCGCTGGTAATAACGGTGTCAGCAGACTGCTTTTGGAAGGAAACAGAGACCGCCGGCAGTACATAGAGCATGTCTTGACGTTTGCTGCCGCCCGATACGGCCCCTAGATAGCGTCGCGCGCGGTGCGGAGCGGCTTTGATGCTTCCTGATTTTGCGCTGTCGTGGAGCCACCGCGCAGCCGCCACGACTTCATTGTCGGCGGTAAAGTGTCCGCTCTTGGTTTTACCCTGAGCGGTCGTGTAGGAGTAGGTGCCGTCGACATGGGTAGTGCCGTTGAGCATCCATACGGCAAGCTGGGTGGCGGCGCGGGCGCGATCGGGTGAAAGATGGTAACCGCCAAACGACGTGGTGGTGGGATATCCGTGACAAACGATTGCCGCGAACTCGTCGTCGAGCCACACCCAGCCTTGATCAAAGTTGAGCCATGGGCCGCCCGGTTTGGTGGGGCCGGGGCGCTCCTGGTTCATGCAGTAGGCAATCGAGGTGTCTTGAGCTTCATACTTGCCGATGAAGAAGGGCCCACAATCATCGCTAATAGTGCGGAAGCCGAGCTGGTCGTAGCCATCGACGGCAAATGCGGCTCCTGGTGCCAGGCAGCCGAAAAGCAGGAAGAGGAGCAGGAGCAGCGGACCTGTTGCGATTGCGCTGTGGACAGAGTGCGTGGGTGCGTTGGACATGGCTGCTCCTTATCCCTCGTGCGCCGCATGGGGAGGTTGCGACGCGTAGGATGAGGCTACCCCCGAGGTTCATGCGGGTAAGTACCGGAGCCTGACCAAAAGCTTGCCCGATTTCTGACAAATCGAGCTCAAATACAACAATCAGATAAAAGTGCAGGTAGAAGATGGTAAGAAAAGAAAGACAAAGGTCCTCATCTCCACAATTGGCGCGATTTTCAAACGATTCTCCACAGCTAAAACAAGCATCGACACCCTTGTATCGAACAAGACAACCGCGTTATACTATCCCCCACATATGCGGGCATCGCCAAGTGGTAAGGCATCAGCTTCCCAAGCTGACACTCGCGGGTTCGAGTCCCGTTGCCCGCTCCATTCGAATTTCAGGCACGGTAACGTTTCGTTACCGTGCCTTTTTCAATAAAGTGCCGGGACTCGAACCCGACAGGGTGCGAGCGCTAAATAAACGCGAAGCGTTTATAGCGAGCAGGCAAGGTCGCCGATAGGCGACCGCAGCCGGTGCGTATTTGCGAAGCAAATACGCAGACGTCCCCATGCCCGCTCCATGGAGCAAGGAAGATTTCGGGAATGGTAGATTCAGCCTGCTTTGCTCCCACACTTCCCCGGATCTCGGTATGCCACTGAAGCCGGTGCGTATTTGCGAAGCAAATACGCGGACGTCCCCATGCCCGCTCCAATTCCAAAATGTTAGGTTAATGCCTGCTGCCCATACTTGCACCTGCGCACGGTACAATGGTTGGGTTACGACCAACGTGCCAATAACCAAAAAGGAGCCGCTATGATCGATCGCTATACCCGCCCGGAGATGGGACACATCTTCTCCCTCGAGAACAAGTACGCCATTTGGCAGGAGATCGAGGTTCTGGCCTGCGAGGCCCAGGCGGAGCTCGGCAAGATCGGTATTTCCAAAGACGAGGCCCAGTGGATCCGCGACCATGCCAACTTTGAGAAGGCGAAGGTCGATGAGATCGAGGAAGTCACGCGCCACGACGTCATTGCCTTCCTGACCAACATGAAGGAATACATCGATGCCGATGTTCCCGAGGGCGACCCCAAGCCCAGCCGCTGGGTTCACTATGGCATGACCAGCTCGGATCTGGGCGACACGGCCCTGTGCTACCAGCTCACCCAGGCCTGCGACCTGATCATCGAGGACGTCAAGAAGCTCGGCGAGATTTGCAAGCGTCGCGCCTTTGAGGAGCGCAACACGCTCTGTGCCGGCCGCACTCATGGCATCCACGCCGAGCCGATGACCTTCGGCATGAAGTTTGGCTCTTGGGCCTGGGAGCTCAAGCGCGATCTGGATCGTCTTGAGGACGCCCGCAAGAATGTTGCCTTCGGTGCCATCTCGGGCGCTGTCGGCACGTACAGCTCCATCGAGCCGTTCGTCGAGGAGTACGTCTGCGAGCACCTGGGCCTGGTCCACGATCCTCTGTCCACGCAGGTCATCAGCCGCGATCACCATGCCTACCTTGCCGGCGTGCTTGCCACTACAGCGGCCACCTGTGAGCGCATCGCTACCGAGGTCCGCAATCTGCAGAAGACTGATACGCTCGAGGCCGAGGAGCCGTTCCGTAAGGGCCAAAAGGGCAGCTCAGCCATGCCGCACAAGCGCAACCCCATCACCATGGAGAAAGTCTGCGGTCTGTCGCGCGTCGTGAAGTCCAACGCCCAGGTTGCCTTCGATAACGTCGCCCTGTGGCACGAGCGTGACATTTCGCACTCCTCTGCCGAGCGCGTCGCCCAGGCCGATAGCTTCATCGCCCTCGACCACATGTTCCAGTGCCTCATCCGCGTTATCGACGGCCTGCAGCTGTATCCCGCCCGCATGATGGCCAACCTCAATAAGACCCGCGGCCTCATCTTCTCTTCCAAGGTACTGCTCGCCCTCGTCGACACGGGCATCACCCGCGAGGACGCGTACGCCATTGTGCAGGAGAACGCTATGGCAACCTGGCACGAGGTACAGGATTGTGTCTCCGGCCCCACCTTTAAGGAGCGTCTCGAGGCCGACCCGCGCTGCACCGTCAGTCAGGAGAAGCTCGACGAGATCTTTGATCCGTGGGACTTCCTCACCCGTATCGACACGGTCTTTGATCGTCTGGAGCAGCTGAGCTTCGAGTAGGTTCGGGCATAACGTTAGCTTTTTAGGGCGCTTTGCTGGTAATGTGTGTTGCCGGCAAAGCGCCTCGTTGCATTTAGGGAAAGACGGGGATAATAGTCGTCTCGAATAACATTCTGAGAGGGGATCGCATGATTTCGTTTGATTACAAGCCTCAGGGCGTGTGTGCTCGCAATATTCACCTTGATCTTTCCGATGACGGCAACAAGGTGATGGGCGTTGAGTTTACCGGCGGCTGCGACGGCAATCTCAAGGCTATCTCCAAGCTGGTCGAGGGCGCTCCTGCCGATCGCGTAATCGAGGTTCTCGCCGGTAATACCTGCGGTATGAAAAAGACCTCCTGCGCCGACCAGCTTACACGCGCTATCGAGGCCGCTCGCACCGAGATCGCCTAATGGGTATCGCCGATCACATCAAGAACGGAATATCGCGTCGCGGCTTTGTACTCGGTGGGGCTGCCGCGGGCGCTGCCACGGTGCTTGCCGGATGCTCGAAAAAAACGGGCACCAGCGATGATGCCGCCGGCGAGCCGCAGGTTATCAAGGATGATTCCAAAATCATCTCGATTACGGATGAGTACGAGGCAGTCGACATCGATCTTGAGCCGGCGGCGTCATGGACGCTGCCTCTGGGTACGCTGCTGTACTACTGCGACGGCGATTACGCCGCGGCGATGATGGCGCCCGCATCGGCACTGCACGCCAACACACTCGGTGTGCTCAACCTGGGCGATGGCTCGCTTACCACATTAATCGAGGATCCTATCGAGGGCACGGGATATGCATTCTACGATGTCCGTGCCGGCGACAGCGTATTCGCGTGGGTTGAGATGAACTTTGCCAATTCATCGTGGAAGCTCTACGGTCAAAATCTGTCGGGCGCTTCGCTCTCTGGCGACGTGGTTGAGCTCGATCGAGGTGGCAAGGACTATGATCCGCCGCTGTTTACGGCGTTCGGGTCATCAGTCATCTGGTATAAAATGCCCTCGGCAGGTGGCAATAAAACGAGTAGCGATTCGTTTTGCTATCGTCGCTCACTTGATGAATCCAAGGCCGAGACAATTTGGAAATCGACGGGCCGCTTTGCATCGGCCCCGCGCGCGAGCGACGGCATTTTGACCATCTCGCCGCGTGTCCGCAACGACGAGGGCGTCTACTACGGCATAACGGCAATCGATCTGACCGACGGCAACAACACCAAGCGTGCCCAGTTGGTCCTTCCTTCGTCAGTTTTGCCTTTCGAGGCCGTATATATGGGCGATACCTTCGTGTTTTCTATCGAGGCGGCCTATAGTGGCGTGGGCAGCCTGGGCAATATGGGCACGTATATCGGTAATGAAGGAGGGCCGTACCTCTTCCTGTCACGCGAGCCGCTCGCATGTGCGGCTGGCAAGAAGAATAAATACCTTGTTAAGGTACAGGCGTCGCATTTCCTGATCGACACCTCTGCCAAGACCTATGGCTCGCTGCTGTCGCCCGACCGCGCTTTGGAGTATGGCGATTATCCAGCTACGGCGGGAAAATCGGACTCATTCCTTACGTACGCCACGGTGCGCAACAGCCAGGGTATACCAGAGACGGTCACTGCACGCCTATTCTCTCTTTAAGCTTAGAGGGGTTAAAAAGGCGCCAACAGGGGAATAAACGCGTTGTAATTGTGAGTACCGCCCGCCGAGCTGCCGCGTCATAGCGGCATCTGGCGGGCTCAGGTGCGTTAAAATGGGCTTGTTCTTAGCTAATTGAGACAGGGGGGCCGTGTTATGGCTTCAGATGCAAAAAAGATTCTGCTGGTCGAGGATGAGAAGGCAATCCGTGACGCCGTCGCTGCCTATCTCGAGCGCGAAGGCTACTGGGTTGTGGGCGTCGGCGACGGCCAGTCCGCGATCGAGGAGTTCGAGAAGCATCAGTTCGACCTGGTCGTGCTCGACCTTATGCTCCCCAAGATCCCCGGCGAGCGCGTTTGCCGCACCATTCGCGATACCTCGGATGTCCCCATCATCATGCTGACGGCTAAGGGCGAGATCGAGGACCGTATTATCGGTCTTGAGCTCGGCGCCGACGACTATCTGATTAAGCCGTTCTCGCCGCGCGAGCTCGTCGCCCGCGTTCGCGCTCTGTTCCGCCGTGCCCATCAGGCCGACGAGCCCGCCGTCGAGGTACTCGACTTCGGCGATCTGGTCATCGATATCTCGGGCCACAAGATCTTGGTCGAGGGCAAGGAAGTCGATCTGACGGCTTCCGAGTTCAAGCTGCTCACCACACTTGCCCGTCATCCCGGCCGTGTGTATAACCGCATGGAGCTGGTCGAGAAAGTGCTCGGGTATGACTTTGAGGGCTATGAGCGCACCATCGATAGCCACGTGAAGAATCTTCGCGCCAAGCTGGGCGATGATCCCAAGAAGCCCAAGTGGCTCTACACCGTCCATGGTGTCGGCTATCGCTTCGAGGCTCCGGCCAAGACCGATAAGTCGGACGAGAAATAGGGAAATCACATATGACACCTGCGCGCTTTGAAATCGGACAAAAGCACAAGCAGGAGAGCGAGGCGGGTTCCAAGGCTAGTTGGAACACGCCTCGTTCCGATTCACGGCCAACGATGAGCTATCCCTCGCGCATGGCACTTGCTTTTGCTCTGACATCGCTCATGACGGTATTGGTGCTGGTGGGCGTTGTCTCTGTTGTGTGGGGCACGGTCTTTTCGGATTACACACGCTCCAATATCGTCGAAATCGCAAATTCCGCTGCCGAGAAGTTGGCGACCTCATATGAGGAAAACGGCTCTTGGACCGCGGGAGAACTGCGCACGGTCGCAACGTCGAGTTTGGTTTCCGACGATCTGGGCATGCAGGTCGTCAATAAAAAGGGTGTGATCGTTTATGACGATTCCTGGCCCTCGGCAAGCGCCACCGCCGATGTACGCGAAAACCAGGCTACGACCGACGACACGAGCGGCAAGAGGGCATCGCATAGCCCGGTCTCGTCTGCTCCAACCGACTCCGATAGCGTTGCTAACGTCGAGATTGTAACGTCTTCCGGCGAGCATGTCGGACAGGTAAAGCTGTGGGCCATCGGCTCCGACGCTCTGCTCACCAAGGCGGACTCTGCGTTTAGGGAGAAGACCTTTAACGCCATGGCCCTCGCCGCGGTTGTTGCAATCTGCATTTCGGTCGTTATCGGATCGCTCGTGTCGCGCATGCTCACCAAACCGATTCATCGCATCACCAGTACCGCAAAGCAAATCCGTGACGGCGACCTGTCGGCTCGCACGGGGCTGCGCGGTGATGACGAGATCGATCAGCTGGGTGAGACCTTCGATGAGATGGCCACCTCGCTCGAGAAGGATATGAAACACGAGAAGCGCCTGACCTCGGATGTCGCACACGAGCTGCGCACGCCGCTTATGGCGATGCTTGCGACGGTCGAGGCCATGCAGGACGGCGTGTATCCCACCGACGATGAGCATTTGGAGACCGTTGCTTCCGAGACGCGTCGCCTGGCTCGTCTGGTGCAGCAGATGCTCGACCTGTCGCGCATGGAAAACAGCACGGCTCCGCTCAACCTTGAGCCGGTGGACATGGTTCCTTTCGTGCGATCGATTGTGAACGGCCAGGAGCGTCTGTTTGCCGACCGCGATCTGCGCCTGCGTTTTGCGGACGAGACCCAGGGTCACGACGATGTCGTCGAAGCCGATCCCGACATGATCACGCAATGTGTTATCAACCTCATGAGCAACGCCATGCGCTACACCCCCGAGGGCGGTTGGGTCGTGGTGTCGGTGCTCAGTGACCGCAGGCACGTCAGCATTGCCGTTTCTGATACCGGCATCGGTATTGCCAAGGACGATCTGTCGCGCATTTTCGGGCGGTTTTGGCGCGCCGATGCCAGCCGCGCCCGCGAAGCTGGCGGCCTGGGCGTCGGCCTCGCCGTGACCAAGCAGATCGTCGAGCGTCACCATGGCTACATATCCGTGGAGTCGGAGCTTGGAAAGGGTACGACTTTTACAATTCATCTGCCCCGCGAGCACACGGCGGACGCGGCATCTACTACAATGGAGCACTAGCTTTTCGCTATTCGGTGAAGGAGGGGCCGCGTCCCTGCCGCTCCGAGTTTGCGAAAACATGCGGGAAAGAACCCGCATTTCTGTCGTATTTAGGTAAGGAGTGACTCACGTGACAACGATGGAGCGTCGTCCGGATTCCCGTGGCAAGGTTCGTGATATCTACGATGCCGGTGAAAACCTGCTGATGGTCGCCACCGACCGCATTTCTGCGTTCGACTTCATTCTTCCCGACGAGATTCCGTTTAAGGGAGAGGTGCTCAATCGCATCTCGGCATTCTGGTTCGATAAGTTTGCCGACATCGTCCCCAACCATCTCGTTTCCATCGACCCGGCGGATTTCCCCGAGGAGTTTGCTGAGTATCGTGACTACCTCGCTGGCCGCGCCATGCTGGTTAAGAAGGCCCAGACGATTCCTATCGAGTGCATCGTCCGCGGCTATCTGACCGGTTCGGGCAAGAAGACCTATGACGAGAACGGCACCGTCTGCAGCATTCAGCTGCCCGAGGGTCTGACCGAGGCCTCCAAGCTTCCCGAGCCGCTGTTCACGCCGTCCACGAAGGCCGAGATCGGCGACCACGACGAGAACATTTCGTTCGAGCGTTGCTGCGAGATCGTGGGTGAGGACATCGCCGCGCAGATTCGCGACCTTTCCCTCAAGATCTACAAGGCCGCTGCCGAGTACGCCGCGACCCGTGGCATCATCATTGCCGACACCAAGTTCGAGTTTGGTGTTATTGATGGCAAGGTCACGCTGATCGACGAGTGCCTCACGCCCGACTCCAGCCGTTTCTGGCCTGCTGCCAGCTACGAGGAGGGCAAGATCCAGCCTAGCTACGACAAGCAATTCGTCCGCAATTGGCTCAAGGCCAACTGGGATATGACGGGGGAGACCCCGCACCTGCCCGCCGAGGTCATCGATGGCACGTCCGAGCGCTATCGCGAGGCCTTCCAGATCATCACGGGCTCCCAGTTCACAAGCATGAAGGAGAACGCATAAGTGAGTACCCGTAGCGCCACGAACAAGCGCACGCAATCCCACGAAGTTACCGGGGTTGCGCGCAAGTCTGCCGCATCTGCTAAGCCCGCCCGCCAAGCAGCGAGCTCCGTTCGCGTCGTGCCGGCTTCGTCTAAGGCACGCCGCAAAGAGCTCGAGAAGGGCGAGAACCTCGAGGGCCTCTCTAAAGAGGAGAAGCGCGCCCGCAAGGCTAAGCAGCGCGCCAAGGAGGACCGCATCTATACGGTGTCGAATATCCTCCTCAAGCAGGACGAGGACTACACCAAGCGCCGTCGCATCTGGTGGATTGTGCTCGCCATTGGCATGGTACTCGTCGTGGCAATTTGGGCTTCGCTCTACTTCGCTCCCGGCGGCACGGTGTCCAGTCCCGTCCAGATGGTCGGCATTGTTTTGTCCTATGTCATCATCTTAGGTGACTTTATCTACGACTTCGCTCGTATTCGTCCCTTGCGCAACATGTACCGCGCGCAGGCCGAGGGCATGTCCGAGAACAAGCTCAACGCTCTTATCGAGCGCGCAGCTGCCGAGGAGGACAAGAAGGACTCCAAGAAGAAGTAGCGTTTGCATACATACTTATCGCTAAGATATAAGGCGCGTCGTTTTTGCGGCGCGCCTTTTTACTGTTCTATAGATAGATGGAGTGGCACATGATTCGAGCTGCCCTGACGGTCGAAGAAGCTCTGGAGGGCATGAAGGCCCTGGAGCCCAAGATTAAAAACTATGCGCGTCTGGTTGTCCGCAAGGGCGTAAACGTCAAGCCCGGCCAGGAGGTTGTCGTTCAGTCTCCGGTCGAGTGCGCGCCTTTTGCCCGCTTGGTGGTCGCGGAGGCATATGTCGCCGGCGCTGGCCATGTGACGGTCATTTGGGCCGATGATGCCGTGACGAGGCTCACGTACGAGCATGTCGATAAAAGCTATTTTGAGCAGACGCCCGAGTGGAAGCGCCTGCAGCTTGATTCCTTGGCCCAGGACGGTGCCTGCTTTATCTTTATCGAGGGTGCGGATCCTGCGGCTCTCAAGGGTATCGATCCCGCCAAGCCGGCCGCGGCATCCAAGGCGAGGAACACGCAGTGCAAGGTCTTCCGCCGTGGACTGGACTACAACATCAACCCGTGGTGCATCGCCGGCGCGCCGGTCGTGGCTTGGGCGCGCGAGGTGTTCCCGGGAGACGCCGATGAGGTTGCAATCTATAAGCTGTGGAATGCGATTCTGCACACCGCTCGTGCCGATGGCCAGGACCCGGAGAGCGACTGGGAGCTTCATGACGCGGCGTTCGAAAAGAACTTGCGCTTCCTGAACGACAATCGTTTTGACCACCTGCATTACACCGCGGCAAATGGAACCGATCTGACGATTGGCATGACGAAGGGTCACGAGTGGGCCGGTGGCAAGGGCAGGACGCCCGATGGACATCCCTTCTTCCCCAACATCCCCACCGAGGAGGTCTTCACCTCGCCTGATCGTATGCGTGCCGACGGTATCGTGTATTCGGCTATGCCGCTCATTCACCACGGCAATAAAGTCGACGATTTTTGGATTAAGTTCGAGGGCGGCCGCGTGGTGGACTACGACGCCCGTGTGGGCAAGGCAACGCTCGCAAGTATCATCGATACTGACGAGGGCGCTGCTCACCTGGGAGAGGTCGCGCTCATTTCCAAGAACACGCCGATCCGCGAAAGTGGTGTTCTGTTCTACGATACGCTCTATGACGAGAACGCCAGCTGCCACCTTGCGCTGGGCGTCGGCTTCCCCGAGTGCATCGAGGGCGGATATGATATGTCCAAAGAAGAGCTCCTAGAGCATGGCGTCAACGTTTCGAGCACGCACGTCGACTTTATGATTGGCACGGACGATATCGATATTGCGGGCATTACGCCTGATGGACGTGAAGTTGTGATTTTCCAGAACGGCCAATGGAGTTGGGAATAGCCCCAGACCGTGGTACAATGCCACCCGCGGGCCGTTAGCTCAGCTGGCAGAGCAGGGGACTTTTAATCCCAAGGTCCAGGGTTCGAACCCCTGACGGCCCACCATAGAATAGAAAGCGATCGACTCCGGTTGGTCGCTTTTTTGTTGCCAAGGCATGGGTTCGAACCCGTCGGGGCGCGGAGCTGAGTAAACGCGTGAGCGTTTGCCAGCGCAGCGCGCAAGGCGCGAA
>CABQJU010000011.1:0-59566 GCA_902464575.1 uncultured Collinsella sp.
CGAAGCCGGTGCGGATCCGCGCAGCGGATGCGCGGAATCCTATACGCCGCACCAACTGAACTTTAAAGCCTCCGGTAACGGAGGCTTTTCTTATATGTCGATATACTTGAGAAGTTGCTTTTGCTGTGTTTGAAAGTATCGAGTCGATTGACTGCGTCAAATGAGTAAAAATCAAATTCGATAACTTTTTTCGAAAAATGCTTGACCTTTATTCAGTCGATGTGCATAATAATCAACAAGTCGCGGCGTTACCTCAGCTGGATAGAGGGTCTGACTACGAATCAGAACGTCATAGGTTCGAATCCTATACGCCGCACCAATTGAGTTTTAAGCCTCCGGAAACGGGGGCTTTTCCTTTACGGGGGCATTGCGGAGATTCGAACCTCGTTCGAGGCGCGAGCGTCAAGAAAACGCGGAGCGTTTTTAGCGAGCGGGCGAGTCCGCCGGCAGGCGGGCGAAGCCGGTGCGGATCCGCGCAGCGGATGCGCGGAATCCTATACGCCGCACCAATTGAACTTGAAGCCTCCGGCAACGGGGGCTTTTCTTTTAGGCGGACGCCGCATGGGTTCGAGCCTCGGTCAAAGGGGACTATTTCTCATCGACTCGTGTAAGATTTCGAGTATGCGCCTCGGTGAGCCCGTGGCGCGCTCTTTCTTTAGACGACCGATTAGGGTGATATTTCGTGGCAGAGCGTCCGACATACAAGCTCAGGTTTCTTGATCCCAAAAAGCGCTTTCCGGCCATGCCCGAGCAGCCTGCGGGACGCTCGTATGGCGTGGTTTGGAAGCTCTTTGGCGAGGACCCGCATGAATCATGCTATGTCGTCGAATTCGTCGGCAAAAGCCATGTGTCGCTTTTGGGCTACGTGAGCGTTTCGGGTGAGGTCTATAAGGTGGACCGTCCCGTTAACGAAGTATCGCTGCCCGACGATCCCGACATGCAGCTGATTCTTGACGAGTCCGATTCCAACATCGGTGAGATTGCAGTCAGGGGTACCGATGGGACGATGCGCTCCCGGGCGCGAGTCATCGGCTCTCCCGAAGGCACCATGCGCGAACAATCCGATCGCGAGACGTGGAATTCGACGCGCAGCCTTCGCTACGGCGAGTTCATGGCCTCGATGTTCTTGCGTTACGTGATATTCGCCGATTCTGAAAACGCTGTCTCAGACACGGCAGGCGGCGACGGCCTCGACGAGGGTATGAAAAATGCCGTCGACAAAATCAAACTTGTAAAACTCCCCGAGCCGGTTGAGGTACTGCTGGGTTTTGATTCCACGCCGCTGCCCGATGCAATCGAAACGTTGCTCTACCGCATTGACCATACGGATAATCCAAGTGGCATTGAGCGCTATGCCGCCGCCCTTATGAGCGAAATTGACTTGCCCCGCCTGCGCACCATCGCCGCCAAGTCCGAGATGAGCCTGGCTCGCATCGATCGCTCAAAGCTGTTCTATCTCAATTTTGATCGTAGTCTGCTAGACCAGGACGAGATTGACACGCTGCTCGCCATCGAGTGTCGTCTCAACCGCCTCTCCGGCATCTTTGAGCGCATCGGGGCTGGATTGGCCCCTGCGGCATCCTCGCCGAGCCTTGAGGGCTGCGCGCTCTTTGATGCGTGGCATATCGCCAAGACGACCAACGATGTTCCCCGACTGCTCGATACGGCCTCGAGCGATAACCCGTGGGGCAAACCGGGTACGGTGGCTTGCCAGCCGGGCGGCGAGTGGGACGTGCGCACCCGTTTTGCGCGAATCGTTGAGGCGCTCAACGTGGTCACGCGGCTCGACTATACCTATCGGGCAAACGTTGCCGAGGGGATTATGCTCGTTCGGTTTGGGCAGTCTGTCGTTGATGCCATGCCGCAACGTGAATACGACGCTCAAGATGACGCCTGGCGCGAGCTGGACGAGGACACGCGCGCGATCTGGGCCGCGGAGCACGATGCGCGCGGGGCACTCACGCTTGCGGCAGCGTGTTTTGCCGCGGGCACCTGCATCACGCGCTGCTACGTGCAGATTGCTGCTCCCGACGGTGAGCAGGGCGAGCGTGTTGTCGCAACGTATTTCTTTGAGCGCGCGGCCTATCTGGCCGATTGCGTGCCTGTCGCCAAGGATCTTGAGAGCATGGACATGGACGATATGCCGTGCAAGCGTGTGCTTGAGGCGTATGAGTCAACCGCTCCGGAGACGATTGAGCCTGCGGAGGTTCATGCTCGTCCGCGTGATGACCATCGCACGCTGCCGCCGGCGCTGCGCGATCTGCTGCTTGCCGATACGGCTGACGAGTTGGAGGTCATGGAAGAGGACGACGACCCATACGTGGCCCGTGTTGTTGAATTGCGCGAGCAGGCAAAAGTCGACCGTACAGGTGCTTTTGAAGGCTTTTCCCGTCTTGTCGAGGAGTTGGAGGCTAAGTGCGCTGTCGCCGAGCTTTTGGCGACAGGTCCGGTTCAAACGCAGTTTTGCGATAACCAGCTGGTACGCATGGTGCTACCGGTGTTGGAAGAAGACCGCTCTGTGCGAATCCTTCGTGCGCCCGATGCGCTGTACTTTGCCCAGCACGAGATCTGCAGCTTTTACGCCGAGCAAGAGGACTTTGAACGAGCGCTGCCCGAGGTGCGCCATCTTTACGATCTGGCGCGCTCGTCCATACAATCGCACTTTGCGCTCATCAACGTGCTTGCGCGTCTGGAGCGCTTTGACGAGATTATCGAGGTGGCGCGCCACGGCCTACGTATTGCCAGCGATCGTTCTGCAATTGGCTACCTGTTCTATCGCTTGGCGTTTGCCTATTGGAATTGCGATCAGCTCGACCTGGCGCTGGCTTGTTACCGTCTGGTGCCGCGCGGCGAGGAGTCGGGCAGCAGCGCGCTGGAAGAAATGCAGGGCCTTATGAATGAGATGGGCGTCAGCGAGCCTCCGACGTTCGAGGAGGCGGTCGAGACCATCCGCAAGGCTGGACTCGAGCTGCCGCCAGTGTCCGCCGTGACGAATCAGCTGGCAGATGCCGCTGTGCAACTGGTCGACAACGGCTTCTTTTTCCTGGCACGCGGTTGCATCTTCCAAATGTGGCGCACCATGGGCAACGACGAGCTCGGCTCCCTTAACCGTTCGCTGGGGTAGGCGAAGCTTCCAAGGAGGAAAGGATGCTAGGCAATTAGAAAATTTCCTCTTGCCCATCCTTGGCTGTTTGGTTACTATAGAACGGCTGTTACGGAGAGCTGACCGAGAGGCCGAAGGTGCTCGCCTGCTAAGCGAGTATGCCCCAAAAGGGCATCTGGGGTTCGAATCCCCAGCTCTCCGCCAGTATGAATTTGAAGAAGGGTCCCATTTGGGGCCTTTTTTGTGCGGAGAAAGGAGGCTGGGGATTCGAACCCGAGAGGGCACGGGCGTTAAGCAAACGCGAAAGCGTTTGTAGCCCGTGGGCGAAAAGCCGCCAGGCTTTGAAGCCGGAGGGCATGCGTAGCATGCCCGGACATCCCCAGCTCTCCGCCAGTTTAACTTTAAAGAAGGGTCCCATCGGGGGCCCTTTTTTATTATCGAGAAAGGGCGCTGGGGATTCGAACCCTCAAAAAAAGGAGGCATCCTTTCGGACACCTCCTTTCAGCGAGTGTATTGTTCTTCGACCTTACACCTCGGGTGCCTTGGCTACGGTCTCGCTCTCGGCTGTGAGCGGGCGGTTGTCGATGCGGCGGCCCAAGCGGTCGAGCTTCACGAGGAGCCATTCAATGGGATTCGGCCCTGTGCCTTCCTCGTCGGCAACCAGGTCCATGACGGCGACCTTGGTGCCGTCCTGCTTGAGCGTAACGCTGCCTACCTTGTCGCCAACATGCACCGTGCCCGAAAGGTCATCGTAGCTAACTTTTTCGGTCACTTCGCCGGCGAGTGAGAACACCGTTGCCTGTGCGGCGGGGTCGGCGAGCGTGGCGTCGATCGTCTTGTCCGTCCAATCTGTCTGGCTAATGCGTGCCATAAGCGGGTTGCCGTTGGCGGTCTTTTCCTGCGTGTTGGCGATTGCGACCGTCACCTTGTGACCGTAGTACCAATTGGCAAGGGCGGCGGTATCGGTAAAGCGCTGATCGGTGGTGGTGGAGTTCAAAATAACGGTGTAGATCTCGTCGCCGTCGCGGTTGTAGTCGCTCGTAAAGCAATAGCCTGCATCGTCGGTGGTGCCAGTCTTGCCACCGATGTTGCCATCTTGGCCCAGCAAATAGTTATGCGTGTCCATGGAATGCGAATGGTCGGTGCCGTCGGCGCCCGTGACCTCGATCCAGGAATCCTCGCTCGCTACGACCTCGCGGATCGTGTCGTTTTTCATGGCCTCCTGCATCATCAGCGCCACGTCGTGTGCGGTTGAGTGCATATCGCCAGCCCACTCATCAAAGTCCAGACCATGCGGGTTTTCAAAAAGCGTACCGGTGCAGCCGAGCTTCTTAGCGCGCTCGTTCATGGCCTTCACAAATGTGGCCTCGGCGTCTTTGGTCTTAGGGTCGATCTTCTTGCCCACATATTCGGCGAGCACGATGGCGGCGTCGTTGCCCGAGGGAATCATCAGGCCGCGCAGCGCCTGCTCCACGGTAAGCTCGTCGCCTTCGAGCAAGCCGGCGGTCGAATTACCCACGGTGGCTGCGGCGTTGCTCACCGTGACCTTCTCGTCCATCTTGCAATTCTCGACGGTTAGGATTGCGGTCATGACCTTGGTGATCGAGGCAATCTTGACCTGCTCATCGGCGCCGCGCCCATAGTAGACGGTGCCGTCTTTGCCCATGACGAGGGCATTGGTCGCATCGATATCGGGCAGGTTTTCGGCCGTGATGCCGCGCGCATCGGCGGTTTTGCCGCAAACATTGTCGGTCGTGAGCACTTGGGCGCCGGCGACGGTGGGCGCGCCAGCGGCAAGGGCGATAGCGCAGACAAAGCCGGCGGCAAGCTGGGCTGAGCGCTTTGCAAAAGAGGTGAGGGACTTCACAGATTTCGCTTTCGACGGGATGGTCTCTTCTGGAACTAGAGTATATCGTTTGCCGGCGTCGACGATCATCGCGTGCGTGCGTGGCCCACATCCGCGCCCGAACGGGCACAAGGGTGCTTAAGGCCGACTTAATCACCCACGCTTGTTGTGTGTGGCGTGCGTCGCCTCGGGCATAATGGAGCGCGAGAGGAGCACGCATGAACGAGCGCATACTGGTAGTTGATGACGAGAAGGCCATCGCCGACTTGGTTGGTATCTACCTTACAAAAGAGGGCTTTGATGTCCAGATTGCCTATAGCGGGGCCGATGCTGCCAAGGCAATCTTGGAGCAGGAGTTCGATTTGGCGCTGCTGGATGTCATGCTGCCCGATATCGATGGATTTGTGCTGCTGCGTACGATCCGTTCCAGCCATACCTATCCTGTGATCATGCTGACGGCGCGCGATGCCCAGCAAGACAAGATCGAGGGCCTTTCGCTTGGTGCGGACGATTACGTGGTTAAGCCGTTCCGCCCGCTGGAGCTCATCGCGCGTGTGCACGCTCAGCTTCGCCGCTACACCAGCTACGGTAGCCGTGCGCAGGCGGCCGAGTCGCCGACCATTCAGCTCGACGGCTTGGAGATCAACCGCGATGCTCGTTCCGTAACGGTGGACGGTTCACCGGTACGCCTCACACCCACCGAGTATTCAATCTTGCTGTATCTGGTCGAGCATCGCGGCAGCGTGGTGGCCGTGGAGGACCTGTTCCGCGCGGTATGGAACGAGGACTTTATGTCCGGCTCCAACAATACGGTGATGGTGCATATTCGCCACTTGCGCGAAAAGATCGGCGACGACGCACAAAAGCCACGCTTTATCAAAAACGTCTGGGGCGTCGGCTACATCATCGAATAACGCTTTTCGCTTGTGAGGATCTTGATATGACAAAAGACGATAGGCAAGCGTTCGAGGTGCCCGATCGGCTCTTTGAATACGTGAGGTCGGTCGTCGACAACCGCGCGCTTGCAACGGTGCTGCTCTTTTTGCTGAGCCTGCTGCTGATTGGCATCGACAACATCGTCGGAATCTTGGCGGTGCTGCTTGTTGGCTTTTTGCTGATCGATCGATTTGAGATTGTGTGCCGCTGCGTGGTGATTGGCGGCGCCGCGTGGGCCATGACGTTGGCGATTGGCGCCATGGCGCTCGGCGGCATCGAAGGGCCGGTGCTGTTTGATGTCGGCTTTGTATTCAACATGCTTGGCTTTGTGCTGGCGCTTGCCGTGTGCGTGCTGTTCTTGTGCGGCCGCGCCCTGTACTACCAGGGCTACGAGCAGGGCGAGCAGCATGCCGATTGTGTGCTGGCTGTTCGTATTCAAGATCGCCTGATCGATCACCCCGACACCTGGGATAACATCGACGGCGACTTCTTGGAGGTCGAGGGCGCCCTTAACCGCGTGCGTGACCGTGAGCGCAAGGTGCAGCAAGCTCTGCGTGACGAGTCGCATCGCAAGGACGATTTGGTCACGTACTTGGCACATGACCTACGCACCCCGCTTGCCAGTGTGGTGGGCTATCTTTCGCTGCTGCAAGAGGCTCCCGAGCTGCCGGTTGAGCAACGTGCGCACTTTACGGGCGTGGCGCTCGACAAGGCGCACCGGCTCGATACGCTCATCGAAGAGTTCTTCGATATCACGCGCTTTGACTTCCACGATATCGTGCTCACGCGCGGCTATGTTGATCTGGGGTTGCTGCTGGCTCAGGTGACTGACGAGTTCTATCCCATCCTCAACGAGCAGCATAAGGAAGTCCAAGTTGATATTCGCGAGGACCTGACGGTGCTCGTGGATGGCGACAAAATGGCTCGCGTGTTCAACAACATCATGAAAAACGCTATTGCCTATAGCTATGAGGGCTCGACCATCACGATCGAGGCCAGACGCCGGGACGGTGGTGGCGTGCGCGTGCGCTTTATCAATCAGGGCGATCCCATCCCTGAGGCAAAGCTCAAGGTGATCTTTGAGAAGTTCTATCGCCTGGATGCGGCGCGTGCGACCAATCGCGGCGGCGCTGGACTGGGGCTTGCCATCGCCAAGGAGATCGTATGCGCGCACGGCGGTACCGTTGCATGTGAATCGACGCCCGAACACACGATATTCACCATCGAGCTGCCCGCCGCATAGCCAGTGTGCCCTTACAAACACTTGACAATGCGCTCACGTGCATATGAGCCGCGATTCCTACTATCGATACTGCTGAATTGATATCGATGTGGAGGTATGCGGTATGACGGCTGCTGCGGCTGTGGAGCCCACGGAGCTTGAAGAACTCATGAAAGCGCAGGCCGAGGCCGCGCACGAGCGCGAGGTTGGGGATGCGACTCGCCCCACGGCAGAGGATCTTGCCGCCTCGCCGACGCGAATCGATGTTGAGGGCCTCGACCTGTTCTATGGCGACCACCATGCGCTCAAGGACGTGAATATCAAGATCCGCGACAAGCAGATTACCTCGTTCATCGGGCCTTCGGGCTGCGGAAAGTCCACGTTGCTGCGCTGCTTTAACCGCATGAACGACGGCATCAAGGACTGCCGAATCGAGGGCAAGATTGCGCTCGATGGTCAAGATATCCTGGGCGACTACGACATCTGCCGCCTTCGTCAGCGCGTGGGCATGGTGTTCCAGCGCCCCAACCCGTTTCCCATGAGCATCTACGACAACGTCGCCTATGGGCCGCGCGGTATGGGTGTGCGCGATCGCGTCGTGCTCGACGAGCTGGTCGAAGACTCCCTGCGACGCGCCGCCCTGTGGGACGAGGCCAAGGACAAGCTCAAAGAGTCGGGTCTGGGTCTTTCGGGCGGCCAGCAGCAGCGTCTGTGCATCGCCCGCGCACTTGCCGTGCAGCCCGACATTCTGCTGATGGACGAGCCGACCTCGGCACTCGACCCTGTGTCGACGCTGGTGGTGGAGCAGCTGGCCTGCGAGCTCAAAGAGACCTGCACGCTCGTGGTCGTTACGCACAATATGCAGCAGGCGGCGCGTATCTCCGATTCGGTCGCATTCTTTTTGCTGGGTGAGCTGGTGGAGCACGCGCCCACCGCGCAACTCTTCAAGAATCCGACCGATCCGCGCACGGCGGATTATTTGACGGGGCGTTTTGGCTGATACCATCTAGTAAAGGTACCTTTAGGGTTAAGATGCGGTCATGCCGGCCGCAAAGGGGTTCAACATGATCTATTACGTCGAGGACGATGACAACATCAGGGATTTGACGGTCTATGCGCTGCGCAAGCAGGGGATTGAGGCCGAAGGCTTTTCGTGCGACGGTGAGTTTAAGGCTGCCGTGGCGCGACGGGTACCCGATGCCGTCCTGCTCGACATCATGCTGCCCGATACCGATGGCTTGGCGATTATGCGTCGACTGCGTGCCGATCGCCTGACGGCGACGGTGCCCATCATGATGCTTACCGCCAAGGATACCGAGCTCGACAAGGTGATGGCGCTCGATGGCGGTGCCGACGATTACCTGACTAAGCCGTTTTCGCTCATGGAGCTCGCCAGCCGCTGCCGCGCACTGCTGCGTCGCGGCGGCATGGTCAAACAGGCAAGCGATGTGCTCAGCGTGGGCGACATTGTGCTCTCGCCCAGCCATCGTGAGGTGACTGTTGCCGGCGAGTCGCTTAAGCTCACCCTGCGCGAGTTCGACCTGCTCGAGTACCTCATGCGCAAGCCCGGCGTGGTCTTTACCCGCGAGTCGTTGCTGCAGAGCGTGTGGGGCTGGGACTTCGACGGCGGTTCGCGCACCGTTGACGTGCACGTGCAGACGCTTCGCCAAAAACTGGGCGAGCATGCCAGCGCCATCGAGACCGTGCGCGGCGTGGGCTACCGCTTGGCCGAGCCTTCTGCCGGTGATGGTGCCGAAGGTGACGACACCGCGGCCACCGCATCGGAGGAGTAACCCGTGGTCTTCGCCCCCCAGGGAAAACATACGCTGTCGCACCGCGTTTTTGTGACGATCTTTGTCTGCGCCATGGCGGTTATCGTGGCGTTTACGGTGCTGGGTGCGTTCTTTGTGCAAAACACCTTGGCGGATGCCACGAGTGCCAACCTGGCGCAAGAAACCGAGCTCATTGCTGCCGCCCTCGACGAGCAGCAGGAGCCCATCCCGTTCTTGCGTAGCCTCGATCGAGAGGACTTGCGCATCACGCTGATTAACAAGGATGGATCGGTTGCCTACGACAACGAGGCGTCGCCTTCCACACTGCCCAACCATGGCGATCGCCCCGAGGTCATCGAGGCCTTTGAGAGTGGTTCGGGTTCCGCGGAGCGCGCAAGCTCTACGCTCGACGAGATTATGCTGTATCGCGCCGTCGCCCTTGATAACGGCCAGGTTGTCCGCTTGGCGCAGGCCCAGCCTGGCGTTGCGGCGATTTTGCTGTCGATGGTGGCGCCGATGCTGCTTATCGCAGCAGCGGGTGCGGTACTCTCGTTTTTTATGGCGCGCCGCGAGTCCCGTGCCATCATCGCGCCTTTGCAAGAGGTGGATTTGGACCACCCACGCCGTAGCTATGAGCACGCCTATGCCGAGATGGTCCCCATGCTTGAGCGTATTGAGTCGCAGCGCCAGGAGCTCAAGCGCCAAATGGCGGTGCTGGCGGACAACGACCGTATGCGCCGCGAGTTCACGGCGAATATCACCCATGAGCTCAAGACGCCGCTTACGGCGATTTCGGGCTATGCCGAGCTCATCGCAAACGGCATGGTCGAGGGCGAGGGCGACCTGCGCAACTTTGGCGGTCGCATCTATCGTGAGGCGGGCCGCTTGGCAGCGCTTGTCAACGATATTCTTACGCTGTCTAACTTGGACGAGGCCGAGCGTGCAGCTGAGGGCGAGGCGGTGCCCATTGGGTCCACGGAGCCTATTGAGCTCTCGCGTGCCATCTACGCGGTCGAGCAGCGCCTTGAACAGGTCGCCCGTCAGGCGAATGTGACGATAAGTCATGAGACCAAGCCTGTGGTCATCGAGGGCGTGTCGCGCTTGATTGACGAGCTCATCTATAATCTGGCAAGCAACGCCATCCGCTACAATCGACCCGGCGGTACGGTTACGCTGCAGTGCGGCACCAACGACGAAGGCCATCCGTTCCTTGCGGTCGCCGACACGGGAATCGGTATCGCGCCTGAAGAACAGGGCAAGGTATTTGAGCGGTTCTATCGCGTGGACAAGAGTAGGTCCAAGGCACGCGGCGGAACCGGTCTGGGGCTTGCCATTGTCAAGCATGCGGCCCTGTATCATCACGCCACGCTCGATCTGTCGAGCGAGTTGGGCGTGGGAACCACCATTACGGTGACGTTTCCCATACAGCAGGACGAGCCATTCGCATAGCGATACAACATAGATATTGATGTAGACGCCGCATTTGACTTTCGGGTGCGGCGTTGTTGTGCAATTTTACGATTGCTTCCGACATTTTTACAGGAGAGCCTGTTTCTTATGTATAGAGTTTGGTCTCGGTAAAAAGATGCGATAACAAACGGACAGTTTTGTCAATCCGAACTGGGGAAATGAAAGGCAAGCTGCATGACCCTTCTCGAACTGTTCCAGCTGCTGAAGAAGCACCTTCAGCTGGTCATCACCCTTCCGGTGGTCTGCGCGATCGCCATGGGCATCGTGTCCTTCGTTGCGATGGACAACACCTATACCGCGACGACGAGCATGTACATTCTCGCCAAGACCGACGATAGCGGTCAGATGAGCTACAACGATCTCTCGGCGAGTCAGATGCTTTCTAACGATATCGCCACGCTGCTGGATAGCGATAGCGTTAAGAGCGGCGCAGCCAATGAACTGGGCCTCACCGATCTGGATGACTACAAGGTGTCTGTTTCCTCCGAGACCACCACGCGTGTCATTACGCTTTCGGTTACCGGCACCGATGCCAAGGAGACGGCTAAGGTCGCAAAGGCCATAGCTAGCTCGGTGAGTACGGTCGCTCAGAACGTCGGCGCTGCCCAGAGCATCAACGTTATCGACGAGGCTAAGACCCCCGAAGCCCCCAGCGGCCCCAAGCGTATGCTGTACGTTGCTGTCGCGTTCCTCGCGGGCATCTTTATCGCAGTTGCCTATGTCGTTTTGGCAGACATGCTCAACACCCGCATCCGCGGTGCCGAAGAGGCAGAAGAGCTCCTGGGCATTCCCGTTGTTGGCCGAATTCCGGCTATGAAAGGTGGTAAATAGGCATGGCTAAGGCAAAGAACACCGATAAGCTCGTTGTACAGAATGCCGCCAAGACCCTTCTGGCCAACATCCGCTTTGCGAGCGTGGACGACCCCATTCGCACCATCACCGTTACCTCCTCGATTCCCAACGAGGGCAAGTCTACGGTTTCCATTAACCTTGCTCAGGCAATTGCCACGAGTGGCAAGTCCGTGCTCCTGGTTGAGGCCGATATGCGCCGCAGGTCCCTTTCCGATATGCTCGGCGTTCGTTCGCGCGGCGGACTCTATGCGGTTCTTTCCGAGCAGATCTCCATTGACCAGGCAATTGTCGAGACGGGTCAGAAGAACTTCTACTTCCTTGATGCCGAGCCGCATATTCCCAATCCTGCCGACATCATCGTCTCTCACCGCTTTGCCAAGCTGGTAAAGGCACTGTCTGCTAAGTTCCAGTACGTCATCTTCGACGCTCCCCCGGGCGGCACCTTCATCGATGCTGCCGAGATTGCCAGCCTGACCGACGGCACGCTGTTCGTGGTGCGCGAGGACTTCACCAAGCGCGAGGAGGCGCTCAACGCCATCGGTCAGCTTAAGAAGTCCGAGAAGGTCAAGCTCATCGGTACCGTTATGAACTACTGCGAGACCGAGACCAGCGAGTACTACTACTCCTACTACACCAAGGACGGTAAGAAGGTTAAGAAGGGCTCCGACGATCAGGGCACTTCCAAAAAGGGCATCTTCACCAACCGAGCAAACGTTTAGTTGATTAAGGCTGACCTATGCGTGACATTCATTGCCATATCTTGCCGGGTGTAGACGACGGCGCCGCCGATCTCGATGAGAGCTTGGCGATGCTCGAGGCTGCCAAGCGGGCCGGTGTAACCAGAATCGTTTGCACTCCTCACTGCCGTGATCCCTATTTTGATTACGACAAGATGTGGGATGCCTTTGAGCTGCTGCGTGATAACGCTGACGGTTTTCCGCTCCAGATGGGCTTCGAGGTCAACCATCGAAAGCTCGTTGAGCTTGGTATCGATGCCGCGGAGCACTTGCATTTCGATGGGACCAACGAGTTTCTGCTCGAACTTTCGACGCATGCCGATGCGTATGCGTTTAGAGAGTACGAGAACACGATTTACGATTTGCAGTGCCGTGGCTACCAGGTGATCATCGCTCATCCTGAGCGCTATCGTGCGGTTCAAAAGGATGTAAGCGTGGCGGAGCGTCTGGTCGATATGGGCTGCAAGCTGCAGGCTTCGGCGGACTTTATTGCCGGCGGTCGCTTTGGTCGCGAGAAAAAGCCGGCACAGCGCCTGTTCGATCAGAACCTGTACAGCTTCATCGCGAGCGATGCCCATAACGTGGGTCATTACGACTGCCTGGCGAAGGCTCGCGCGAAGTTTAGCGTACGCGGAGCTCATTTTCGCTAAAATCTGTCCCTAACGTTCGCATTGAATGAAAGGGCAGCCATGGATATCCAACTTAAGACGGGATGCTTTGATGACGCGGCGTTGGTGCGCCGCGTCGTTTTTATGGACGAGCAGGGCTACGAGAATGAGTTCGACGCTATCGACGAGGATCCAAACTGCATTCATGTGACGCTCTATGTAGACGGCGAGCTTGCCGGTTGCTCGCGCGTGTTTCCCGAAGAGCTTGAGCGCGTGGCTGACGCAGAGGCCCCGGTGTTGCCGGCATGCGACATGGACGAAGGCGTTGCGGCGGGGGAGACCTACATTATGGGGCGCGTCGCCGTGCTGCCGGCTATGCGTCGTCGCGGACTGGCGAGTGCGATCGTGGAGACCAGTGCTTCGTGTGCACGCGATGCCGGCGCCAAGCTTATTAAGCTGCATGCGCAGGAATACGTGCTGCCGCTCTATGTAAAGGCGGGCTACACGCAAATTGCCCCGGTAGATTACGAAGACGAGGGCCAGCCCCATGTCTGGATGGCCAAGCGCGTAGATGGCAGATAGGGACGTTCCTTTTCTGCCGGCAGCTGGGGACACTCCTTGGCAATTGACGCATTGGAGCGCTCGGACATACAGTTTTTCGATTCCGTATGTATATATGCGCGCTATTGGGTTATAAAATCTAAGTCTGAACATAGCAGGTCTGCGATGCGGCTCGGGCAACCGGGCCGTTTTTGCGGACGGGGGTAGCGCGAAAGGACTGCACATGCGTCAATTTAAGACCGAGAGCAAAAAACTGCTCGACCTCATGATCAACTCCATCTACACCAATAAGGAAATCTTCCTGCGCGAGCTTATCTCTAACGCGAGCGACGCCGTCGACAAGCTCAACTTTAAGAGCCTGCAGGATCCGAGCGTCAAGATCAACCAGGGCGACCTGGCCATTCGCGTCTCCTTTGATAAAGACGCCCGCACCATTACCATCTCGGATAACGGCATTGGCATGACCGCCGAGGAGCTCGAGCGCAATCTGGGCACCATCGCCCATTCCGGCTCCGAGGAGTTTAAGACCGAGAACGCCGAGCAGCAGGGCTCCGATGTCGACATCATCGGCCAGTTTGGCGTGGGCTTCTACTCTGCCTTTATGGTTGCCAGCCATGTGAAGGTCGTCAGCCGCGCCTATGGCGAGGATGTCGCCCATGTGTGGGAATCCGACGGTCTTGAGGGCTACACCATCGAGGACGGTGAGCGCGCCGAGCACGGTACCGATGTCATCCTGACGCTGCGCGAGAACGAGAAGCTCGATGCCGACGGCGAGGCCGAGACCTACGATCGCTTCCTGACCGAGTGGGGTCTCAAGAGCCTGATTCAGCAGTACAGCAACTATGTGCGCTACCCGATTCAGATGATGGTGTCCAAGAGCCGCCAGAAACCCAAGCCCGAGGACGCCGGCGACGATTACAAGCCCGAGTACGAGGACTACCAGGAGCTCGAGACCGTCAATTCCATGGCACCGATCTGGAAGAAGCGCAGCTCCGATGTCGAGCAGAAGGACTACGACGAGTTCTACAAGTCCACGTTCCACGACTTTGACGATCCTGCGCGCACCATCAGCTTCCATGCCGAGGGCACGCTCGAGTACGATGCCCTGCTGTTTGTGCCGGGCCGCGCGCCGTTCGATCTGTACAGCAAGGATTACGAGAAGGGTCTGGCACTCTACAGCTCCAACGTCCTGATCATGGAGAAGTGCGACGACCTGCTGCCCGACTACTACAACTTTGTCCGCGGCGTCGTGGATTCCGCCGATGTGTCGCTCAACATCTCGCGTGAGACGCTGCAGCAGAACCGTCAGCTCAAGGCCATCGCCAAGCGTGTGGAAAAGAAGATCACCGCCGACCTTGAGGATATGCGTGACAACGACCGCGAGGCCTACGAGAAGTTCTTTGAGAACTTTGGCCGCGGCCTCAAGTACGGCATCTACTCGAGTTATGGCATGAAGGCCGATGAGCTCGCCGATCTGTTGCTGTTCTGGTCTGCCAAGGAACAGAAGATGATTACCCTGGCCGAGTATGCCAAGGGCATGCCCGAGGATCAGAAGGCCATCTACTACGCCGCCGGCGACTCGCGTGAGCGCTTGGCCAAGATGCCCGTGGTAAAGGGCGTGCTCGACCGCGGCTATGACGTGCTGCTTCTGACGCAGGACGTGGATGAGTTCACCTTCCAGGCCATGCGTGAGTACGTTGCCGCCGATATGCCCAAGGTCTACGAGGACGATGCTGCCCGCGAGGCTGCCGAGAAGGCTGTGGCCGACGGTGCCGAGCCCGAGGTCGAGGATCGTCATCTAGAGCTCAAGAACGTTGCGACTGGCGATCTTGATCTGGCGACCGAGGACGAGAAGAAGGAGGCCGAGGACGCCACCAAGGAAAACGAGGACCTCTTTAGCGCTATGAAGGAGGCGCTCGGTGACAAGGTCGAGAAAGTTGCCGTCTCCGCGCGCCTGACCGATGCCCCCGCTTGCATCACCACCGAGGGCCCGCTTTCGCTTGAGATGGAGAAGGTGCTCCAGAAGGGACCCGAGGGCGCGCCCGACGGTATGCCCAAGAGCCAGCGCGTGCTCGAGCTCAACGCCAAGCACCCGGTCTTTGCCAAGCTCGTCGCTGCTCAGAAGGCAGGCGACGCCGACAAGATCAAGCAGTACTCCGGCCTGCTCTATGACCAGGCCCTGCTGGTCGAGGGTATTCTGCCCGAGGACCCCGTGGCCTTCGCGGCATCTGTTTGCAACTTGATGTAGTTAGGTAGTTACGCGGTTTTACCAAACCGCGTAACGGCTCGACGCTGCCCTCAGTTCCGCCGTTCTAACGAACGGCGGACCAGTCGACGCTGCGCGGGCGCCAGAGCGACAACTTGTCATTCAAAGAGGACGGCATGACCAGAAGGTCTATGCCGTCCTCTTTTCATGCCAATTTGTTCGCTCTGGCGCCCGCTCGCTGGCATTGCCAAAACATCGACGTTGCCGTGGTCCTAAGTAGTCATTGGGTGTTCCTATAGTTTTGTCAACCGTCGGGGCTACTCCCGGTAGGGCACCCGGTCGCGCATCACGGCGTATATCGCCCTGAGCCGCTTCCTCGCGACGGCCTTGAGCGCCCGCCCGTGCCCCATGCCCCGCGCCCTGCAGGCCCGGTAGTACTCGCCGTAGCGCCCCGAGGACCTCACCAGGCTGTTGCACGAGAAGATCAGCAGGGACTTGAGCCTCGCGTCGCCGCGCCTGGACGCCCTGACCGACCTCACCGACGTGCCGGAGCTCCTCACCCTCGGGGCTATGCCGCAGTACGAGGCCAGGTGGTCGTGGTCCGGGAACCTCCCGATGTCGACCGACACCGCGAGCTGCGCCGCGGTCCTCGGGCCGATGCCGGGCACGGTGAGCAGGCACGCGTAGGTCTCGTCGCCCTCGAGCAGCGCCGCCGTCTCGGCCTCGAGGGCCCCGGCCTCGTCGAGGGCCTCCGATATCCGGGCGGCCAGGAACCTGACCTGCCTGTTCTCGGCCTCGACGAGCGCCGGCGGGGGCGCGGTGGAGGCGGCCGCGGCCTCCCCGGCGGCCTCGGCCCGCGGGCCCTCGGCCCCGGAGCGGGCGATCCCCCACGCCCCGCCGAACCCGGCGAGCAGCTCCAGCCACCGCCGGTCCGACAGGTCGACCGCGGCCTCGAGGGCCGGGCAGGACTCGAGCAGCACCGCGCGCAGGCGGTTCTTGTCCCTGGTCGCGCAGGCGACGACGTGGTCGCGCTGCGACGAGAGGGCGCGAGCGGCCTCGAGGGCCTCGCCGCGGCCCGGGACCCCCGACAGGGAGTCCGGCACGCCCAGGGTGGTCCGCGCGATCACCGCGGCGTCGCGCTCGTCGGTCTTGGCCTCGCCGGCGAACAGGCCGGCGGCGCGGCTGGCGGCGAGCCCGGGCAGGTAGGCGACCCCGAGCCCCGCGGCGCGGGCCCGCCTCACGGCGAGGGACCCTATGTTGCGGAACTGGTCGACGACGACGAGCGTGCCGGCGGGCGCGGAGGCGAACAGCGCGTCGAGCTCGGCCTCCCTGTTGCGGACGGGGGCGCTGTCCAGCACCTCCCCGTCGCGGTCGATCAGGCAGGCCCAGTGCGATGACTTGCCGACGTCCAGGCCGAGCACGGCCGCGGGTCTGGTGGATGGCGCTTTCACGGTGGTATCCTTCCGGTAGTCGTTCGACCGGATGGCCTCCCCCTCGGCACTCACATTACCAGCCGCGGCACCTGCCCGGCACTTTCCTATCAGCCGTCGGGGGCGGCGCGCCCCGCGCCGGCAGCACCCAACGGGCCCTCTCGGGGCAGGGACGTTCGGCCGTGCGCGGGCGCCCGGTCGGCGGCCCGTTCTGGGCGCGCCTCAATCGTAGCCCGAGACGGTCCCGGGCTGACAATTTCGACTGTAATGGACGTTTTTGTTTGACTAGTCGTTTAAGAACGTCCCCGATGACTATTTGAATTGCTAATTTGTGCGGGTTGTGGTTTTGTGACCTGCTGAAATTTAAGATACTGTACAACTGTACGTTAATTTGTCTTCGTAGTATATTGCTACCCGCAAAACTCAATACCATTGTGCTCTGAGACGCTAAAGCGCCTACGTACAATGGTTGTTGATAGTACGATTCGATTTAACGACAGGATGGATGGTCCAAGCGTGAGTCTCGGCAGCAAACTATCCAATGCAAAGGTGTCCTTTGCGATATTTAAGCGCGACATTAAGCGACTGCTTGTGAACCCCGTCGCCCTGGTGGTTACCCTAGGCGTGTGCGTTATTCCCTCGCTGTATGCCTGGTATAACATCGTGGCAAACTGGGATCCGTATGGAAACACCCAAGGCATCAAGATTGCTATCGCCAACAACGATCGAGGCACCCAAAACGACTTGGTGGGTGAGCTCAACGCTGGCGACAAAGTGGTCGACCAGCTCAAGGAGAATCATCAGTTGGGCTGGACGTTCGTCGACTCGACGGCCGATGCCAAGGAGGGCGTCGAGAGCGGCGAGTACTATGCCGCTATCGTGATTCCCAAGAACTTCTCGGATAACCTGGTTTCGATGCTCGACGGCAACTACCATCAGCCCAAGCTCACGTACTACGTCAATGAGAAGAAGAGCGCCATTGCGCCCAAGGTTACCGATACCGGTGCAAACACCATCGAGGAGCAGATCAACTCGGAATTTGTCTCTACGGTAGGCAAGACTGTTGCCGGTATCGCCAAGGATGCCGGTGTCGATTTAAAGGACAAGGCAACCCAGACTCAGGATTCGTTGGCAAGTTCTGTCTCCGAGGCATCCGATACCTTGGGCGAGGTGCGCGATTCGATTGGCGACATGAATGCCGCCATCGATAAGACGAGTGGCGCTATCGCCTCGGCTGATGCGGCACTTGCCGGCATGCAGGGTCAGGCGCCGTCACTGACGCAAGCGATCTCTCAGGGCAACGACCTGCTGGGTGAAGCTCGCACCACGGCGGGCAACTCTATCGCCTCGCTCTCCAAGGCGCTCTCGGAAGGCAGCCTTGCGCTCACCAAGACGTCGGCCTCCGCGAACGCTGCCATCGGCAAGCTGACGGGCACGGTCACATCTACGACCACCCGTATCGACAACTCGCTCGAGTCTCTCCAAGCGACGATCGACCACAATAAGGCCGTTATCGGGCACTTGGAGATTCTCGCCAATGACACGTCGACAGGTTCCGAGGAAATTGACGCGCGCATTGTATCGACCATCAATACGCTCCGTGAGCAGAACGAGAAGTTGCAGAGCATCAAGGACGGTCTGTCTGCGCAGTCGAGCGCCATGGCGAATGACGCCGCGGCTGTCTCGGGTGCCAGCGACGCTATCAATAACGCAATTCAGACCGGTGCGACCAACCTTGGCCAGGCCCAGACGGACCTGGGTCAAAACGCGCTGCCGAAGGCCTCGAGCGCGCTTGATTCCTTTGCCGCCGTCTCGGGTGATTTGACGGGTATCGTATCTGGCCTCACGCCCACGATTGCAAGCGCGCGCGGTACGCTTTCGCAGCTTAACGCTACGCTCGGCCAGGCCAAGACCACGCTGTCCCAGACCGATTCCTCGCTTGCCAAGGTCCAGGACAAGCTCGCAACCGCCGCCAACGACATCGCGGCGCTGCAGACCTCCGAGTCCATGGGCGAGCTGGCCGACCTGATGGGCGTCGACGTCGATGACGTTGCAGACTTCATGGCATCTCCGGTTGAGCTCGCGTCCAAGTCGATTTATCCGGTTAAGAGCTTCGGCTCGGGCATTGCCCCGTTCTATACCAATCTGGCGCTGTGGGTGGGCGGCTACGTACTCATCGCCATCTACAAGCTCGAGGTCGACCGCGAAGGCATCGGCAGCTTTACCGCGCGTCAGGGCTACTTTGGCCGCTGGTTGCTCCTGGTGATCCTGGGCGCGTTGCAGGCCATCATCGTTACGGTAGGCGATCTGGTGATTGGCGTGCAGTGCGTCAGCCCGCTGCTGTTCGTGCTGGGCGGCATCGCCATTTCGTTCACCTACGTCAATATCATCTATGCGCTATCCACCACGTTTAAGCATATCGGTAAGGCAATCGGTGTCATTCTCGTCATCGTGCAGATTCCGGGTTCGTCGGGCATGTACCCCATCGAGATGATGCCCGGCTTCTTCCAGTGGCTGCACCCGCTGCTGCCCTTTACCTACGGCATCAATCTGCTGCGCGAGACGGTCGGCGGCATGTACTCGTTTAACTACCTGTTTAACCTGTGCATCCTGGGCGTGTTCTTGATCGTGGCGCTCTTTATCGGTTTGCAGCTGCGCCCGTTACTGCTCAACCTCAACCTTCTCTTTGATAAACAGCTTTCCACGACCGGTATGATGATTTGCGAGTCCAACGACCTGCCGCGCCAGCGCTACTCGCTGCGCACGGCCATGCGTGTCATGCTCGATTCCGATTCGTACCGTCGCGAACTGCTCGATCATGCGGTCGCCTTTGAACATCGCTACCCGTACTACATCAAGGGCGGTTTTGCCACCGTGGTGGGCGTTCAGGTCCTGCTCTTTGTCCTGTCGACGGTTCTCGATATCGACAATAACGGCAAGATCATCCTGCTTGTTATTTGGATCATCTCGGTTATTGCCATCTGCGGCTGGCTTATCAATATCGAATATATCCGCGCGAGCCTCAATACCCAGATGCGCATCTCGGCGCTTTCGGATGAGGACCTGCGTCGCGAGATGCGCGAGCACACGGCCGCCATTCCTGCCGCCCGCCACATGTTTGGCCTCAACGCCAGCGAGCGTGGTGCCAAGGGCGGCGATCAGTCCACGGGCTGCTTGCCGCATATGGGCTCGCACCATAAATCTCAGGGCAGCGACAGCTCAGCCACAAATGATGGAGATACCACCGCGCTTGGCAAGCACTCCAAAGGAGGTGAGGCATAAATGAAGAACATCCTGCATCTGTTTAAGCGCGATGTCCAAAACGTGTCTCGCTCCGTGATCGGCTTGGTTGTCGTGATGGGCCTCATTATCGTGCCGTGTCTGTACGCGTGGTTTAACATCGCCGGCAGCTGGGATCCGTACGGCAACACCGGCAATCTTAAGATCGCCGTGGTCAACACCGATGAGGGTTACGAGAGCGATCTGATTCCCGTCGAGGTTAACGTGGGCGAAAACGTGGCCGGTGCCCTACGCGGCAATGAGAACTTCGACTGGGTCGTGCTCAACGATCGCGATAAAGCTATCGAGGGCGTAAAATCAGGCGCGTACTATGCTGCCGTCGTTATCCCCAAAACGTTTAGCTCCGACATGATGACGCTTTTCTCGACCGACGTGAAACACGCCGATATCGAGTTTTACGAGAACCAGAAGGCCAACGCCATCGCGCAGATCGTGACCGAGAAGGGTTCGAGCGCCGTTCAGAGTCAGGTTAACGAAACTTTTACCGAGACCATTACGAGCATCGGTCTTAAAACCGTGTCCAGCCTGCTCGACTACATGAGCACCGACCAAGTAAGCAACTTTATCGCCAACCTGTCCTCGACGCTTGGCGATTCGGTCCAGGACTTGCAGGACATTCAGGCCAGCGCAACGTCACTTGCGGGCATTTTAAGCTCCACGGCCGATTCACTGACGTCGGCGGGCGGCATGCTCAAGCAGTCCGGATCGACCGAGGAGTCGGTGAAGCAGCTCATGCAGCATGCTGAGAGCGGTATTGCCGATTCCGAGCAAGCGCTCAAGTCCGCCAGCGATGCGATCGATGCTGCTATTGATGGGAGCGCAGGTTCGTTCGATAACGTTTCTACCGAGCTCGCAAAGGCATTCGACGCTGCAAACAAGCACGTCGATCTTACGGTGTCTCAGCTCAACGATGGCGCAGACTCACTCAATAAACGTGCCGACGAGATTGATGGCACGGCGAATGAGCTCCGTAGTCTTGCTGGCCAGGTGAGTAACGATAAGCTCAAGGCAGGGCTTGAGGACGCGGCTGCCGAGCTTGATAAAACCGCGACGGAGTACCGCAACAATGCCAATGAGCTGACGAATATCGCGACGTCGCTCACGAAGAGTATGGCAGAGGTTAACAAATCGCGTGCCGAGGTCGATCAGGCAATCGCGGATGCCAAGGCTGGTATCTCGGGCGCCAAGATTGACTACGACTCTACGTTTTCGGTCAAGGCCAAAGAACTCAAGAAGACTATTTCGGGCGTTTTGGACTCGCTTGATGGCATCTCGGGCGACCTGGATAGCGCCGTAGACGGCCTGACCGCTGCTTCCGGTTCGCTGGCAAAGGGCCTCTCCAAGGCTGCAAAGCTGGTCAACAAGGCTTCCGATCAGCTGGGCGAGGCGTCGGACAAGATCAGCGCGTTTAAGGACGAGCTCGACGGCGCCTTGATGTCGGATGACCTCGCTACGATCAAGACGATGATCGGCAATGATCCCGAGGGTCTGGCCGTGTCGCTTTCCGGCCCCGTCGCGCTCGACCGCAAGCCGGTCTATCCGATCCGCAACTACGGTTCGGCCATGGCACCGTTCTACACGATTCTGTCGCTCTGGGTCGGCTCGATCGTACTGGCGGCCATGATGAAGGTCTCGGTTGACGATGAGCTTATCAACGAGCTCATCCCCGTACGCCTGCACGAGATCTATCTGGGCCGTTGCCTGTTCTTTGGCGGTTTGGCTCTGCTGCAGGCAACGCTCGTGTGCGCGGGCGACATTCTGTTCTTTGGCATTCAGTGCGACAACCCGCTGCAGTTTGTGCTGGCGGGCTGGGTCGCGAGTCTCGTGTTCTCCAATATCGTCTACACGCTTACGGTGTCGTTTGGTGATATCGGCAAGGCGCTCGCGGTCGTGCTGTTGGTCATGCAGGTCGGCGGTTCGGGCGGCACGTTCCCCATCGAGATGACCGGCCCCGTGTTCCAGGCGATTTATCCGTTCCTGCCGTTTACTCACGGCATCAACGCCATGCACGCCGCCATGGCCGGTGCCTACCATATGGAGTACTGGGTTGAGCTGGGCATTCTGGCGAGCTATCTGATTCCGTCGCTGGCCCTGGGCGTCGTCTTCCGCCGCCCAGTCATCAAAGCCAACGACTGGATTATCGAAAAGCTTGAGAGTACTAAATTAATCTAGTTACGCGGTTTTACCAAACCGCGTAACGGCTCGACGCTGCAAACGACCCTAAGCGGCAATCTGACGTTCAATTTCAAGGGCGCGACCAGAAGGTCAGCGCCCTTTCATTTCACGTCACCTTGCTCGCTTAGGGTCGTTTTCGCTGACGTTGACGAAACATCGAGGTTATTCAAGTCGGTACTTTAGTGCGGTGAATTGCGTGGGCTGCTTGGTTGTTGCTACAGTAGCGGGGCGTGCCGGGGGTCCGGTGCGCCCCGTTTTTATTTGACCATGAGGCGGCACGCAGCCATGCGCGTGCGGACACCACGCCCAGATTGAGTGTGAGGATGTTCCATGGCCCAATACGCTGCCAGCGAAATCGAAAACTTGCCCGATAGCCCTGTGGCCCGTGAGGATTTGGGCGCGGGCGGTATTCCCCGGGGCGCCGGCGCACGCTCTCCGCTGTTCTGGAAGGTTCTGCTACTTTCGGTGGCAGTCGTCTGGGGCTACTCCTTTACGACCATGAAGGACGCGCTCGACACCATTCCGGTGTTTGAACTGCTCTACGTGCGCTTTCTGCCTGCGGCGTTGGTCATGTTTGTCATCTTCCACAAGCGCATTATCGCGCACCTCAATACCCGCAACCTTATCGTCGGACTTGGAATGGGCACACTAATGTGGGCTGCCTACGTCCTGCAGACAGTCGGCCTGGCGCACACCACGGCGGGCAAGAATGCTTTTTTGACGGGCACGTATTGCATCCTCGTGCCATTCGCGAGCTATTTTCTGAGCGGCGAAAAACTCACCCGCTATAACCTGGGCGCGGCACTGCTGTGCTTGGCGGGCATTGGCTTGGTGGCCCTCGATAGCGTTGAATTCAACATCGGTGACGTCATTACGCTGGCGGGCGCGGTCTTCTTCGCCGTCCAGATGGCGGTGACCGCCAAGTACGGTCGCAAAATGGACATCAACGTCATCACGTTTTGGATGTTTGTGGGCAACGGCGTGCTGAGCCTGATCTCGTCGCTGTTATTCGAGACCCAAGCGCCGCTGTCCGTGTGGACGCCGAGCTTTATCGGTGTGATGGCGTTTCTATCGGTGGGCTGTACGTGCGTGGCCCTGCTCATCCAAAACGTCGGCCTGGCGCATGTCCCGGCCTCGACGGGCTCGCTGCTCCTTTCGATGGAATCGCCTTCGGGTGTGCTGTTCTCGGTGCTGCTGATGGGGGAGGCGCTCACTTCGCGTCTGCTCGCCGGCTTCGCGCTCATCTTCCTGTCGATTATCTTGAGCGAGACGCATTTCGACTTCTTGCGCCAAAAGCCGCGCCCGTAATTGTAAACAACTTGTTGCGCCGCCTCCCGGGGCGGCATTTTTTATGCATCGCCCTTAAAGTTGTACCTTGCACTTTACGCTATCAAAGTGCTTGCTGCAAAAACGTTACTGGAGGGCATCTATGGCACCAGCATTGTCCGATTTTCAACCGCAACCAGCGCCTCAAGCTACCACAGCGGCGCAGACCGCTATAGGTGACGGTCTTGTCGCAGAAGCTCAGGCTTTTGCAGACGAGCTCGCTGCGTGGCGACACGATCTACACCAGATGCCCGAGCTCGGTAACAATCTTCCGCAGACGTCTGCCTATATCCAGGCACGTCTGGACGAGATGGACATCCCCCATACCACGCTCGTTGATGGTTCCTGCGTTGTGGGCCTTGTCGGCGCCGGTGCCGCCGCGGCCCAGGGCAATGGCGTCTGCGCGGACGAACAGGCCGGTACGGTTATTATGCTCCGCGGCGACATGGATGCCCCGCCCGTTGCCGAGGAATCCGGCGAGCCCTTTGCATCCACCAATGGCTGCATGCATGCTTGCGGTCACGATATGCACGCGACGGCGCTGCTTGGTGCGGCTCGTATGCTCAAGGCCCGCGAGGCCGAGCTTGTCGACGCCAATGCTACCGTCAAACTGCTGTTCCAGCCGGGTGAGGAGACCTTTGAGGGGGCACGCGCTGCCATCGCCGACGGTCTGCTGCAGAACCCACGCCCCCAGGCCGCCTTTGCCATGCATGTCAATAGCCAGTCGCCGCTTGGTCTGGTACTCTACGGCAGCCCGGCGCTCTCGGGCGTGTACGGTTTTCGCATCACGCTTCAGGGCAAGGGCGGCCATGGCTCGAGCCCCGAGATCTGCATCGACCCCATCACGGCCGGCGTCCATGTGCATCTGGCGCTTCAGGAGCTTATCGCTCGCGAAGTGCCGGCGGCCAAGGAGGTCGCACTGACCGTGGGTAGGTTTGCCGGTGGTCAAGCGGCCAACGTCATCCCAGATACCTGCGTGCTCGAAGGCACGCTGCGCGGCTTTGACGTTGAGCTCATGGAGCACCTCAAGGAGCGTATCGCCGAGGTCGTCAACGGCGTGGCCGCAACGTATCGCACTTCGGCCACCATCGAGACGCTCTCGGATGTTCCCCCGCTCGTGCTCGATGACGACGTGACCCAGGCTTCGCTTGGCTACGTGGGTGCGACGCTGCCCAAGGCCGCCTTCTTGCCGCTGTTCCATGCCATGGCGAGCGAGGACTTTGCGCTTATCTCGAGTGAGATACCGAGCGCATACTTTACGATCGGCGCGGCTGTGACCGATACGGACGAACACTTTGCCCAGCATCATCCCAAGGCGCGCTTTAGCGATGCCGAGCTGCCACTTGGTGCCGCGGCTTATGCGGCAGTCGCTTTGGGCTACATCGCCGACCACCGGTAGCGCCCAATCTTGCTACTCGTTTGTTTAAAAAGGAGCAGTATGTCCCAGCAGCGTAAGTTCTTCCCCGGCTGGCTCGTGGTGGCTTCCGGCTTTGTCATCATGGCCACGTGTTACACGATTTTCGTTAACTGCATGAGCCTGTTTCAGCCGCTCGTCGTCAGCGACCTGGGCATCACGCTTGCGCAGTACAACATCTCCAACGCCATCTCCACCGTGGTGAGCGTTATCGGCTCACTTGTGATCGGTCATGTTGCCGATAAAGTAAGCGGTCGCGTTTTGGGCTCCCTCACTGTAATCGCCACCTCTGCCGTTCTTGCCGGCATGAGCCTTGTCGGTGAACTGTGGCAGGTCTACGTGCTCTTTTCTGTTTGCCCCGTTCTGTTTGTGGCCGCCCTGGAAGCCGAATGGATGCTCGTACCATCATTCGGTTTCCAAGGCGGCCACGGGCCTACGAAATGATCCGTTTTCCTCCGTCCCCAGCAGATCATGTGACCCGAAGGGGACGGAGGAAAAGGGATCACAAATAGCGGCGGCGCATCTGGCCGAACGAGTCCCCATACCCTCGTTCGGTCAGACGCGCCGCCGCGTTGCTGCTTTGTGCCGTATAATGTCCACTACCTATGACGCGATACAAAAGAAAGGTGTTTGCCCATGCAGGCACAGAAGGCGGAGGGAACCCGCGACCTTATCGGCGCCGAGATGCGCGCCTGGCAAAAGATGCAGCAGATTGCGGCCAGCGTATTCGAGCCGTTTGGCTTTAAGCCCATCGAGACGCCCGCGATCGAGCAGGTTGACGTGTTTGTCCACGGTATCGGCCAGTCGACCGACGTCGTGCGCAAGGAGATGTTCCGCGTGTTTAGCGGCGCCAACCTGGAGCGCGTCTTTACCGAGGGCACCGACACCAAGCTTAAGCCCAAGCAGCGCCTGGCCCTTCGTCCCGAGGGCACGGCCGGTGTGGTGCGCGCCGTCGTGGAGAACAACCTGGTGCCCCAGGGTTCCACGCCGTTTAAGGCTTACTACGCCGAGGCCATGTTCCGCGGCGAGCGTCCCCAGAAGGGCCGCCTGCGCCAGTTCCATCAGGTGGGCATCGAGTGGCTCGGCGCTCCCGATCCGGCGGCAGACGCCGAGTGCATCATCATGCTCATGGAGTTCTACAAGCGTCTGGGCTTCGATCTTTCCAAGCTCCGTCTGCTCATTAACTCGATGGGCGATCCCCAGTGCCGTCCGGCCTATCGCGAGCAGGTTAAGCAGTTCATTCTCGACCACGCCGACGAGATGTGCGACGAGTGCCGCGAGCGCGCCGAGCTTAACCCGCTGCGCGCCTTCGACTGCAAGAATGACCATTGCCGCGAGATCATGGCCGAGGCTCCGCTGATGGGTGACAACCTGTGCGACGAGTGCCGCGAGCACTACGAGCAGGTCAAGCGCTATCTGGATGCCGCCGGTATCGAGTATGTCGAGGATCCCACCTTGGTGCGCGGCCTGGACTACTACACCCGTACCGTCTTTGAGGTCGAGGCCCCTGGCGCCGGCGTCGGCTCCATCGGCGGCGGCGGCCGCTACGACGGCCTGGTCGAGCTCGAGGGCGGCAAGCCTACGGCCGGCGTCGGCTTCGCCGTCGGTTTTGAGCGCGCCCTGCTGGCCTTGCAGGCCTTTGGCAGCGACCTGGGTGCCGAGGAGGTCCCGTGCGTCTACGTCGCCAACGCCGGCAAGGAGCTGCGTCAGAACGTCTTTACCATTACGCAGCAGCTTCGCGCTGCAGGGATTGTGACCGAGGCCGACTATCAGGGCCGTTCGCTCAAGGCCCAGTTTAAGCAGGCCGATAAGGTGGGCGCCAAGCTCATCCTGGTCTTGGGTGGCGACGAGCTTGCCGCCGGCAAGGTCAAAGTGCGCGACATGCAGAGCCATGACGAGGTGCTCGCCGATCTGGACAACGTCGTCGAGGCGGTTCGCGAGCGCCTGTAGCGCATCTTTTTGAGCTTCGGGCCTGCTAACGTGCCCTGCTCATGGAGAGCGATTGTTACGGGGGTGTTTCGCTTTTATGCGGAATGCCCCCGTTTACGTATGCCGCCCACCGAGAAATACGACCATTTAGGGCAAAAACCTTTGCAATGCAGAAAATACTTTTGTGTGGTAAAGCGCAATCAGTGTCGAAAGTATTTCTCAAGCGCCTATAATGAATACCGCATGTTACGTGCATAGAAGGAGGAATGGGAGGAAACGTGGCTGAGAACCTAAGCAACCAGTCTGTACCCGAAGCCGCGGCGCGCGTCGCTGCCGTGGTCAACCGCCTCGTTAACCGAATCGGCTCGAATGCCGAGTCCAGGGAGCGTCTCGCCGAGATCGAGATCCCCGAGGAGCTGCGCGACAATCTGGCGCTGTTCTTGCGCCTGGAGCGCCGTGTGCTTAGCGAGTATGATCCCGAGATCGCGGACCTGTTCGACAAGATTTTGACAGCCGAGATTGTGGTCAATGCCGGCAACCCCGGTACCTGCGCTGCCGACGAAGCCGTCGACGAGCAGGGCGTGCCCACCGCCGACGAGCCCACTGCCGTGGCATTTCGTGAGGTCGTCGATTTGATCGACAGCCTGCCGCTCGATAAGCAGCAGGTCATTGTCCGCGCCTTTACGAGCTTTTTCCATCTGGCAAACCTGTCGGAGGAGAACTACCGTGTGGCGCAGCTGCGCGAGCGCGAGGCCGGTGCGTCGACCGATACCGAGGTCGATCCTGCCAACGAGCTTACCGTTGCCTATCACCAGCTGGTGAATGAGCTGGGTGTCGAGGGTGCCAACGAGCTGCTCGACAAGCTCGAGTTCCACCCTGTCTTTACCGCACATCCCACCGAGGCCCGTCGTAAGGCCGTCGAGGGCAAGATCCGCCGTATCTCCAACCTGCTGGAGGAGCGTCCGCGTCTGGGCGGCTCCGACCTGGTGGAGAACGAGCGCCATATGCTGCAGGAGATCGACGCCCTGGTGCGTACGAGCCCCATCGCGCTCAAGAAGCCCACGCCGGTCGAGGAGGCCGATACCATCATCGACATCTTCGATAACACGCTGTTCGACGTTATCCCCGTTATCTATCGTCGTTTTGACGATTGGGTGCTGGGCGACAAGGCCGGTACTGTGCCGCCGCTGTGCCCGGCGTTCTTCCATCCCGGCAGCTGGATCGGTTCCGACCGCGACGGTAACCCCAACGTCACCGCCAAGGTGAGCCGTGAGGTCGCCGCCAAGTACTTTACGCACATGGTGCTCAAGCTCGAGGACAAGTGCCGCCACATCGGCCGCAACCTCACGCTCGAGGCTACCTACAGCAAGCCGTCGGCCGAGCTCATTAACCTGTGGAACCATCAGGTCGAGATGAGCCCTCGGTACACGGCCCGCGCCGAGCTGATCTCCGAGCACGAGCCGCATCGCGCCGTCATGCTCGTCATGGCCGACCGTCTGAACGCCACCGTGCGCCGTATCACCGACACCATGTACCACAGCGCCGACGAGTTCCTGGATGACCTGCGCGTCGTCCAGCGTTCGCTGGCCGCCTGCGGTGCCGTCCGTGCCGCCTACGGCCCGGTCCAGACCATCATCTGGCAAGTCGAGTCCTTCGGCTTCCATATGGTCGAGATGGAGTTCCGTCAGCACTCCGTGGTGCATGCCCGCGCCCTCAAGGATATCCACGAGAACGGTATCCATGGCGACCTGCAGCCCATGACGCGCGAAGTCATCGATACCTTCCGTGCTATCGGCTCCATCCAAAAGCGCTACGGCAAGAAGATGGCGCACCGCTACATCATCTCGTTTACCAAGAGCGCCCAGCATGTGGCTGACGTCTTCGAGCTGGCCCACCTGTCCTTCGCACACGAGGAAGATGTCCCCGAGCTCGACGTGATCCCGCTATTCGAGCAGCTCGAGGACCTCGAGGGCTGCGTCGACGTGCTCGACCAGATGCTTACGCTGCCCGTGGTGCAGAAGCGTCTTGCCCAGACCAACCGCCGCATGGAGGTTATGCTGGGCTATTCCGACTCCTCCAAGGACGCCGGTCCTACCACGGCCATGCTCGCGCTGCATTCCGCGCAGGAGCGCATTGCCAAGTGGGCCGAGAAGAACGATATCGACCTGGTGCTCATGCACGGTCGCGGCGGTGCCGTTGGCCGTGGCGGCGGCCCGGCCAACAAGGCCGTGCTGGCGCAGCCCAAGGGTTCGGTCAACTGCTTCTTTAAGCTCACCGAGCAGGGCGAGGTCATCTTTGCCCGTTACGGCAACCGCACGCTGGCTCAGCGCCATGTTGAGTCCGTTGCCGCCGCAACGCTTTTGCAGTCGGCCCCGAGTGTCGAGAAGACCAACACCGAGACCACGCAGAAGTTCTGGGATATGGCCGAGAAGCTCAACACTGCAAGCCACGAGCGCTATCTGGACCTGCTGAACACCGAGGACTTTACACCGTGGTTCTCGACCGTGACGCCGCTGACCGAGGTCGGTCTGCTGCCGATCGGCTCGCGTCCCGCCAAGCGCGGCCTGGGCGCCAAGTCGCTCGACGACCTGCGTACCATTCCGTGGATCTTCAGCTGGAGCCAGGCGCGTATTAACCTGGCTGCTTGGTATGGTTTGGGCACCGCCTGCGAGCAGTTTGGCGATTTGGACCAGCTTAAGGCTGCCTACCAGGAGTGGCCGTTCTTCCGCACCTTTATCGACAACATCGAGATGTCGATTGCTAAGACCGATCAGCGCATTGCCAAGATGTATCTGCACCTGGGCGATCGCCAGGATCTGTCCGAGAAGGTCTTCACCGAGATGCAGCTCACGCGTAAGTGGGTCCTTGCCATCGTTGGTGACGAGTGGCCGCTGCAGCGTCGTCGCGTGCTCGGCTGCGCCGTTCGCGTGCGTAACCCCTATGTCGACGCCCTGTCTATCGCCCAGGTCCGCGCCCTTCGCGAGGTGCGTATGAACCAGGACGAGATGACAGAGGAGAAGAAGGCTGAGTACATGAGCCTGATTCTTTCGACTGTGACCGGCGTCTCGGCAGGTTTGCAGAACACGGGGTAATCGATAGCCCTGTGGCTCTCACCGGGACCCGATGGGTTTCCCTCTGAATGCGTCCTCGCACTTGAAGCCCCCTTATCCTGCTCCTTCGGAGCTGCGGATAAGGGGGCTTCGTGCTGCGGAATGCATTCAGAGGGAAACCCATCGGGTCCCTTCGTCCTCGGTCTTCAGGGATTGGGGCTGAAGAGGATAAAGTGCGCTTCGCGCGTTTTGGATGGGGTCTGTCCCGGCGGCGCGTTTGGCGCTTCGCGCCTCGCGTCTTATCGATCGGGATTGAGATGCATTTGGCGCTTCTGACCTTATGACTGTAGCGGCCGCGGTACCGTTTGGGATCGCGGCCGTTTTGTTGTGGGTCAAATATGAACGTTGTGTTAATGAGTCGGTGGACGGTGGAGTTTTTCGGTGAGCGGCGTATCCTTCCAACGGTTTATCTAGTGTGTCAGTTGAAAGGAAGAGGGCGCTCGTCATTGTTTGAATGTGAACTGCCGTTTGACCACAAGACGTTGCATCTGGAGCTCGAGGATAAGAACTTCGCGGGTGTGATGGAGGGTCATCAAAACGAGTTTAAGACCACAAAATCGCAGGAAGAGCTGGTAGAGGAATCGCTTGCCAACCCTTATGGCTCGCCTTCGCTCGAGGAGCTTTGTGCTGGCAAAAAGGATATTGTTATCATTAGCTCCGACCATACGCGCCCCGTTCCCTCGCGTGTGACGATGCCTATTCTGCTGCATCACATCCATTCCGCTGCGCCTGAAGCGCGCGTTCGCATTCTGGTTGCTACGGGTATGCATCGTCCGTCGACGCGCGAGGAGCTCGTCAACAAGTACGGCGAGGAGATCGTTGCCAACGAGGAAATCGTTATGCACGTCGCGACTGACGACAGCATGATGAAAAAGATCGGCACCCTGCCTTCTGGTGGCGAGTGCATCATCAACAAGATTGCGGCCGATTGCGATCTGCTGCTTGCCGAGGGCTTTATTGAGCCGCACTTCTTTGCCGGTTTCTCTGGCAGCCGCAAGTCCGTGCTGCCTGGTATCGCCAGCTACAAGACCATCATGTACAACCACAACGGTCAGTTTGTGAACGATTCTCACTCGCGTGCCGGCAACCTGTGCCATAACCATGTGAGCGAGGACATGTTTGCTGCCGCCGAGATGGCTCACCTTGCCTTTGTGCTCAACGTGGTGCTTAACGGCAAGCACGAGGTCATCGGCTCTTTTGCCGGCGACATTCACAAGGCACATGAGGCTGGCTGCGAGTTCGTAAAGAGCCTTGCCGGCGTTGAGCCCGTCGAGTGCGAGATTGCCATCACCACCAACGGCGGCTACCCGCTCGACCAGAACATCTACCAGGCCGTGAAGGGCATGTGCTCTGCCGAGGCCACGCTTCCCGAGGGTGGCGTGATCATCGATGTCGCCGGTTGTGCCGACGGTCACGGCGGCGAGGGCTTCTATCACAACATCGCCGACAACGACCCGGCGGAGTTTGAGCGCGCCTGCATCGATCGTCCCAAGGATGAGACCCTGCCCGATCAGTGGACGAGCCAGATCTTTGCCCGCATCCTGGCGCATCATCCTGTGATCATGGTTACCGACCTGTGCGATCACCAGATGATCAAGGATATGCACATGACGCCGGTCAATACTATCGAGGAGGCGCTCAAGCTCGCCTTTGAGATGAAGGGTGCCGATGCCAAGGTTGCCGTCATCCCCGATGGCCTGGGTGTTGTCGTCGCGCAGCACTAGTGCGTGGCCTAAACGAATCGTTTTTAACCGACAAGAAAGATAAGGTTTTATGCTTACCAAACTCCTCTGCGAATTCGGCGCAACTGCCCTCATGATCATCTTTGGCGTGGGCGTGCACTGCGATACCGTGCTCAAGGGCACCAAGTATCAGGGCTCCGGCCACATGTTTGCCATCACCACTTGGTCTTTTGGCATCTCGGTCTGCCTGTTTGTCTTTGGCGGTGCCGTGTGCATGAACCCCGCCATGGTGCTTGCCCAGTGCATCGTAGGCCTGGTGCCGTGGAGCAGCTGCATCCCCTTCATGATTGCCGATATGCTCGGCGGCTTTGTGGGCGCCGTAATCGCTTGGCTTATGTATGCCGATGAGTTCAAGGCTTCCGATGGCGTCGTCGATCCCATTGCCCAGCGCAATATCTTCTCGACCAACCCCACCACCGAGGGTACGAACTATGCCCGTAATTTCTTCTGCGAGGCTATCTGCACTTTTGTGTTCATCAGCGCCATCCTTGCTGCTGCTAACCGTGCTGGCGAGAACGTCCTGATGCTCGCTATCTGCGTCGGCCTGATCGTTTGGGCCGTTGGCATGGGCATGGGCGGCATCACCGGCTTCGCCATGAACCAAGCCCGTGACCTTGGTCCTCGCATGGCCTATCAGGTGCTGCCGATCAAGAACAAGGCCGACAACAACTGGAAGTACGGCCTGCTCGTTCCTGGCATCGCACCGTTTATTGGTGCCGCTCTGGCCGCGCTGTTTGTGCATGGTTTCTTGGGCATGTTCTAGGCCAAGACAATTGATATAACGCCCGGGTCCGGCATAGGTTAACTTTCCGCCGCGTCCTCGGACATGCAAGAAGCTCCCGCTGCGCACTTCGTGCGGCGGGAGCTTCTTGCGTCCTGCGGAATGCGGCGGAAAGTTAACCTATGCCGGACCCTGCGGGAATCCAGTTGCCTTCGAACAAGCAGCCCAACATATATATCTGAATATAGATGGGAGGGGCTTGTTGCTGTTGGGCGCTTTGAGGTGCGAGTGACACTTTGGGATGCGTGGCGGCCTGGGTTGGGGCGATGCTTTGGGACGAGTTTCTCACTTAGTTGAAGAGTGGTTTTATGGCTGATAGGTAGTCTTTGGCCACGTTCTCTTTTGGGGCTTGGAAGTTGTGCCAGGCCCACCATTGGACTGTTCCTACGAAGCTTGAGGCTATGTGGTGTAGTAGGAAGCTTCGGTCCATGGTGCCGGCGGGGCCTGAGGGGTCGACGGGCACGGTTTCGGCTGCTCGTGACATGATGGTCTTGCGTAAGCAGTCGGCGAAGACGCGTGAGCCGGCGCCGGCTACCAGTGCCCGTACACCCTGCCGACGATTCCAGAGGTTGTTGAGGATATGCTCGACCTGTACGAGTGGGTCATCGAGGGGCGTACCGTCATCGTCGAGGGCATGGGTGCAGATATCGCGCACGAGCTCAGCGAGCAGGTCATCTTTGCTCTTGAAGAGCCCGTAGAACGTGGCCCGACCTACGTGGGCACGAGCGATGATGTCGCCGACGGTGATCTTGCCGTAGTCTTTCTCGCACAGGAGCTCGGAGAACGCCGTAACGATGGCAGCGCGGCTTTTTGCCTTGCGGGCATCCATGGCTATGCGTCCGCGTGAACGAGCAGGCAGCGGAGCGTACCGGAGCAACCTTCGTAGGGGCGTTTGCCGGCGCCGTAGCCGACGGCTTCGATGCGGTAGCGTGAGGGCAGTTGGTCGGACGTGCGCAGCGCGGTGACGATGGCGGCGCCCGTCGGCGTCACGAGCTCGCCGGCGACCGGTGCAGGCGTGAGGGTGATATTGCCCGCCTGGCACAGGTTGACGACAGCGGGGACGGGAATGGGCATGAGGCCGTGGGCACAGTGGATGGTGCCGTGACCCTCGGAGAGCGACTCGACCACGATGTCCTCAATACCAAGGTCGTCGAGGCAGATGGCGACAGAGCAGACGTCGACGATGGAGTCGACGGCGCCCACCTCGTGAAACAGGACGGTGTCGGGCGTTTTGCCGTGAGCCTTTGCCTCGGCATCGGCGAGTACGGAAAAAATGGCGAGGGCACGACGCTTGGCACCATCGCTTAGCTGCGAGCCATCGATGATGGCGGTGACGTCCGCCAAAGAACGGTGGTGATGGTGGTGGGCGTGATGATGGCCCTCGTGGCCATGACCGTGGGCCTCATGGTCGTGGTTGTGTGTGTGCTCGTGTTCGTGCTCGCCATGATCATGATGGTGATGCTCATGCTCGTGCATGTGCTCGGTGCCCGCTTCGTTGCCGTAGAGCCAGGCCATATCGTGATCATGGTTCTCGAGCTCCTCTGCCAGCTGAACGTCAAAGTCGCAGGCGTCGATGCCATGCTTGTTTACGCGGGTGACGGCAATCTCAAAGCCGCCGACCGGCAGCGTGGCGAGCTGTTCGCGCAGGTGCTCCTCGCTGGCGCCCAGGTCGAGCAGGGCTGCGACGGTCATGTCGCCGCTGATGCCCGAGGTGCCGTCGATGATAAGCGTGTGCTGATGGTTGGACATAGAATGCTCCTTAACGGGCGCAGGGCGTGCCGGCGCTCAAATGATTGATAAGACTTGCCTGGTAGGCGGCGCCGAAGCCGTTGTCGATATTGACGACCGATACGCCGCTGGCACAGGAGTTGAGCATGGCGAGCAGTGCGGCTACGCCACCAAAACTTGCGCCGTAGCCCACGCTGGTGGGAACGGCGATGACCGGACAGCTCACCAGACCGCCGACAACGCTCGCCAGTGCGCCCTCCATGCCGGCGATGGCGATGACTACCTGCGCCTGAGCAAGTTCCTCGGCATGCGCAAGCAGACGGTGCAGGCCGGCGACACCCACGTCGTAGAGGCGGTCGACCTCGTTGCCATAGAACTCGGCCGTCAATGCGGCTTCCTCGGCGACGGGCAGGTCGCTCGTGCCGGCGCAGGCGACGACGATGCGTCCGTTGCCGGTAGGGGAGGGCTTACCGCCCACGAGGGCGAGCTGTGCGTCCGGGACATATCCCAAGTCGATGTCGCTGACGAGAAGCTCAGCGGTGCGCGCGGCTTTTTCGGCATCTAAGCGTGTGACCAGGATGCGCTCCTGGCCTGCATCGAGTAATGCTTTGATAATGGCGGCAATTTGCTCGGCGGTTTTACCGGCACCGTAGACAACCTCGCCGGCTCCCTGGCGCACTCCGCGCGAAAGATCGAGCTGCGCAAAACCCAGATCGGCGGTTGGCGCCGTCTGGAGGCGCGTGAGGGCGACTGCCGGGGTGACTACTCCGCCGGCAACATCGCTCAGCAATTGCTCAAGATCTCGCTTATCCATATATGTTCCCTTCGACGGCGCAAAGTCTAGCACTCAAAGGGTATGTTTCCGAACACTAAGACAAAATTGTTCGGAAACTATAGGACAGACTGATTCTCTTGTTAGAAGGATCGACTAGTCGCGCAGGATGATGTCCATGGCGAGCATCAGGTTGCGCTCATCGATGGCAAACGGGGCGGCTTCGCGCGTCTTGGGCTTGGCGCAAAACGCGATGCCCGTGCCCGCGGCCTGAATCATGGGGATGTCGTTGGCGCCGTCGCCGATTGCCACGGTATGGGTCATGTCGACACCGCACTCAACCGCCCAATCCAGCAGCTGGATGAGCTTGGATTCCTTGGTCACGATGTCTGCCGCCAGCTTACCCGTGAGCTTGCCGTCCACGACCTCCAGGCGGTTAGCCAGGCAAAAATCGATGCCCGCGGCGGCCACGATCTTGTCGGCCACCTCATGGAAGCCGCCGCTTACCACGCCGACCTTCCAGCCCTTGCTGTGCGCTGAGCGCACAAGCTCCAGCGCGCCAGGAGTAAACGTCACGCGCTCAAAGGTACGCTCGAACACACTCTCGTCCAAGCCGGCAAGCAGCCCCACGCGCTCCTCGAGCGCCTGCTTAAAGTCCAGTTCGCCGCGCATGGCGCGCTCAGTGATCTTCGCCACTTGCTCGCCTACGCCGGCCTCCTCGCCCAACAGGTCGATGACCTCCTGGTTGATGAGCGTGGAGTCGATATCCATAACAATGAGCCGTGCAGTCATGACGGGCCTTTCCAAGTGCTGTTTTATTGGGGCATATTGTCGCACGTGACGCGTGCAGACGGGTGCCGCGACGCATCAATTGTTTCGTCTCCGTCAAGTCTTTGGGCAGGAGCCACTTTTCCGCGGCACATCGACACAGGTGCGATAAGATAGAACGCCATGTCTGGCTGCGCGGTTTACGCAGGCTGGGCAAATCTGTACGACGCCGCCCGGAACGACACGGGGCGGCACAGATCCATAAAGGAGGATCACTGGTATGAGCCAGACCCGTCCCATCGACGAGCATTCCATGCACACCCGTACCTGCGGCGAGCTTCGCCGCGAGAACGTGGGCGAAGAGGTCACCCTCACCGGTTGGGTGAGCCGTCGCCGCGACCACGGCGGCCTTATCTTCTGCGATCTTCGCGACCGCGAGGGCATCACGCAGCTCACCTTCGACCCCGAGCACTCCGACGGCGACGCCTTTAAGATCGCCGAGACCATGCGTCCCGAGTGGCCCATCAAGATCCACGGCGTCGTGCGCTCCCGTGGCGAGGAGACCACCAACACCAAGCTCGCGACCGGCGAGATCGAGGTCCTGACCGACCACGCCGAGGTTCTCAACACGTCCGTCACCCCGCCGTTCCAGATCGAGGACGGCATCGAGACCAGCGAGGACACCCGCCTGCGCTATCGCTATCTGGACCTCCGCCGTCCCGAGATGATGGCCAACCTCAAGCTGCGCTCCGACTTTACCTTTGCCATTCGCGAGGCACTGCACAACCGTGAGTTCATGGAGGTCGAGACGCCCTCCCTGTTCAAGTCCACGCCCGAGGGCGCCCGCGACTTCATCGTTCCCAGCCGCATCCAGCCGGGCAACTTCTACGCCCTGCCGCAGTCCCCGCAGCTTCTGAAGCAGCTGCTCATGGTCGGTGGCGTTGAGCGCTACTACCAGGTTGCCAAGTGCTTCCGCGACGAGGACCTGCGTGCCGACCGTCAGCCCGAGTTCACCCAGGTCGATATCGAGATGTCCTTCGTGGACCAGAACGATGTCATGAGCGCGCTCGAAGAGGTTCTTGCCGATGCCTTCGGTCGCATGGGTGTCGAGATGCCCACGCCGCTGCGTCGCATGAACTACTGGGATGCCATGGACACCTATGGCTCCGACAAGCCCGATACCCGCTATGGCATGCACCTGGTCGACCTGACCGACATCTTTGCCAACTCCAAGTTCAAGGTCTTTGCGACCGCCGCAAATGAGGAGGGCTCTGTCGTCAAGGCCATCAACGCCAAGGGCGCCGGTGCCTGGGCACGTGCCAAGATCGATAAGCTCGCCGGCGTGGCCTCCACGTTTGGCGCCAAGGGCCTGGCCTGGATCGCCTTCCGCGAGGACGGCTCCATCAACAGCCCCATCGTCAAGTTCTTCTCGGACGAGGAGATGGCCGCTCTGCGCGAGCGCATGGACGTCGAGCCCGGCGACCTTGTGATGTTCGCCGCCGGCCCGCGCCTGCTCTCTGATGAGATCCTGGGCGGTATGCGTTCGCACATGGCCAATGCGCTTGAGATCAAGCGCGAGGGTCACGACTTCCTGTGGGTCGTCAACTTCCCGCTGTTCCATTGGGACGAGGATCGCAAGGCCTATGCTGCCGAGCACCAGCCCTTTACCCTGCCGACCGAGACCGACATCGCCAAGATCGAGGCCGATCCCCTGGCAGCCGGTTCGTGCACCTACGACTTTGTCATGGACGGCTTTGAGGCCGGCGGTGGCGGTATGCGTATCCACAACGCCGAGATGCAGATGTCCATGCTCAAGCTCCTGGGCTTTACCGAGGAGCGCGCCGAGTCTCAGTTCGGCTTCCTCATGGAGGCCCTCAAGTTTGGTGCGCCCCCGATGGGCGGTTTCGCTCTGGGTCTGGACCGCGTGTGCATGCTGCTCACCGGTTCCGACTCCATCCGTGACGTTATGGCGTTCCCCAAGACGGCCAGTGGCTCCGACCTCATGTCGGGCGCCCCGAGTGCCGTTAGCGGCGCCCAGCTCAAGGACGTCAGCCTGCGCCTGATGTAGGCGAGCGGCTATATATTGCTCGTAACGAGGGAAGGACGTGTGCCTTCCCTCGTTTTTTATACGCCGAGATTGTGAGGGCATGGGGTGACCGGGCATCGCGGAAAGTGCGACCCAGAATCCGGCAAAATAATGGGGCACAGTTTCCGGTTGAGCTGTCTAACGGAAACTGTGCCCCAGAACGAGCGCTCAAAACGGGATAGACTTTCCGCAACAACTGTCTGGCGGAAAGCCCGGCCCAGTTTCTTATAGCGAGTCTCTCTGGATCAGCTTCATGTGCATCACGGAGGTGGTGGGCTCGGCACCCTTGATCATGTCGAGCGCAATGTTGGCGGCCATGTGGCCTTCTTCGCGCAGGGGCTGGCGGACGGTCGTGAGCGCGGGGACGCAGCGCGTCGCAATCTCGTGATCGTCGAAGCCGACGACAGAAACGTCCGCCGGAACGGATAGGCCTGCCTCGTTGAGTGCGGTGATGACGCCAGCCGCGATACGGTCCGATCCGCAGAGCACGCCATCGAAAGCCATCTCGCGCGCGAGAATTTGGTGCATGGCCTGATAGCCGTCTCCGCTGTTCCAGCCGGTATAGATAACGTTTGCGTCTGGGAGGTCTTCGCCCAAGACGGCGCGGTAGCCGCGCAGGCGGTCGACAACAGCGGGGTTGTCTTGCGGTCCCAACACGGCGACGATATCTTTGCGCCCGCGCTTCTTCATGGCGAGTGCCGCAAAGTGTCCGCCCTCTTCGTCGTCAGAGTAGACCGTCGAGAACACGTCGCGATAGGGGTGGCCCTCGAGCTGGCCGCACAACACGGTGGGTACGCCCAGCTCGCGCAGCACCTCGAGCAACTCGCTGCCTTTGTAGGGGGAGACGTCGATCACGGCGTCGAACGAGCGTCGCTCAAAGTGCTCGCGTGCGCGGTTGCGCTCATGCGTAGAAGACGCCTGCAAGATAACGGGCAGATAGGACGACTCCGACAGTTCCTCGGTAATGCCGCTCAAAAACTCGCTATAGGTGGGGTCGCTGAAGAGTTCACTCAGGGGCTCGGTCACGAGCACGGCGATGATTTCCGTGCGCCCGACAGCGAGCGCTCGGCCACGAGCGTTGGGGACAAAATTGACTTTCTTGGCCGCCGCGCGGACGCGCTTTTTGGTTTCCTCGCTAATGCGGGGTGAATCGTTGAGGGCGCGCGATGCCGTGGAGCGCGACACGCCGGCAGCTGCGGCAACCTCGGCAAGCGTAGGTGCGGTGCGAACTGGTTGGGTCATGGCGTCTCCTGGAGAATGCGGTCGATGTTGTCGCTGATACGGGCTGGTGCGGATACAGCTTACTATAGTGCGCCTGAACAGCGTTCATGATATCCGGTGACCGGTGTCGTTTTGCAACCAAGCCGCAATCGAATACGTCTCGTATGGGTGAGATGTCAGCGGGCGTGGCGGTTGCCTACGAGCTTAAGAACGATGTCTTACACTGAGTTTCGATACTCAGGGTGACATAAGTGCCGCGGTTGTACAACCGGTTGCACCGTTAACCCGACCAAATCGACCGTTCAGCGGACAACCGGTTGCACAGTATTTTGCATCGCCCGTAAGATAAGGACAACCGGTTGCACAAGAATCACTACGATGACGAAGGAGCATCACCATGGACGCCATTAACGATTGGGAAAACCAAGCGCTCGCCCACAGGAACCGCCTGGCACCCCATGCGTACTTCATGGGTTACGAGACCGCCGATCTCGCCGCTACGTACAGCCGCGAGCTGTCGCGCGGGTTTGTCCAGCTGTCCGGCTCGTGGCAGTTCCGCCTCTTTGAGGGGCCTGCTGCCGTCTCTAACGAGGAACTTTCCACGTACGAGCCCGAGTGGGATCACGTGGAGGTTCCGCACCTGTGGCAGGTAGACGGCTATGGCAACCTTGCCTACACCGACGAGGGTTTCCCGTTCCCGGTGGATCAACCGTTCGTTCCCTCTGACGATCCCACGGGCGTGTACCAGCGCATCGTCAATCTTCCCGCCGTGCCTGCCGGCGCTCGCGAGATCATTCGCTTTGACGGCATCGAGAGCTATGGCGAGCTGTACGTCAACGGCAAGTTTATCGGCATGACCAAGGGCTCGCGCCTGTCTGCCGAGTTCGACGTGACCGACGCGCTCGTCGAGGGCGATAACCTGTTTGCGGTCAAGGTCTTGCAGTACAGCGATGGCAGCTATATCGAGGACCAGGATATGTGGTGGGCCTCGGGCATCTTCCGCGATGTGTACCTTATGCAGCGTCCCGCCGCGCACCTGGTCGACTTTAGGTTCCGCACGCACCGCGAGGGCGATGCCGCTCTGATCACGCTCGATACGGTGGCCGAGGGCGCTACCCGCGTTGTGTATACGCTCAGCGATGGCGAGAACGTGGTGGCTACGGGCGAGTGCGTCGACGGCCATGCCGAGTGCAGCGTGACCGATGCCCACTTCTGGAATCCCGAGGATCCCTTCCTCTATGACCTTACGTTTGAGGTCTACGACGGTGACCAGGTCAGCGAGTACGTCCCGCATCGCCAGGGTCTTGCCGAGGTGACGGTCGAGGGCAATCATATCTACCTCAACGGCACTTACTTTAAGATGCATGGCGTCAACCGCCACGATCACGACGATCACAAGGGCCGCGCCGTGGGCCTCGATCGCATGCGCCGCGACCTGGAGCTCATGAAGCAGCACAACATCAACGCGGTGCGCACGTCCCACTACGCCAACGACCCGCGCTTTTACGAGCTGTGTGATGAGTATGGCATCATGCTGGTCGCCGAGACCGATATGGAGAGCCACGGCTTCGAGAATATCGGCAATATCGCCCTGGTCACCGACGACCCGGCATGGGAGCCGGCCTACGTCGACCGTATTGAGCGCCTGGTGATGCAGGAGCGCAACCACGCCTGCATCATTATGTGGTCGATGGGCAACGAGAGCGGCTATGGCTGCAACATCCGCGCGATGTACGCCAAGGCTCACGAGCTCGACGGTCGTCCGGTCCACTACGAGGAGGATCGCAACGCCGATACCGTCGACGTTATCTCCACCATGTACTCCCGCGTGTCGCAGATGAACGACTTTGGTGAGCATCCATTCCCCAAGCCGCGCATCAACTGCGAGTACGGTCACTCCATGGGCAACGGCCCCGGAGGCCTGTCCGAGTATCAGGAGGTCTTCGATCGCTGGGATTGCATCCAAGGCCAGTTTATCTGGGAATGGTGCGACCACGGTTTGGCTGCTGTGACCGAGGACGGTGTTGCCTACGATATGTATGGTGGCGACAACGGCGATTACCCCAACAACAGCAACTTCTGCATCGATGGCATGGTGTTCCCTTGGCAGCAGCCGAGCCCGGGCCTCACTGAGTATGGTCAGGTTATCTGCCCGGTTCGCATGGCCTACGATGCCGAGGCGGGCGAGCTGACCGTCACCAACAAGCGTTGGTTTACCACCCTCGAGGATGTTTGCCTGTCGGCGGAGACCCTGGTGGACGGCGACGTGGTTTGCCGCAAGACGCTCATGCCCGGTGCGGTTGCCCCCGGCGAGTCCGTCCAGCTTCCGCTGGTGATTCGCGAGGTCGCGGTAGGCGAGACCCTACTGACTGTGCGCGCCTACACCATGGCCGCTCACGTCTGGTGCGAGCCGATGTTCCAGCTGGGCGCAAGCCAGTTTGCCATCGCAAACCATCCGGCGCCAGCCATCGCGGCTCCCACTCGTCCTGAGCTTACGGTCGAGGAGACCGAGCAGGAAATCCGCATTCGCTCCCTCAACGGCGAGCTGACCTTCAGCAAGGTAAACGGTACCGTGAGCGAGTGGAAGGCATCCGGCCGCGACGTCATGGCCTCCGGTCCCCAGGTTGGTTTTTGGCATCCGCTCGTCGATAACCACGCCCAGGAGTATGACTCACTGTGGAAGGACAACTTCATCGATGTGATGCAGACGTCTACCCGCAAGGTTTCTTGGAAGCAGGACGGCAATGCGGTCGTCGTTACCGTGAGCCAGCGTATCGCTCCTCCCGTCCGCGCGTTCGGCATGCGCGTCGAGCTTGTCTACACCGTGCTTCCGAGCGGACGCGTTGACCTCAAGGTTTCCGGCGAGCCCTACGGTGACTATTCGGACATCATCCCGCGCATCGGCATCTCCTTCGAGGTCCCCGGTTGCGATCGTGCCGTCGAGTGGTATGGCCACGGCCCGGGCGAGAACTATCCGGACTCGCTGCGCGCCAACCCGGTCGGTCATTACCGCACCACGGTCGACGATATGTTCACGCCCTACGTTATGCCTCAGGACTGCGCCAACCGCGAGGGTACCCGCTGGGTCGCCCTGCGCTCCAGCCACGGCGACGGCGTGCTGGTGACTCGTCCGGCTGACGCTGCCTCCAACCCGTTCTCGTTCTCGGCATGGCCCTATAGCTGCGAGGCCATCGATAACGCCAAGCACGTCTACGACCTTGTCAAGGGCGACACGGTCACGGTCAACATCAACGACCAGTTGCTCGGCCTTGGCTCGAACTCTTGGGGTTCCGAGGTGCTCGATTCCTATCGCACCCGTTTTGAGAGCTTCAGCTTTGAGGTGTCCCTGCGACCGCTGACGTCTGCCGATCTGGCTCAGGCGCTGGCACCCATTAAGGAGGCATAAGTCATGCATGTCTTTAACTCGCGTGCCGACTTCGATGCTCAGATGAAGTCCGTCAAGAAGTGGATGCGCACCGGCCAGGCGCTCGATGGCGTTGCCGACCTACAGCACGACGTGGCTTACTCCATCGGCGACTCGTTGGTGTACTGGTGGGTCTATGCCCGCGAGGCCGCAACCGCCGATCTGGTCGGTCACCGTCGCTACCATGCCGTGCTCGCTCCGCTCGACGGCGACCTGACCGTCGAGGTTGCCCCCAAGGCAGGCCTCACCTGCACCCGCGCTTACAGCGATATCGATGATCGCGAGCGCTTTGAGGGGGCGGGGGAGACCGTGACGATTCCCGCCGGCGGCGTTGCCGTCGTCGAGATCGACGAGGCTTACCGTGTTATCGCCGAGGCTTCGGATCCCCGCGTCGTGGTACTGCACGTGACGGTCGAAGGTTATTCCTTCCCCAACAAGTAGTATTCGTCCGTTTGGACGTTTGCTTCGCGCCGTTAAGGGGGATGGCTTTGTTGACTCCCTTTTCCCCATTCCCCTTAGCAGGTGCGCCGTCCGCGATTGCACTTGCAGCTCGGACGGTTTTGGATGACATTTAATAGATGATTGGGAGGGCTTATGAGCTCTGAAAAACGAGGAACGATCGGTTCGTTCGCTCTGCTGGGCATGACGGTCGCCGCCGTGTTCGGTATCAAGAACATCATCAACAACAACGCGGCCATCGGCTTGGCAGCTGCGCCGTCGTTCTTCTTCGCCACGCTTTTGTACTTTGTCCCCTATACCCTGGTTACCGCCGAGTTCGTCGGCCTCAACAAGGACTCCGAGTCGGGCGTGTACGCATGGGTTAAGACCTCGATGGGTGGTCGCTGGGCGTTCCTGACGGCATTTAGCTACTGGTTCGTTAACCTGTTCTTCTTTGCGTCCGTCCTGCCCAACGTCATCATCTACGCGAGCTACGTGTTCTTTGGTGCCAACGCCGAGCTTTCGCAGCTGTGGATCACCATTATCGAGATCGTCGTCTTTGCTATCGCCACGTGGGTTTCGACCAAGGGCGCTAAGTGGATCGGCTCCATTTCCTCCTTCGGTTCGACCGCGGCTCTCGGCCTGACCGCCGTGTTCATCCTGCTGTCCCTGGCTGCTGCCTTTGGCGGCGTTGAGTTCGCTACGGCTCCTACTCCCGCTAACATGGCTCCCGACATGAGCAACTTCGCAACTGCGTGGGGCTTCTTCGGTACGCTTGCCTGGATCATCCAGGGCGTTGGCGGCGCTGAGTCTGTCGGCGTGTTCCTTAACGACCTTAAGGGTGGCGTCAAGGCCTTCGTGCGCACCGTCGTTATCGCCGGCCTGACCATCGGCCTTCTGTATGCAGGCGCTTCGCTGCTGGTTAACCTGTTCATCCCCGAGGGCAGCGTTGCCATCTCCACCGGCATCTTCGACGTGTTCGGCGCTGTCTTTGCCCACTTTGGCATTCCTATGGAAGTGTCCACGCGCGTCATCGGCTTGATCCTTCTCGCCGCTACGCTGGGTTCCCTCATGATGTGGACCTCCGCTCCCATCAAGGTCTTCTTCACCGAGATCCCCAAGGGCGTCTTTGGTAGCAAGATCGTCGAGCTCAACGAGCATGGCATTCCTGCCCGCGCCGCTTGGCTGCAGTTCGCCATCGTCGTCCCCATCCTGATCATCCCGGCCCTGGGCTCCGGTAACCTCGACGACCTGCTCATGATTGTCACCAACATGACGGCTGCCACCGCTCTGCTCCCGCCGCTGCTGATTCTGCTTGCCTACTTTATGCTGCGCAAGAACTTCGATGCTGCTTCCCGTGGCTTCCGCATGGGCTCGCGCAGCTTTGGCCTGGTCGTTGCCGCATTCCTGCTTGTGGTCTTCTGCTTCGTGCTTATCTGCGGCACCATTCCGCTCGATCAGCCGCTGTGGCTGACGCTGGTCTACAACGTTGGCGGCGTGGTTGTCTTCCTGGGCCTTGCCGTGATGTGGTGCAACCGCTACATCAACCGCCTGCGCGAGACCGATCCCGAGGCCGCCGAGAACGAGCTTCGCCCTTCCGTCCTCGATATGATGGAGTAGCGGCTAGGATTAATCTACGGCTGTGGAATAAATCGATTCCCTTTCCTAGGGAGGGGCCTTACGAGGCCCCTCCTTTTGTGTTTTGGGGCATGGATTTTGGACTCTGTGGGCAAAAAATGCCAAATATGAGTACTGTTGCAAAAGAGGTGTCATATTTTTCGGCCTGTTCTGAGTAAAAATGGGCTCAAAATCAATTTATCTAACCCCCTTTAAAGGGCGTTTGACGGCTTTCAGCCTCTTCGAATCGCTCAAATTAGGCAATTTGCTCTCGATTTTGCTGCTACTAAATTGGTGACAGTACTCATATTTGCCACTTTTTGCCCACGGGGTATCCGGAGGGGCCCTCGGCAGGCATCTAACGCTACAATAGCTACCACGTGGCTGGGTTTGCCGGCCGAATGTGCGATGTCGTGGGAGGGGACATGGTCGAGTTTACAAAGACGATTAAAGATCCGTTGGGATTGCATGCCCGCCCGGTTGCGCTGCTTTATGACATTATCGCCAAGCATCGTAGTGACGTGTCGGTTTCGATTGGCAATCGTCATGTCGATGGCCGCGACGTTATAGGGCTCATGGCACTCTGTGGCGAATGTGGCGAGGACATCGTGTTCCGCGTTTCGGGCGTGGATGAGGCCTCCTGTGTCACATCGATCAGAAATCTCTCGCTCTAAGCATGATAGGGCGCGGTAAAGGATGGTCCTTTGCCGCGCCTTTTTGTTTCGTATAGGAAACTTTTTCGAAATCTGAATGGGGACCCTTTCCAAAAAGTTAACCACGTGCTAGTTTACTATAGCGAACATAGACGTGGTTAACTTTTTACGCGTCGATGTTGAGGACGAACTGACGTTAGGAGCAACTCATGTCTTGCGGACCGCAGATGCCGGCCATGCCGCTTTCGATGGTAAAAGCGGGCGAAACCGTGCGCGTGTCTCGTGTAAAGGGCAATGAGGACATGAAGCACCACCTCAAGGACCTCGGCTTTGTCGAGGGCAACGAAATCCACGTGGTGAGCTCGAGTGGCGCCAATATCATCGTCACGGTGCTGGGCGCACGCTTTGGCATCGATTCCAAGGTTGCCATGCACATCATGACCGTCGGTTAGTCTGCAGCATTTCATAAAAACCGAAAGGGGGACAAGAGGATGAAGACGTTGGGTGACGTTAAGGTGGGCGAGAGCTCCACCATCGTCAAGCTTCACGGTGAGGGTGCGCTTCGCCGCCACCTTATGGACCTGGGGCTCATCAAGGGCACTTCGTTCAAGGTCGTGAAGGTTGCACCGCTCGGTGATCCGGTCGAGATCAACGTGCGCGGCTACGAGCTTTCCATCCGCAAGGAGGAGGCGGCTGTCGTCGAGGTCCAGTAAGGGCTCGCGGCGTATATTTCTGCAGATAAAGTTAGGTATTTCTAACTTAATGCAGCAACTTTGAAGCACATTATCCAGCCTGTGCGGAGAAAGCAGCGCAGGCACACAAGGAAGAAGGATTGAATGGCGGATTCTCAGATCCATGTCGCGCTGGCGGGTAACCCCAACTGCGGCAAGACCACGCTTTTCAACCTGATCACCGGCGCCAACGGCTACGTTGGCAACTGGCCCGGCGTCACGGTTGAGAAAAAGGAGGCCAAGCTCCTAAGCGACAAGAACGTTACCATCACGGACCTCCCCGGCATCTACTCGCTTTCCCCCTACAGCCCCGAGGAGCAATGCTCGCGCGATTATCTCATGAGCGGCGAGCCCGATGTCGTCGTTCAGGTGGTCGATGCCACCAACCTGGAGCGCAATCTATACCTGGCGCTTCAGGTCATCGAGACCGGCCTGCCTGTGGTCGTTGCCCTCAACATGGCCGATCTGGTCGAGAAGAATGGCGACAAGATCGACACCGACAAGCTCTCCAAGAAGCTTGGTTGTCCGGTCATGATGATCTCGGCTCTTAAGAACAAGGGCATCAAGGAGCTCTTCGAGCAGGTCAAAAAGTCCGCTGCTTCTAAGGGTCAGGTGCCGGAGCACAAGTTCGATTCCTCCATCGAGGACGTTCTGACGCACATCGAGAACAACCTTCCGGCGAGCGTTCCCGCCAACAAGCGTCGCTACTACGCCGTCAAGCTGTTCGAGCGTGATGCAGACGCCTGTAAACTCATCAACCTCACTAAGGAGAAGGCTGCTCGCGTGGAGGAGCTGGTCGCCCGGTGCGAGCAGGACTGCGACGACGATGCCGAGTCCATCATCACCGGTGAGCGCTATGGCGTCATCGCGCACATTATCGACGAGTGCATGACCAAGGCTCCTGCCAAGATGAGCACCTCCGAGAAGATCGATCGCGTGGTTACCAACCGTATTCTGGGCCTGCCGATCTTTGTGGTCATCATGTTCTGCGTGTACTACATCGCCGTTTCCACCCTGGGCGGCACGGTGACCGACTTCACCAACGACCAGCTCTTCGGTACCGACGGTTGGTACGTGCTCGGCCAGGGTCGCGACGCCTACGATGCAGCCGTCGAGGCCGCAGGCGACAACGCCGACTCGGTTGACCCGGCGCAGTACGGCCCCTATGTCCCGGGTATCACCACCGTGGTGCACGACGCCCTTGTGGCGGGTGGCACCGAGGACGGCGGCCTGGTCGATTCGCTGGTCTGCGACGGTATCGTTGGTGGTCTGGGCGCCATCTTCGGCTTCGTCCCGCAGATGTTCCTGCTGTTCGTGATGCTGTCTTTCCTGGAGGACTGCGGCTATATGGCCCGCGTCGCCTTCATCATGGACCGCGTGTTCCGCCGGTTTGGCCTGTCCGGTAAGTCCTTCATCCCCATGCTCGTGTCCTCGGGCTGCGGCGTCCCCGGCGTCATGGCCACCAAGACCATCGAGAACGAGAAGGACCGCCGCATGACGGTCATGACCACCACGTTCATTCCCTGTGGCGCTAAGCTGCCGATCATCGCCCTGCTCATGGGTTCCATCATCGGCGATTCTTCCACCACCGCCGCGTGGATCAGCCCGCTCTTCTACTTCCTGGGCGTCTTTGCCGTCATCGCCTCGGGCCTCATGCTCAAGAAGACCAAGCTCTTCGCCGGCCGTCCGACCCCGTTTGTCATGGAGCTTCCTGCCTACCACTTCCCGGCGATCCGTTCCTGGGCGCTGCACGTGTGGGAGCGCTGCTGGGCCTTTATCAAGAAGGCCGGCACGGTCATCTTTGCGTCCACCGTCGTCGTTTGGTTCCTCTCCAACTTTGGTAGCTATAACGGTTCCTTTGGCTTCCTGCCTGCGATGGACGGCATCCCCGAGGAGTTTATGGACTACTCCGTGCTTGCCATGCTGGGCAACCTGGTCGCTTGGATCTTCGCCCCGCTCGGCTTTAGCACCTGGCAGGCCACCGCGCTGACTGTCTCTGGCCTCGTCGCCAAGGAGAACGTCGTCGCCACCGCCGGCTCGCTGCTGTCCGTCGCCGACGCGGGCGAGACCGACCCGAGCCTGTGGACCGCGTTTGCCGGCATGTTCCCCACCATGGGCGCTTGCGTTGCCTTCGGCGCCTTCAACCTGCTGTGCGCTCCGTGCTTTGCCGCCATTGGCACCATCCGCAACCAGATGGATTCCGGCAAGTGGACTGCGATCGCCATCGGTTACGAGTGCGCCTTCGCTTGGGTGATCGGCCTGTTCATCAACCAGTTCTACAACTTGCTTGTTCTTGGACAGTTTGGTATCTGGACGATTGTGGCCATCGTGCTGCTGGTTGCGATGCTCTTCCAGATTTTCCGTCCTATGCCCAAGCACGCTTGGACCGACGAGGACGAGACCAACACTGCTTCCGCTGCAGTTTCCGCCTAAGTCCGAATAAGGATCAACCCCTTTCCACGAGCCCGGGTGTCTCAGTGACACTCGGGCTTTTTGACGCAATGGGGGACAGATTGCTTTGCTCCAGAAGTAAGATGTGGCGTTTCCGCAGATAAAACCGACCAAAATAAACCTGTCCCTATTTGGTAGGTGGAGAATGGGGTAAAGTAAGTGCTGGTTAACTAGAGGAGGCTTGCTATGGCACCTATCGATATTGTTGTACTGGCTGTTATCGGCGTTGCGTTTGTCGCCGTGTGCGTGCGCATCTACCGCAAGGGCACCTGCGCCGACTGCGCTCAGGGTGGCGTTTGCACGGGGCATTGCTCCAACAAAAAGACGTGCGCTGCACTTAAGGGCGTAGACAAAATCGCCGAAGACTTGGGTCGCGGTATCAAATAAGGTCCGGACATCCAAGCGCTCCGCGGGCATCCGTTCGCGGGGCGCTTTTCACTTTTGTGGGGTGGGCTAGAGACGCTGCATGCGGTACCCGACACCCATGTGCGTCTGAATCATCTTGGGGTGAGAGGGGTCTGCCTCGATCTTCTTGCGCAGGGTGCGCATGAACACGCGCAGGCTCGCCAGATCGCTGTCCCAGCTCGTGCCCCATATCTCGCGGGTGATGAAGGTGTGGGTGAGCACCTTGTCGACGTTTTTCGCCAGAAGGACGAGCAATTTGTACTCGGTTGGGGTGAGCGAGAGCTCGCGTCCGTCTTTCGTTGCGTATCCCGCGGCGTAGTCGATATGCAGCGGACCGTTGTCGAACGTGCTCGCTTCTGTCGACTCGCTCGACGCCATCGAGGAGCGCCTCAAATTCGCACGGACGCGCGCGAGCAACTCATCCACAGAAAAGGGCTTGGTGAGGTAGTCGTCTGCCCCTGCGTCAAGTGCTGCAATCTTGTCGGAATCTTCGGTGCGCGCTGAAATGACGATAATGGGGACTGCCGACCAGCTTCGGATCTTCGTGATGACCTCGATACCGTCAATGTCGGGAAGGCCGAGGTCGAGCATGATGAGGCTGGGGCCGTGCGACACCGCATCCATGATGGCGGCCTGGCCGTTGCAAACCTTGCTCACGACATAGCCGTGGAGGTCAAGCGCGGTCGAAACGAGGTTTTGAACGGTCAGGTCATCTTCGACCAGGAGGATGCGTGGCTTAGCGGCATTATTCATGAATCTCGATCTCCTCAGCGGGCAGGGTAAAACGGAAGACGGCCCCATGGGGGTGGTTGTCGCGAACTTCGATGACGCCGCCATGCGCCTCCACGATGGAGCGGCAGAGCGACAGCCCAAGGCCGATGCTTCGACGCGAATCCACGGGCCGCGTATTGCTTGAGGTGAAGAAGCGCTCAAAGATATGAGGCTTGTCGCAGTCTGCCACACCCGGCCCATCGTCTGCGACGTCCACCACGACGAACGCGCCCTCGCGACGTGCGCTAATGGTGACAGTCGAGTCCTCGGGCGTGTATTTGAAGGCGTTCATGATGAGATTCGTAAGCACCTGCATGATGAGATGGACGTCGATGCGTACCAGCAGGATGTCGTCAGTGTGCTCGATGGTGACGGCACGTCCATGCGATGCTTGGGCGACATGGCTGAGGGCGGCCTCGATGACCTCGTCGATGAGCTCGGATGTAAAGTTGAGGCGAATGGTGCCGTCCTCGACGCGTGTGATGGCGAGGAGGTTCTCCACGGTATCGATAAGCCAGAGGGAGTCGTCGTAGATGGCATCGGCAAGATCGCAGCGTTGTTCGAGGCTGAGCTTCTCGTCACTCTTCCGAAGGATAGCCGCAGATCCGGATATAGCCGTGAGGGGTGTCCTCAAATCGTGGCCGATGGAGCGCAAAAGGTTGGCGCGCAGCTGCTCGTTTTTCGCCAAGACCGCAGCCTCTTCGCGCTCTTGCGCCGCCCGATCGCTTTCGAGCGCCAAGGCGCATTCACCTACGATAGATAGGACGATCGAATGCTCGAAGGCTTCGATCTCGCGCCCCTCCAGGGCGATACCGATGACACCGAATACCTTGTCGCCGGTGCGAACCGCGAGGTAGAGACAGCGCGCCTCAGGCAGGGTCCGCGTGCTTGCGCCTGCGCGCTTGTTGTTGGTGTAGGTCCAGGTTGCAACGGCGCGCTCGTAGTCGGTGAGCAGCGACGCGGATCGGTTTTCGGTGCCAGCGGACTCATAGAGCGCCTTGCCGAGCGTGCCGTGTTCGGCGGGGTAGAAGACCACGTCGAGTTTTAGCAGTTTGACGAGTTGGTTCATGGCGACGCGGGCGCACTCCTCCGCGCTATGGGCTTGCTGCAAGAGCTGGTTCGTTTCGAGGAGTACGCGCGTTTTGAATGCGTTCTCGGCGGATGTACGGGCGTTGTCGGCGATGCGCGCAGTTAACTCGCCGGCGACCATAGCGGTAGCGAACATGATGCCGAACGTGACCAGATAGCTTCGGTCGTAGCTGGCGAGCGAAAACAGAGGCGTGACGAAGCAGAAGTTGTAAAGCACTACAGAGAGCACGCTCGATACGATCGTGCAGATACGCCCCGTCGTGGTGACGGCGGTCAGCAGGGCCGTGAGGATATAGAGGGATATGATGCTGGAATCGGCAAATCCCAGATGGCGGAAAGCCGTGCCGATCGCCGTGGCGGCAAGAGAGAGGGCCAGCGTGCGAAGCACGTTTCGGCTGCTGGGCGGCTGCAGGGCGAGCGCATGGCGGCGTCCTTTGGGTCGGGAGGGCGGAGTCGACTGTTCTGGAATGATGTAAATGTCGAGGTTCGGGGCGAATGTTATGAGCTGTTCTACGAGAGATTTGCGGCCGAAGAGGGCCTGACGGACGCTGCTGCGCTCGCCCGTGCGCCCCATGACGATCTTCGAAATACCCGACAGGCGCGCGAACTCGGAGATCTGAAACGCGATGTCGTCGCCATAGACGGTTTCCATGTGTGCTCCGAGCTGCTCGGCTAGGGCGATATTGGCTGCAAGCTTGGCGCGCTCATCATCGCTCATGGCTTGCGTGCGCGGGCTCTCTACGAACAGGGCGACGAGCTCACTGCGAAACGCTTTCGCCATGCGTGCGGCGGCACGGACGATGCGGGGATTGGTCGGCGCCGGGGAGACGCAGACTAAGATACGCTCCCTGGTGTAGTAGTCACGGTTTCCCAGCACGCGTGCGGCGTCTGTGAGGTGGCCGGTGCGATCGGCGCAGCGGCGCAGCGCGATTTCTCGGAGTGCGGTGAGGTTCTCGACGGTAAAAAAATGCTGTTGCGCTCGGTCGGCTTGTGCGGGACGGTAGACGAGGCCGGCGCGAAGGCGCTCAAGTAGGTCTTCGGGCTCTATGTCGACGAGCTCGACCTGGTCGGCATCATCGAAGATACGGTCGGGGATTCGTTCGCTCACGACAACGCCGGTGATGGATGCAACCATGTCGTTTAGGCTCTCGATATGCTGAACGTTCACGGTCGTATAGACGTCGATGCCCGCATGTAGAAGTTCCTCGACGTCTTGATAGCGTTTGTCGTGGCGAGAACCCGGCGCATTCGTATGGGCGAGCTCGTCGACAAGGATGAGCTGAGGGGCGCGTTCGATAGCCGCATCTAGATCGAACTCGCTGAGCGCAATGCCGTTGTGCTCGATGAGTTTACAGGGCACGTTCTCAAGCCCTTGTGCAAGATGGGCAGTTGCCGGACGTTCGTGCGGCTCGATGTATCCCGCGACGACGTCGACACCTCGCCGCTTGGCGGCGTGGGCGGCTTGAAGCATCGCATAGGTTTTGCCTGTGCCAGCAGCGTAGCCAAAGAAAATCTTGAGGTGTCCCCGGCTGGTTCGAGCGTCATCGGCGACCTCGTCTTTCTCAATTGCCTTGAGGATGAGGTCTGGATTGACGCGAGTGTCCGATGCGTCGCGCTGCATAGCGTAGCCTTTCTGAAGCGTTGTCCATGCGTGCATACGCGGTGAAGACGCCACTGTATGCTCGCGAGGTCGAGTATAGGCGCACTGCAGCAGCAATAGTGCTTTCTACCTGCATCTTTACGGCATCTTAAGGTCGTGAGCCCCGGCCCTCACGCCTCTTTAATCCCTAGAAGCGTTTACTGTCCCCAGACGCTTGCGAGAGCAGGCGTCCGAGACATCGGACCGCGCGTGAAAGGGGCGGTAAATGGACATCCTCATTCCCATCATCGGAGTCGTCTGCATTGGACTCCTTATCTATTACATCTACATTCTGATGAGGAGTGATTCGTAAACTATGGACGCTGCGATTCAGTACATCTTGTACTTTGCCGTGCTCGTCGTCCTGGCCGTTCCGCTCGGTCGGTTCATGGCCCATATCATGGATGGTGAGCATACGTTCCTGTCGCCTGTGATTGCTCCTGTGGAGCGTGGCGTCTATCGTCTGCTTCGCATCGACGCGGCAGAGCAGATGGGGTGTAGGCGCTATCTGGCGAGCGTGCTGGTCTTTTCGGGGATCGGCCTCGTGGCTCTTGTGGCACTCCAGGTGTTTCAGTCCTTCTTGCCAGGCAATCCCCAGCACCTGCCGGGTGTGTCATGGGACCTGTCGTTCAATACGGCTGCTTCCTTCATAACCAACACCAACTGGCAGTCCTACTCCGGTGAGACCACCCTGTCCTACCTTGTGCAGTTCATGGGTCTCACCGTGCAGAATTTCGTTTCCGCCGGCACCGGTATTGCGGTCATGTTCGCGCTCATCCGCGGTTTCCGTCAGGTCAAGGAGCAGGGTCTGGGTTCCTTTTGGGTCGATCTCACCCGCACCGTCCTGTATGTGCTCATCCCGCTGAACCTCGTGTTCGGCATCTGCCTGGCTGCCGGTGGCGTCATCTCCAACTTCCAGCCGGCTCAGAAGGCCGAGCTCGTAGAGCCCGTCGCTGTCCAGCCTAATGCAGACGGCGGCTGGAGCGTCATCGACGGCGCCCAGATCGAGGGCGACACGGTCGAGGTCGACGGCAAGGTTGTCGAGGGCGCGCGCGTGGTCACCGAGCAGTTCCTGCCCCAGGGTCCCGCGGCTCCTCAGGTCGCCATCAAGCAGTCCGGCACCAACGGCGGCGGCTTCTTCGGCGTGAACTCCGCCCATCCGTATGAGAACCCCAGTGCTTTCACCAACATCATCGAGATGACCAGCCTGCTGCTGATCCCGGCCGCCTGTTGCTTCACCTTCGGTATCGGCGTCAAGAACACCAAGCAGGGCAAGGCCATCTTTGCCGCCATGTTCATCCTGCTGGTGATCTTCACCGGCATCATTGCCGCCAACGAGCATGCGGGCACCCCGCAGCTGGCCGATGGCGGAGCGGTCAATATCGAGATGACCGACGGCCAGGCCGGCGGCAACATGGAGGGCAAGGAGAGCCGTTTCGGTATCGCCTCCTCTTCTACCTGGTCCGCTTTCACGACGGCTGCTTCCAACGGCTCGGTCAACTCCATGCACGACTCCTACACCCCGCTCGGCGGGTTTGTCCAGATGCTCCAGATTGCTCTGGGCGAGGTCGTCTTCGGCGGCGTGGGCTGCGGCCTGTACGGCATGATCGGCTTCGCCATCCTCACAGTGTTCATCGCCGGCCTCATGGTCGGACGCACGCCTGAGTTCCTGGGCAAGAAGATCGAGCCGGGCGAGATGCGCTGGGCGGTTGTCCTGTGCTTGGCAACTCCGTTTGCCATTCTGGTGTGTTCGGCCATCGCCTGCATGGTGCCCGGTCTTGCCGACCAGCTCAACAATGGTGGCGCGCACGGCTTCTCCGAGGTGCTGTATGCCTTCACCTCATGCGGCGGCAACAACGGCTCGGCGTTTGCAGGCATGAACTGCAACATTCCCTGGATCAACGTCATGCTCGGCCTCGAGATGCTGTTCGCCCGCTTCATGCCCATCATCGGTACGCTGGCTATCGCCGGCTCGCTGGCCAAGAAGGGTAAGGTCGCCGAGAGCGCCGGTACCCTGTCTACCACCAACGGCATGTTCGTATTCCTGCTCGTGTTCATCGTTCTGCTGATCGGTGCCCTGAGCTTCTTCCCGGCCCTGGCGCTTGGCCCCGTTGCCGAGTTCTTCCAGATGATTGCGTAAAAGAGGGCGCAGATTTATGGCTATGCAAAAAGACATGATGGGCCGCGCGGTCCGCGACTCGTTTGCCAAGCTGGATCCTCGCGTCCAGATTCAAAACCCGGTCATGTTCCTGGTGTGGCTTTCCGCCGTCATGACCTCCGTCCTGGCCGTCGCTTCCATCTTCGGTGTGCAGGACGCGGGTGTGCCCACCTACTATGTGGTCGCCATCGCGGTCATCCTGTGGCTCACCGACCTGTTCTCGAACTTCGCCGAGGCGCTTGCCGAGGGCCGCGGTAAGGCCCAGGCCGATTCCCTGCGTGCGGCCAAGAAGGATGTCGAGGCCCATCGCATCGAGTCCGTTGAGGACAAGGAGCACTTCACCGTCGTTCCCGGCACCGAGCTCACGCGCGGCGACCTGGTGATCGTACGCGCCGGCGAGCAGATTCCCGGCGACGGCGACGTCATCGAGGGCGCTGCTTCCGTTGACGAGTCCGCCATCACCGGCGAGTCCGCCCCCGTAGTCCGCGAGGCCGGCGGCGACCGCTCTGCCGTTACCGGCGGTACCACGGTGCTGTCCGACTGGATCATCGTCAAGATTTCCAGTGAGCCCGGCCAGAGCTTCCTGGACAAGATGATCGCGATGGTCGAGGGTGCCGCGCGCAAGAAGACCCCTAACGAGATCGCTCTGGAGATCTTCCTGGTGGCCCTCTCCATCGTCTTTATCCTGGTCACGCTGGCCCTGTATTGTTACTCCTGCTTCTCGGTCGGTCTTAACGACATGGACAACCCCACGGCCGTGACCACGCTCGTGGCGCTGCTCGTGTGCCTGGCTCCCACTACCATCGGTGCCCTTCTTTCCGCCATCGGCATCGCCGGCATGAGCCGTCTGAACGAGGCCAACGTGCTGGCCATGTCCGGCCGCGCCATCGAGGCCGCCGGCGACGTCGACATCCTCATGCTCGACAAGACCGGCACCATCACCCTGGGTAACCGCCAAGCCGCCGAGTTCATCCCGGTCGACGGCATCGATCCCGCGGAGCTGGCCGATGCCGCCCAGCTTTCCTCGCTGGCCGACGAGACCCCTGAAGGCCGTTCCATCGTCGTGCTCGCCAAGGAGCAGTTCGGTCTGCGCGGCCGCACACTTGAGGATAAGGGTATGGAGTTCATCCCCTTCACCGCGGCGACCCGCATGTCCGGTGTGAACTACGAGGGCAATGAGATCCGCAAGGGCGCTGCCGATTCCGTGCGCACCTATGTGGAGGCAGCCGGCGGCGTGTTCTCCCAGGAGTGCGACGAGGCCGTCGAGCGCATCGCCAAGGCCGGCGGCACCCCGCTGGTCGTGACCAAGAACTGCCGCGTGCTGGGCGTTGTGTACCTCAAGGACATCATCAAGTCCGGCGTTAAGGAGAAGTTCGCCGACCTGCGCCGCATGGGCATCAAGACCATCATGGTGACGGGCGACAACCCGCTCACCGCTGCGGCAATCGCCGCCGAGGCTGGCGTTGACGACTTCCTGGCCGAGGCCACCCCTGAAGGCAAGCTCGAGAAGATCCGCGAGTTCCAGCGTGAGGGGCACCTGGTCGCCATGACCGGCGACGGCACCAACGACGCGCCCGCTCTGGCCCAGGCCGACGTCGCCGTGGCCATGAACACGGGCACCCAGGCTGCCAAGGAGGCCGGCAACATGGTCGACCTCGACTCCAGCCCCACCAAGCTCATCGAGGTCGTGCGTATCGGCAAGCAGCTGCTCATGACCCGCGGTTCGCTCACGACCTTCTCGGTGGCCAACGACATGGCGAAGTACTTCGCTATCATCCCGGCCCTGTTCTCGCCGATCTACCCCGGGTTGGACGCTCTCAACATCCTCGGTCTGGCAAGCCCGCTGTCCGCGGTTCTTTCGGCCATCATCTATAACGCGCTCGTTATCGTCGCGCTGATCCCGGCCGCGCTGAAGGGCGTTAAGTACCGCGAGGTACCGTCCGGACGGCTGCTGATCCACAACCTGCTCGTGTGGGGTCTGGGCGGCATCGTTGCCCCGTTCGTATTCATCAAGCTCATCGACATGCTGCTCGCGTTCTGCGGCATTATGTAAGTGGAGGTTTGTATGTTCAAAGGTGTTGCATCGCGCGCACTGGGCGTGTTCGCGCTGTTTACCGTTGTCTGCGGCCTGGGCTATACGCTCGTCGTGACCGGCATCGCCCAGGTTGCGTTCCCGTATCAGGCGAACGGTTCACTCATTACGGTCGACGGCAAGGTTGTGGGTTCCGAGCTCATCGGCCAGAACTTCGATGACGAAGCCCACATGTGGGGTCGTATCCAGAACGTGTCAATCGTCGAAGGCGAAGGCGGCGAGCTCATGGCGTATGGTGCCCCGTCCAACCTGTCCCCGGCGAGTGAGGAGTATCGGCAGCTGATAGATGCGCGCGTGAAGAAGATCCGCGCCGCCAACCCCGATGCCGATATGGACGCTGTGCCCGTCGACCTGGTGACGTGTTCCGGCTCAGGGCTCGACCCCGAGATCTCTCCCGATGCCGCCGAGTACCAGGTCCCGCGCCTTGCCAAGGCCACGGGCAAAAGTGAGGACGAGGTGCGCGACATCATCGCCGCGTGCACCAAGGGCCGATTCCTGGGCGTGTTTGGCGAGTCCACGGTCAACGTGCTCAAGGTGAACCTTATGCTGGACGGCGCGCTGTAGGTGAGGGAGTGGCGGATGAGGGCATGACTGGCTATCTGAGCCCTCAAGTCCACCCCGCCCATCAGTTGCGGTGAAATACGGACTGTTTTGCCTGTCAAAAGCCTCACCTACTCCGTATTCCACCGCAACTTTTTGGGGGTTGAGCAGAGACTGGGGGAGTGCGTGCGGTCGGGTACCGTGTGGTTGCTGGTACGATAGATAAGTCAGCAATTGCCGCCGAGCGGCTCAAATGAAAGGAACCCTGTATGGAGTCCTCCGCCTATCCGATGCTCTTTAGCCCGATCAAGGTCGGTACGACCGAGGTCAAGAACCGCGTCTTTATGCCGCCGGTATCCACCAACCTGGCCGATCATGGCTATGTGACCGACGACTTGGTCGATCATTACCGTGCCCGCGCCAAGGGCGGCGTGGGCCTGATCATCACCGAGGTCGTGACGGTCGAGCCCACCTATACCTATCTGCCGGGTGACATGTGCTGCTACGACGACACGTTTATCCCCGGCTGGGAAAAGCTCGCCGCGGCCGTCCACGAGTATGGCTGCAAGATCATGCCGCAGCTCTTCCACCCCGCCTACATGGCCTTTAACATTCCGGGCACGCCGCGCCTGATCGCTCCGTCCTTCGTGGGACCGTCCTATGCCCGTGAGGCACCGCGTCCTATCACGGTCGACGAGATTCACGAGCTCACGCATCAGTTTGGCGACGCCGCTGTGCGTATGCAAAAGGCTGGCGTCGATGGCGTCGAGGTCCATGCGGCGCATGCCCACGGCATGCTTGGCGGCTTTTTGACCCCGCTCTACAACAAGCGTACCGATGAGTACGGCGGCTCGCTCGACGCCCGCATGCGCTTCTTGCTCGAGGTCATCGCCGAGATTCGCGAGCGCTGCGGCAAGGACTTTATCATCGACGTCCGTATCTCGGGCGACGAGTACACCGATGGCGGTCTGACCCTCAACGACATGATCTACGTCTCGCGTCGCCTGGAGAAGGCCGGCGTCGACATGATTCATGTCTCGGGCGGCACCACCATCAAGCGCGGTTCCGCGATTCCTGCCGCCGGTACCCAGCAGGCCTCGCACGCTGCCTGCTCGCGCGAGATCAAAAAGCACGTCAACATTCCTGTCGCCACCGTCGGCCGCATCAACGAGGCCTGGATCGCCGAGGAGCTGATCGAGGACGGCGCTGCCGACATCTGCATGATGGGCCGCGCCAACCTGTGCGATGCCGAGTTCTGCAATAAGGCCGCTGCCGGCAACGCCGACGACATCCGCCCCTGCATCGGCTGCCTGCGCTGCCTGAACGGCATTATGTTTGGCAAGCGCATCTCCTGCACCGTCAATCCCGATGTTGAGCGCGACGAGGCCGGCTACGAGCCTGCCGACGAGGTCAAGAACGTGCTGGTTGTGGGCGCTGGTCCTGCGGGCATGGAGGCAGCCTACATTGCTGCCAAGCGCGGCCACAACGTAGTGCTCGTGGATAAGCAGGACGAGCCGGGTGGCGAGATGCGCATCGCGGCCGTTCCGCCGGCAAAGCAGGAGCTCACCCGCGTGATCAAGTACCAGTATCGTCGTCTGGCCGAGGCGGGCGTGAAGTGCGTCTTTGGTACCGAGCTCTCGGCCGAGGACATTCAGCGCGACTACGCGGGCTACGAGGTTGTCCTGGCTTATGGCGCTGAGCCCATCGCCCCGGCCTTCATGCAGGGCTTTAAGCAGGTTATGACGGCTGACGACCTGCTGGGTGGCAAGGCTTTCCCGGGCAAGAAGATCGTCATCGTGGGCGGCGGCACCGTCGGTTGCGAGACAGCAGATTACCTGGCCCCGCTGGTCAACGACCTGTCGCCGGCCAATCGCGATGTCACCGTCATCGAGATGACCAAGACGCTCGCTGCCAACGAGGGCGGTGCCGGTCGCGCGGTGCTCATCACGCGCATGCTCTCCAAGGGCGTCCACGTGCTGACCGAGGCCAAGGTGACCGAGATCACCGAGGACACCATCAGCTACGAAAAGGACGGCGAGGTCCACACCATCACCGGTGCCGATACGCTGGTGCTGGCGATGGGCTACCGTCCCAATACCAAGTTGGCCGACGACCTTGCCGCTGCCGGCGTTGCCACCCACGTGCTGGGCGATGCCAACAAGTGTGGCAACATCCGCGATGCCATCGGCGATGGCTACAAGGCTGCCTGCGAACTCTAGCCGGCCCCTTGTTGCGTGAGGGCAGGTTACTTTGCACCAACTTGGTGCATGTAAACCTGACCCCATTGACGAGGTTGCCGCCATCCCAGGGCGGCTTCATGGAGTAGCGTCCGTACGCATCGAATTTCTTCTCTCATAGATGTGCGGCACAAAGAGCCCCGAGCTCATATGAGCTCGGGGCTCTTTTCGTTCAAGACTTTAGTCCGCTGGCCGCGCAGCGGCCAGCTTTAAACCACCCGCTACG
>CABQJU010000012.1:0-56462 GCA_902464575.1 uncultured Collinsella sp.
GCTGGAGTGCTCGGAGGGCGTCAGGCCGACCCACGCGGCGAACGAGCGGGCGTTCGACTGGATAGAAAAACGCCCGTCGGCGGTGGTGCCGGCGGGCGCTGCTGTGCGATATGTCGCGCTGTGGGCTTAGTGCCTCATAAAGTGATATTCGATCACATTGCTGTAGGGGTGACCCGGGCCCACAATGCCCTGCGGGAACAGCGGCTGGTGCGGCGTGTCGGGGTACATCTCTGCCTCGAGGGCAAAGCCGGCGCCCCAGCCATAGTTGGCATCGTCCTTGGCGTGCTCGTCGCCCAGCCAGTTGCCGGTGTAGAGCTGCACGCCCGGGGCGGTGGTGTAGTAGTCCAGCTCGCGGCCGGTCCACATCTCCTCGACATGCAGGGCGCGGCGCAGGTTGCGACCGTACTGATAGTCATCGATGCACAGGCAGTGGTCGTAGCCGCGTGCCTGCTTAATCTGTGGATCGTCGGCTTCCATGCCAGGAGCGACAGGGCGCAGCTCGCGGAAGTCAAACGGCGTGCCCTCGACCGGAGCAATCTCGCCGGTGGGGATGTTCTGCTCGTTGATGGGCAGGTAGTGGGCAGCGTTGGTAACAAAGAAGTGCTCACAGTCCATGCCGGCGTTATGACCGGCAAGGTTAAAGTACGTGTGGTTGGTCATGGACACGTAGGTGGCGCGGTCGCTCTCGCAGCCGTACTCGATGCGAAAGACGCCGGTGCGCGTCACGGTAAACACGGCCGTAAAGGTGCGGTTGCCGGGCAGGCCCAGCTCGCCATCCTCAAGCGAGGTGGTCATGCGCACGGCGTTATGGGCCTCGTCGAGCTCAACGTCCCACACGCGTTTATGCAGGCCGTGCTCAAGATCGCTGTGCAGGTTGTTGGCGCCCTCGTTGGCGGGCATATGCCAGTCCGTGCCGGCGATGGTGATCGTGGCGCCCGCGGTGCGGTTTGCCACGGGGCCGATGGTCGCGCCAAAGCAGGCGGGGTTGTCAAAGTAATCCTCGAGCTTATCGAAGCCCAGCACCACATCGCGCACGTTGCCGGGAATGTCGGGCACGTCGACACCAAGCACGGTGGCGCCATAGTCCATAATGCGAACGCAGATCTCGGGCCCGTTGAGGGTGTAACGATGAACGGGGGTACCGCACGGCGCGGTGCCGAAAAGCTCGGAAGTGATCATTTGGTTCCTAACATCGAGGTATTTCCGACAAACTGTAGCGCGAACAGGCGAGATTATCACTACACCCCACTAAAGCAGGGGGTATTTTTCTCAAAAAAGTGATGATTGGAGCTGTGCGGGCGTTCATTTCTGACGCGCGCGAGTCTGATACAATTTGTTCGTTATTGTTTGAATTGACGTGAGCGTGGAACAGCGAGGACTCATCGTGATTAAAGCGGAGCGACAGGATAAGGTTCGGCAGCTGCTCGAGGAACAGGGAACGGTCTCGGTCAAGGAGATTTCGGATGCGTTAGGTGTCTCGGATATGACGATCCGCCGTGACCTTGAGGAGCTTGCGAGCCTGGGCGAGATCGAGCGCGTGCACGGCGGAGCCCGCAGTGCGCAGGGCCGTCCACACGCTATGCTGCGCCATGAGTATTCGCACAGCGAAAAGCGCACGAAGCATGCCGAGGAAAAGTTGCAGATTGCGCGCCGTTCTGTGGAGCTTATCGAGGAAGGCTCGACCATCTTTTTGGGCACGGGCACCACGGTTGAGCAGATGGCCTCGATGCTGCCGGCGTTTCGCCTGCGCATTGTGACCAATTCGCTTTCGGTGTTTAACCTGCTCGAGGCGCGCGAAGACTGCGACCTGTGCCTGGTGGGCGGCATGTACCGTCGCCGCACCGCCGCTTTTGTGGGACCAACGGCCGAGGATACCCTGCGTGCGCTGGGCATCGACGCGGCGTTTATCGGTGCCAACGGCATTCTGGACGGCGACGTGTCTACATCCAATATGGAAGAGGGCCGCATCCAGCAGCTCGCCTTTAGCAAGGCCGACTCGCGCTATCTGATCGCCGACTCCAGCAAGATCGGCAAGCGCGACTTCTACACCTTCTGCCGCCTGGACAATTTGGACGCCGTGGTGTGCGAGCCGGGCATCGCCGCCGAGGATCGTGCCGCCATCGAGGAACACACGCAGGTTATTTGCTAGTTATCGCTACGGGATTGCCAACGGGTGATGCGGGAGGACTTTTACCTCCTGTCATTGTGGAAACCAGCGTGTCAGCGCTACGCGATATGACGCGCAAATAAGGACTCCACTATCAAATCGTCTCAACCTGTAACAGGTAGGGGTGAAACCACCAACCAGATGTTACAGATTGAGATTTTTGACCCGGCCTATTCCGTTTGTCTCGATCTATAACAGCTAGGACCGAATAATTCAGCTAGTTGTTACAGATTTAGATTGGGGATATTGGCCTGTGCATTCATCTCAATCTGTAACATCTAGACGTCCAAAACCGGTCTTAGTGTTACAGATTGAGACAATTCGGCGGGGTCTACCTTGTTTGTCTCGATCTGTAACGGTTAGGACTTAAAAACTCGGCTACGTGTTACAGATCGAGACAAAAGAAAAAGAACATTAGGACTTGAAAATAAAGTTTTGATAAGGGACCCGCCCAGTTAAGACGGTGCGGCAGACAATTGAGATTAGTTTGCCTCCGGAGTCGTAAGCATAATGAGTCAGTTCGATGACCGGAAGTTTTGCAACACCATAATTACTGGCTTCGGAATCGCTAAGCTGACGTGCTCTATAGCTTTCCCTAACAGATTGGATAGACTTGGACAAGTCGTCCATGATTCTGCTAAATGCCTGAAAATCTAACTGGTTATTCGGAACGCGCGACTTTGAAATGAAGAACGTATCAGCGCCTATGAAGCTGCCTTCAAGTTCGTAGGTCAATTCAAGACGCTGAATTTCATCGCGACTTTGACATCCAAATTGTTGGAGCATCATTACGGAAATTGGACGACCTGATGTGAGGCCGCCGAAATGTTTGGTGATGGCATCCGGATCAACGCCATCGCAATGGCTTGCAAAGTCAAAGTCTAAAAGTGAATTGAGCTCGCTAACGCGTTTCGGTGCAACAAACGATCCCTTACCTTGGATTCGATAGATACTTCCACGACGCTCCAGCTCACTCATGGCAAGTCGGACGGTTGTTCTGCTTACGGCGTATTCGTCGCAGAGTTCCATTTCTGTCGGAAGTTTATCGTCTGCTTGATATTCATCGACGATCTGCTTGAGCAGCGCGTCGGTGAGCTGTAAATAGAGTGGCCGTTTTTCGTGTGTATCGAGCATTAGAGCCTCAGTTTGCATGTTGGTTATACCTGATGGTTGCCTCAGTCGGGATGTAACGTGGGCAAGGTAACCTTAACGTATCACAGAGCGGCTCAGCATGACGATCTGATGCCTGTATCCACGAAGGGCTTGTCCGAGCGTGAAGATATTCTGGGGCAGGCAAATACCGTTCATGGAGTCCCCGATATGTTGGAGGTCAGCGCCGGCTGCTTTTGCTGCAAGACCTATTTTCTTAATGGTCTCGCTGTCGCAGGAGTCTTGACTCGTCCCGTTCGCCGCCATGACGAGAACCTTCTCTTCAATTGACTTGCCTACGTTGTGGGATCGTACAAAGTCTACGATGGCGCGCAGGTCTGCTTCTTGGAAGCAAGGGACGGTGTAGGGGGCTGGCACGAGAAGGATATCGACGCCGAGGTCAACAAACTTGCGCGCAATTTCGAGCGTCATGACAGGTTCCGCAACGCCTGCTCCATGCATTTTTCCGGCTATGACCAGGCCGTTGAAATGCTCTTTGGAGAGTTTAATCGAATGGGCGATTGCATCGTTGGAGACGCCGGTTCCAGGGTTGCCCGTCAGGCAGATAAAATCAAATCCGAGTTCGTTAGCCTTTTCTAAGGTCTTGGGAGAGACGCGACGACCCATGGGGATTTCCGTTCGGGATTCAGACATCTCTGCCTCGTTATCAACTGGCTCCAGATTGACGCCAATGGGCCTTCCGCATGCTCGCTTCACCCAAGTGACCGGGTTTTCATTGAGATCATCTGGAATACCGGCAATAACTGGATCGAACACATCGAGCGCGTTAAACAGAAGCAGGTCGGCACCTGCGGCACGTTCGATTTCTGCATTAGTAACGCCGCCGAGAAATTGGGAAGAGGGTACGTTTTCCGCCATGATGGTACGTCCCTCGGAAGCCAGAATTGCCTGCTTTAGATCCATGGGTGACGTGGCGGCAAAATCGGATGCGGACATATTCAGTAATCGTTTGGGCATTGTTACTTCCTTTGACTAGAACGACAGGCTTGTGACATTGTCTCTAATATTGTTACAACAATATATTCAATATGTTATATCCAATCGGTGAACGGTTGCAAACTTATTGTACTGCTCGGAAAAAATAGCTTTTAGCTGGTAAAACCTTATATTAATCAACTACCGTTCACCGAATAAGTATTTGAATTCTTGACATATCGACAAAGCGGAAAAAGAATTGGTTATGACAAATCGCACAAATGATATTACATTTCGCACAAGAACGTATTCACTTACATAAGTGGATACAAACGGGGACGACGACGGTTGAGTCCGGATAAATCGTTGTGTGCCCGGGAATCATGAAAGGATGTGTTATGGACGCTATCGTCAAATTCCTTGAAAAACACCAGCCCCTCTTCGACAAAATCTCGAGGAACATTTATCTGGTGGCGATCAAGGATGGCTTTCTCTCGAACATGCCAATCGTGCTGTTCTCGAGCCTGTTCCTTCTTCTTTCGACGCTCCCCGCCTATGTAGGCATCGCGCTTCCGTCTGAGGTGCTGGATTTCTTCAATAAAATCTATGCATATACCATGGGGCTTCTTGGCATTATGGTGGCCGGCACCACGGCGAGCTCACTTGCAATGTCGATGAACCGTCGCATGCCTTCGGGCAAATCTCTCAACCCCACCTCGTGCATGGTTTGTGCCATGTGCGGCATGCTCTTGCTATCGGTGACGAACGATGTTGTCTCGATTGGCGGAGCAGATACATCTGTTTTTGAAACCGGCTATATGGGAACCAAGGGTTTTCTCGCTGCGTTCGTAGCCGCATTCTTGACCGTTAATATCTATAAGGTGTGCATTAGCCATAATGTGACGATCAAGCTTCCCAAAGAGGTCCCTGGCTCTATTGCGCAGAGTTTTCGCGATATCTTTGCATTTGGGTTTTCGATCCTTGCGTGCGCTTTTATCGATCTTGCGAGCCGCAAGCTGCTTGCTGTGCCGTTCGCCAATTTGGTATCCGCTCTCATCTCGCCGCTGTTCTCCGCGGTCGACACCTATCCTGGCATGGCGCTTATCGAAGGCGCGGTCGCGCTTTTCCAATTTATGGGTATCCACGGTGCTTCGGTTGTCATGAGTCCGATCAATGCTGCGCTCTACGGCAATACCGTTACCAATCTTGAGGTTTTCCAAGCAGGTGGACACCCGTCAATTGCTCTCACGCAGGACTTTACAAGCTTCATCGGCGGTCTGGGCGGTTCTGGCTGCACGTTCATCGTTCCTATTATCCTGATCATGTTTATGCGCTCCAAGCAGCTTAAAGCCATGGGCAAGGCATCGATTATCCCGGTGATTTTTGGAGTTAACGAGCCCGTTATCTTCGGTATGCCGATTGTTCTCAATCCCTATATGTTCGTGCCCTTCCTAGTGGCTCCTATGGTCAACGCCATTATCGGTAAATTTTTCATTGACGTCATTGGAATGAACGCCCCCATGTATACCATGCCGTGGGCGCTTCCCGGCCCAATTGGTGCGTTCCTCACCACGGGTCTCGATCTGCGTTCTCTCGTATTGATGGCAGTGCTGTTGGTCGTTGACTTTGTGATTTACTATCCGTTCTGCAAGGCGTATGACCATCAGCTTTGTTTGGAAGAGTCTGCAAAGGAGACTGCAGGAACCTCGGATGCAGATGCTATTGCCGCACAGGAAAATGTCGCAAAAGCTCTCGAGGCGGTAAAGGACAAGGCGGAGCAGATCCGCGTGCTTGTGCTTTGCCAGGGTGCCGGCACTTCGACTCTCTTGGCAAATGCTCTTCGCGAAGGTGCCGCTGCTAAGGGTATCGATCTGGTTTCTCAGTCCGGTGCGTACGGAAGCCACTATGAGACGATGGATCAGTACAACGTGATTGTTCTGGCGCCCCAGGCACGCATGTACTATGACGCTATGAAGGCCGATACCGATCGCCTTGGAATTAAACTGCTCACCACAAGGGGCAAGGAGTATATCGACCTTACCAACGATCCCGAAGGTGCAATTGACTGGATCGTTCAGGAGCTGGCCAAATAGTGGATGCACTTCGTCGTTGATTCGTCGGTGTATGGTACGGCCCCGCAGCTTATTGAGCTGCGGGGCCGTATTTCGTTGAGTATCTAATTGAGACAATGCGCGCAACCGTCGTGAGATCGCATTGGCGCTCTTCGAGTCACCGACAAACTGTCTTCCATCTATGTGACCAATTCGCTTTCGGCCTTTAGCCTGCTCGAGGCGCGCGAGGATTGCGAGCTGTGCCCGGTGGGCGGCATGTACCGTCGCCGCACCGCCGCCTTTGTGGGCCCCATGGCCGAGGATACCCTGCGCACACTAGGGATTGACACGGCGTTTATCGGTGCCAACGGCATTCTGGACGGCGACGTGTCCACGTCCAACATGGACGAGGGCCGTATCCAGCAGCTCGCTTTTAGCAAAGCGGACTCGCGCTATCTGATCGCCGACTCCAGCAAAATCGGCGGGCGATACTTCTGCCCCCCTGCCGGCGCGGGGATTATCGCTTCACAATGACGCGCAAATAATTTTGGGCAACAAGGATGAGGCTATTCTGGGATATGACTAGACTCCGTATTTCGTCTTTATGTCCCTTGAGAATGAATCGTAGTCTTCATAGAGCCCCTCTCTGCTTTCATCCTCGGCGTGGCTTACACGTTCAAGGAGCTTATCCTTTGGAGCCTCTTTTGTTATTGCGGCCTCGCTATCGGGTATTGTGGATTGCAAGAATAGTTCTAGAGCATGGACGTCTTTGAGTATGTAGCCCGTCGAACGACCCGCCCCTGTTTTTTCGATTGCGCTGCAACTAACAAGCTGACTGAGGGTTCGTTTAACGGTAACCTCGCTGATATCGGGGCAGTTGGATCGGATGTCTGATTTCTTAATGACGCCGGGTCTCTGTTGAAATAGAACGGCGATGCGCGCTTGCTTCGACATGGGACGAGTGCTTGATTCAATTAAGGTACGCTGTTCGAGCTGTCGGTAGGCGGCCAGGGTTGTTCCGAGCATGAAACGGATAAAGGGTGCTTCGGTGTTTTGATTTTCATTCCATCCAGTGGAGCTTGCAGCGAGGGCGTTGTAGTAAAGCGCTTTGTTGTCTTCAATAAGTCGTTCGATGCTGATGTAACGCGCAACGTCGTATCCAGTCTTTTCGAGCAGCAGCGTTGTAAGGAGCCGGCTCATCCTGCCATTGCCATCGTTGAAGGGATGAATACTGACAAAATCGAAGATAAAGCGGAGCGATATAAGGAGGGGATCGCAAACTTGGCGAGATAAAGCATCGTTGAGGGACTGGCAGGCTTCTTTAATAAGTCCCGGGGTTGCTAGAGCCGAAGGGGGCCTAAAGTGCACAAATCGATTACCTTGATCGTCAATGGAGACGATTTCGTTATCGCCATCTTTCCAATGGCCTCCATACGAGATTGCCGTGTGCGCCATGAGGTCACGATGCAACTGCAGAATGACCGATGGCGTTACGGGAATGAAATCGTGCTGCTCGTGGATAAGCGACAGCGCATCTCGGTATCCAGCGATTTCTTCCTCTGCGCGGGAGCTTGGCTTGGCGGAATACGCCATGATTGCTTTGAGTCTTTTTTGGGTGGTAACAATTCCTTCAAGTCCGTTGGAGGATTGGGTGCTTTGGATCTTAGCTTCCTCCATAAGGGACGATAGAAGTTCGGGTTTGACATGACTCAGAACAAGCTGTCGGCCTTTATGCTCGCGTATCGAGAGGAGGAGGTTGGTGATTGGGGTTGCTTCGAGTTCCGCTGGGACTGTGGTGTAATCGAACTGGCGCATGCGGCTCCTTTCGGTATCACGAACATACTTTCGATATCATAATACCATTAAATGATACCGAAAGTATGTTCGTGATACCGAAAACTAGAAACCATGCTTCATAACTGCTTGGAAAGTTTGGATTTGACTATCTTATTGTCTTGATCTGTAACAGGTAGACGGTCGAAAGTGGGCTACGTGTTGCAGATTTAGATATTTCTGCTCGGGCGTTCTGTTTGTCTCGATCTGTAACAGCTGGGACCAAAAAATTCGGCTAGATGTTACAGATCGAGACGAATGATCCGCTCGGGCCCACCAAAACAAAAAGGCCGCATGCGAACCCGTGGAGGGATTCGCATGCGGCCGACAGGGGGTATGCGGCAAAAGTTAGGCCATGAGCAGGCCGGTCTCCGCGACGTTCTTGTACCAGTACGCGCTCGCCTTGGGATAGCGCTTCTGGGTCTCAAAGTCGATGTAGAACAGGCCGTAGCGCTTGTTGTAGCCGTTGGTCCAGGAGAACTGGTCCTGCAGCGACCACACAAAGTAGCCGTCGACGTTCACGCCGCCGTCGATTGCCTTGAGGATCCATGCGAGATGCTGGCGCATGTAGTCGATACGAGGGGCGTCGTCGATAAAGCCGTCCTCGAAGTCGTCCTTATAGCCCATGCCGTTCTCGGTGATGTAGATCTTCTTGTAGTTGGGGTAATCGTTCTTAATGCGCAGCAGCAGATCGTACAGGCCCTCGGGATAGATGATCCAGTCCCAATCGGTGGTGGGTACGCCTTCGCGCACACATGACTCACCAACGCCCTTGAGGAACCAGCGCGAGGAGCCCTTGTCGCCGGTGCCATTGTGGTTGATGTCGTTTTCGCCCTCGGCGGCACGCAGGAACTGGCACTTGTAGGTGTTGACGCCCAGGCAATCGTTATAGGGGAGCGCGGCGGTCAGCGCGGCGATGTCCTCGTCGCGGACGTCGAGCTCGCCGCCGGCGATATGGGCCAGCTTGGTCGCAGCCTCCATGGTGTCGGCTGCATAGTGGCCGCGGAAGGTGGCGTCGAGTACCCAGCGGTTGTTGATGACGTCGGCCATGCGAGCCGCCTCGCAGTCGGCGGCATTGTTGGGGTCGAGGGGATACTTGGGCTCCAGGTTCTGGACGATGCCGATCTCGCCCTCAAAGCCGCCCTCATGGAAGGCGACGACAGCCTTGGCATGGGCCACCATCATGTTGTGCATGAGCTGGAAGGCCTTGTCCAGGCGATACTTCTCGCCGTGCGGCCAGTTGCCAACGATAAAGCTGCCCTCGGCGGTCGCGGGAATCTCGTTAAAGGTAAACCAGTGCTTGACCTCGGTGAACTCAGCAAAGCAGAACTTGGCGTACTCGACAAAGGCGTCAATCGTCGTGCGCGTCAGGAAGCCCTCGCCGCCGTCCTGGTAAAAGGCCTCGGGCGTATCAAAGTGATCGAGCGTGACATAGGGGATAACGCCGGCTTTGTTGCAGGTGGCAAAAAGCTCGTGATAGAAGGCGACGCCCTCGGGGTTAATCTCACCAGTGCCGTTGGGGAAGATACGGCTCCAAGCGATGGAGACACGGATACCGTTGATGCCGAAGCGCTGGCACAGGTCGATATCGACCGGGTACTTGTTGTAGAAATCGCTTGCGGGGTCGGGGGAGAAACGGCCCTGAGCAGCCAGGAAATCGTCCCAGGGCACTTTGCCCTTGCCGTGTGTACGGGTCTCGCCCTCAACCTGGTAGGCGGCGGTGGCGCCGCCAAACACAAAGCCGTCGGGGAACTGCATGGGGTTGGTCATGAGTCATCCTTTCTGTGGGATAGGAATAGGGAGAGGTGCCCGAACTGGGGATCCGGGCACCAACAGAGGGAGGAGCTAGTCGAGGTTCTCGCGGAGCCACTTGATGGCGCCAGCGGGATCGCGGGTAAGGTCGATATATTCCTTGCCGCGCGGGGCGAGCAGCTTAATGCCCAGGCGATCGGTGTCGGCCTTCATGTCGTTGTAGTAGCTACGGACCTGCGGGGCAAGCACGATAACGTCGTACTGATCCATGATGGCAGTGTGCTGACCATAGGCACCGGCAGAGGAAGCGATGTTCTCTCCGGTCTGCGCGGCACCTTCCTTGATGGCGTTGGCAAGCATGGCGGAGGTGCCGGCGCCAGCGCACAGGACGAGGACCTTCAGGCCATCGACGTCCTTCTTGGCGGATGCATCGGCGGCAGGCTCGGGTTGTTCGGCGGCAGGCTTGCTGTCGGCGGCAGCGGCGGTCGGCTCGACGGCAGCGGCGGTCTGCTCGGCAGCGGGCGCAGAGGTGCTGGCGGCGATGGTGGCGGCACCATCGGACTCGAGACCCAGCTCGGCGGCGCGCTCGGCCTCCTGGTCGCAGAGCAGCTTATCGTATGCCTTCAAGAATGGCAGGTAGATGATGGCGTCCAGCAAGATGATGATCGCGACAAATACCAGGGCAATAAGCTGGAAGTTCGTGGTGATGAAAATGCCGATGGGGGCGGGGGTGGCCCAAGGCACTACGAAGGAGAAGCCGTTCATGCCCACGTTATCGATAAAGAACTTGGCAACACTCACGTTGACGCAGCCGGCGGCAACAAAGGGGACGAGCATGTAGGGGTTAAGGATCATCGGCGCGCCAAAGAGCAGCGGTTCGTTGACGGCGAAGGCAACAGGAACAATCGAGGCCTTACCGACGGCTTTGAGCTGCTTGGACTTCATAAAGAGAATCAGCAGAAGCGGCACGATGAACGTGGCGCCGGTGCCGCCGAACTCACCCACGAGCGACATGTTAAAGGTGAGGGAGTGGGCGGGGTGACCACCGGCCAGCAGAACCTGCAGGTTCTCGGCCTGGTTGGCAAGACGGATGGGGTCGATGCCCGGCTGGACGATCGAGGGGCCGTGAACGCCGATGAACCAGAAGAACGCGGTGGCTGCCTGAATAAGGATGAGTCCGGGGTAGGTCTCTGCTGCAGTAAAGAGCGGGGAGAGCAGCTTGATGAGCAGCTCGGAGAACGGAACGCCCATGAGGTTGCGCACGACGACATCGATGATGCCGCAGATGATGACAGCGCCACCGAAGGGGATGATGTCGCGGAAGTTCTGAGCGATGGCGCCCGGAACCTCCTTGGGCAGCTTAATGGTCAGATCGCGCGAGACGCAGAACTTATAGACCCACACGGTAATGAATGCGGCGATATAGGCCGAGAACAGACCGCGCGTACCCATGCTAGTGCAATCGAAGACCGAAAGCTCGGAGCCGTTGAACTTGGTGGTGAACTGCGTAACAGCGAGCAGCAGCATGCTGCACTGGGCGGCAACCATGGTGGAGCCGTCGTTGAGCACCTTGCCGGCGGGCATGCGACGGTTCATGGACGCCGTGAAGTTCTTGGCAGTGGTGCCGGCAACCATGATGCCCATGACACCCATGGTGAAGTTGTAGAGCTTGTTGCACCAGTCGATGAGCGGCTGGGGCAGCGTGATGCCGACTACGCCGGGAAGGGTGGCAATGAGCAGAAAGATCGAAGAGGTGAGGACAATGGGCATGCACCCAAGGAATCCGTCCTTGATGGCCTGGAGGTATATGTTCCTCGAGATCTTCTCAAAGAACGGTTGATGCTTTTCGAGCATCTTTACGATGGCGTCCATAGAGCTCCTTTGCTACTTGATGCGCGATGCATGTGGATGGAACTGGTCGTCGATGGATGGTCAGGACTGCCCGGAAGCCTTCCTGCTTAAGGAAGGCATTGCGAAATGACAACGTTGTCATTTCGTTAATGACAACGTAAGACATTTTTGGAAGAGCAACAAGGATTTACGGGTGAACGGTCGATATTGTCCGATAAACGGCTGATTTGTCAGTCGGGCAGGTAGTGTATGCTAGAACACAAAAAACAAGCGATGCAAAACCGACTGGAGAAGTAGTGGCAACGATGGACAAGAAAAATGTCTCAATGAATGATGTGGCGATTGCCGCTGGTGTTTCTCTCAAGACGGTTTCGCGCGTGATTAACGAGCCCGATAGCGTGCGAGAGTCGACACGCGATAAGGTTCATTCGGCCATGGAGGCGCTCGGGTTTCGAGCCAACTTTGCCGCGCGTTCGCTCAAGTTGGGCCGTTACGGGTGCATCGGCGTCGTGCTGTTCCACTTGTCGGGCGGTGCCGTGGACATGATTGACGGTATCGCCGATGCCGCCGAAGAACGCGGCTTTGCGCTCACGATGATTAAGAAGCGCGCAGGGGAGAAGATGACCCTTGCCGATGCGGCGCGCAGGATGTCGCAGCTGCCTGTCGATGGCATGATCTTCAACCTGCGTCAGATGGTCGATGACTTTGATACCTTTGAGGCACCGAAGGACCTCAAGACGGTGATTATCACACCGATGGAACATCCTACCTGCTCCACCGTCAGTGACGACCAAGAGGGCGGCGCGCGCATGGCGTGCGAGTACTTCTTGGATCATGGTCACAAGAACGTGTATTTCGTTTCGGGTAAGAAAGAGTCGCTGTCGAGCCAGTGCCGTATGAAAGGTTGGCGTGCGGCACTCGAGGCGCGTGACATTGAGCCGCCCGAGCCTCTGCAAGGCGATTGGAATGCGGATAGTGGTTATGCCGCGGGCCTTGTGCTTGCCGATAAACCCGATTGCACGGCGGTCCTCGCTGCTAACGACTGCATGGCAAACGGCGTGATGATGGCCCTGCATGACAAAGGACTGAGCGTGCCCGACGACGTGTCCGTGATTGGCTTCGACGACGAGCTCTACAAGACGATTCCCAATTCGATTTTGACATCGGTGAAGTTCCGTCACCGTGAGCTGGGCATCCGTGCGCTCAATGAGGTCGTCTCAGGTCTGGAAGCCCCGAGCTCCAGGAGCCGTACGCTCGTCTCAGGCGTGCTGGTCGAACGTTCTAGCGTAAGGGACTTGCGGGCGTAGACGTGTTCGGCCCGTTCATCTCAATCTGTAACAGATAGACGATTAAAAGTGAGCTTACTGTTACAGATTTAGATTTTGTCTGCCCGGCGTCCTGTTTGTCTAATTCTGTAACAGTTGGGACCGAAAATCTCGGCTAGATGTTACAGATTGAGATTGAGGAGATTGGCCTGTGCGTTTGTCTCGATCTGTAACAGATAGACGTCCAAAACCGGTTTTAGTGTTACAGATTTAGACAATTCGGCTCGACCTACCTCGTTCGTCTCGATCTGTAACAGTTAGGACCGAAAACCCCTGCTAGATGTTACAGATCGAGATAAACGAACACAGTCCGGTCTGCTCAAAAACAAAAAGGCGGATACGACCAAGGATGCTGAAGCATCCACCGGGAAGGTCGTATCCGCCACACGGAAAGAGGTGCATGGACGCAGTGTCCATGCAATCGGGAATGGTAAGGTGCGCGGCTGCGTGATGGTCACGGCAGCCGATGGCGTTAACTAGTCCAGGCGACGGGTCTCGGCTACGTGCTTGTACCAGTAGGCGCTTGCCTTGGGCGTGCGCTTCTGAGTCTCAAAGTCTACGTAGAAGAAACCGTAGCGCTTGTTGTAGCCGTTGGTCCAGGAGAACTGGTCCTGCAGGCTCCACAGGAAGTAGCCTCCCACGTTGACGCCAACCTCCATGGCCTTGAGCAGCCAGCGCAGGTGCTGTTCGATGTAGTCGATGCGGGGCTGGTCGTCCACAAAGCCGTCCTTGTAGGGGTCCTTGTAGCCCATGCCGTTCTCGGTGATGAAGATCTGCTTGTAGTTGGGGTAGCGCTGCTTAATGTAGACGAGCAGATCGAACAGGCCCTCGGGGTAGATGATCCAGTCCCAGTCGGTGGTGGGGATGCCGGGCTTGTTCACGTGCTCGCCAATGCCCTTGACGCGCCAGCGGCCGGTGCCCTTTTCGCCCGTACCGTTGTGGTGCAGGTCGTTCTCGCCATCGTATGCCTTGAGGAAGCGGCACTGGTAGTTGTTAACGCCTAGGTAGTCGTTGTAGAGCGCAGCCTCGCGCATAATCTCGAGGTCCTCGTCCAGGATCTCGATGGTGCCGCCCGAGACGGCAGCCAGGCGGTTGGCGCACTCGAGCGTGTCGGGTGCGTAGTCGCCGCGGAAGGTGGCGTCGAGCAGGAACTGGTTCTGCAGCACGTGCTCGTTGTTGGCGGCTTTGATGTCGGCGGGGTCGTTTTCGTTGAGCGGGTACTTAAACTCCAGCGACTGGATAACGCCGATCTTGCCCTTAAAACCGCCGTTGTGGAAGGCCAGCACGGCCTTGGCGTGGGCGAGCATCATGTTGTGCTCGCACTGGAAGGCCTCGGCAAGATGCGCCTTGACGCCACCGGGGAAGGTGCCCTCGATGTAGGTATTGGAGGCGTCGGCCCAGATCTCGTTAAAGGTGAACCAATAGGTCACCTGGTCGGCGTACTCCTTAAAGCAGAAGGTGGCAAAGTCCACAAAGGCGTCGATGGTCTCACGGTTGAGGAAGTCGCCCTTCTCAAAGAGGGGGAGCGGCGTGTCAAAGTGGTGCAGCGTGACGAACGGCTCAACGTGGTGCTTGTGGCACTCGGCAAAGAGGTCGTGGTAGAACTGCACGCCCTCGGGGTTGATCTCGCCGGTGCCATTGGGGAAGATGCGGCTCCAGGCGATGGAGAGGCGAATGCCGTTGATGCCGAACTCCTCGCACAGCTCCAGATCGACGGGGTACTGGTTGTAGAAGTCGGAAGCGGGATCGGGGGAGAAGCGCCCCTGGGCCTCCAGGAAGTCGTCCCAGGCAACCTTGCCCTTACCGTGAGTGCGGGTCTCGCCCTCTACCTGGTAGGCAGCAGTGGCGCCGCCAAAGACAAAGTCCTCGGGAAACTGCGCGGGTGGGTTGGTGACGCTAGTAGGATTAACGGACATGATGATCCAATCGTCTAATTCGAAGGGCCAGCCGGCTGCTGATGGTCGGCTGGCCCTGAGCGTTACTTACTTCGAGAGTTGCTCGGAGACGAAGGCGAGAGACTTATCGCCGTTCTGGGAGAGCTCGATGTACTGCTTGCCACGGCAGGCGACGCACTTGTTGCCCACGCGCTCGCAGTCCTTTTGCAGGTCGGCCAGGTAGCTGGCGGCCTGCGGGGCCAGGACGACCAGATCGAAGTCGGGGAGCATGTCCACGTGGTTGCCATAGGCCTCGGCAGCGGTCTCGAGGTTAATACCGCGCTCCTTGGCGGCCTTGGCCAGCGCGTTGGCGAGCAAGCCCGAGGTTCCGCCGCCCTGGCAGAGCACGAGCACGCGCTTGCCGTTGAGGTCGCTGGCGGCTGTAGCTTCTGTGGTGGCAGCGGCGGGGGCGGCGGGAGCGGCGGGGGCGGCGGGGGCGGCGGCCTTCACGGCCTCGGCAGCAGCGCCGGCGGCAACGCTCTTGGCGTCAGCCTTGCCCTGGAAGGCATCGTTGAGCTTGGCGGCCTTCTCGGCGTTCTTGGCGTCGAGCTCCTCCTGGGAGATCTCGGCCTCCTCGGCGCACTTCTGAGCGTCATAGGCACGGAAGAACGGATAGTACAGAAGGAAGTCGACGACCAGGATGACGGCGAGCATCACAAAGGCGAGCGGCTGGAAGCCCAGGCCCATGATGGTGCCGATGGGGCCGGGGACGGTCCAAGGCAGGGTGTACATAAAGCCGTTCATGCCCAGGAAGTCGATAAAGACCTTGAGGATCCAGACGTTGGCGATCGGGGCAAAGACAAACGGGACAAAGAAGACGGGGTTGAGCACGATGGGTGCGGCGAACAGCAGCGGCTCGTTGACGGCGAAGCAGACCGGGACGATGGAGGCCTTACCGACGGCGCGCATCTCCTGAGACTTGGCCAGGAAGCAGAACATAAAGACGAGGACGAGCGTGGCGCCGGTGCCGCCCATGCAGACGACGAAGTACTGGGCGCCCTGCGTCAGGACAGCGGAGGCGTGCTGGCCGGCCTGGTAAGCAGCCAGGTTGTCGGTCATGTTGGCAACGAGGGCGGCGGCAATGGCAGGCTCGACGATCGAGGGGCCGTGGACACCGACGAACCAGAAGAGGCTCATGGCGCCGTAGATCACAGCGAGGCCGATGTAGCCGTCGGCAGCGGTGAACAGGGGCTGGAACACCTGGATGACGCCCTGGGCAAAGCAGAAGCCAAAGGCGGCGCGGAAGACGATATCAAAGACCCAGAAGACGGTGATGCAGACGGAGAAGGGGATGATGTCCTTAAAGGTCTGCGAGATGTTGGGCGGAACCTGCTCGGGCATCTTGACGGTGATGTTGCGCTTGATAAAGAACTTGTAGATGATGCCGGTCACAAACGCAGCGATGAAGGCGGTCAGCAGGCCCTTGGAACCCAGGTAGGTGGTGTTGAAGCCGCTGGCGGCGTCCGTGGCGATGGTGTCGCTCGAAAGGAGCAGGAAGCCGATGATGGCCGCGCACATGCAGGAGATGAAGTTGATCTGGTTGTTCTTGGGCAGATCACGGTTCTGAGCGTCGGCGAAGTGCTTGGCGGTGGTGGCGGCGCAGGCGATGGCCAGGATGCCCATGGAGTAGTTGTAGCACTTCCACAGGGCGTTGTTGATGTCATCGGGCCAGTAGAAACCCCAGATGTTGGGGACCGAGGCCACCAGGCAGAAGATGGATGAGAAGATGATGATGGGGATGACGGAGATGAAGCCGTCGCGGATCGCCTTGAGGTACTTGTTGCGGGCGATCGCGTTGAAAAGGGGCTGGCCCTTTTCGATGGTGGCGATGAGTTGCTCCATGCAAAGCTCCTAAGAGTCGGTGGGTTAGCAACGATGGTAACTTTTGGTGTCTGTTTGCCAAAATGTTGACGTTGCCATTTTGCGACACAAAAAAAGACGCGAACCGGTGGCCCCTGTGCCTGTGGACCGTCGATTCCTTGCGCGTAAACGTCTGAGCCGCCCGGTGGCTCTGTGTTTGCACAATGGCAACGTTAACATTTGGGCGACAAAAGCCGTTCGGGGACGCAGGATTGTCGGTGAACGGTAGGTTTTGGGTGGTGAGCGTATTGCGGGGGAGGCGTTGGATATACTTGGAGGCGTTCATTTTGTCTGCTGGGATGTTCGCGATGGCATCGTTGACATAGAAAGATCGACCTATGGCGGCTGTTAAAAAATCGGTATCCGTTAAGGACGTGGCACGTCTTGCGGGCGTCTCGGAGCAGACGGTCTCGCGCACCGTGCACGATTCGCCCAGCGTGCGTCCCGAGACCAAGGAACGCGTGCGCGCCGCCATGCGCGAGCTGGGCTACCGTCCCAACTTTGCCGGCCGGTCGCTGCGCCGCGGCAAGTTCAAGACCGTCGGCGTGGCCATGTTCAACATCACCGGCACCGGAAACCTTGACCGCATGGAGGGTTTTGCTGCCGCTGCCGACAAGCACGGCTATGCCATCACCCTTACTAAAGTTGATGGACATCCCTACACCCTCGAGAGCGCGTCGTCGCGTATGAGCGCACTTCCGGTGGACGGTGTGGTTGTGATCATGAACCGCATGCCGGCAGACTTTGGCACCTTTGAGCCGCTGCCCGGCATGCAGACGGTGCTCGTTACTATGCTGGAGCATCCGTTGTGCTCGACGGTCGATAACGACCAGTTCGATTGCTCGCGCCAAGTGGTCGAGTACCTGCTGGAGCAAGGGCACAAAACGGTGCACTTTATCTCGTGCCCCGAGCGCTCGCTTTCGGGCATGCAGCGCGAGGAGGGCTGGCGCGAGACCCTGCACGCGCATGGCATTGAGCCGCCGCGGCTCATCCGTGGCGATTGGACGGCGCAGAGCGGATACGCCGCCGGGCAGGCTCTGGCGGACGATCCGACCTGCACGGCCATTTATGCCTCCAACGACGCCATGGCATATGGCTGCATTCGCGGGCTCGAGTCGCGCGGGAAGCGCGTGCCACAGGACGTGAGCGTGGTGGGTGTTGACGATAGCCTGGGCGATATCGTGCCCGATCGGCATCTGACCACGGTGCGCTTTGATAACAAGCGCGTTGGCATGTGGGCGGTCGACAAGATTGCCGGCGCCGAGGACGTCGCACCGGGCGTGGAACATATGCTGATTCCCGGCGTGCTCATCGAGGGCGATACGGTGCGCGATTTGCGCTAGGGTGCGGACCTGTTTGGGTCGCGCGTCTTTGTGTTTGATATTGTTCGAAATGGTTTAGAAACCGTTCACGGGTGAAAATCGACCGTTCATATCCTGAAATTACGTTTTGGTTTGTTCTTTTCTGTTTGAATGTTAATGTTTCTGGCATACACAACGCAGCGCGTATGCCCGGACGCGATGCTCTCCATTGGTTCATATGTGAAAGGAACGCAATATGGCAACCAAAGAAGAAATCTCGATGGTTGGATTCGAGATCGTCGCATACGCGGGTGACGCCCAGACCGACCTGCTCGCAGCACTCGATGCTGCCCGCGAGGGTGACTTTGAGAAGGCCGAGCAGCTGCACAAGGATGCCAGCGACGCGCTCATCGGTGCTCACGACACGCAGACCAAGCTGCTTTCGCAGGAGGCCGGCGGCGGCGAGATGGAGATGACCTTCATCATGGCTCACGCTCAGGACACCCTCATGACCACCATGATCCTGGAGAAGCAGACCCGCTTTACCATCGATGCCTACAAGCGCATTGCCGAGCTCGAGGCCAAGCTCGCCTAACGAACTCTCACAACCAAGTCCCCTTCCAAAGCCCTGCCGCATTTCGCAGCAGGGCTTTTCTGTTCCTCCTATCTAAGTTGCAGCGAAATAGGGACCGACAGTCCGAAAATATCCGTTTTCCTTCGTCTCTGGGGAATCAGTTGGCAGGCGGGTTATGTGGCCGCCCGTGGTGCGTCCTCCCGTTCGGTTTTTCGCTGGGTGGGTATACTTCCATCCGCAATACAGGCCGGAATGAGGAGGTATCCAAATGCCGGACAACGGATTGATGCAAAAAAGAGACGCTTACGCGATGGATCGTGGGCGCCCTGTCCAGATTACCGAGCGCACGACAGTGGTTGAGCTGCAGCCGAGCCTGTCCGATATCGTGTGTGCAAACAAAAAGCTGCAAATCGGTATCATCGTCGCCCTTGTGGTAATGGCGCTCCTGTCGGGCTTTGTCGCACGCCCGCATTTTGCCGATATCAAGACTTGGGACTCCACCATCGAGGTTATCGATCAAAAGAAGGGCAACGTTTTGGCGCTCACGACCTCGTGCGTTGCCCTATCTGCAGGTATCACGGCGCTGCCGGGCGATACGGGAACGCCGGTCGCCGAGCAGCTCGCACAGCTTTCGGGCAACCTTGGCATTGTACTTGCCGTGCTATACCTAGAGAAATATCTACTGACCATTTTGTGGTCGGTGGGTCTGGGTATCTTGATCCCGTTTGCGCTGGCGCTTTTCGCGGTCTCACTTGGCATTCACGGGCGCTGGAGCACGAGCGCCGTCTTGCGGCGCGTGGCGACTCGCGTGCTGGTGGTTGCCATGATCGGCATGGCGTTGGTACCCGCGAGTGTATGGGTGTCGCAGAAGGTTGACGAGACATATCGTGTAAGTATCGAGCAGGCCGAGCAAAAGGCGACCGACGCTGCGGATGCGGCAGATGGCGATAGCTCAAAAACAAGCAAGAAAAAGTCCGAGACCACAGAGTCCAAGAACGTGCTTGAGCAGCTTGCCGACGGTGCCTCGGGCCTCGTCACGTCGGTGACCAGCGGGGCCAAGCAGATGACCGACGAGATCGTGCAACAGGTGACCGACCTTATCGAAGGCGTCATTGTGATGATTGTGACCTCGTGTGTTATTCCCTTGCTGGTGCTCGCGGCGTTTTTGTGGCTGGGGCACACGCTGCTGGGGATCGATATTTCGGGTCCGGCGAACTATTTGTCCGGTCGTTTTCTGAGTGCTCCGTCCAAGCACGTCAAGAAGAGCGGGCAGGCTGAGTGATCAACAAAGCGAGTTTTGGAAGATCAAACCGTAAGAAGGGCGGCCGAGATGCGTTCTCGGTCGCCCTTTTTTGTTGAGTGCGTGATCGCTCACGCCTCCGTCAGACCCAAACGGTCGGCAAACACCCGCGAACGGTATTTGTTCAAAAAAGAACAAAGACAAACAAATAGTTGTTGCAGTTACTGTTCGAATGTGTTCAAATAAACATGAACAGTGAAGAACCGCACATTCAGATGCCCGGACCTGAACGCGATTCAACACTTCCAAACAGAAACTACGCATCTGCGTATCTCTCAAGGAGGATGTCATGAGGGTTGTAATCGCTTCCGATGCCGACGGTATGTCGATGAAGGAGTCCATCAAGGAGATGCTCATCGCCGACGGTCACGAGGTCGTCGACTATTCCGAGACCCCTGCCGCGGACTTTGTCGATTCCGCGACCGCCGTCGCCAAGGACCTGCTGGAGCACAAGGATTCCCAGGGCTTTGCCTTCGATAAGTACGGCGTCGGCTCCTATATGGCCGCCGTCAAGATGAAGGGCATGGTCGTCGCCAACATTTCCGACGAGCGTTCCGCCTACATGACCCGCGAGCACAACGGCTCGCGCATGGTCACCATGGGCCCGGGCGTCGTTGGCACCGAGGTCGCCAAGAAGATCGCCCGCGAGTTCCTGCGCGCTCAGTACGCCGGCGGCCGTCACCAGATCCGTGTCGACATGCTCAACAAGATGGCCTAACGAGAGCCACCGAGAACTCGAACTTCTACCTCAACTTGTGAATTCAGACGAAAGGACGTTCTGATGAAGAAGACCATCGCAATCGGTTGCGACCATATCGTTACGGACGAGAAGATCTATCTGGCCGACCGCCTGGAGCAGGCTGGCTACCAGGTGCTCGACTGCGGCACCTATAGCCACAGCCGCACGCACTATCCCATCTACGGCAAGGCCGTGGGCGAGGCTGTTGCCAGCGGCAAGGCCGACTTTGGCGTGGCCCTGTGCGGCACCGGCATCGGCATCACCAACGCCGTCAACAAGGTCCCCGGCGCCCGCTGCGCCCTGGTCCGCGACATGACCTCTGCCCTGTATGCCCGTCGCGAGCTCAACGCCAACATCGTGGGCTTTGGCGGCAAGATTACCGGTGAGTTCCTGATGGCCGACATCATGCTCGCCTTCCTGGAGGAGCCCTACGAGAAGACTCCCGAGCACGATGCCCTGATTGCCAAGATCGATGCCTGCAACAAGGCCGACGCCGAGGCTCAGGCCGACCCACACTTCTTCGATGAGTTCCTCGAGAAGTGGGACCGCGGCGAATACCATGATTAGCGGGTATCCGGCGTAATTAACTAGTCCGTTGACGGCTCGCGTTTCTGTGAGGGGCGCGGGCCGGTTTTCTATCAGCCCATTGACTCGGCGGGCTGGCGTAAGAAAGGGAAGGCTCCTATGGAGTTTGTTCTTGATAACGGTTCTATCCGCATAGCGCTAAGCACGGCGGGTGGCTCATTTACCTCTATTACGGCAAATGGTCGTGAGTACCTGTGGCAGGGCGATCCGTCGGTCTGGTCGGGTCAGGCGCCCATTTGCTTCCCGATCTGCGGCGGTCTTCGTGACGGTCGCGCGATGACCATGGGCGGCCGTGAGGTCAAGCTTGCCCGTCATGGCTTTGCTCGCAAGCAGGAGTGGAAGCTCGAGGAACAGGGCGACAGCATGGTTGCGCTGAGCCTAAGCTCTGCCGACCACGCCGAGCTGCTCGAGCAATACCCGTATCCGTTTAAGATCGTTGCGCGCTACGCAATCGATGCGGCAAAAGTGACCGTTTCGTACGAGGTGACCAACGAGGGGACCGAGGACATGCCGTTCTTTGTGGGCGGCCACCCCGGCTTTAAGTGCCCGCTCGACGAGGGCGAGTCCTACGACGATTACGAGCTTCGATTTGAGCAGCGTGAGGCGGCGGAGCTCTGCACTGCCGTTCCCTCGACGGGCTTGATTGATGTCGAGCATCGCAGTAAGAACCCGATGGTTGGCCACGACCTCCCGCTTACCCACGAGCTCTTTGACTTTGCCGAGACCATCTTTGATGTGCTCGAGAGTCGCGTGGTCACGCTGACCAAGAAGACCGAGGACAAGGGCGTGCGCCTGACGTTCCCCGATATGCCGTACCTGATTGTGTGGAGCAAGCCCGAGGGCGACTTTGTGGCCGTGGAGCCGTGGGGTGGTCTGTCCACCTGCTCCGACGAGGACGATATTCTGGAGCACAAGCGTGGCTGCCTGGTTGCCAAGCCGGGGGAGACCGTCACCCGCGGCTTTGAGATCGAGATCCTTTAACGAGCTATCGTATGTTTGGGGCCGCGCGTGTCGTGCCCCGGAAACAGGAGTTCAATATGATTCTGACCGTTACCATGAACCCGTCGATTGATACGCGCTATCAGCTCGACAAGTTGATCATCGACGACGTGAACCGTGTGACGCCCGAAAAGACCGCTGGCGGCAAGGGCCTCAACGTGAGCCGTGTGCTGCTGCAGCTGGGCGACGACGTGCTCGCGACCGGTCTGCTCGGCGGCCACATGGGCGCCTATATGGCCGAGCTTATGGATGCTGATGGCGTCAAGAACGACTTTGTGCCCATTGCCGGCGAGACGCGCATCTGCCTGAATATTCTGCACGAGGGTAATCAGACCGAGCTGTTAGAGAGCGGCCCGCAGATTGCCCCGGCCGAGCTCGAGGCCTTTACGGCCAAGTTCGCCGAGCTTGCAGCGAAGGCGGACGTTGTGACGCTTTCGGGCTCGCTGCCGCGTGGCGTCGATGCCGGCTACTATGCCGAGCTGGTTAGAATTGCCGAGAAGGCGGGCGCCAAGGTGCTGCTCGATACTTCGGGCGCTTCGCTGGAGGCCGCGCTTGAGTCCGACGCTAAGCCTGAGCTCGTAAAGCCCAACCTGACCGAGATTAACGGCCTGCTGGGTACGTCCTTTACGACCGACGATGTCGATGCCCTGCGTGAGGCGCTTGCAGCCGACGGCCGCTTTGCCGGTATCCCCTGGGTTGTCGTCTCGATGGGCGCTGCCGGTTCGGTGGGCTTCCATGAGGGCCGTGCGTTCCGCGCCAAGACGCCCGCGATTGCCGCTGTCAACGCGACGGGTTCCGGCGACTCGACGATCGCCGGCTTTGCGCATGCCATCGCTGCCGGCGCCGACGATGTCACCGTGCTCAAGACCGCCAATACCTGCGGCAAGCTCAACGCCATGGATCCCAAGACCGGCCACCTGGTCATGGACCGCTGGGACGAGGTCTACAACAGCGTTGAGGTGACCGAACTTTAAGGTTACGCGGTTTTACCAAACCGCGTAACGGGCCGACGCTGCGCGGGCCGCATTTGGGCAATCTGACGTTCAACTTCAAGGGCGCGACCAGAAGGTCAGCGCCCTTTCGTTTCACGTCACCTTGTCTCAAATGCGGCCCGCTCGCTGCCGTTGCCAAGACATCGGTGTTGCCTTGCTTCGGGAATGCGGCAGATGGGGACGTTCCTTTTTTGCCGGCAGTTTGGGACACTCCTTACGGGGCACCCCCTCCACAGCGCCTATGCCAGCTTGTCGATTTGCCCAATCTCCCAGAGCGGAATATTGACGAGCGTGCCTTCGTCTCTATATGCCGCTAACGATGTTCTCACGCAGCGCTCGAGCTTGAACTTCTCGCAGGCAATCCTCAGGCTCTTTGCTTTGAGATTCTCTGCCGCCTTGACCTCGAGCGGAAGCACGGTCCCCGCATGGTCGACGGCAAAGTCAGTCTCTGCATTGCCGGAGGAGGATGACCAATACGCGGGGGTATTGCCTTGGAGCAAAAGCTCCTGTGCGACGTATTGCTCGGTCAGCGAGCCTTTGAACTCCGTAAAAACAGCGGGCCCGTTCAGAACAATGGCCGGCGAGAGACCGGAGAGTGCTCCGAGGATGCCGGTGTCGATGCAGAACAGCTTGAAGCCCGAGAGATCCTCGTAGCTTGTGAGCGGTGCTCTTAGGGCGGAAACACGTGGTACCTTATGAACGATTCCGTAGTCCATGAGCCACTGGAGGCTTTCCTCAAAATCGCGTGCGCGCGCCCCGGGACGAAGCGCGCCGTAGACGAACTTTTTGTTTTCCTTTGCGAGCTGGCCGGGAAGGGATTTCCAAACCAGCCTCATGCGCTCGACGATGCGGGCTGGCGCATGCTTGCCAAAATCGGATTCATAAGCTTCGATGATTTGCTGCTGAAGCCTGCGGGCCTCGATGAAATCGTGGGAGGCGGCGAAAGCGGAGACAACTTCTGGCATGCCACCGACAACGAGGTATTCCTTGAGCAGGCGCTCGAGCTTTTCGGAAACGTTTGTCAGCAGGTCCATGTCTGCGGCAAGGATGGCATCTGCGAGCGGATCGCCATCGACGGCACGAACGAACTCGACAAACCCCATGGGGCGCATGGTGAGCTGGTCGATCTTGCCGACGGGGAATGACTCGTTTTCGCGTCGGAGCGCGAGCCCCATATAGGAGCCGGCTGCCACGATATGGTATTCCGGCGCCAGCTCGTTGAAGTATTTGAGCGAGGTGATGCCACGCGGTGCCTCTTGGATTTCGTCGAAGATGATGAGCGTGTCTGTCGGCGTTATGGTCTGGCCGCGCAGGAGCTCTATCTGGGAGATGATGCGTTTGGGGTCAAGGCTTCCGTCGAACAGCGAACGTGCGCCCGGTTCGAGCATAAAGTCAAAGCGGATGACGTTTTGATACTGCTGGCCTGCGAATTCGTTAAGAAGCCAGGTTTTTCCCGTCTGGCGGGCCCCCTTAAGCAGGAGGGGCTTGCGGTTTGCCCTAGATTTCCAAGCGATGAGTTCGTCCATTAGCTGTCGCTGCATACTGCCTCCTAACGATCATGGTTAGTATAAGACCGTTTCGGTCTTTCCATCGAAAAATGTGGGAGTAAACCACGTTTTTCCATCGAATAATGTGTGAGGCAACCACGTTTTTCCATCGAATAATGTGGGAGTTTAGGTCGGCACCTGGGGACGTTCCTTCTCTGCCGGCAGTTTGGAACACTCCTTGTTTTGGTGCAAATTAGCTACCCTTGCATCAGAAAACGGCGCCCGTCGGCGATGTTGCCGGCGGGCGCCGTGGTCGTGTAGGCGCTATTTGTTAAGTGCGTGCGTTCGAGCTCGCGTGCTACAGCGAGTCGATAAAGCGCTGCTGGGCGGCGCGGCCGGCTTCGTCCCATTTAAAGACGCCGGCGTTGTCGAGCACGTGGCCAAACACCACGCCGACCTCCTCGTGCAGGATATCGATGGCGTTGTCCACCGTAAGCTCGTCGGCGCGGCGAGCAAAAACGTCCTCGGCCCATGCAGCGTGGCTGCGGCAAAGGTCGTCGCCCTCGAGCGCGCCGGCGAGATCGTAGCTGGTATCGGCTTTGGCCGCCAGCAGGTGCTCGCGGACAGCGCCGAGCTCGGGAACCAAGCGCGGCGGCAAAATAGCCAGGCCCATGACCTCGATCAGGCCGATGTTCTCCTTCTTAATGTGGTGATACTCGGCATGCGGGTGAAACACGCCCAGCGGATGCTCGTCGGTCGTGATGTTGCAGCGAAGCGCCAGGTAGGCCTCGTAGATTTCGCCGCCGGCATTGCCGCGGGAGTCGACGCGGCGGATGACGGGCGTCACGGTGTTGTGCGCCACGCCATCGGCTGTGTGCGCGATGACGCCCACCGATTCATCGGTCCACTCGCGCCAGGCGAGGATAATCTTCTCGGCGGCATCGAGCAGCTGAGCGCGGTCATGCGAGCGCAGGCGCAGCACTGAGAGCGGCCACTGCAGCACGGTACCGCTGACCTGGTCAAAACCGGGCACGCTAAACTGCGAGACCTCGGCGGCGTGCATCATGGGGAACTCGTGCGCGCCGCCCTGGAAGTGATCGTGCGACAGAATCGAGCCGCCCACGATGGGCAGGTCGGCGTTAGAGCCGATGAAGTAATGCGGGAACAGGTCCACAAAATCGAGCAGGCAGGTCAGGCCCTTGCGGTCGACGTGCATCGGGCGATGCTCGGAGCTCATGGCAATGCAGTGCTCGTTAAAGTACGCGTACGGGCTGTACTGGAAGCCCCAGCGCTCGCCGTCGAGCTGGATGGGGATGACGCGCAGATTCTGGCGGGCGGGGTGAGCGCCGCCGTCGGCTGCGGCGGAGCGTCCGGGATAGCCCTCGTTTTCGATGCAGAGCTGGCAGGCGGGATACTTCTCGCCCGTGTTCTTGGCTGCACCTGCCGCGGCGATATCGCGCGGGTCCTTCTCAGGCTTGGACAGGTTGATGGTGATCTCAAGATCGCCCCAGTTGGTGGGGGTGCTCCATTTGATGTTGCGCGCGATGGCGGCACGGCGCACGTAGCCGGCGTCGCAGCACAGGCTGTAGAACCAGTCGGTCGCGGCACGGGGCTCGTTGACGCCCATACGCCCATTGAATTCCTCGTTTACAACCGAAGGCCTCGGCATGAGCGCGCCCATGATGCGCATGGCGATGCGATCGCGGCCCGACGCCGTGTCCTCGACAGCACCGTTGGCAACGGCAGCCTCGGAAAGCGCGGCAAGCGTGCTCTCCAGGTCAAAGTCGGGCAGGGTATCGGGGTGCAAGAGCGAGAGTTTCTCGATCTGGAGCGCCCAGGCCATGTCGAGCGCCGGGCCCGTGGCGCCGATGCACTCCAAAATGGTGTTGTATGCCCAGATGCGGTCGTCCTGTCCGATCATGGATCGATGGATGGCATACTCAATCAGGCCCTGCGCAGCCTCGCGCACATCAGTCATTACAGCCATGCCGCGTAAGCCCCCTTGTCAGTAATTGCATAGTGGCGGGCAGAGCCCTCGCCCAGCCAGCTGTTCATCTTGGTGATAAAGGTGTCGACCAGGTCGAGCGGCACGAAGGCCTGGATGGTGCCGCCAAAGCCGCCACCGTGAATACGAACGGCACCGCGGCCGTCGAGCACGTGCTCGGCCAGTGCCAGGGCATACATTGAGGGCTGCTCGGAGCCCAGCTTGGCGACGACATTCTGCAGGTACATGGCAGAGCTGGCGCCGGACTCGCGCGTCAGGACCAGGAACTGGTCGATGTCGCCGGCGTTCAGGGCCGCCCAGCGCTTGTTGACCAGGCCGTTCTCGTACCAGTAGTGAACGGCGCGCAGGCAGGCGCGGTCGCCCAGCTTGGCGCGCAGCTCGGGGAGCTTGGCGTCAAAGTCGGCAACGTTTACCTCGCACAGGCGTGCCTTGCCAAACTCGGCGGCGACGTCCTGCATCTCGCGCGGAACGGCGGCGTAGTCGTCGGTGGCGGCCACGTGGTCGGCGCCCACTTTAACGAGCACAAGCGCATAGCCGTGATCCTCAAAGTTGAGCTCGAGCTTCTGGGTTTTAGGCTGAGCCTGGTCCTCAAAGTCCATGTAGGCAAGGCCGCCCAGACATACGGCGGCCTGGTCCATCAGACCGCAGGGCTTGCCGTAATAGTTGTTCTCGGTGCGCTGGCTCATCTGGGCGAGCGCGACGGGCTCAATGGCGGGTGCGCCCCAGAGGGTTTCCATGGCACGACCGTATGCGGCCTCGACGGCGGCAGAGCTGGAAAGACCGCCACCCGAGGGGACGGAGCAGGTGAAGGCGAAGTCGAAGCCCTGGGGCTCAACGCCCAGAGCTGCAATCTCGTGGGCCATACCGCGGACGAGGCTCGCGGACGTACCCTTCTCGGACTCCTGAACGTCTAGCGTGTCGAGCGTGATTTCAAACGTGGGATAGCCCTCGTCGGCTACGCGAACCTTGTTGGAATCGGTTGCCACGGCGATGCCGTCGACGGCGACATCGAGCGAGCCGGCGATAACGTGGCCACCCTCGTGGTCGGTGTGGTTGCCGCTGATCTCGGAACGGCCGGGCGCGTGTACGTAGAGCACCTGGCGGTCGCCGATGGGGCCAAACTCCTCCTCGAACAGCTTGGTGAGCGTGGCGAATGTCTTTTCGTCGGGGGTGGTCATGGGAGTCCTTTCCTTGGCGTGCCCGGGTGGGTTTTGCGTCGTTATGAGTACGTTAACAACTTGTAGCGGCATGAACCAAGTGTTCACGATACCGCACGTTACGGGCTATGTTAACGTACTCATAACACATCGCTTGTCACTTTTTGAGAATCTGGTAATCGGTAGAAATACAGCCGTGAACGGTACTGCCGTATGGACTTATAAAGCAGAAGAGATGCAGATAGAAAAAGTAGAGTACGTTAACATGCGTCCGACGATAGCGGGCCTCGGCGCGGGATGTATTACTGCCCGGGCCGGCATTCACGCTATTCAGATCTCGCAAGGGTGAAGGTGATCCTGTGGCAAGGCGCCCGTCCAACGATACCAGTTCGCGTCCGGTCTCCATGGCTGACGTCGCCCGCGCTGCCGGCGTTTCGCAGCAGACGGTTTCGCGCGTCGCCAACGGCTTGCCCAACGTTAACGAGCAGACGCGCCAGCGCGTGCAGGCTGCTATGCAAGAGCTCGGCTTTCGTCCGAGTTATGCCGGTCGCTCGCTGCGCGACGGCCGTTACCATTCGGTCGGCCTATGCATCAACGATGTCACCAAGTTTGGCAACCTCTCAATGATCGACGGCATCGCCAGCGCTGCTCGCGAGCATAATTGCGCCATCACGCTGGTCGAGATGTCCAAGACCGAAGAGTTTTCGCTTGCCGAGGCCACGCGTCGTATGGCCGCACTGCCGGTGGACGGCATCATCATCGGCATGAGTCGTATGGCGCCCGATTTTGAGACGTTTGATCCGTTGCCGGGTATCGGCACGGTTATCGTCACCATGTATGCGCACCCACGGGTGACTACGGTCGACTCCGATCATTACGGCTGCTCGCTGCTGCTCATGGATCACCTGTTTGAGCTGGGGCACGAGCAGATTCGCTATATTGGCGGCCCGTCGTTCTCGGTCGACGAGCAATTTCGTCGCGCCGGTTGGCAGGATGCACTCGAGCGTAAACACATCGAGCCGGCAGAGCCGCTCGAGGGCGACTGGTCTGCCAACAGCGGCTACGAGGCCGGCAGGTACCTGGCCGAGCACGATCGCACCATGACGGCGGTCTATGCGGCAAACGATCAGATGGCAAATGGCGCGATTGCCGCACTGCGTGATAGCGGCCTGCGCGTGCCCGAGGACGTAAGCGTGGTGGGCGTCGACGATTCGCTCGATGATTTTGTAGCACACAACGAGCTCACGACCGTGCGATTCGATCTGCATCAGCGCGGACGCGAGGTATTCGAGCATGCGGTTCCCGAGGCGGGTACGGCGGGCAAAACCGTTGCCATTCGTATTCCCGGCCAGCTCATTATTCGACATAGTACGGCGATACCACGCTCATAGTTTGTGCGGGTAAACGGCGGTATATTCCGTCTCAATAACAATCGATAAGGATGCTGGCAGATAGCCGTGGCTATGAAGACGAGTGTTATGATAGACGGGTTTTTTGTCTATCTAGGAGGCTTTGCCTGATGGAGATCACCAAGGATATCCGCTACATTGGCGTCAACGATCACGACATTGACCTGTTCGAGGGCCAGTACGACGTGTCCGAGAACGGTATGGCATACAACAGCTACGTTATCTTGGGCGATAAAATCGCTGTCGCCGATTCGGTCGACGCTGGCTTTGTCGACGAGTGGCTCGGCAACCTCGAGGCCGCGCTCGACGGCCGTAGGCCCGACTACCTGGTTGTCCATCACATGGAGCCCGATCACTCCGCCGGCATCGCCGCCTTTATGGAGCGCTATCCCCAGGCACAGATTGTGGCCAGCATGGGTGCTTTCCGCATGATGGTCAACTACTTTGGCACCGACTACCCCGAGCGCAAGATGGTCGTCAAAGAGGGCGACGTGCTCGATCTGGGCGGTCACAGCCTAACGTTTGTCGGCGCTCCCAACGTTCACTGGCCCGAGGTGATCTTCTCCTACGAGTCCACCGATAAGGTACTCTTTAGTGCCGACGGCTTTGGCAAGTTCGGTGCTAACGACATCGAGGACCCGGAAGGCTGGGCTTGCGAAGCGCGCCGCTACTACTTTGGCATCGTCGGTAAGTTCGGCAAGTTCGTGCAGGCCGTGCTCAAGAAGGCCGCCGGCCTGGACATCCAGATCATCTGCCCGCTCCATGGTCCTGTTCTTACCGAGAATCTGGGCTACTACCTCGACACCTACAACACCTGGTCGAGCTATCAGCCCGAGGACGAGGGCATCACGATTGCCTATGCGAGCGTGTACGGCCATCTGAAGGCTGCCGTTGAGGAGCTCGCATCTGCTCTCGAGGCCCGCGGCCAGAAGGTCTCCGTCTTTGACCTGGCTCGCGACGACATGGCTGAGGCCGTTGAGGATGCGTTCCGCTATGACCGTCTGGTGCTTGCCTCCATCACCTATCAGGGCGAGATCTTCCCGTTCATGAGCACCTTTATCCACACGCTTGCCGGGCACGCCTATCAGAACCGTACCGTGGCGCTTGTCGAGGCCGGTTCCTGGGCGCCTGCAGCTGCCAAGGTTATGACCAAGGAGCTCGAGGGCATGAAGGACATCACCCTGGCGCAGAACAAGGTGACCGTGCTGGGCTCGCTCAACGACGCCTCGCGCGCTCAGATCGAGGCCCTCGCCGACGAGCTTTCCAAGTAGCGACACGTTCACTTTTAACGCTCAACCACCACAAAGGGGACAGGCACCTTTGTGGTGGTTTTTGTTTAAGCGCCGGCGCTGACGAGATTCGGGCGGGCGTCGTCGGCGGTCTCGGCGATTGAGGTGGCGACGGCGCCATCGGGATCACAATCCATCACGATGGTGTCGACGTCGGCAAGCTCGGCAAAACGATACATACCGCGTCCGTTAACCTTGCTGGCGTCCATGAGGGCGACGCTTTGGCGGGCGGCACCGACCATAGCCGCTTTGGTCTCGGCCATCTGCGGAAAGTCGGTCGTAAAGCCGCAGCCGGGAACAAAAGCGCCAGGGCACATGACGGCAAGATCGGCGTGAACCGTTTGAAGCGCCTGCATAGTGAGCGGTCCGTACAGATAACGATGGCCTTTACGCAGCGCTCCGCCCAGCATGACGACATCGACCGAGGGCATACTCTCGTCGATGTAATCGGCAATGGTAATGTCGGCCGTGATGACGGTGATGCCGTTGCGCTGGTCGAGCAAGCGGACAAATTCGAGCGCGGTGGTGCCCGAGTCGACAAGCAGTGTGTCGCCGTCATTGACGAGCTCGATGGCGCTTTGCGCGATGGCCTGCTTGGCGGCGACGTTGACGTTGATGCGGCGATCCTGCGTGGAGACGGTCAGGCGCTTGTGAAGCGATACGGCACCGCCATGTGTGCGGCGCAGTTTGCCGGACTCGGCGAGCGCGTCCAGGTCGGCGCGGGCGGTGACGGAGGACACGCCAAAGGTCTGGGCGATTTCTGCTACCTGCACCGAGGCGTTATGCTCAAGCATCTCCATGATGGCGGCACGACGCTCATCGGCGAAGGATCGGGTTGTTACATGGGCCATAGCTGCTCCATCCTCAACTGAAATTTGCAGGAATTGTGTTGAGTCCATTTTCGTTCATTTTCTTTTTGAGTAAGAAAACACCTTTCGATTACTTATCTTTTCTATAAAAGAAAGATGATTCGCTTGAAAACTGCAATGTTGTATAGAGGGATCCGGCGCGAATCCCTTCCGTTTGCTTTTCAAAAACGAGTGTCTTGACCTGTGTGCCGGTGATATCTCATACGTGCGACGCCGTCGATTTTCATACAATGGGCGCAGCAAAACGCAAGGTAATAGGCCTTGCGGACACGTACGCCCGATGTCTAGATGCGGGCGAGGGAGAGGAGCAAACGCTCATGGCACTTGTTACCACCGAAAAGATGCTCAAGGACGCTCAGGCCGGCCACTACGCCGTCGGCGCGTTCAACGTCGAGAACCTCGAGTTTGTTATGGCCGTTCTGGCTGCTGCCGAGGAGACCAAGTCCCCCGTCATCATGCAGACCACCCCGGGCACCATCAAGACCGCTGGTCTGGACTACTTCTACGGCATGGTCAAGGCTGCCGCCGAGCGCGCTTCCGTGCCCGTCGCTCTGCACCTCGATCACGGCGATGGCTATGACCGCTGCATGCAGGCTTTCCGCACTGGCTACACCTCTGTCATGATCGACGGTTCGCACGAGTCCTTCGAGGACAACATTGCCCTGACCAAGTCCGTCGCCGATGCTGGCCGCGCCATGGGCGTGCCCGTCGAGGCCGAGCTCGGTAAGGTTGGCGGCAAGGAGGACGACGGTCCCGCGGTTGAGGGCGAGAGCCCCTACACCGATCCTGCCGAGGCCAAGGAGTTCGTCGAGCGTACCGGCTGCACCTCCCTTGCAATTGGCGTTGGCACCAGCCACGGTGTGTACACGAGCGATCCGCACATCGAGCAGTCCGTGGTCAAGGCCATCCGCGACGCCGTTGACGTGCCGCTGGTCCTGCACGGCACCTCTGGTGTGCCCGATGAGCAGGTCGCCGAGGCTGTGAAGAACGGCATCTGCAAGGTTAACTACGCCACCGAGCTGCGTCAGGCCTACACCAAGGGCTTCATGGCCTACATGGCCGAGAACCCCGCCTGCTTCGATCCCAAGAAGCCGGCCAAGGAGGGCATGCGTGAGATCACCGAGCTGGTTAAGATCCGCATGACCAACCTCAACTCTGTGGGCAAGGCAGAGTAACAGCAAGGGTACTCCGACTCGCTACATATCCCGGGGAGGGACGAGGGCTTAGTTCCCCAATCGTCCTCGGGCATGTAAAAAGCCTCGCTGCGCACTTCGTGCGGCGAGGCTTTTTGCCCCCTGCGGAAAGATTGGGGAACTAAGCCCTCGTCCCTCCCAGGTTGACCTACTCGAGGTCGTCGCCCTTGTGGCGTTGGGGCTGAAAGGGTTAGGCTCGGGGGTTATTTGGTTGTTAGGGTTAGTAGGTCGTTGGGGGTTTTGAGGTTGTAGGTGGCGTTTGGGATGTCTTGGTGTGATCCCCATGCCGCTCTGGCAAAACTGACCCCTGCCGAAGTTGCGCATTGTTCGTCGTAGACGGTGTCGCCAACGTAGACGACGTTGCCAGGATTCGCGCCCGTACGCCGGAGATATTCGAGCATGGGTGCGGGTGCGGGTTTATGTTCGGTTGTGTCTTCGACAAGGATGATGCGCTCAAAATATTTATCGAAACCAAGGGGTGCAATTTCTTTTGCGTATTCGTCGCGCGCACGTGAGGAGACGATGCCAAGTTTGCAGCCGCTATCGGCGAGTGTTGCGATGACTTCAAGCAAACCTGGAAACACGCTGATGGTGCTTTTAAAGCTGGCGGCAACTTGGCACCAGCGATCCAACGTTGCCTGCGAGTAGATTCCGAGTTTCTCAAGGGCATCCTTGCCGGGTATGCCGAGGGCAAATTCAAGCTCGTGTCGGGGGAGCGTTTTGCCGGTCTCTTCTTGGACAATCTGGACAAGCGATGATAGAACGCTTTCTTCTGTATCTGCCAATGTCCCATCAACGTCAAATACGATATGGTCAAAGTGCTTCATATGATTGCGCCTCTCTGTTGTTTGCCTGCAAGTTTGATGCGGTGACAGAAGAAAGGCTAGCGGGATTTCTGCCTGGTGCTATCGAGATTCTGCCTCGCTGCTCGATAGCTCGAAGGAGTGCACCCCATTTGTTTTTTAAATACCTGGCCAAGATGGCTTGCTGTCGCAAAGCCGCATTGGCGCGCGACTGTCTGGACCGTTCGCGTGGTGTGTGCCAAAAGTTCGCAAGCACGGTTTACGCGGTATGCGCGCAGATATGCCGCCGGGGTCGTTCCTGCGCAAGCTTCGATAATGCGGTAACACTCTCTTTCGCTTACGCCGGCTGCAGATGCCATCTGGGGCACATCTATAGCGGCTGCATAGTTTGCGCGGATATAGTCCAGGATTGCCTTGAACTGTACGTCGCGGTTGGTCATCCAAGAGGCGTTGTCGGAGGAAAAGAGCGGTTCGGCCTTGGCGTAAATCTGAATCCAGAGCCCTGACAAGCTATTCCGAAGCGCCATCTCGTTCTGCGGCCGTTGAAGGTCGTGGTTAAAGGAACTCTTTAGCAAATCGATAAAGGACATATCGTCGGGGTTGGTGGGCGACCATTTGAGCACATCGACGCCTCGACATTGCAGCAAAGGATTGATATAGCGCTTTTGAAGGCGTCCCGCGGGATCGCCGAGCATCGACGGCTGAAAGATATGCAGCATTTGAATGGCTGGCGCCGAATTGGGCGATTGCAGCGTGCTGTGCAAAACGCCGCCGTTGATAAAGCCGGCGGACCCTTCCTCAAAGCGCACGTGTTTATGAGCCGCGCGCGTTCGATAGTCAATCGCTCCCTGCTCCATGTAGAAAAGCTCAACTTCGGAATGCCAGTGCCAGGGGACGGAATTGCCCGGATAGCGAGCGAATTCTGCGCGTTCGGCAATATAGGGCCAGTCTTCGGCGGTCTCGGGAAACGCTTCCTCGCGTCCTCCGCGGTGCAATTCTATGTGATCCATGTTTCGCATGGCATCAGTATAAAGCGCGATGGGCTTAGATTGCTCTTGCCTGTTCGGGGAACGCCTTGTCTAGGGATGCTTGGAGCTTTTCGAAGGATGCTCGTAAGTTGAGGCTCTGATCGGCTGAGCGCTTGGTTTTTGTGGTGGGGGAGTCGAGGAGACCGTTTCTCTGTGTCGGGGGGAAGGAGAAAAGGTTTGCATGTTTTAGGGATGGCTGCTGTGCTGCGTCATTGGAAGAATGCATGCTTATGCGGCCTCCTCGATGTCCACCAAAAGATTGCGCTCGGGGTATGCTGCTAGGTCCCGTGCGTTGGCAGTATTATGCCGCGGCTGCTGCAAAGAAGCGCTAAAGAAAGGCTTAACCTGGTTTGGCGTTACGATGAAACCGCAGGTCAAAGCTATTGAGTAACACTCTTGAAAGGTTTTGAGCTTAAGGGCTTTCTAAGGTTTGTGGCGCGGATGTGGCTTGCCTGTGTGGGGCGTGTGGACGGCTCGTTCCTAGCGCTGCGGTGCGGCGGCGCGTACTTGTTCGATGACCTTTTCCATCGTGGCGTCGATGCGGTCCTTTTTGAGTTCGCATTCCCAGATGGTTATAGGCGTCCAGCCCATTTGAGTGAGTGCTGCCACGGCAGCGCGGTCGCGCTCGACGTTGCGACGGAACTTTGCCTCCCAAAACTCAACGTTGCGCTTGGGCTGGCTAGGGTTGCATTTGGGGCAGCGATGCCAAAAACAACCGTTGACGAAGATGGCGATCTTGCGCCCGGGAAAGGCGATGTCGGGCTTGCCGGGAACCTTCCATTCCAAGCGATAACCCGTAAGGCCCGCTGCGCGCAGGCGCTGGCGAACGAGCAACTCGGGCTTGGTGTTGGCACGCTTGTTGCCCTTCATAGACTTTTTGATGGCGGCGCGCCGGCGGACCAGTTCGCGCTCGTCAGCGGAGAGGTCCGAGGTATCGATGCCGTCGAGCAGACCGGGCTTGGGACGTTTTTTGCTGCGGCGCTTAGGTGCGCGCTTGGGCTTGGCGGCTGTGTTGGGCGCGGCGTCATCGGCGGAGCTTGCCTCGAGCCGGTCTTCCTTCAGCTCAATCAGGGCATCAATGAGCCCCTTGTCGGCGGGCATCCACTCAACCGTGGCAAGCGAGGTGCGCGGAATCCAGCGGATATCGAGCTGGCGGTCGTGCTTCTGGGGTTCATCGGATTCATCGGCGAGCGAGCAGTAGTAACACTCCATCGAGAGATGGAAATCGGGGTAGTCGTACTCAACGGTGTAGAAATCGCGCAGGTTGGTGACTTTTACCTGCAGCTCTTCCATGAGCTCGCGGCGCACGGCGTCTTCGGGCGTCTCGCCGCGCATGAGCTTGCCACCGGGGAACTCCCAAAGTCCCTGCATGTCGCCATAGCCGCGCTGCACGGCCAGTAGCTCGTCGGATCTTTCCTTGCGAATGATCCCAGCGGCAACATGAACAGTCTTCAACAGGAGTCCTCTCTCAATATCAACACGCGGCAGGCTGGCTACCCCTACCTTACACAACGGTAAGGCAAGCGTAAGCCATATCGATGGTAGCCGACTCGTCTTCTTGCGACTATAGATGCCGTAGACTAATTGCAAGAAAGGACTCGGTATGCAAACCACGCACATGGCGACCCCGGTACTGGAGGTCGCGCATCTCGAAAAGGTATACGGAGCGCTAGGCAACGTGACCCGCGCGCTCAACGATGTCAACTTTACGGTCAACCGCGGCGAATTCGTGGGCATCATGGGCGCTTCGGGCTCGGGCAAGTCGACGTTGCTCAACTGCGTTTCGACCATCGATAGCGCCACGAGCGGCACGATCCGCATCAACGGGCAGGACGTGACGCGCATGAAGCAGGCTAAGCTTTCGCAGTTCCGCCGCGAGGAGCTCGGCTTTATCTTCCAGGACTCCAACCTGCTCGATACGCTCACGGCACGCGAGAACATCGCCCTGCCGCTCACCATCGCCCGCACAAACTCGGCAGAGATCTCGACCCGCGTGCAGGATGTGGCAGCGCGCCTGTCCATCAGTCAGGTGCTCGACAAGTATCCCTACCAGATGTCCGGCGGTCAGCAGCAGCGCGTTGCCGCGGCTCGCGCGCTCGTCACCGACCCCACCATGATCATGGCCGACGAGCCCACCGGCGCCCTCGATTCTAAAAGCGCTCGTCTGCTGCTCGAGAGCCTGGAGGCCCTTAACCGCCGCCTACGCGCCACCGTGCTCATGGTCACGCACGACAGCTTTGCCGCCAGCTACACGAGCCGTGTGCTGTTTATTCGCGACGGCAAGATCTTCACCGAGCTGCGCCGCGGCGACACCGACCGCCGAGAATTCTTCGACCGCATTATGGAGGTCGTTGCCATGATGGGCGGTGAGGGCTCCGATGCTCTGTAAGCTCGCTTGGGGCAACGTCCGCCGTGCCGGCCGCGACTACCTCGTCTACCTTTTGACGCTCACCCTGGGCGTCACGGTCTTCTATGCCTTTAACACCATCTCGATGCAGGTCGACATCGCCGGAATCGATGAAGAGGGCTTGGCGCAGGTTATGGGCAGCATACTCGGCGACCTGACGTACTTTTTGGCCGGTGTCATGGCCTTTTTGATGGTGTACGCCAATAACTTCATCATGAAACGCCGCAAGAAGGAGTTTGGCCTGTACCAGGTGCTCGGCATGGGGCGCGGACGCGTCGCCACGATCATGGCGCTCGAGACGGTGATCGTCTCGGTCGGCGCCTTTGTCGCCGGCATTGTGCTGGGCGTGGGACTCTCCCAGCTCATGACGTTCTTTACGGCCTCGCTCTTTAAGACACAGATCGCCAATTTCCACTTCTTTTTCTCGGTGCATGCGTTCAGCCTGACCCTTGCCTGCATGCTCGTAATGTTTGTGCTCACGCTACTGCTGAACCTTCGCGCCGTGCGTCGTACCAAACTAATCGAGCTTATGGGTGCCGAGCGTCGCAACGAGAGCATCAAGACACGCAACCCCTGGATCGCGATTGCCATCTTTGCCGTGGGCGTGGCGCTTGTGGGCGTGGCCTATTACCGTCTGCTACGTGATGGGTTCCCGCTAACCGCGACGGACAGCAAGCTGCAAGAGGCCATGACCCAGTTTGGTATTACGACCGCTATGGTTACCGTGGGCACCTTTGCCCTGTTCTGGGGACTCTCGGGCATGCTTATCAAGCTGCTGCAGAGCCTGCGCGGCGTGTATTGGCGCGGCCTCAACATGTTTACCGTGCGCCAGCTTGCGGCCAAGGTCAACACGGTGTGCTTTTCGATGGGCGTCATCGCGATGCTCCTGTTTTTGGCCATCACCTCGGTGACGTGCGGTATGTCGATTGCCAACGTGATGAACGAAAACCTGGAGCGCTATAACCCTGTTGATGTGTCTCAGACGTATGTCTATTACACGCCCGATACGCTCGACTACTACAAAGAATATGTCAATCCGTCTGAAGCCGACCGCATGGTGCTAGCCGATACAACGGTCGATTTGTACTCCGCATGGCACGGCAAGGGCAAGTCGGCGGACAACAACGACGAGACCGGCAAGAAGGTCAATATCGCCGATGTTGCCGGCGAGCATGTACAGATCGATTCGTATCTGAGTTACCCGGTTGGCGGCTCGAATCCTTCGGTGACCCCAAGTGAGATGTGCAAGACCATGGGCGAAAAGCTTCCCAAGGCGTTCGGGGGTAGCAATGCCGATGCGATGGGTCTGTTTGTGACGCCGGCGAGCCAGTACAACAAACTGCGTCAGATGATGGGCGAGGAGCCGGTGAGCATTGGCCGCGACCAGTACTTGCTTACGTGTGATATGGGCGGCGAGCTGGTCGACCTGTACACCAAGTATATGGCTGGCGGCCATGCCCTTACCTTGGGCGGGCATACACTCAAGCCCGCAACCGATAAGTCGGACGAAGATACGGCGGCCATCGCCAACTCGGCGATGGGCAGTAATCCGGGTACCGTCGTCGTTGCCGATGAGCTGTTGTCCCAACTTAATCTGCAGCCGTATTCCAGTAGCCTGCTCGTTAACTACAAACAGGGGATGGATACGACCAAGGCAGACGAGAGCATTAAATACACTCTGCTCGACAATCTGCTCGTTGACGGCAAAGAGCCAGGGTCGTGGGGAATCTTTATCACACGCTCCGAGATGTACACACAAGCAGCGCAAATGAACGGTCTTATTAGCTACCTAGCCATCTACATCGGCTTTGTATTGGTCGTTGCATGCGCGGCGATTCTGTCGATCCAGCAACTCTCCAACGTGGCCGACGGCAGCCGCAGCTATCGTGTGCTGGCACAGATCGGCTGTGAGGACCGCCAGATTTGCCATTCGGTGATGGCGCAACAAGCGGTATTCTTCCTGTTCCCGCTGGCAGTGGGCCTGGCGCACTCCTTTGTGGCACTTAAGGTGATCATCGAGCTGGTGAGCATTTTCGGAAATATGAGCATCGGCGGCACCGTGGGCCTCACCTGTGCGATCTTCCTGGCAGCCTACGGTGGCTACTTCCTGGTGACCTACCTCATGAGCGCCGGCATGGTACAAGCTGCTATCGCCATCCGTTACAGCGAATAAGCGACCTAAAGCAAAACAATCGCAGGTTGAGCATAAGTCAGCGAAAGCGCCCCTAGGCGAGCAAGGTGACGTGAAAGAGGAGGGAAGCGTGCTTTGGGTACGCGACCGACGATTGAACGTCAGGTTGCCGCTTAGGGGCGCTTGTAGCGTCGAACCGTTACGCGGTTTGGTAAAACCGCGTAACTTTATCCTTTCCAGAAGTGGAGGATGAGCGTGGTGCGGTTTTGCTGCTCGGTTTTGACCAGGATGTTGTGGATATGGGTCTTGACGGTGCCCACGGCAAGGAATAGCTCGTCAGCGATCTCTTGGTTCGACTTGCCCAGCACAACCAGACGCAAAACCTCGGCCTCGCGGTTGGAGAGCCTGTGGGCATTGCGATAGAAGGGCATTTGCTCTTCGATGTGCCGATCAAGATCGCTGACGTTCTTTTCCTCGGGCGCCTCCTGCATGCGGATTGAAAGCACGTGGTAGGCGTAGATGATCAGCAGAATCGCAAAGTAGCACGCAAAGACGTTCTCGCTAAAGTTGCGCTCGGACAGATACAGCTGCAGCCAAGAGGGTGCCAGACTCATGGGGATGACAAGGATGTTGTAGAAATCCTCGGCAACGATGCAACCGACCAGAATAGCGCCGATAATCAGGTGCTTTCGCTGGTTGTTAACGCGTGCCTTCAGCTCAACCTCTGTACTCTTATGAGCCGTCCAGAAGATATACAGTCCCACAAAGACAAGGAATACCTGACGCATCGTGTAGTAGATCCACTGACGCATGGGGCCGAAGGGGACTGCGACGATAGTCAGCGACTCGCACAGCAAAAACGTTAGGACAGGGATGGCGAACAACTTCTTAGAATGCTTATCGAGCAAGTCCATGGCAATCAGCCAAATACAAGCCTGTGAAGCAGTCACCACAAGGGTCCGCAATACAGGCATGGTAATTGAGTAATTGAGTAATAGTCGCTGGCCGGAAAGCTCTCGTTTTGCAACGTGTATTCAAAAAAGAAGATCTCGGTCATCTCGATGGCGTAGCAAATAAAAACGCCACTGCCATAGATAAAGAAGCGTCGACGGGATGAGGCATAGGCGGCAAGCGAAAGCACTGCCGTCACAATACAGATTACGAGTATCGCTTGGGTATAGAAGAACATGAGTGTGTCCATCTGTCACCGTCCTGTCTTATTTGATCTCTTATGGAGCCCGCTATATCCCCCCGGTATATATGTCTCAGCCGATCCTTCCATTGCGGATTAGACGCCAAGATACAGCATAGCCGTATACCGTTCGCGGCTCCAGATAGTAAACCTTCTGTAAACACTTGACCTGCGGGTTTATATTGGATTAGAGAGGGTGTAACTCCGTGAACGGTCTTTAATCCCGAATAAACTAGGTAAAAATTGCATACGGGTGAATGATGGTCTTGTCAACACGAGGCGTGATGTCCGAGCGTCTCATAGTAATAGTCGGCAAGACCGGCGGAAAGGAAATCGATATGGCACTGCCTAAGGATTTCATCGACACCAACGATTTCACCAAAGAGCAGATCCTGGCTATCGAGGATCTTGGCCTGGCAATGAAGAAGGCCATCAAGGTTGACGGTTATTATCCGCACCTGCTTCGCAACAAGAGCCTTGGCATGATCTTCCAGCAGGTCTCCACCCGCACTCGTCTTTCCTTCGAGACCGCTATGACCGACCTCGGCGGCCATGCTCAGTTCTATGGCCCTGGCACCATCCAGCTCGGCGGTCACGAGTCCCTGGGCGACACCGCTCGCGTTATGGGCTCGCTGCTCGACATCATGATGGCTCGCGTTGACCGTCACAAGGACGTCGTCGGCCTCGCCGAGGGCTCTGCTGTGCCCGTCATCAACGGCATGTCCGAGTTCAACCATCCCACGCAGGAGATGGGCGACCTCATGACCATGCTCGAGAACCTCCCCGAGGGCAAGAAGATCGAGGACTGCACCCTGGCCTTCATCGGCGACGCCACCCAGGTCTGCGTCTCCCTCATGTTCATCGCCTCCAAGGTCGGCATGAAGTTTGTCCAGTTTGGACCTAAGGGCCACCAGATCCCCGACGGCGGCCTGCACGTTGGCACCGTCGAGGAGCGCGCCGAGTTCGGTAAGCAGATGATGGCCATCGCCGAGGAGAACTGCAAGGTCTCCGGCGGCTCGGTTGTCATCTCCGACGACATCGAGTGCATCAAGGGCGCCGACTTCATCTACACCGACGTGTGGTATGGCCTGTACGACGAGGAGGTCTCGGGCGAGAACTACATGGATGTGTTCTATCCCAAGTATCAGGTCACCATGGACATGATGAACTTCGCCGGCCCCAACTCCAAGTTCATGCACTGCCTGCCGGCCACCCGCAACGAGGAAGTCGTCGACGAGGTCATGGACGATCCCGAGCGCTCCCTGTGCTGGGTCGAGGCCGAGAACCGCAAGCACTCCATCCGTGCTCTCCTTGCCGCCCTGGGCAAGCGCACCCCGCTCAACGACGAGGGTGTCGAGTACTCCGCCAAGGCTGAGCTCCACGCCGCTCTCGAGGCTCTCGAGCAGCTCTAAGCCTCAAGGCTTCTAAAAGCACGTTTGCGGGCGGTGGATGCTCGTCTCCTGCCGCCCGCTCACCGAGGCCCAAGCAATTGCCTTAATGCCTTAGGGCCTCGGATCTGTCCAAGACTGAGCGAAGGAGCTCATCATGAGCGACGGAAAGAAAAAGCTTTCCTTCTTTACGGTCATTTCGACCATCATCTGCGTCGTCTTCGTTTGCGAGGCCGCCGCACCTGCTGCCGCCATCGGCAACCAGCAGTTCTTCTGGTGGGCCTTCCTGATCCTGACCTTCCTGCTCCCTTACGGCATGGTCGTCGCCGAGCTCGGCACCACCTATGACGGCGAGGGCGGCATTTACGACTGGGTACGCGATGGCCTGGGCGACAAGTGGGGCGCCCGCATCTCGTACTACTACTGGATTAACTACCCGCTGTGGATCGCCTCGCTGGCAACCATGTTCCCCGACATCCTGGGCATGGTCTTCGGCGTCGAGTTCAACCTGATCGCCAAGATGGTTATCGAACTTGCCTTCGTGTGGATCGTGTATCTCATGGGCCGCTCCAAGGCTGCCGACTCCGAGTTGGTCCTCAACGGTGGCGCCCTGATCAAGGTCGCCGTTGCCGTTATCGTCGGCGCTCTGGGCATCTGGTTTGCCATGGAGAACGGTTTTGCGAACGACATGTCCGCCGCCACCTTCCTGCCCGAGCTCACCAACACCAACGCTCTGGGCTACCTGTCCATCATCATCTTCAATTTCACGGGCTTCGAGGTGATCTGCACCTTCGCCAAGGACATGCAGAACCCGGCCCACGACATTCCGAAGGCCATCATCCTGGGCGGCCTGACCATTGCCGTCATCTACCTGTTCGCCGGCTTCGGCATCGGCGCCGCTGTGCCGGCCGACTCCATCGATCCCGACTACGGCATGATCGTCGCAGTCCAGACCATGGTGGGCGACTCCATGCTCTTCAAGGTCATCTGCATCGCCTTCCTGATCACCCTGTTCGCCAACATGGCCGCCTGGTCCTTCGGCGTCAACTCCGTCGCCCGCTACGCCGCCGAGCACGGCAACATGCCCAAGGTCTTCGCCTCGATGATCTCGGATGACGACATGCCCAACGGCGCCAACCTGGTCAACGCCGTCGTCGCCTCCCTGGTGCTGTGCCTGCAGCTCGTTCCCATCGACGCCATCTCCAACGGCGTCTTCTGGATGCTCTTCGGCACCTCCGTCCTCTTCCTGCTGCTCACCTACATCCCGATGTTCCCGGCGTTCCTCAACCTTCGCAAGAACGACCCGAACCGCGAGCGCATCTTCACGTTCCCGTTCAAGGGCGCGATGATGAAGGTCATGCTGGCCATCCCCTGCATCGAGCTGGTCCTGGCCATCGTCGCGACGCTGGTGCCGTTCTCCGCCGCCGAAATCGGCGACAAGGTCCCGATGATCGTCATCTTCATCGTGCTCGTGCTCATCGGCGAGGTCGTCCGCGTCGTCAGCGCCAGGGGCCGCAAGGAAGAGTACAAGGGCCTCACCCCCGAGCTGGCTGCCCAGCGTCTCGCTGAGGAGGCCGCCGAGGCCGAGGAGAACTAGAGCACCCGGTTCTGGGACTCCGATCCTCCTCGCGTACCAACGTGCGCTTCGTCGGGCTTGTCGCTCCCGACTCCGGGCACTCCGGCCTCTTCGGAGGCGTGCCCAAGCGACAGGTTTGCTAACCATTCCCTGGGGTGGGTGTGAGCTATTGCTCCGGTAACCACCGCCCACCCCAATCTCTCTCCCGTATCCTTCGTGCGTTTTGTCTCCGCGCACCGGGTTACGTCGTCGCTTGCCGGTGCGACTCCGTGAAAACCGGCGCCGGGCGCCCCGACCTTTGCCGGGGAACGGGCGCCTACCATCTCTTGGTTTTAGGCTGCGGGTAACCCGCCCGCGGCAAACGATCGTTCGATTTGGAGGAAATCTTATGCGTACGATCACCGAGTCCGAGTCCACCCCCAGGGCCGACGGCTTCTTCATGCCCGCCGAGTTCGCCCCGCAGGACCGCGTGTGGATGGGCTGGCCCCACCGCACCGACACCTGGGCCCACGGCGCCAAGCCCGCCCAGAAGCAGTATGCCGCCATCGCCCGCGCCATCTCCGAGTTCACCCCGGTCTACATGTGCGCCAACCAGGTCGACTACGCCAACTGCAAGGCCGTCTTCGAGAACGACGAGAACGTCACCGTCATCGAGATGACCACCGACGACGCCTGGTTCCGCGACACCGCCGCCACCTACGTCATCGACGGCAAGGGCGAGAAGCGCGCCAACCACTGGCACTTCAACGCCTACGGCGGCCTGGTCGACGGCCTGTACTTCCCGTGGGACAAGGACGAGCAGATCGCCCTCAAGATGGCCGAGCTCTCCGGCTGCCGCCGCTACCGTCCCGACGACATGATCCTCGAGGGCGGCTCCATCACCGTCGACGGCGAGGGCACCCTCGTCGTGACCGACCAGTGCCTCCTGTCCCCCGGCCGCACCTGCTCCGCGGTGCTCGAGGAGGAAGAGGACCCCGAGTCCATCTGGCCCAAGTACCGCAAGAAGTTCGAGCCCTGGAGCGAGGAGCTTCGCGAGTACATGAACGAGCACCTCAAGGACTACCTGGGCGTCGAGAAGGTCATCTGGGTCAAGGAGGGCATCGACCCCGAGGAGACCAACGGCCACATCGACGACGTCGCCACGTTCATCGCCCCGGGCGTCATGGCCTGCATCTGGACCGACGACCCCGAGTACCCGTTCTACGACCAGTGCCACGCCGCCTACGAGACCCTCTCCAACGCGGTCGACGCCAAGGGCCGCAAGATTAAGGTCTACAAGCTCTGCATGCCCGTGAACCCGCTGTTCATGGACCAGGCCTCCTGCGACACCATCGACGCCGACGAGAACGCCGAGCCGCGCGTCCCCGACGAGCCGCTGATCGCCTCCTACATGAACTACCTGGTCACCAACCACGGCGTCATCGTCCCGCAGTACGGCGACGAGAACGACCAGCTGGCCGTCGACACGCTCCAGGAGATCTACGACGAGGTCTGGGGCGAGGGCGTCTACAAGTGCGTGGGCGTCCAGTCCGATCAGGTCGTCTACGGCGGCGGCAACATCCACTGCATCACGCAGCAGGAGCCGTCCGCTTAATCGTCTGGCTTCCCGAGGCACCCCATCTCGCCGCTCAAGCCGTCGCTCGCGTACCGAAGTACGCTTCGCTCCTCTCTCGCGGCGACCTGGGGCACCTCGGAAACCCAGCCGGTCAAGCGGACCGACGTAGCTAGTTACCGCATTAGTCATTGGTGCCAACCTTGGCAACAATGCAGGTCGAAAAAACGTCAGCGAAAACCCGCCAGAGCGAGCAAGGTGCCTTGAAACGAGGCGGCATTGACCTTTTGGTCATGCCGTCGAAGCTGAAAGGCAGATTGCCGTTCTGGCGGGTTTGCAGCGTCGAGCCGTTACGCGGTTTGGTAAAACCGCGTAACTAAATACGTTCCGCGATCTCGTGGATGAGGTAGTCGGTCTTTTCCCAGCCCAGGCACGGATCGGTGATCGACTTGCCAAAGACGCCGCCGTCGACCGGCTGGTTGCCGTCCTCCAGGTAAGACTCGATCATAAAGCCCTTGACCAGCTTGGAGATGGACTCGTTGCGGCGGCAGCTGTCGAGCACTTCCTTGCAAATGCGATACTGCTCCAGCGGACGCTTGCCCGAGTTGTCATGGTTGCAGTCGATGATCGCTGCCGGATTGGCATAGCCGGCATGCTCGGTATAGCGCTCGGCCAGGCGCTCCAGGTGCTCGTAGTGGTAGTTGGGGTAGGTGCGCCCATCGAGACCGATGTAGCCACGCATAACGGCGTGCGCGAGCGGATTGCCGTCGCACTCGACCTCCCAGTTGCGGAAGATGAAGCTCTGGTGCGCCTGCGCGGCGTAAATGGAGTTGAGCATAACGGTGGTAGAGCCGGCAGTGGGATTCTTCATGCCAACGGGTACCGAAATGCCGCTCGACACCAGGCGATGCTCCTGGTTTTCGACAGAGCGTGCGCCCACGGCAACATAGCTCAGCAGGTCGACGAGGTATTGGTAGTTGGACGGATAGAGCATCTCGTCGGCGGTGAAGAAGCCCGTTTCCTCAATAACGCGCAGGTGCATATGGCGGATGGCCTTGACGCCCTCGAGCAGATCGTCGGGAGCCTCGGGGTTGGGGTTGTGCAGCAGGCCCTTGTAGCCGGTGCCCTTGGTGCGCGGCTTGTTGGTGTAGACGCGCGGAATGATGATGAGCTTGTCCTTGACCTCCTCGGCGGTCTTGGCCAGTCGGTTCATGTACTCAAGCACCGAATCCTCGCGGTCGGCAGAGCACGGGCCGATGATGAGCACCTTGCGTGCGTCCTCGCCGGTAAAGACTTTGGCGACCTCGGCGTCAAATGCCTGCTTTTTGGCGGTAAGCTCGGCAGAAAGTGGCATTTCCTCGCGGATCTCCATGGGGATCGGCAGCCTGCGTTTGAATTCCATGGCCATAGGGGTCTCCTCAATCTATAGAAAGAGCAATAAGCGTATTGTCGAATGCTCGGCATTATCCGCTGTCGCACGCTAAAGTGCAACCCCTTGTCACCCCGAAACCTACCAAAAAGGGACAGGTTTATTTTGGTCGGTTTTATCTGGGAAAATGTCGGCACTCGCCGGAAGGGGGTCGGCGTACGGCACGCTGGAGCAAGTTGGATCTTCTGCGGCATACCCCGTGGGCAAAAAATGGTAAATATGAGTACTGTTGCTGGCGTAGTCTCATATCGAGCTTACAAGATAATAGGCATAACAGCAAATATGTTCATTAACGTTGGCACACAGAAGCATGTTAACGGGCGTTTTGATTAATTTGAAGGCGTATAGAAGCCGCAAAGAGGTCATTTGAGGCGGTTTTGGCTGCTACTAAAAATGTAACAGTACTCATATTTGACCTTTTTTGGCCACGGGGTCCGGAAGGGGCTGTCAATCGGGCCCCAAGAGAGCTAATTCGAGTGCCGTGGACGAAAAAACGGGGGCGCAGGTTGTCCTGCGTCCCCGTTCTCGGGCGTTATTCGTTCCCTGCAGCAGAATTTACGCCGCCTCGTCGAATTGCGAGTTATATAGGTCGGCGTAGAAGCCGCCCTGGGCGAGCAACTCGTCGTGCGTGCCCTTCTCGACGATATCGCCGTCGCGAATCACCAAGATCACGTCGGCGTTGCGGATCGTGGACAGGCGGTGTGCGATGACAAAGCTGGTACGGCCCTGCATCAGCGCATCCATGGCGCGCTGAATAAGCTCCTCGGTGCGGGTATCGACGTTGGAAGTCGCCTCGTCCAGAATCAGTGCCGGGCGGTCGGCCAAAATGGCGCGGGCGATGGTCACGAGCTGGCGCTGGCCCTGTGAGAGGTTAGTGCCCTCCTCGTTGATCATAAAGTCGTAACCGCCGGCGAGCGTATGGATAAAGTGGTCGCAGCGTGCGGCGCGTGCGGCGGCCTCGACCTCGGCATCGCTCGCGTCGGGGCGTCCGTAGCGGATGTTCTCGCGGATGGTGCCGTTAAACAGCCAGGTGTCCTGCAGCACCATGGCAAACTCGCCGCGCAGTGCCGCGCGGTCCCAGTCGCGCACATCGACGCCCTCGACACGCAGCGAGCCGCCGTCCACGTCGTAGAAGCGCTGCAGCAGCTTAATGAGCGTGGTCTTGCCGGCGCCGGTGGGGCCGACGATGGCGATGGTCTGGCCGGGCTGCGCCTCGCAGCTAAAGTCGTGGATGATGGTCTTGTCGGGCGTGTAGCCAAACTTGACATGGTCAAACACCACGTGGCCGGGGCGCTTCTCGGGAATCTGCGCGTCGGCCTTCTGCTCCTCCTCGGGCGCGGCCAGGAACTCAAACACGCGCTCGGTGGCGGCGGCCATCGACTGCATCGTGTTGCTCACGTTGCCCAGCTGCTGCACGGGTTGCGTAAAGTTTCGAACGTACTGGATAAAGCTCTGGATGTCGCCGGGCGTGGCATTGCCGGTCAGCGCGAGCTGCGCGCCCACCACGACGACGCCCACGTAGCCCATGTTGCCCACCAAGCTCATAAGCGGCATCATCAGGCCCGACAGGAACTGCGAGCGCCAGCCACTAATAAAGAGACGGTCGTTTTGACGGTCGAACTCTTCAATCGAGGCCTCGGCGCGGTCGAACACCTGAATGACGTTCTGGCCGGCAAAGTCCTCCTCGATAATGCCGTTGACGGCGCCCAGAACCTGCTGTTGCTCGCGGAAGTACGGCTGCGAGAAGTGAATCATCACGGTCAGGATAATCGCGGCGGCCGGCAGCGTGAGCACGGTGACGCCGGTAAGCGGCAGGCTGATCGAAAGCATCATGACGAGCACGCCGATAATCTGCGTCACCGACGTGATGAGCTGTGTCACGCTCTGGTTGAGCGACTGACCCAGCGTATCGACGTCGTTGGTGATGCGGCTGAGCACGTCTCCCTTGCTGTGGCCGTTGAAGTAACTCATCGGCACGACGGCAATCTTGGCGGCGATTTCCTTGCGCATGCGGTAGCAGATCTTTTGCGTGACGCCGGTCATGAGCCAGCCCTGGACCAGGCTGCAGACAGAGCTCGCCAGATACAGGCAGAGCAAAAAGCCGAGCGTCTTGGCGATCCAGTCAAAGTCAACGTCGCCGGTGCCGTTGACCTTGGCGACCAGGCCTTCGAACAGCTTGGTCGTAACCTGGCCGAGCACCTTGGGTCCCACAATGTTAAAGATGACCGAGCACACGGCAAAGGCGACGGCGGCAAACACGGCAATCTTGTGCTGGCCGATATAGCCGAGCAGCTGCCTCATGGTGCCCTTAAAGTCCTTGGCCTTTTCGCCGCGACGCATGCCGCCCATGCGGCCCATGGGACCACGCTGGCGGGTGGGCTTGGGAATCTGAGTCTTGGTCTCGTCTGCCATTAGCGCTCGCCTCCTTCCATGACGGCTGCAATTTCTTCTTGGGTAAGCCCCAGCTCCTCGGCGGAAAGCTGCGACTGTGCGATCTCCAGGTACGCCGGGCAGCTGCGCAGCAGCTCCTTGTGCGTGCCGGTGCCCACTACGTGGCCGTCGTCGAGCACGATGATCTGGTCGGCGTGCATGATGGTCGCGATGCGCTGGGCCACGACCACGAGCGCGGCGTCGGTAACGTTTTTGGCCAGCTCCTCGCGTAGGCGCGCGTCGGTCTTGTAGTCGAGGGCACTAAACGAGTCATCGAACACCACGACCTCGGGCTTTTTGGCCAACGCGCGGGCGATGGCCAGACGCTGGCGCTGACCACCCGAAACATTGGAGCCGCCCTGGCTGATGGGGGAGTCGTAGCCGCCCTCGCGCTCGGCGATAAAGTCCTCCGCCTGGGCGACGCGTGCTGCCTGGCGCATATCCTCGTCACTCACCATGTCGCCGGCAAACTTGAGGTTGCTCTCGACGGTACCCGAGAACAGACGACCCTGCTGCGGAATATAACCGATGCGGCGGCGCAGCTCAGAGAGGGTCATGTCGCGCACGTCGATGCCGTCGAGCGAAATGCTGCCGCCCGTGACGTCGTACAGGCGCGGAATCAACTGTACAAGCGTGGACTTGCCCGAACCCGTTGAGCCAATAATGCCGAGCATCTGGCCGGCGTGCGTGGTGAAGTTTACGCCGCTGATGACGTCGGCGCGGGCATCGGGATACTGGAAGCTCACGTCGCGGAAGGTGAGCTCACCGCGCGGCGCGCTGGCTGCGGGCAGTTTGGGCGAGGCAGGGTCGTTGATGCTCGTGGGGCAGGTGATGACCTCTTCCACGCGCTCGGCTGCGACCTCGGCACGGGGCAGGATGACCGAAACCATGGTGAGGATCATAAACGCCATGACGATCTGCATGGTGTAGGAGATAAACGCCATCATGTTGCCGACCTGCATCACGCCGTCGGACACGCCCTGCGCGCCAAACCACACGATGAGCACGGTGATGCAGTTCATGACGAGCATCATGAGTGGCATCATAAAGCTCATAGCGCGGTTGGTGTAGAGCTGCGTGGTCATCAGGTCGAGCGAAGCCTTGTCAAAACGCTCGAGCTCATGCTCCTCGCGGTTGAATGAGCGGATGGGCATAAGGCCGTCGAGCAGCTCGCGGGCGGTAAGGTTCACGCGGTCCACAAAGCTCTGCATCTTTTTGAACTTGGGCATGGTGAGGCCCATAAGCACGCCGACGACGGCCGAGACGGCGATGATGGCCACGGCGATGGTCCACTCCAGGCCGGTGTGGTTGGCCAGGACGCGCATGACGGCGACGATGCCCATGACGGGGGCCATCAGGCACATGCGGATAAACAGGGTTGCGGCCATCTGGATCTGCTGAATGTCGTTGGTGCAGCGGGTAATGAGCGAGGCCTGGCTAAACTTGCCCACTTCGGCCGGCGAGAAGTGCATAACCTTGTTGAAGGTCTCGCGACGCAGGTCGCGGGCGATGGAGCAGGCGGTGCGCGAAGCCACGGCACCGGTCAGGATGGTGGCGACGAGCGACACCAGGCACAGCCCAAACATAGTGGTCGCCATGCGGCTCAGGTAGGCGTTCTGCACATCGGCGGGGTCGATGCCCTGTGCCTTGTACTCGTCCTGTACATAGCTCACGGCGCGTTGGGTCACGATGGAGCCCGACATGGAACCCATTTTGTCCGCCATATCGTTGGCGCCCTCGACGAGCTTGCCCTGATCGATAAGACCGCCTTCAACGCCTAGGCGCAGGCTCTTCATGGTGATCTTGCCGCCGTCGGCGTCGATCTGCTTTTGCATGCTCTGCGCCGCTGCGGCCTTCTGCTGCATCTCGGCGAGCTGCTCGGGCGTCATTGCCGCCATCTGCTCGGGGGTGGGCATGGCCTGAGCGCCGCTGTTGTCTTTCTCACCGGACGTGCCCATCATGTCGCCCATGGAGTCGGCATCGATGCCCTGGTTGAACGAAAGGACGACGGTCTCAGGCAGGCTCATGATGTCGGCAATCTTGCCGCCGTCGGCGCGCTCCTCCTCGGTGCCCTTGTACGTTCGAATGCCGTTTTTGTCAGCCTTGCTAAACACGGCCTCCACAGCCTTGGCGTCCTTGGCGCTCATAAAGAGTTCGAGGTCGTCGAGCGATTCGGCGCGGATGGTGTCGGGTACGGGCGAGGCGATACCGCCTTGCTGCACGCCCACGTCGACGATATCGCTCATATAGGTAGGCAGTGCCAGGTCGGCGTTGCAGCTGATTACGATGAGTACGATAGCTGTGAACAGTGCCAGGATATGCTTTTTAAAGAGCTTGAGAATCCTCACTCGGCATCTCTCCTTTCTTGATTGCGGTCGATAATTTCGTTGGCACGTCTAAGAAGGCGCACCATCTCTTGGGTATCTGTTTCGCCGAGCTGCTCGAGGAAAGCCGCGGTGCGGTCCTCGAATTCCCGGCGTTTGATTTCGAGATCCTGGAATCCCTTGTCGGTCACTATGACGTGTACGCGACGACGGTCGGTCTTTGAGTGCTCACGCTCAACCCAACCCTTGGCTTCGAGAGCGCGTAGGATATTGGCGATGCGGGCGTTCGAGACCCAGGCGCGATCGGCGAGTTCGCTCGGCGTGAGCGAACCGCCAGCGAGCATAAGGGCGCGCATGACAGCCATCTCGCCGCTGAGAGCTTTGTCCACAAAGCGCGAAACGCGCTGGTGAATGCCGCCAAACTCGGTAAGGAGCTGACTCCCAAGCTCATGGAAATCGGTATCTTCCACCGAAAACCCCTAACACTAGAAACTATTTTCGGTGAAAGATGATACCCCCATACGCGGGCCTCATACAGTGGGCAATATAAAGAGCGCATAAAGACTTAAAATCATTCAATTGCTGAAGCGTTTTAAAGAACTATCATGCACGCGGTTAGGCGAGGGGTTGTCACCACCATGACGACTGGGACTCATATAATCGCCACGTGCGATGCTCCAACTTCCCGCAAGGAGACACCTTACATAAAGGGGGATGGAGTCATGGCATTTGACTTCACGGGCAAGACCGCGATCGTTACCGGTGGCACTCAGGGCATTGGCCTCGAGATTGCCAAGGGTATCGTTGCGGGCGGCGGACACGTCGCGCTCATCGCAAGGAACGCTGCTAAGGGCGAGGCCGCTGTGGCCGAGCTTGGCGAGGGCAACAAGTTCTATCAGCTCGATGTCGCCGATGCACCCAAGGCGCGCGAGACCGTCGAGCAGATTTTCACCGATCTGCCGCAGACCAACATCCTGATTAACTGCGCTGGCGTCATCAGCACCAAGAAGTTCGACGAGATCGATGACACCGAGTGGCGCCGTACCATCGACATCAACCTCAACGGCACCTTTACCATGATGAACGCCGTGTACCCGCACTTTAAGGCGGCCCATGCCGGCACTATCGTCAACGTGAGCTCTGTTGCTGGCAAGATCGGCGGCGGCCTGCTCGGCACCGCGGCTTACGCGAGCTCCAAGGCCGGTGTTAACGGTCTAACCAAGGCAGTCGCCAAGGAAGGCGGCAAGTTTGGCGTTCGCTGCAACGCTGTATGCCCGTCGCTCACGCTTACCGATATGACCTCGATCCTCTCTGACGAGAACTCTCAGCGCATCATCAACGGTATTCCTCTGGGCCGCGCCGCCCAGGCCAGCGAGCCTGCGCAGATGGTGCTGTTCTTCGCTTCCGACCTCGCCAGCTTCGTGAACGGCGAGATCGGTGACTGCGACGGTGGCATCGTTCTGGACGGGTAATACTCCGCGACGATTATTCGGCGACGGCTCCTGCGACTCGGGACCGTCGCCTTCTTTCTGATATAGGCGCATGCGGCTACGATTCGCATGCATCCAAAGGAGATATATATGAGTGAATCGACTGCGGTGGAGGCGCCGGCGGCAAAGGAGCCGTTCTTTAAGATGTCCTCCATCCCGGGCGCCAATATCTTGGTGCCGCTTCTGTTGGGCTGTCTGCTCAACACGCTATTCCCCGACCTGTTCAAAACGCTCGGCAGCTTTACGCTTGGCATGACCCAGCAGGGCGCTGGCCCGCTCGTGGGCGCTTTTTTGCTCATCGTCGGTACGACGATTTCGTTTAAGAGCGCTCCTGCCGCCGCTGCCCGCGGCGCCATCATCATCGCCGTCAAGCAGATCGTGGTCGTTGCCATGTCGCTGCTCATCCTTTATGTGTTCAACGACAACTTGTTTGGCATCTCTGCCATGGTGATGCTGGCGGCTTGCACCGGCGCCAACAACGCTATGTACGCTGGTCTGATGGGCACCATGGGCAATGAGGCCGAGCGTGGCGCTGTCGCCATCACCACGCTGGTTGTCGGCCCTCCGGTCACGATGATCGTGCTCGGCGCTGCCGGCCAGGCTCCGATCGGCTGGTCGCTCGTGGGCGCCATCCTGCCGATCGTTGTCGGCATTATTCTGGGCAACCTCTTCCCCAGCTTTAAGAAGATGATGGCGCCGGCACTTTCCGCCATCATCGTGCTCGTCTTCTTTGCCATGGGCTCGACCATGACTTTTGGTCAGCTTATCAACGGTGGTCTTCCCGGCATCCTGCTCGGCGTGATCTGCTCGGTGGTCTTTGCAATTCCCGTCATCGCGGTCGATAAGCTCACGGGCGGTACGGGTGTCGCAGGTGCGGCCATTTCGAGCTGCGCCGGAGCCAATGTGGCCACGCCTGCCGCCATGGCAAGCGTCAACGAGGCCATGTACGGTGGTGCCGTGCTCGCGACGGCTACGGCGCAGGTTGCAGCGTGCGCTATCGTGACGGCCATTTTGACCCCGCTCGTTACCAGCTGGTGCCACAAGCATTTTGAGGGCCAGCAGAGCAACAGCAAGGCAGCGACCGACAAGGCCGCCTCAGCCGCCTAATGCCAAGAGGCAATCAAAGCTAAAGAACTTGCTACGCCACAGGGCGGCCCCGGGGGAAATCCCGTGGCCGCCCTGCAGTTTCTGTAGGGTCTCTGGGACACTTTACCCTGCTAAAGCTGGCATAACAGCTAGAGTGAACGTCGTACAAAGGCAAGGAAAAATACCAAACAAATCGGTGAACGGTAGTTGTTCGCGATCGCATTTCCTGCGGATTTGTTAAAAACGCCCTAATGGTATAAAAAAAGAAACATATAACAGCCCTGATGAAGGGGGTGGCTATGTTATCCTTCTCAAACGGGTGAAATCTTGGGTTTGGGTTGCAGTTCCAAGGTGGACAAACGTTTTTCCCTGCACCAACGTGTGGTGAAGAACGGAAGAAGCCGGTAGTGCAAGCCGAAAATTCAAGAATTCAATAAGCAGCGGTGTGAGAGAGCGCCGCATTACACGTAACTAGGAGCGTGGTTACACAATGCAGGAGGCATGGGAAGGCTTCAAGGAAGGCATCTGGACGGGAGAGGTTGACGTCCGAGACTTCATCCAGAAGAACTACACCCCCTACGAGGGCGACGAGTCGTTCCTCGTCGGTCCGACCGAGCGTACCAAGGAGCTGTGGGGCGAAGTTCTCGACCTGCTGCTCAAGGAGCGTGAGCAGGGCGGCGTCCTCGATATGGACACCAAGACCGTCACGGGCATCGTGAGCCACCCCGCTGGCTACATCGATAACGCCCACCGCGAGAAGGAGACCATCGTTGGCCTCCAGACCGACAAGCCGCTCAAGCGCGCGCTGCACGTCAACGGCGGCATCCGCATCGCTTGCCAGGCTGCCAGCCAGCACGGCTACAAGGTCGACGAGAACGTTGTCGAGCGCTACACCTTCGAGCGCAAGACCCACAACGCCGGCGTCTTCGATGTCTACACCCCCGAGATGCGTGCTTGCCGCTCGGCTCACATCATCACCGGTCTGCCCGATGGCTATGGCCGCGGCCGCATCATCGGCGACTACCGTCGTGTTGCCCTGTACGGCGTCGACTACCTGATCAAGGACAAGGAGGCCCAGAAGGCTTCCACCCCGACGGTCATGACCGCCGACAACATCCGCGATCGCGAGGAGCTGCAGGAGCAGATCCGTGCCCTCGGTGAGCTCAAGATGATGGCCGAGACCTATGGTTTCGATATTTCCAACCCTGCTACCAACACGCAGGAGGCCATCCAGTGGATGTACTTCGCCTACCTCGCTGCCGTCAAGGAGCAGAACGGCGCCGCTATGTCCATCGGCCGTACCTCCACGTTCATCGACATCTACGCTGAGCGCGACCTTGCCAACGGTACCTTCACCGAGGAGCAGATCCAGGAGTTCGTGGATCACTTCATCATGAAGCTCCGCATGGTCAAGTTTGCCCGTACCCCCGAGTACCAGGCCCTGTTCACCGGCGACCCGCAGTGGGTCACCGAGTCCATCGGCGGCATGGGTGTTGACGGCCGTACGCTCGTTACCAAGATGAGCTACCGCTACCTGCACACGCTCGAGAACATGGGCACCAGCCCCGAGCCCAACATGACCGTTCTGTGGTCGACCCGTCTGCCCGAGAACTTCAAGAAGTTCTGCGCCAAGACTTCCGTCGCCAGCTCCTCGATCCAGTACGAGAACGACGACCTCATGCGCGTCTATCACGGCGACGACTACGGCATTGCCTGCTGCGTGTCCTCCATGCGCATCGGCAAGGAGATGCAGTTCTTCGGCGCTCGCGCCAACCTGGCCAAGTGCCTGCTGTACGCACTCAACGGCGGTGTTGACGAGGTCTCCAAGAAGCAGGTCGGCCCCAAGTATCGCGCCGTCGAGGGCGATACGCTCGATTACGACGACGTTGTGGCCAAGTACAACGACATGATGAAGTGGCTCGCTGGCGTGTACGTCAACTCGCTGAACATCATTCACTACATGCACGACAAGTATTGCTACGAGCGTATCCAGATGGCTCTGCACGACAAGCACGTGCACCGCTGGTTCGCTACGGGCATCGCTGGCCTTTCCGTCGTGGCTGACTCCCTGTCCGCCATCAAGTACGCCAAGGTCCACCCCGTCCGTGACGAGAACGGCATCATCGTCGACTTCGAGACCGAGGGCGAGTTCCCCAAGTACGGTAACGACGACGACCGCGTCGACCAGATCGCTCACGACGTTGTGCACCAGTTCATGGAGTACATCCGCATGAACGACACCTACCGCAACTCCGTGCCCACGACCTCGGTTCTGACCATTACCTCCAACGTCGTGTACGGTAAGAAGACCGGCTCCACGCCCGACGGCCGCAAGGCTGGCCAGCCGTTCGCCCCGGGTGCTAACCCCATGCACAAGCGCGATAGCCACGGTGCCATCGCTTCGCTGTCTTCGGTTTCCAAGCTCCCGTTCCGCGATGCTCAGGACGGCATCTCCAACACCTTCTCCATCATCCCGAGTGCGCTCGGCAAGGAGGATCAGGTGTTCTTTGGCGATATCGACCTTGATCAGCTGGGCGAGTAACTATTGTTAGTGCTATACTAACAATAACGATTACTGATTAGTGCGCCGGTTTCGGCCGGCGCCTATCGATCGAAGGAGACACATTATGAAGGTTTCTGAAGTTTCCGAGACTCAGGCCGATAACCTGGTCCACATGCTCGACGCTTACGCCGAGAAGGGTGGCCACCACCTGAACATCAACGTCTTCAACCGTGAGACGCTGCTCGATGCTCAGGCTCACCCCGAGAAGTACCCGCAGCTGACCATCCGCGTTTCCGGCTACGCCGTGAACTTCCACACGCTCACCAAGGAGCAGCAGGACGAGGTCATTGCGCGTACCTTCCACGA
>CABQJU010000013.1:0-56418 GCA_902464575.1 uncultured Collinsella sp.
GGGTATACTGATGCAAAAGACGAGGGCGAGGAGGTCGCGTATGTCTACTGCAACGATTAAGCCCACGACGGTCCGCATCGAGGAGGGGCTTAAGGAGCAGGCGACTGAGTTTTTAGATTCGGTTGGCCTGAACCTTAATTCGTATCTCAACCTTGCTGTTCGGCAGCTTGTGAACCAGCGGAAGATTCCGTTTGAGATTGTGGGGCGGCCGGAGGTACCCAACGAGGCGACGAGGCGCGCTATGGTGATCGCCGAGGCTCGTGAGCTGGGGATTCTGCCAGACGACAGCCCGTCATTCGATAACGTTGATGAGTTGATGTCGTTCCTCGATGAGGATTAGACGATGTTTGAAATTAAGGTCGAGGCTCAGTTTAAGGCCGACTATAAGCGAGCGATGCAGAGCCACCCGCAGCTAAAAACCGAGTTTAAGGCGGCAGTTGCCGAGCTTGCGGCACACGGCGTGCTTCCGGCAGAGTACGGTGCCCACGAGCTCTCCAACCCGGGCGGCAATTACAACGGTCACATCGATTTTCATCTTTCCGATGGCCTGGTCGACGTGGTCGTTCTCTACCTGCCGCATAAAACCAATCCGGTGATTCGACTGGTAAGAATGGGTTCGCATCAAGAGTTATTTCAGGGCCCACTGAGCTAGCCACTCACTTCTAAGTTGCGGTGAAATAGGGATTGATTTGCGGCTTATAAGCCAAAAACAGTCCCTATTTCACCGCAAGTGATGGAGATGTTCCGTCTGTTGACGCGGCATCTGGCTTCCCCTTGTGGCTGACTTCGTCTAAGAGCTCCGCTGCGATCTCGCTGTTTTTGAACCTGATGCTGCAGTCTTCGTTCTTTGGGAAAGCTAGCAGCGGGATCGTTCCGTACCAGACAGTTTCTTCGTCAATTATCACTGCACACAAACGCCCTTCTGCTCTAATGGCATACTCGACGTTCATTTCGGCCAAAGTCTCTTTTGCATCTTCACGCGGAGTCGAGGCAAGGTAAATCTCAAGGGCAATCCCTCGGGCAATGGCATCTCTGATTGTATCGCCGAGCTTTGCGAGGCAGGCGGCGGATGCGTAGGGTGCGGCAATGAAGATGCTCTTGGCGGCACCGACGATGTCTTCAACTAGAGTCTCTATGGCATTAGCCGGTTCTATGAGAATGTTTTGATCGGACTGCTCGCTGCCTCCGGTCGCGTAGACTTCGTACCCGAGCTTGGCGTAGGTCTTGAGTCTCTTCTGGTACATGCGGGCGAGCATGGGTATCGACAGGTCAACGTAGTCGAATATCTCAACCCGCCGCTTGCCCTCGTGACTTCTATGCAGTCTGCCCGCCTGCTGCGTGATGCTGCCGTCCCACGATATCGGCGTGGCAATGAGTAGGGTATCAAGGTAGGACAGATCGAATCCCTCGCTCAGAAGGCTTTCGGTGGCGACGATGATTCGATGTTCATGCTCGAAGCAGGGAAGACTGTTCAGTATCGCTCTTCTTTCCTTGACGTCGATTTCTCCGGTCAGGAGAATGGGTTCGTGTCCTCGATCTTTAAACAGTCTGAACAGCTCCTCAGCATGCTTTTTCCTTTTAGACAGCACGAGCGGATGCCGACTGTTTGACGCGGCTTCAAGAGCGTCGTTGACAATCAATTCGTTTCTAGCTGCATGCGCGCACAGAAGGTCGAGAATCTGATTGAAGCTTGCACCTGGCTCGTAGGCGGGTAGTCGAATTCCGGTAAAACGAGGCCGTACGATGCGCTGGATGCCCTGCTGGATCGCTTGCGTTTTTGGATCGATGACATAGCGAAGCGGGCCGCAAAGCATGGAGAGCGCCCTCGTAAGGCCGTCGGAGCGCTCGGGCGTTGCGGAAAGGCCGTATACGTATTTGGCCGGGGCAGACTTGAGAACAAGCTCGAGCTGTGGCGCGGCGGCGTGGTGACATTCGTCGCAGATAATGAGGCCGTAATTACGAACAAGGTCCTTAACTATCGGCTCCCCGGTTTGAGGGTCTTTGCCAGACAGCGACTGGAACGAAGCGACGTCGACGAGGCCGCTTACGGCATTTTTGCCTCCTCCTATTTGTCCGATGACCGGAGGCTGCCTCTTGCTGATTCGTCCTTTTGGGGTTCGGACGGGTTCTCTGTTGTCCGTAATGTCGATAAATCGCTCGAGCTGGGATTTCCATTGGGTTATGAGTGCAGTCTTGGGAACGATGACGAGCGTTGGAAGACCAATGGCGGCAATAAGATAAGCCCCGATGACGGTTTTACCGAAGCCCGTCGGCGCTGACATGATTCCATCTTCGTACGAGAGCATCTGGTCAGCGGCGATTTGCTGTTCAGGGCGAAGGGCGCCTTTAAATGTCATCACAATTTGATTATCGGATTGGCGTTCGTCTAAATAGTGGGCAGTAACGCCGGTTTCTTGGAGCAGCTGCTCAAGCTTGGTTTTGCAGCCTCTGGGAATCGCGACACAGCCGCCTCTAAGCTCACTGAGGTCTATGAGCCGCGGTTTACCGAATACTGATTGATGCATAGATTGCGCGCGGAAGAATTCCGGGTTGGCGAATGTTGCGAGCCCGCGGATTTCCATCTGAGCCGCTGGACTCAGAGACTTCTCGGGGATGTACAGCATATCGGCTTGTGTGACGGGCAGCGATGAGGGAAAGTCTCGCGATGTGAGCGGTAGCCGCTTTCGTGGTTTTTGGGCATATCGTTTGGTTTTGTTTGCCACCGCAACTGTTGCTAGCCCGTGTGGGTTGTTTCCAGTGGCCTCGATCAAATTATGCACCGTCGAGCGCGGAATCAGCTGGATTTGGGACAGGTAGAGCCATTGGTCGGGAAAGGGCTCGAATTGCTCGTCTACAAATACGCTGTTTCCTTCACGTTGTGCCTTGCCTTGAAAGGGAAGTGCGATGAGGTTTCCAAAGCCTCCATCGGGGATAGTGACCTGAGCGGGGAGCATTCGATCAAAGGCCTCGAACGTGATTGTTTTATTAAGCGCCGCGGCTTCGGTTATGAGGTAACTTCCAAACTCTCTGGCAGCCTTTGCGTCGATTGGCTCGAGGAAGAAAAACCAGATGTGTGCGCCGTTGCCGGACCTTGAGCGCTCAACGGCGGCGTTAATGCCCCGTCGTTTTGCAACAAGCCGTACGGCATTTGTTGCCTCTTTCCAGTCCGCTTTGTCAAAATCGATGACGAGAACTTTCGTGTTGCAGTTCCTGTCGAGCACATATTGCCCGAGGACGTCACGGAATCGGTCGTCCTTGCCTTTAAAGTGAGCGATGATTGTGGCATCGCTTAATTCGGGGAAGACGCGATTTGTGCACTCCGCGCATCTGATTCTTTGTTGGGCTGCTTTGGGGCAAATTCCCGGTTTCCACTCATTTGCGCAAGCGGGCGTATAGCCGATGCCCCCGTCTTTTCTGCGATATCCATGAGCGTAAACATCTTTGCGGCAAGTAAAGAGACTGCGAAAGAGCTCGAGTTTGTCACGTGCTGGGCTCGCGCTGGTGACGATGCCCTCGATTTGCGCTCGTTCATCGAACAAAGCGCCAGCTTCTTCCCACTCTTCAAGAGTGACGTAGCGTACGTCTGAACCGTTGTTGCAAATGACGATTTGTCGGTGTTGGTCCGATATATGCGTGATCGTCTGATCGTATTTAAATTGTGCGGTCCCAAAGAGGGCGTATTGATGCATGGTGTTGCCCATTTGAATGCCGTCCTTGTACTGGAGTTGTTGAGACGAGGGTACGGCATTGCGGCTTTTTGGGATATCTAATTTCGATTCAAGTTCGCTAATGGCGAGGGATTATTCCGCGAGCGGCTTTCGGTCGATGTCAAAGCGCGCGACGGCCCTTGATAACCAGGATTTGCGGTCATGTGGGTAGCCGGAGGCATACAGAGCGTGCTTCATTCGGACCTGGTGGGCAAAAAATGGCAAATATGAGTACTGTTGCTTAGTTAGTACCATATTATTTGGAAAGTTTTTAAGACCAATTGACTGCGATTTAATATATACAACCCCCTAAACATGACGATTCGGGGCTTTATGGAGCTTGAAATCGGTGGAAGGGGGCAATTTCAGCGAGATTTTGCTGCTACTAAAATGGTGGCAGTACTCATATTTGGCATTTTTTGCCCACGGGGTATCGTTCGGGGCTAATCATAGCTCCCCAAACAGCTGGGAACGCGCCGATTGCCAGCAATATCTTGTATTTGGATGGCGCAGCAAAAAAGTTGCGGTGGAATAGGGTTTGATTGGCGGCTGATGAGCCAAAAACAGTCCCTATTTCACCGCAAGTGGTATGGGTGCTCTTAGCGGGTGGGCTGGTAGCGGGGGCAGTAGCTGATGGCGATGGCATCGACGCCTACGTGGGTGGCGATGGTGCAGCCGATGGGGCCGGTGCCGGCGTCTACGTAGTCCTGGCCCGCGAGCGCCTCGTTGACAAGTTCCTGCTCCTCGGCGGCGCCGGTCGTGAGCACGCGCACGCTTGAGCCCGGGTGCTCGGCCAAAAACGCGAGGCAGTCGGCCATGGTGTTGGCGACGATGCGCTTGGCGCCGCGGCCCTTCTTGATGGCCTTGATCTCGCCCGACTGCCACTCCGGCGAAACGGCCAGGCGAATATTGAGCATCTGCGTGAGCTGGCCGGCGAGCTTGGGCGCGCGGCCGTTCTTAACGAGGTTCTCGAGCGTGCGGGGAATCAGCAGCAGGTGCGCGTCGGGCAGGGTCGCGCGGATCTGTGCCTCGGTCTCGTCCAGGCTGCGGCCGTCCTCGCGCATGGCGAGCGCGTACTCCACCAGCAGGCCCTCGGCACCCGAGCCGGTGCGCGAATCGATGCAGCGCACGTCGAGCTCGTGGGTCTCGGCGACCAGGCATGCATTGGAATAGCAGGCGGACCACTCGCTGCACAGCGAGATAAAGATCGCGCTGTCGTGGCCATCGGCGCGCACGCGGTCAAACAGCGCCTTGAACTCGCCGGCACTCGGCTGCGAGGTATGCGGCAGCTGCTCGGAGCCGGCCATGCGGGCGACGTACTCCTGGGCGGTGATCTGTACCTGGTCGAGCAGGTCCTCGCCTTCGATAATCACATGCAGCGGAATGACGTAAATGCCGAGCTCTTGGGCGCGGGCGGGGGAGATGTCCGACGTGGAGTCGGTTATGATGGCAAAAGACATAATTGCACCTTTCGTTGGGGCGCGGCAGCGCCGCCTTCTGAGAGCAAAGTGCGACAAGTATAGTGGAGTCGTTCCACATTTATAGGTTCAATTGTTGAATAGTCAACAGTTTGAAGTGTCGGTGTGGAAATCGTCAACTGGGGAAGAGGGATGCCGATGGAGGCGCTGGAGATATGCAAGCGGCCGGTCGTGCTGTTTGATTTCGATGGCACGGTGGCAGATACGGGTCGAGCGGTGATGACCTCGACGCGCAAGACGTTGGCCGCGCGCGGGTTTTCGGAGGCGCAGATGGGTGACCTGCGTCGCATGATCGGGCCTCCGCTGTGGAAGAGCTTCCACGACTTTTACGGCTTTACACGCGAGGAGTCGCTTGTGGTGGCCGACGAGTACCGTGCCTTTTTTGATGAGCTGGGACCGGAAGAGTATCCCGTGTTCGATGGAATCCCCGAGCTGCTCGATGGCCTTGTCGCGCAGGGGCATCGCTTGGCCGTGGCGACGTCACGCATGGAGGCAAAGTGCATTGACATGGTGGACGAGCTGGGGCTTTCGCAGTTTGAGGCGGTGGTTGGCATGAATCCGCCGCAGGGACGCGAGACCAAGGCCGATTCGGTTCGCGATGCCCTGGCGGCGCTCGGCGCGACGGCCGACGATGCCGTGATGATCGGCGATCGCTTTAACGATGTGGAGGGCGCGCACGCGATGGGCGTGCCGTGCATCGGCATCTATTCGGGCGCGGCAGCGCCGGGGGAGCACGAGGCCGCGGGCGCCGATGCGGTGGTGCACTCGGTGGCCGAGCTTGCTAAACTTTTCGCTATCTAATAGACATAATGTGAGGGGCGGGCGTACCCGTCGCTCATTGGTAAGGAGGTCGTCCATGAATCAGGTGGAGCAGAGCGTCGCTGAGTATGTCGACGAGGTCTGGGAGGATGTTGTCGCCGATATCGAACAACTGGTGAGCTATCCGTCCGTGGCCGTTGCTGCCAATGCAGAGCCCGGTGCGCCGTTTGGCCGCCCGGTCCGTGATGCGCTCGATTGCGCGCTCGGCATTGCGCAAAAGCTCGGCTACCAGACGAGCGACGACGAGGGCTATGTGGGCATTGCCGATATCCCGGGTCGCGGCGACAAGCAGCTCGCGACCATCTGCCACGTGGACGTGGTGCCCGCCGGCCCCGGCTGGAACACCGACCCGTTTGCGATGGAGCGTCGCGAGGGCTGGCTGCTCGGCCGTGGCGTGATCGACGACAAGGGCCCGGCGGTGTTGTCGCTTTATGCCGGCGCGTACCTGCTCAAGCACGGCATTGTGCCGCGCTATACCTTCCGCGCGCTGCTGGGCTGCGATGAGGAAGTGGGCATGTCCGACGTTCACCATTATCTGGAGAACCACGCAGACCCCGACTTTCTGTTTACGCCCGATGCCGAGTTCCCGGTCTGCAATGCCGAGAAGGGCCAGTTTGGGGCGACGTTTGTGAGCCCCAAGATCGATGGAGGACGCATCGTATCGTGGAGCGGTGCCGAGGCGAGTAACGCTATCCCGTCGCAGTCCATCTGCGAACTTGCGATTGCCGCCGATGAACTGCCGGCGCCGGTCGAGAACGCCGACCGCCTGGAGATCACGACGCTCGATAACGGGCATGCGCAGATTTTTGCCCACGGCATTGGCGGTCATGCCTCGATGCCCGAGGGCACCATCAACGCCGTCGGCCTGATCGTGTCGTATCTGCGCGAGGCCGAGGACGCGTTTGGTGCACGCGACGAGCGCCTGCTGACGCCTGCCGAGCACGAGTTTGTCAAGTTTTTGGCCTTTGTGCATGCGGACGCCTATGGCCGCGGCCTGGGTATCGACGCGACGAGCCCGGCGTTTGGCCCGCTCACCTGCAATCCCGGCGTCATCCGTGTGGTGGATGGCCACATCGAGCAGGTCATCGACGTGCGCTTCCCCGATAGCACCAGTGCCGATACCATCCGTGAGCAGCTCGAGCCGCTCGTGGGCCGTTTTGGTGTGACGTGCCAGCTGGGTCGCGCGAAGGTGCCGTTCTCGGTGTCTGCCGACGATCCGGCCGTGAAGGCGCTTATTGATACCTATAACGAGTTTACGGGCAAGCATGCTGAGCCCTTTGCCATGGGCGGCGGTACGTACGCGCGCAACTTTGCCCGCGCCGTCTCGTTTGGCCCCGAGGAGACCGGCTTGGAGCTGCCCGCATGGGGCGGCCAGATGCACGGCCCCAACGAGTGCGCCAACGAGGAACAGCTCAAGCAAGCGCTCAAGATCTATATTGTTGCGATCCTTCGTTTGAATGAATTAGAGCTTTAGGGTTACGCGGTTTTACCAAACCGCGTAACAGCTCGACGCTGCAAACGCCCCCAAGCGGCAATCTGACGTTCAATCGTCGGTCGCGTACAAAAGTACGCTTCCCTCCTCTTTCACGTCACCTTGCTCGCTTAGGGGCGTTTTCGCTGACTTATGCTCAACCTGTGGGGTTTCCAAGGTAGTCCTTGGGGACGTTCTTAAATGACTAGTCAAACAAGAACGTCCCCAACGACTAGTCGTTTAAGAACGTCCCCAACAACTACCTTCCTCTGGTGTAAAAGGTGCGCCATGTTCGGCGCTGGATTGTTATCCGTTTGTAAAGGCTGGGCAGAGCTTGCGGTAAGGGTCTATCAAATGACCGTAAGAAACCGCAGTTGGCGCGGGCACTGCCCGATCGAGGCCGTATCTTTCCAAACAGCAAAGCGGGCAGGGTGCCCGCGAATCGCATGTATGAAAGGAAGATCATGCTCGATCAGGCTTATTCTCGTCGTCAGTTCCTCGGCCTCGCTGGTGGTCTTGCCAGCATCGTCGGTCTCGGTCTCGTTGGGTGCGGCGGCTCCGGCGCATCCGATGCCGCCGACAAGGGTAGCGCCGCTGCTGCCGAGTCCGTCTCCGGCGAGGTGACCTACGACGGTGCCTCTTCGTTCCAGGCTCTCGTCGAGGCCGCTGCCGAGAAGTTCATGGACGCCAACCCCGACGTCTCCGTCTCCGGCTCGGGTAACGGTTCGGGCAAGGGCCTGACCGCTGTCGCCGCCGGCACCGTCACCATCGGCAACTCCGACGTCTTCGCCGAGACCAAGCTTGAGGCCGATCAAGTCAAGAACCTCGTCGACCACGAGGTCGCCGTCGTGGGCATGGGCCCCGTCGTCTCCAAGAACGTCAAGGTCGACGACCTGTCCCTCGAGCAGCTCAAGGGTATCTTCTCCGGTCAGATTACCAACTGGAAGGAGGTCGGCGGCGACGACGCCACCATCGTCGTCCTCAACCGCAAGGCCGGCTCCGGTACCCGCGCCACCTTCGAGGCCGCCGTCTTTGGCGACGAGACCGTCGACTTTAAGGGCGACGCCGAGCTCGACAAGTCCGGCGACGTCCAGACTCAGATGGGCAGCACCGACAACGCCATCTCCTACCTCGATTTCTCGCACTTTGATGACTCCAAGTTCAACGCCATCAAGGTCGAGGGCGTCGAGCCCAAGAGTAAGAATGTCACCGACGACTCCTTCAAGATCTGGGCTACCGAGCACATGTACTGCGCTAAGGATGCCGACGAGGCCACCAAGGCCTTCCTGGAGTTCATGCTTTCCGATGACGTCCAGGGCAAGCTCGTCGAGGAGCAGGGCTTTATCCCCGTCTCTGCCATGAAGGTCGTCAAGGACGCCAGCGGCAAGGTCTCCGCTAAATAAGTAATCGTCCCGGAAAGGTTTGCAATGGCAAAACAGCTGCCAAAGCGCGACCTTGAGAACGTGGGCCTGGGCGTCACGGGCGCGTGCGTTGCGCTCGTGACGCTTGTCGTTGCCGCGCTCATCTTTATGGTCGCCCAAAAGGGCCTCTCGGCTTTTCTCAAGGACGGCGTTTCGGTCGTCGAGTTCTTCACCGGCACCAAGTGGGACCTGGCCAACACAGCCGAAAGCGGCCTGCCCTACACCGGCGCCCTGCCCCTGATTGTCACCTCGTTTGCGGTCATGGTGCTCTCCACGCTCATCGCGCTGCCCATCGCCATCGGCTCTGCCATCTTTGCGGTCGAGATTCAGCCTAAGTTTGGTTCCAAGGTCTTTCAGCCGCTTATTGAGCTTTTGACCGGCATCCCCTCGGTCGTCTTTGGCCTGATCGGCTTTCACGTTGTCGTCGGCCTTATGAAGAGCGTCTTTCACGTGAGCACGGGCCTGGGCATCCTGCCCGGCGCCATCGTGCTGGCCGTCATGATCCTGCCGACCATGACCACGCTTTCGGTCGACGGCCTGCGCGCCGTGCCCGATAGTTACCGTCAGGGTTCGCTCGCACTGGGCTACACGCGCTGGCAGACCATCTGGCACGTGGTGCTCAAGTCCGCCATGCCGTCGCTCATGACCGCGGTCATCCTGGGTATGACCCGTGCCTTTGGCGAGACGCTCGCCGTGCGCATGGTCATCGGCGGCATCGAGGCCATGCCAACGTCGCTGCTGTCGCCGGCTTCGACCATCACGACCACGCTCACCACGTCCATGGCGGTCTATGCCGAGGGCTCGGCCCAGGACGACGTCCTGTGGGCACTCGGTCTGCTGCTGATGGGCATGAGCCTCATCTTCATCCTGATCATCCATCTCATTGGCCGCAAGGGGGCGAAGGCTCGTGGCTAGCACGCGCATCCATATCGACGAGGCGAGACTCGGGCGTGTCCAAAAACAGGACCGCATCGCCACGGGCGTGTTGACGGCAATCGTCGCCACCGTCATGCTCATCGTCGTTTCCATGGTGGCCTACATCCTGTTCGAGGGCATCTCGACGCTGTTCCAGCCGGGCTTCCTCACGGAGCCGTCGCGTGCCAACGGCACCCAGGGCGGCGTGCTCTACCAGCTGTTCGACTCGTTCTACCTGCTGCTGATCACCTTGGTCATCTCGGTGCCCATCAGCCTGGGCGGCGCGGTCTTCTTGGTCGAATACGCACCCGATGGACCCATCCGCGACATCGCCTCCACCGCCATCGAGACGCTGTCCTCGCTGCCTTCGATCGTCGTCGGCATGTTCGGCTTCCTGGTGTTCTCGGTGCAGTTGGGCTGGAAGTACTCCATTATCTCCGGCGCCGTCGCGCTCACCATGTTCAACATCCCCATCCTGGTGCGCGTGATCCAGCAGGCGCTCGAGGACGTGCCGCAGGCCCAGCGCGATGCGTGCCTGGCCATGGGCCTCACCCGCTGGGAGGCCACGCTGCACATCCTAATCCCCGAGGCCATGCCCGCCATCGTGACCGGCATCGTGCTTTCGGCCGGCCGTGTGTTTGGCGAGGCCGCAGCACTGCTCTTTACCTCGGGCATGAGCTCGCCGGTGCGTCTGAACTTCTTGAGCTTTAACCTGTCGAGCCCCACCTGCGCCTGGAACGTGTTCCGCCCCGGCGAGTCGCTCGCCGTGCACATCTACAAGATCTATGGCGAGGGCAGCCCCGAGGCCCAGCAGATCGTTTGGGGCACCGCGGCGCTGCTGATGATTTGCGTACTGCTGTTTAACGTAGCCGCCCGTATTGTGGGCAAGCAACTGGCAAGGAAGATGACGGCCGAATGAGCGAGATGAATGCAATGCCCGCAACCGAAGCGGCATCGTCCGAGACCCAAGACTTCCTGTCGAGCGTGGGGGAGAGCGAGAGGCGCATGCGTGTGAGCGGCAAGGCCGTGAGCGACGAGGTCATGCTCTCCGCCAAGGACGTCAACGTGTACTATGGCGACCACCATGCGCTGCACGATACGTCGCTCGACTTTCACAAGGGCGAGATCACGGCGCTCATTGGGCCTTCGGGCTGCGGTAAGTCGACCTTTTTGCGTAGCCTCAATCTTATGAATCGCGAGATTCGCGGCTGCCGCGTGGAGGGCGAGATCAACTATCGCGGGCGCAACGTGAACACCAAGACCGAAAACACCTACGAGCTGCGCCGTTCCATTGGCATGGTGTTCCAGCAGCCCAACCCCTTCCGCAAGTCTATTCGCGACAACATCACGTTTGCGCCCAAGCGCCACGGTATCACCGACCGCGACGAGCTCGACCGCATGGTCGAGGAGAGTCTGCGCGGCGCGGCGCTGTGGGACGAGGTCAAGGACAAGCTCGACAAGAGCGCCTATGCGCTTTCGGGTGGTCAGCAGCAGCGCCTGTGCATCGCGCGCACGCTGGCGCTCAACCCCGACGTGATCTTGTTCGACGAGCCCTGCTCGGCGCTCGACCCCATCTCGACGCTGGCGATCGAGGACCTCATGTCGTCGATCGTTGCCGACCGCGCCATCGTCATCGTGACGCACAACATGGAGCAGGCGTCGCGCGTGTCCAACCGCACGGCGTTCTTCTACATGGGCGATATGGTCGAGTACGACGAGACCGACGAGATTTTCCAACGGCCCAAGGATAAGCGGCTGAATGATTACCTCACCGGCATGTTCTCCTAGTCCGGGACATGCTTGAGGCCCGCGGCGGCCACGGTTACCGCGGGACTGATTGGAGAGGCGGGTCATCTCTTGCGGGAGATGGCCCGCCTTTTGCTCTGCGACCGAAACGACCACCACAAAGGGGACAGGCGCCTTCGTGGTGGTTTGGGGTGGGGCTCGCTGCTATCATGGACAACGTTGAATTTCTACGAAGGAGCAGGGCATATGGCGATTCTTTTGGGATGCGATTCCGTCAGCCTAGAGTTTCCCACCAAGCATATTTTCGATAGCGTGACGCTCGGCGTGGGCGAGGGCGACCGCATTGGTATTGTCGGTAAAAACGGCGACGGCAAGTCGACGCTGCTGAGCGTGCTCGCTGGCACGCTGGAGCCCGACGACGGACGCGTGACGCACCGCCGCGGCACGACGATCGGTCTGCTCGGCCAAAAGGACAACCTGGTCGATACTGATACCGTGCATCATGCCGTTGTGGGCGACGCCCCCGAGTACGAGTGGGCGTCGAGCCCCCGCACGCGCCAGATCCTCGCCGGCCTCATCAGCGATGTGCCCTGGGAGGGCACGGTGGGCGAGCTTTCGGGCGGTCAGCGCCGTCGCGTGGACCTCGCGCGCTTGCTGATCGGCGATTACGACGTGCTCATGCTCGACGAGCCCACCAACCACCTGGATATGCGCACCATCAACTGGCTCGCGCGTCACTTAAAGGCCCGCTGGCAGCGCGGCCAGGGTGCCATGCTCGTGGTCACGCACGACCGCTGGTTCTTGGACGAGGTCTGCACCAGCATGTGGGAGGTCCACGACGGCCAGGTCGACCCCTTCGAGGGCGGCTATTCGGCATACATCCTGCAGCGCGTGGAGCGCGACCGCATGGCCGCCGTTACCGAGGAGCGCCGTCGCAACATGGCACGCAAGGAGCTCGCGTGGCTGAGCCGCGGTGCCCAGGCTCGTTCCACCAAGCCCAAGTTTCGCGTGGATGCCGCTCGTGAGCTGATCGCCGACGTGCCGCCCGTGCGTGACGAGCTGGAGCTCAAGCGCTTGGCCGTGAGCCGCTTGGGCAAGCAGGTTATCGATGTGGTCGACGTGGATGCCGGCTATGCCGATACCGACGGCGCGCCCAAGCAGGTGCTCACCGATGTGACCTGGCTCATTGGTGCGGGCGACCGCTATGGCCTTTTGGGCGAGAACGGCGCCGGTAAGTCCACGCTGCTCGATGTGATCCAGGGCAAGATCGCACCCCTGCGCGGTCGCGTGAAGATCGGCCAGACGGTGCGCTTTGGCGTGCTGTCGCAGCAGCTCGAGGAGCTCGAACCCTACATGGGCGACACGATCCGCGAGGTGCTCGGCAACTATAAGAAGTACTACGTCATCGACGGCAAGGAGACTTCGCCCGAGAAGCTCTGCGAGCGTCTGGGCTTTACGACGCAGCAGCTCTGGAGCCGCATCGGCGATCTTTCGGGCGGTCAGCGCCGTCGCCTGTCGCTGTTGCTGACGATTCTGGACGAGCCCAACGTGCTCATCCTGGACGAGCCGGGCAACGACCTGGATACCGACATGCTCGCGATTGTCGAGGACCTGCTGGACGGCTGGCCCGGCACGCTGATCCTGGTGACGCACGACCGCTTTTTGATGGAGCGCGTGACCGACCAGCAGTGGGCGCTGCTCGACGGCCACCTGACGCATATGCCCGGTGGCGTGGACCAGTACCTGCGCCTGTGCAACGCTACCGCCGAGGGCGAGCCCGTGGGCGCGCCGAGCGCCAAGACCGGCACGTTTGACACCGGTGCCGCGGCAGCTGCGGCCGAAAAGCCCAAGTCGAGCGGTCAGCCCAACGGCCTGTCCAACGCCGAGCGCCAGAAGCTCCGCCGCGAGGTGAGTTCGCTCGAGCGCAAGATGGAGACGCAGCGCACCCGCGTTGAGGAGGCCGAGGCAGCAATGGCCCAAGTCGATCCCACCAACTACACGGCGCTCGGCGAGCAGCAGGCAAAGATCGACGAGGCTCACGCTGCCATGGACGAGCTGGAGATGGCGTGGCTCGAGGCGAGCGAAAAGCTCGAGGGCGAGGAGTAGGCGAGAATGATCAAAGCCGCGTTTTTCGATATCGACGGCACGCTGCTGAGCTTTAAGACCCACCGGATTCCGGCGTCGGCGCAGCAGGTGCTCGACAGCTTTCACGAGCAGGGGATCGCGTGCGTGATCGCCACGGGCCGTCCGACCTACCAGATGCCGGACTGGCTGTTCGACCTGGGCTGGGATGCGTACATTACGCTTTCGGGCCAGCACTGCTTTGATGCCGAGGGGGTTTACCGCAGCTGCCCGATCGATCCAGACGACGTCGCGGTGATTGTGGACCAGGTGGCGCAGGGGCGCTACGACTCACTGTGCATGCAGGGCGAGAACTCGTTTGTGAACCGCCTGTCCGAGCGCGTGGTGACGGCTGGCAGCAACGCGGGAATCGTCTACCACGAGGAGCCGTTTGAGCATGCCTTTGACGCGCCGGTCTATCAGTTCTGTGCCTTTGTTGACCCAGTTGACGAGCATATCGTGACCGATGCCGTGTCGCATTCGCTCACCACGCGCTGGTGCGACCTGTTCTGCGACATTATTCCGGCCAACGGCGGCAAGGACCTGGGTGTGGCGGCGACGCTGGAGCGCCTGGGCATCGACGCGAGTGAAGCGATTGCCTTTGGCGACGGCGAGAACGACCTGTCGATGTTCTCGGCCGTGGGCACAAGTGTGGCCATGGGCAACGCGCAGGACACGGTGAAAGCTGCGGCGACCTACGTGACGACCGCCGTGGACGACGATGGAATCTACAACGCCGCGAAGTACTTTGGACTGCTATAGCTGCGGCTCGGCACTTGGGGACACTCCTTGCGGGGCGTGTTCCCATTTTGTTTTCGTCCCGCTCGTTTTGTGAAACACGGCTAACTTTTAGGCAAAGTAGTAAGACATGGGCAACTTTTGCGGTAAAGTAAGCCGTGGAAAGTATCCAAAGGCTAACTAGCAATCATCGCGAAAGGCGGCCCATGGCCCTACGTGAATCCGGAGAAGACTATCTCGAATCGATCTACGTTCTGTCGGAACGCCAGGGCATCGTGCGCTCGATCGACGTTGCGGAGTACCTCGGCGTAACCAAGGCGAGCGTTTCCAAGGCCATGGCGACGCTGGAAAGCAACGGCTATGTCGAAATGGGCAAGCGCGACGTTCATCTGACGGAGCGTGGTCTGGAGGTCGCTCGCCAAATGTGGGAGCGTCACTGCTTTTTCGTGGGGCTGCTGGAGGATGCGGGTGTTTCGGCTGAGGTCGCGTCGCAAGAGGGCTGCCACATGGAGCACTGCCTGAGCGAGGAAAGCTTCGAGAAACTGAGGGCGATGCTGAACCGGGGCGAGGCGACGGGCCAAGCGGCGGAATCCTAACGAACCCCCAGTAGCGCGGAGTTCGCGCAAAGCGCGAACCAGCGACCGGGACCAGCGGTCCTTTCGGCCAAGTCCATTTCAGCAAAGGAACCCCGCCAGCAAGCGATGCCCAAGAACTGCCACCTACGTCACCGCAGGCCGGGGCCGGGTTTGGTTTTGAAAACACTCCACAGCGCGAGGCCCGCCTTTCCGTTGCTCCGCAGGAGCAGGAAAGACGGGCCTCATGCGCGAGGACGTTTTCAAAACCAAGCCCGGTCCCGGACGGACAGCCCACGAACGCTACAGGTTCTTGACACCCATCGCGCGCATGGCATTCAGGATGGCGATAATCGCCACGCCCACGTCGCCGAACACAGCAAGCCACATGTTGGCGATGCCCAGTGCCGCAAGCACCAGAATCAGCAACTTAATGCCCAGCGCAAAGATGATGTTCTGCCAAACAATCGACATGGTCTTGCGCGCCACGCGGATCGCGCGGGAGATGTTGGACGGCTTGTCATCCATGAGCACGACGTCCGCCGCCTCAATTGCGGCGTCCGAGCCCATAGCGCCCATGGCGATGCCAACGTCTGCGCGGGTAAGCACGGGTGCGTCGTTGATACCGTCGCCTACAAAGGCGAGCTTGCCCTTGCCCGATTCTGCTGCAAGCAGCGCCTCGACACGCTCGACCTTATCACCCGGTAACAGCTGCGCGTGGAACTCGTCGAGACCGAGTTGCTTGGCTACAGACGCCGCAACCTCCTCACGGTCGCCCGTGAGCATGACGGTGCGCTTGACGCCGGCGGCGTGCAGGTCGCGAATCGTTTGCTCGGCATCGGTCTTTATGGTGTCGGCAATTACGATGTGGCCGGCGTACGTATCATCGACCAGCACGTGGAGGATGGTGCCGACGATCTCGCAATTGGGCGCTTCGATACCGGCCACAGCAAGCATCTTGGCATTGCCGACGATGACGCGCTTGCCGTCGATAATCGCCGTCACGCCATGGCCCGCGTCATTGGTGGAGTCGCTTACGCGTTTGGGATCGAGCTCGCCCTGGAAGGCGGTGCGTACCGACTGCGCGATGGGATGGTCGGAGAATGACTCGGCAAGGGCCGCGACTTCGAGCAGCGACTGCTCGGTATAGCCTGCCTCGGGGTGTACCGCCACGACCGAAAACGTGCCGTTGGTGAGCGTGCCGGTCTTGTCAAAGACGACGGTGTCCACATCCGCGAGCGTCTCGAGGTAGTTAGAGCCCTTGATGAGGACGCCCAGCTTGGATGCGCCGCCGATGCCGCCAAAAAAGCTGAGCGGCACGCTGATCACGAGCGCGCATGGGCAACTGACGACGAGGAAGGTCAGGCCGCGCAGGATCCAGTCGGACCAGGCGCCGGTGACCAAGCCACCGCCGAGCGCGAGTACCGCGGCCGCGCCGGTGACAGCGGGCGTGTAGACGCGGGCGAAGCGCGTGATGAAGTTCTCGGTGCGTGCCTTCTTCTCACTAGCGTTTTCTACGAGCTCCAGGACGCGCGCGACGGTGGACTCGCCAAAGGGCTTGGTGGTGCGCACGTGGAGGAGACCCGTCATGTTGATGCAGCCGCTGATGATATCGTCTCCAGTTTTGGCCGGGCGGGGGACCGACTCTCCGGTAAGGGCGGCGGTATCGAGCTGTGTCTCGCCCTCGACGATGACGCCGTCGATAGGCACGCGCTCACCGGGCTTGACCACGATCACGGTGCCGACGGCGATGTCATCGGGGAAGACCTGCTCGAGTGTGCCGTCGGGCTGCTCGACGTTAGCGTAGTCGGGCGCGATGTCCATCATGGCACTGATCGACTTGCGGCTCTTGCCCACGGCGTACGCCTGAAACAGCTCGCCGACCTGGTAGAACAGCATGACGGCGGCGCCTTCGGCCATGTGCGGGTCGGTATCGGGGAAGAGCACCATGGCAAACGCGCCGATGGTCGCGACGGCCATGAGGAAGCTCTCGTCGAAGGCCTTGCCGCGGCGGATGTTATTGAATGCCTTTTGCAGTACGTCGTAGCCGGCAATCAAAAACGGCACGAGGAACAGCACAAAGCTGGCGTAGATGTCGCCCGGGGTGCCGAATGCGGCGGTAAGGGTGCCGAACTCATCGAGGGCGTACACCACGGCAAAAATGCCCAGCGCTACCAGGATGCGGTTGCGCTTATGCTCAAGGGACTCCTTCTTCTTGCGCTTCTTCTTTTTCTTTTTGGGATCGGCAGCTGCCATGATTCAAACCTCCCATTTGAATGTATGAACACTCGCTCATATAATTTCGCGAGCAAAGGCCGCAGCAAGCGCGGCCTTGCAGGTTGGCGTAAACCTTGGCTAGAGAATGATCTCGCAGTCCGGCTCGGCGTCGGCGGTGAACTCCACAACGCGGTCGAGGACCTCGTCGAACTCGGCGTCATCGGCCTCGAGCGTCAGCTTCTGGGTCATAAAGTTGACGGACACGGATTTGACGCCCTCGAGCTTGGCCAGCTCGTCCTGAAGCTCGCGCGCACAGTTGGCGCAATCGATCTCATCGAGCTTGTACTGCTTTTTCATGGTGGGTTCCTTTCCCGTTTTTGCGGCTTGGGTGCAGGCCGCGCTGGTACCGTGGTTGGCTGCTATTCGCAGATGTGGCTCATGCCCTGGTTGAGCATGGTGTAGACGTGGTCGTCGGCGAGCGAGTATAGGATATTGCGCCCGTCGCGCCGGAATTTAACCAGGTGCGACTGCTTGAGTGTGCGCAGCTGGTGCGACACCGCGGACTGCGAGGTTTCGGTCGCTTCGGCGATGTCTGCCACGCAGAGCTCGCGGCCCATGAGGGCGTAAAGGATCTTGATGCGCGTGGTGTCGCTGAAGACCTTGAACAGGTCGGCGAGGTCGTAGAGAAGCTCCTCGTCGGGAAGGTCCTCGGGCGAGCAGGTGGTGGGGATCGCGGGTTCGGTGGCCTCGATGTCGGGTTTCGTTTCATCAACGCGGATGCTCATTGCAATATCCTTTCATATGAACATGCGCTCATATAACTTGCTTTCGATTATATGAGTGTATGTTCATATGTCAATACAATTTGCGTTAATTTCGATGACTGCTTGCCGCCTCTGCGATTTTCTGTGGGTTGGGAGACATCGACGCAATGCTCGCCAACATATTTCGAGATGTTCGGCTAGCATGCTAAGAAAGCCACCTTGAGAAGCATTAGAACTGTTCATATTTGTACTTTATCGTGTCAAATACCGCGAGAATCAGTTCTTCCTCTACGGGAGTTTCTGCAGAATCAGTTTTATCTAAAGTTATATTGAGCATTGCTGCAGCCAATCTGGCACATCGGTGGCCGAATAAGTCGAAAAATGTAGGTGGACATCCGCAGAGATCGCCTTTAGAAGAGCGAATTCTCAATTAGATCAATAATCGTGTCGTCTTCCGTGCGGTTTTCATCGATTTTTGCGAACATGTCGCATTCCCAAGCCTCATTGATTTCCTCAGCAAGGGCCCCGACGTGTTGCATGTCGTCGGGTTCGGGCACATCGTTGATGCTCGGGTCATCAGCTTGCGGATATTGGCTTGCAATTTCGCGCTTGGCGGCCTCTTCTTCTTTGAGTGTCTCCAGGACGCGGCGACCGTATTCGAAGTAGCGCCGCAAGACAAATTGACGAAGAGTTTCTTGCAGGATGGCGAAGTTATCCGGGAGTCGACCGGGCCATATCTTCTCGCGAATGCGAATCGCTTCCATGACCCGTTTAAAAGCGGACTGCTTGAAAAACGAATGACGATTAACTGTGATAACGGCATATCCCATGTTTCGCAGCGTGTTTCGGCGCTCCTCGTCAATTGATTGCTGCTCGGGTTCGTCGTGGTAAAAGCCGTTGTATTCGATATCGGTCATCGAATTTTCGAGCAGCGCGTCGAGGTAGAAAACCGTCCGTCGCGTTAGGGCGGCGTATCTTTTGGGGACTGGGATCGGATAATCCGTTTTGATAGCGCGTATGGCTAAGCCACCCATTGACTTGGGCATTGTCAGCATCATGACAAACGCCGTTTCGAGTGGGGAGCGACAGCCTTCGTGTACATAAGAAAGTGCCTTAAGTGCTTTATTAGATCCACGATACCCCGGTGCCTCTGAAAAGAAGGCTCTGAGCTCTTCAACGCTGGTTAGGGCTGGGCGCTCGCGATATTGAGTTTCGTCGGACGTTCCAAGCGCGTAGGAGCCGCAGATTTCAAAGTAATACTCAACGAGCTCCGAAAGGTTGAGGTCGGCTGTTGCTTCTAACGCGCACAGCTTGATATCGACGATGTAGACGTTCGGCTCGAGTTCTAGGTAGCTTTCTGCATCAAACGTATAGCGCGTGCAGTGGCAGATGCAGCCCTTGCGGTGCCTTTTGGCATTATTGGAAAACGTCAGCACATGGATACGTTCAGAATCGACATTCTTTCTGTTGAGCCATGCTCGTGCCGCTTCCAGGTCGGACGTGGTCGGCGCAGACACCCTGATCTTTTCCATAGGTATGGGACCGGTCGCGTAGCTTGCGAGCGAGTTGGCTGTTTGGTATACAGCGCGTGCCGTGGTATGTGACAGAATGATTCCCATACGCGCATGATGGCATAGCGGACGCCGCATACGCCCGAAACTTCGGGCAACGGTATTGGGGCGCGGCTTATCTTCTGCGAACGGTGGGTTTTTGAGCTGTCGTATTGAGGGAGCAGCTTTGGCTGGGGAGGTTTCTGCCGGCTGCCCCTTTTTGATGAACTTTAGTTGCGGATTCGTAGCTTCTAAGCGTTTTTGCCGACCGCTCAGATGCCTCACCAACATAATTTGAGTTATTCGGCCTTATCCTATACAAATGGTGCGATCGCAACGTCCTATTCGAATTGATTCAGGTAGATTTATGGGGCTTGGTTGCGAAATTAAGGCGATTTTAGCTTCGATTGCGGTTCAAGGGGCCTTGACTAGTGGTTCAGCTGGCCGAACAACTCGAAAAATGTAGGTGGGCCAACCTGCCGACTATGTGAAGCACGCGTATTTGCTCGTTTTGATGAAAACTAGGGTGCAGCCATAAGGCTGCGCCCTAGTTTACTGCGTGTCGGTGTGCCCAGACGGATTGCGCTGTGCCTGGCAGGCGCTCCCGCAGATGGATCGGTTATTTCGCGAATAGGTTCTTGAGGTTGAACTCGGCTTGGACGGTGCGGAGCATGAGGTCGGTGTCGTCCAGGCCCAGATGCTGCTCGTTGGCGTCGGCGGCGAGGGTTCCACGGCGGCGCGCCCAGTTCTCGAGCGCGGCGGGGGCGGATTCGCGGGGGAGCGAGCGGACGTCGGCATCCAGGCTGCGGCAGATCTGGCGCGAGTCGATGACGATAATCTTGCCGGCACGACGCGCCTCGGCGTAACCGTCCAGGTGAATCTTGAACCAGCTGTCCTCGAACGCGGCGTTATGCGCCATGTACGGGTACTTCTTCATAAGTTTGAGCAGCTGCTTCTGCAGTTCCTTGTTCTCGCGGAATGGTTTTTTGCCGTCGATGTCGTCCCAGGTAATGTGATGGATGTTCGATAGCGGCACATCCTCGCCGCGGTAGATGTCGGGCAGGCCGCAGTAGTGTGCCTCGGCGTCATGCGGGACGGCGTCGCTGGTGAGCTCCATGATCTCCCAGCCCACGTTGATGATATAGCCGCGCTCGGGTGCACGGCCGGTGGTCTCGATGTCGATACCGAGCACGGTGCCCTGGATGGGCTTGCGGGCGTAGGCCACGCCGAGCGCGTCGCGGTCGCCGCGGATTTCGCGCATAACGGACGCGGCGGTGCGCTTTTGCATCTTGCCGATGGCAGCGCAGGTGTCGGCATCGGACAGGCCGCGCGAAAGCGTCGCGGGCGTCACGTTGCGCAGGCGCGCCTCGCCAATCTGGTCGCACAGGTCGCGGTTGCGGTCAGCCAGGTCGCGCACGGTGGCAAAGTCGAAGCTGGGGTCGCCCTCGGCGGTAAAGTACTCGGTTTCGAGCACCTTAAGGGCCTCCTCGCCCTTCTGGCGCTCGGACTCCATGGCGCCGTGATCGCCATAGATAAACATGGGAATAAACGGCTGGCGCTCGTATTCGAGTGCTTGTGAAACGTTCATATAACTGCTCCTTGGACGGGCCGTGTCGCGCGGCTCGGTGGCATTGAGTTATGGCGAGATGATAGTTTACCATGGGCAACTATTGGCATCGCGCCTAGGACAACTACAATACCCTAGTTGACCGCTAGGACTTTTACAATGCTGCCGAAAGACATGAAAGGTTCCATCCGTCATGGATTTGCTGATTGATACTCTGCTCGACGCCGGCAAGGACACGCTCTCGCTGGCGCCGTTTTTGTTGGTGACGTATCTTGCTCTCGAGACACTTGAGCACGTTGCGGGCGACCGCGTCAACGGCGCTATCAAGCGCGCCGGCGCTGCGGGTCCCGTGGCTGGCTCGCTGCTGGGCATTGTGCCGCAGTGCGGATTTTCGGCCATGGCAGCAACGCTGTACGCCGGCCGTGTCGTGACGCTGGGCACGCTGGTCGCCGTGTTCCTCTCGACCTCCGATGAGATGCTGCCGCTGTTGCTCGCCGAGCAGGTGCCCGTGCAGACCATGGCGATGCTTTTGGCTTCGAAGGCACTGATCGCGCTGGTCACGGGCTTTATCGTGGACGCGGCTATCCGCGGCCTTCGTCGTAATGCCCGCGCGCATGCGGCGATTCGCCGTACCGTGCTGGGGACCGCTGCCAATCCGGCTCATGTGAACTGCGCGCACGACGACCATACCGGGGGCGACATCATTGATGAAGTGGCCGAGGCGGGCGTGAGCGCCGACCACATCCACGAGTTGTGCGAGCGCGACCATTGCGGTTGCGATGATGATGAAGATGAACACGAGCGCGACCACGGACACAGCCATGACCACGGTCACGCAGGCGAGCATGAGCACCACCACGGCCATGGGCACGACCACGGTCACTCCCACGAAGGTGCGCCCGTCCTGTCGATTATCCGCAGCGCGATCTCGCACACCGTGCAGGTTTCGGTTTTTATTTTCCTGGTGACGCTGATTCTAGTTGCCGTGCTCGAGACCTTCGGAGAGTCCGCGATCGAGCAGTTCCTGCGTGGCAACGAGACGCTCGCCGTCTTGGGCTCGGCACTCGTCGGCCTGATCCCCAACTGCTCGGCCAGCGTGGTCATTACGCAGCTGTACCTGGAGGGCGCGCTACAGCTGGCGCCGATGCTCGCCGGCACGCTCATTTCCGCCGGCGTGGGCTATCTTGTCCTGTTCCGCACCAACCGCAGCGCTCGTGAAAACGCCGTGTTCCTGGTCATGATGTACGTCATCGGCGCCGGCTGGGGCCTTATCCTATCCGCCTTCGGCCTCTAAGTAGGCCTAAAAAATGGGCTTCAAATAGCCATGCTCGGCGCCTGCGCAATGCGGCGACGCATGGCATTTTGAAGCCCGTTTTTTGTTGAGCCATGGATTCCGAGCGCTCACACCGCGCAAAACAAAAAGGTAGATTTCCGGGCATGTCCCGAAAATCTACCTTGGTTAGCGCAGCAGCTCGGTGAGGTTGCGCTTAAAGCGGGCCCGGTCTTCGCTGGTAAATGCCGCCGGACCGCGAGTGCGACCGCCGGCGCGGCGCACCTTCTTTTCCTCGTGGCGAATAAACAGTTGCATGTCGATGGTCGCCTTATCGTAGACGCGCCCGCGCACGCCGATGGCGGCGGCATCGCGCCCGAGCACCATGCTCGCCAAGCCAATGTCCTGCGTCACGACTACGTCGCCCGCCTGCAGGCGTTCGATAATGGCAAAGTCGGCGCTGTCGGCGCCAACGCTCACATCGAGCGTCGTGACCCAAAAGCCGCGTCGCGCGTACTCGGCATCGCGCGGGTCGTCGCGGCGAATGTGCCGTTCCAGGTTTTGCGTGCTGTTGCCGGCGATAACAACGGCGACGCCCGCCCGCCGCGCGCAGTCAATCGACTCGCGCGTGACCGGGCAGGCGTCGGCATCAATAAAGAGCGTTCGCGGCATCTAGTGCACCAGTTTGCCAAATTGAATAGCGCGAACGATCAGCGTTACGCCAAACACCAGCAGCGCGGCGCCGCTAAAGATGACGAGCATCTTGGCCGACCATAGCGGATAGATAAACACGAACATGCCGGCGATGATGGAGAGTGCGCCGCTCAGGATAGCGAGGGTGCGGTTGGACGAAAGCTCGGACTCCAGAATGGACATGACACCTTCGACAATCCAGCCAAAGCCGGCTACGATAACCACCATCGTGGTGAGCGTCGCGGTCGAGAAGGCCTGGTTGCGCAGGATTATGACGCCGCCCAAGATAATGAGTAGGTTGGAGATGATGCTCGTCACGCGCCAGCCGGTGGGCAGCAGCGGCTCAAAAATGGCAGTGAACAGCCTGATGGCAGCAGTGATTACAAAGTAAAAACCCAGGACAGTCGTCAAAAAGACGAGGGACTTGGCGGGTGCAAAAAGCAGCGCGATACCAGCAATGAGCGCCAAGACGCCCGTGATGGCGTAAATCCAGCGCACGGCCTTGACGGCCTTGCCTGCCATGCTTTTCTCGTCAAATCCAAACTGGCTCGATTTTTGGTCATCGTTCTTAAAGATGCCCATAATGTCTCCTTTCCGTGCGGCGTAAGCCTTGATCGTTACAACCAGTATCGCCTAAAGGCGCTGGCGTATGGGTCGGGGAGGGCGAAACGTAACCCAAAGGTCCCGAATTGTTTCCGTTGTTCCCCACGTCGCAATTTTCTATTCAACAGGTGTAGAACATTGCAGCCCTGTTCGTTATTGCCTACGTTTTAGGTTAGATTTTCCTAAGGACAATTGGCTTGTATTGGGGGTCCCTATGAACGAAGCAGTTCCCGAGGCACCGTTGAGTGTCGAATCGATGGCAAAGCAAGGCTGCGAAAAGCTCGGCTTGGACGCGTTTGATGCGTTGGTTCGCTGCGCCCGCACGTGCCGTCGCTTTGACGAGTCCATGCGCGTGCCGCGTGAGCTTTTGCTTGAGCTGGCGGAGCTGGCGCACCTGACTCCCTGTGGTGCCAATGCTCAGCGTCTGCGTTTTCATGTGGTAAGCGGTGCAGAGGACTGCGCGCGTGTATTTGACGAGCTTGCATGGGCCGGTGCGCTCAAGGATTGGCCGGGTCCCGATGAGGGCGAGCGCCCGACCGGCTACATCGCGATTCTTGCCGAGCGCGCCGTTCCGGGTAAGCCCGCCGCTCCTATTACTGAGGTCGACACGGGCATTGCCGCGCAGACGATGATGCTCGCCGCCCGCAGCGCCACGCCCGAGGTGGCTGCCTGCATGTTCAAGGCCTTTACGCCCCACGCGATCGATGCCATGGGGCTCGATAGCGACAAGTATGAGCTCAAGCTGATCATGGCGTTTGGCGTTCCGGCCGAGACGCAGGTGATCGATGCGATCGATTCCAACCCCGACGGCTCAATTAATTACTGGCGCGACGAGGCGCAGGTGCACCACGTACCCAAGCGCCCGCTTGCCGACGTACTGGTGTAGCTGAGCGTCACCGCGGTGTGATCCGGCGGTAAACCACCACAAAGGTACCTGTCCCCTTTGCGGTGGTGCGAGGGGAGGACGTGTGGCAGATTTGTATTTGGTGCGGCATGGGCAGACTGAGCTCAATGTGCAGAACATTTTGCAGGGTGGGCACGATTCGCCGCTTACGGCGCGCGGGCGCGAGCAGGCGCTGGCGACGCGCGCGGCGTTTGAGGCGCGTGGCGTGACCTTTGACCGTGTGTATTCCTCGCCGTTGGGCCGGGCGCGGCATACGGCTGAGCTAATTGCTGGTGAGGGCCGCTCGATAGAGCTGGTCGATGACCTGCGCGAGTGGCATTTGGGCTCGCTGGAGGGTACATCAAATCGCGAGATGCCGCCGCAGCCCTGGGGTGATTATCCGGTGGCCTTTGGTGGCGAGTCTGAAGGCGAGCTCCAGTCGCGCATGGTCGCGGCGCTGTCCCACATCATGGCCAGGCCGCAGCACGACTGTGTGCTGGCAGTCTCCCACGGCTCTTCCTGCCAGGAGTTTCTTGAGTATGTGACTGGCAGGGGAGAGCTACCCGACAACGGTGCCGTGCTTCATTTTGGCTATTGCGACGGTGCGTTTTCGCTCCTTGATTGGTAACGAACGAAAGGACCCCTATGAATAAAGACCTGTATCTGGTTCGTCATGGGCAGACAATATTCAACCTTAAGCGCATTATTCAGGGTTGGAGTGACTCGCCGCTCACGCAGCTGGGATGCGACCAGGCGGCGCGTGCCGGCATGTTCTTACGTGCGCGCGGCATTGAACCCGATCATGCCTACACCTCCACACTTCATCGCACCGAGCAGACTATCGCCAACCTGTGGCCGGGCTTGGCGTACGAGCGCCTGGACGGTCTGCGTGAGTGGTTCTTTGGCGACTTTGAGGCCGAGCGCGTGATGCTTATGCCCGAGCGCCCGTGGCGAGATTTCTATCGTCAGTTTGGCGGCGAGGGCCAGATGCAGGTGCGCGAGCGCATGGCGGCGACGATAACCGATCTTATGCGACGTCCGGACCACGAGTGCGTGCTCGCGGTGAGCCACGGTTCGGCTATCAAGGAGTTTTTGGACCACGTGCGGGGCGCGGCGGCCGACGAGCGCGAACGCGTGCCGGGCAACTGCTCAGTGCTGCATTTTGCGTTTGACGATGCGGCCGATACGTTTGAACTGGTCGAAGTCTTTACGCAGGAAGACTACGCGCGCGAGCTGGGGCTTGAACCGCTCGTGGCTACTGCGGGTCCGCAGCGCGGATAACGCGAGCGCGGCGGCACGGGTCGTCGGCATAACTTCTCGACGCAAAAGGGGCGGAGATGCATGTACCTGCTGCATCTCCGCCCCCTGTTTGTTGGGCTGCCGATTTTTGTGCTGGACGGTCTGGTCTTGCTAGAACCGCGCGACCTGGTGCGTGAGCAGACCCGTCGGAACCTGCGCCGCGCCGCCGCTGACCTGCGCGGCGGGGAAGAGCGCAGCTACGGCAAAGTTGAACGGCTCTTTGCCCGTGTAGGTGCCGGCGGCACGTGCATCGTCGGCCAGGAGCTGTGATGCCTCGACTAGTGCGACAGCGTAGGCAGGGTCGTCGGCCAGTGCCGGCTCCGGCGCCTGGTCGAGCATGGCGCGGATGGCCCCGACGGCGTCCTCGCGCTTGACCTCCCACACGCGGTGCGTAATGCCGGCGGGGTCGGTGACGGCATAGAGTGAAGCGCCCTCTTTTGCGGCGCCGAGGATGATATCCATGACGGGAGAGGCTTCGTAGACAAGCGTTACGGGACGGGGCTGTACCTTGAGGTCGGCGATTGCGCGCGCAGCGGCGGTCGTATCGGCGGCAACCGCGTCGCCGCCCGCCAGCGCACCAACCGGGCAGATCGCCACGACACCCGTCACACGTCCCGGCTCGCCCGAGCATTCGTACACGTAATACGCCGCACCCGGGTCCTTGAGCATCAGACCATCGGCAAGGGCTCCGCGCAGAGCATCGTTGCCGCTCAGGATGCTGCCCATTGCAGGCAGCGCCTCGAGCACGCGGTCCTGAGCCGGGCGGATGCAGGGAAACGGAAGTGCTTTCATGGGCGGTCCTAACGCACGAGTCGGTTTGTTCGCGGCTTATTATGCCCCAACTTGGCCGCTCGCGTCCCAGAGCACGTTATCGGCGAGCGCGATTAGCACCTGCTGACAACGAACGATATCGGCGTGGGGCACATATTCGTTGGGCTTGTGCGCGAGCGCGAGCGACCCGGGACCGTAGCTCATGCAATTGCGGTTACCTGTCTTGCCGGCAATGACGGCGGTGTCGGTGTAGCCGGTAAAGAAGCCGACGGTCGTGTCCGCGTCCGTCACGTCATCGGCGGCACGCTTGAGCGCTGCTAGAAGGGGAGAGTTCGGGTCGCGCTCGATGGCGGGGCGGTCGCCCGTTACGGTGTAGCTGCCATGGCAACCGGGAACGGCGGCTTCGGCGACGGCGATGGCCTGCTCTACCATGCGCGTCGCGGCGGCCGTATCGGTCGGCGGGGTCAGGCGCATGTCGACCCAGACTTTGGCGCGGTCGGGTACGACGTAGGGGCGATATCCGCCCTCGATTTGGCCAAACGTGATGGTCGAAGGCCCCAGCTCATCGTGCGCGGGCAGCGCCATAAACGCGCGACGGAGCGAACACACGACCTCGGCCATGGCAGCGACGGCATCCGCGCCCTTCCAGGGCTGGCTCGCATGCGCCGTCACGCCAGTCATTTCAATCTCGAACCACGTACGCCCCTTGTGCGCCACCTGGATCTGTCCGTCGGTGGGCTCGGTGTCCAGCACCCATTCACGCGAGCCGACCCAGCCAGCATCGATCGTGGCCTCTGAGCCGCGCATAAAGTCCTCCTCGTCGACCGAGCAAATGAGTGAGAAGCCACGGCGGGGCAGCTTGCCTTCTGCCGCCACGCGCTCGAGCGTATGGACCAGTGCGGCAATGGCGCAGGCCAGGCCACCCTTCATATCGCAGGCACCGCGGCCATAGAGTTTATCGTTGCGCACGATCGCTCCGAGCGGCGGAATGTCCGCGTCCCAGCCATCGCCCAGTGTAACGGTATCCATATGGCAGATATAGACGAGCCGTGGCTCGTCGCTCAGTCCCGGCACGGTGACCATAAGGTTGCGGCGCCCGGGCAGCACCTCGAGTTCCTCAACCTGCACGGCATCGAGTACCGGATGGCTCAGCTGCGCCAACCGTTCCTCAACCAACGCTTTGATATAGCGTTCAATCTCGCCCTCATACGCACCTGGGTCGGAACTGTCGATCCGCACGAGCCCTTGCGTAAGCCGCCAGGCAAAATCTGTATCAACCATAGGCACCTCACAGATAGTTAGGTCAACATACAGATTGTATGCCAAGAAGCGGCTCGGCGCATTTAATGGAGCGCTCACAAAAACGGGGGCGCCTCTCGTGCGAAAGGCACCCCCGCGGGCATTCAATGTCAGTGACGGGCAGGCCACATGGGGAGCTGCCCGTCAGGTCAGTCGGCGCTACTTGATCACGCGCACGCGATACATCGACGGAATCTGCTTGAGCGCCTCGATGGTGCTGCTGTCCAGGTGCTCATCGGTGTCGAACATGGTGTAGGCGTTCTCGCCGGCGGACTCGTTGGTCATACGCTGCACGTTGGCGTTGTCTTTGGCCAGGATTGCCGTGATCTGGCCGATCATGTTGGGCACGTTGGCGTGCAGGCAGGCGATGCGGCTTGCGGCGCGCGCCTTGCCCATGCTGCAGGCAGGATAGTTGACGCTGTGCGCGATATTGCCGTTCTCCAGGTAATCCTTGAGCTCGCTGATGGCCATGTCGGCGCAGTTGGCCTCGGCTTCGCCGGTGCCGGCGCCCGAGTGCGTGGTGATAAACGTATTGGGCATCTTGACCGTCTTGGGCGTGGCGAAGTCGCAGCTAAACCAGCTGAGCTTGCCCTCGCGCAGGGCAGCGTCGACGGCATCCTCGTCAATGATGGTTTCGCGCGCGTAGTTGATGAGCACGGCGTCGGGTGCCAGCAGGTTAATCTGCTCGGTGCTGATCATGCCGATGGTGTCTGCCTTGCTGGGCACGTGCACGGTGAGGTAGTCGCAGCCGCGGCATAGATCCTCGAGCGTGCCCACGCGCTGCACCTCGCGGCTCAGCACCCACGCGTGCTCGACGGAAATGAACGGGTCGTAGCCGTAGACATCCATGCCCAGGTCGACGCAGGCGTTGGCGACCTTGGAGCCTACGTTGCCCAGACCGATGACGCCGATGCGCTTGCCTTTAAGCTCGCGGCCCACAAAGGCCTTCTTGGCCTTTTCGGCATCGACCTGAATCTCGGGGTCGTCGGCGTTGTCGCGCACCCAGTTCATCGACTGTACTACGCCGCGGCTCGAGAGCACCAGCATGCCCAGGACGAGCTCCTTGACGGCATTGCTATTGGCGCCAGGGGAGTTAAAGACGACGACGCCCTTCTTGGCGTACTCCTCGACGGGGATGTTGTTGACGCCGGCGCCGCAGCGGGCGATGGCGCGGATGCCCTCGGGCAGCTCGTAGCCGTGCAGGTCGGTCGAGCGCATCAGGATCGCGTCGGCCTCCTCGGCGGTGCTTACAAATTCGTAGCCTTCGCCAAACTCGACTTTGCCGTCTTTGGTGATGTCGTCGATGGTCTTAATCTTGCGCATGAAAAACTCCTTAGCTGGTTTGTTTAAAACAAGTGGTTTGAAGTGGCTGATCGGCCCGCGTGCTGCGGGCTAGTTAGATCGCTGGCTCAAACCGTGCTGCGCTTCGAAGTCCTTCATGTACGTGGCCAGTGCCTGCACGTCTTCCATGGTTACGGCGTTGTAGACGCTGGCGCGCATGCCGCCCACCAGGCGATGACCCTTGACGTTTTGAATCTGGTGCTCGGCCGCACCTGCGACAAAGGCCGCGTCGAGCTCGGCGTCGTCGGTGCGGAAGGTGACGTTGGCGATGGAGCGGCTGTCGGCCTGTGTGGTGCCATGGAACAGCATGCTGTGCTCGAGCAGGTTGTAGAGCAGGTTGGCCTTGGCCCAGTTGCGCTCGGCCATGGCGGCAAGTCCGCCGGTCTCCTCGACCCACCGGAACACCTTGCCGCACACGTAGATGCCAAAGGTGTTGGGCGTGTTGAGCATGGAGCCCTTGGCGGCCTGGGCCTTAAGGTCCATGTACTGCGGCGTCTGCGCAAAGGCGGGGCCGTCGGCGATGAGGTCGTCGCGCACGATAACCACGGTCACGCCCGCGGCGCCGGCGTTTTTCTGCGCGCCGGCGTAGATGAGCCCGTAGCGCTCAACATCGAGCGGCTGCGACAAAAAGCAGCTCGAGACATCTGCGACCAGCGGTACGTCGCCGCAAGCGGGCAGCTCGTGGTACATGGTGCCAAAGATGGTGTTGTTCTGGCAGATGTAAACGTAGTCGAGCCCGTCGCTCGCGGCCTCGGCGGCAATGCGAGCGTTGATGTCGGCCATGTCGGGGATGCGGTCGAAGTTGGTGTCCTCGGAGCTCGCGAGCAGCACGGCCTCGCCGTACTTGTCGGCTTCTTTGTATGCCTTGTTGGCAAAGTTGCCGGTCACGATGTAGCCGGCGCGGCCGCGGCGCATGAGGTTCATGGGGATGCCCGCAAACTGCAGCGTGGCGCCGCCCTGCAAAAACAGGACGCGGTAGTTGTTGGGGATGCTCAGCAGGCGACGCAGGGTTACCTCGGCGTCGTCGATGATCTGTTGGTACATGCTAGATCGATGGCTCATCTCGAGCACGGACATGCCGCAACCGCGGTAGTCCATCATCTCGTCGGCGATCTCGGCGAGCACGCTTGTAGGCAGTGCGGCCGGGCCAGCTGAGAAGTTGTGCACACGTGCCATCTTCTAGTTCCCCCTCGTAGTCGTTTGAACGTTCGGGATACTTTAGCACAGTGCAGCGTCAGGCGCGACCGCATCACAGCAAAACCCGAGCGCGCCGCTATGATTTACAGGATGGTTACATGGGGGAGGGGTGCTTTACTCCTCAGGCAAATCCAAATCTGCGAGCGAAGGCATGAGGCTTTCTAGGCGCTTGATCTCTTCGTCGCAAATTAGCTACCTCCTGCCCGCTACGACGCGAGCGTGGCGATGACGGCTTCGTCGCCGGCGTATATTAGGGTGTTGCCGTCGGGGATGATCGTTTGGCCGTCGCGCTTGAGCATCACCACGATAAAGGGGTGCTTGCCCTGCGGCACATCGCGAAGACGCTGGCCGGCCAGGCGACCGTGGGGGGTTACGGTGACCTCGCGCAGCGTAACCTCGGCACGCTCTTCGAACGTTGGGGCGGCCATCACCAGCAGATCGCCTTCCTGGATCACGGTATCGCCGTTGGGCAGCACCGGGTGCGCCCCGTCGCGCAGCACCAGGACCACGAGCATGTCCGTCGCGCTGCCAATATCGGCGAGCGAGCGCTCGGCAAACGGATGGCCAGCACCCACCTTGAGCTTTACAAATGACATGCCGTCTTCGTCGCGATAGTCGTTAAAGGTGCGGCGCACGTCGCCGGTCGCATCGATCATATCGAGCTTCTTCGCCACCGCTGGCAGCAGCGAGCCCTGCACCACAATGCTCGACACGGCAATCACAAACACCAGGTCAAATAGGTCGTGTCCGCCGGGAACGCCGGCCACCACGGCAAAGAGGCTAAACACGACCGAAGCTGCTCCGCGCAGGCCCGCCCAGCTTACGAGCGCGACCTGGCGGGGGTTCGTCTTAAAGGGCGCCAGGAGCACGCCGACGGCGATGGGACGGCTCACGTAGAGCATAAACGCCATGAGCGCCAGGCCCGGCAGCAGCATCTGCGGCAGGCGTGCGGGCGTGACGAGCAGGCCGAGCAAGAAGAAGATCGTCATCTCGGCCATCTCGGTGAGGGTGTCAAAGAAGTGCGCCATCTCGACCTTGCCGGTGATGTCGCTCGCACCCAGCACAATGCCGGCCAGGTATACGGCCAAAAAGCCGTTGCCGCCCAGATAGCTTGGTAGCGCGTAGGCGACGATCGCCACGGCGAACAAGAAGATGGTCTGCGCGCCCTCGGCCGTTGCGTGTGCGCGTTCAATCAGACGGCCCGCCGCCCAGCCGATGGCAAGGCCCAGGCCCGCGCCCAGGATAATCTGCTTGGCCAGCAGTGCGGGAATGTTGATGTCGCCGCCGGCCGCGAGTGTGGCGAGCACGGCGGTGAGCATGTAGGCGACGGGGTCGTTGGAGCCCGATTCGACCTCGAGCAGCGAGTCGGTGCCGCCCTTCAGCGACAGGCTGTGCTCGCGCAGAACGCTAAAGACGCTGGCCGCGTCGGTGGATGCCACGACTGATCCCAGCAGCAGGCCGCCGATCCAGTCGAAGCCCAGCACGAAGTGGGCGAACACGCCGGTGATGCCTGCGGTGATGACGACGCCGAGCGTGCTCAGCAGCACCGCGGGCACGGCGACGGGCTTGGCGCGGTCGATGTTGGTGTTAAAGCCGCCGTAGAACATGATGAACAGCAGCGCCGTGCTGCAGACGGTTTCGGTGAGCGCGTAGTCGCTAAAGTCGATATGCGCCGGGCCGTTGACGCCCAACAGCATGCCGAGCGCGATAAAGATGAGCAGGGTGGGGAAGGGGAGTTTTTTGCCGACGGGTTTGATGGTCAGGCACAAAATGATGACGAGGCCGATAAAGAGAAGGATCTGGTTCATGGATAGTGTCCGCTCCTGGGTGGTTGGCGTGGCACGGTCAGTTGTTTGTGGTTATTTGTACCCAAAGATGGTGGGTTTATGGGGTTGGATTGCGGGCGTGCGCGATATCGTCATAGACGGCTGCCGTCTTTGCCTCTGCTCGGAAACCCTTTCCAGCTTTATTGCAACGGAGTACAATGGGTAACGTTTAAGTTCAACTTGAAGTTTTAGTTGCGGCACCGGGCTTCGGCCGCAATGCAAGGAGAGGCGTACCATGGCGATCTATGTGACATCTGATGCTCACGGGCACGTGCGTGCGCTTGACGAGGCCCTGTCTAAGATCTCGTTGACGTCCGACGACACGCTGTACGTGCTGGGCGACATGATCGATCGCGGGCCCGATCCGGTCGGCGTTATTAAGCTCGTGCGCTCGCTGCCCAACGCCCACGTGCTCAAGGGTAATCACGAGCAGATCATGCTCGATGCCATCATTGGTCAGGATCCGCTCGATGCCGAGACCTGGGATATCAACGGTGGCTGGACGACGCGCGAGCAGCTCAACGACATGGAATTTGAGGCATACGAGGAGCTCGTGCGATGGATGGCCGCGCTGCCGCTCTACGCGGTGGTCGAGACTGCCGAGCGGCCGTACCTGCTGGTGCACGCCGGCATTCAGACCGAGGCGGCGCGTGCGTTTTTGCTTGAGCATGGTGTCGATTGCGGCGACGGCAGGGGAGCGGTCGATGCCGATCGCGAGCTGCTGCAGCAAATGCTCGCCGTACAGTCGTCCGATGACTTGCTCTGGATTCGCCATGGCTATTGGGATGCCCCGACGGGGCTGCTTTCTGCCGAGGGCAAGGGTTCGGTCGTGGTGAGTGGCCACACGCCAACGGTGTCGCTCGGGCGTTATTGCGAGGTCGGTGGTCTTGCGGGGCTCGATGAGGAATCGGGACGAGGGCAGATCGTGCGCTTGGGCGGCGAGGACACTGCCGGCGTGCCCGATCGCATCGATATCGATTGCGCCGCCGCCACCGGCTCCGAGTTCGGTCGCGTGGGCATCCTGCGGCTCGATGATGGGGCGGAGTTCTACGCGAATATCAACCCGGGCGAATAATCGGTGCAAGGGGTAGCTAATTTTGGACGGGGCCTTTTTTGACTACTTTTGCCCTTCTGCCCGCAAATTGATTTTTCAGGGACGGGGATTAAATAATCATTTGGCTGCCCGCTGGCTAAGTGAGTAGACTTTTTTGGAAATGCCGAGCACCCAACATATTTGCCTCAATAAAACCGACGGACTTGTGCTTTGTCGGTGTGGTGCGGGATTCGGTAAAAGTCTACTCACTTAGTTTTGCGTGATGCATATTGTTCGCAATGTGACCCCAGCCGGGGTGATTCCATCGCAAATTCCGGTGACCGTGGGCAGCTAATTAGGCGCCGTAGGGGTTGCGGTCGCGCTCAATGCGTTGGCGGATGTGGGCGTACTCGATAATCAGTAGCACCAGGAGTAGGACCATGATGGCTAGGTAGCTCACCACAGCGCCCATCAGACCCAGCAGCTTAATCAGGATCACCGGCAGCACTACGCTTACGGCGAAGCAGATCAGGTAGATCTTGGTGACGTCGCCGGCGTGGCGCAACACCGTGATGATGGCGTAGATAAAGTCGATGGCCGCGGTGACGCCGCCGGCGAGGACCATTAGCAGCGCCAGCGTACGGTAGCGCTCAAAGCTGAGGCCGTACATAAAGCTCATGAGGGGAATACCGGGACCTGCCATAAATGCGGCGCACACGCCGGTGATGACCACGATCAGCGCCATAACGGCAACAATAATTAGGTCAAAGCGACGACGCTTGCGAGGAGTTGCCCAAATGCTCGACAAGCGTAGGAGCTGCGGTTTATAGATAAATCCAATGCTCAACAGAATAGCCTGAGCCGGAAAAAACAGGGCATTAAAGTACAGCTGGTATTTGTAGGCCAGTGTGCCTTCCATCACAAGCTTGGGCATGCTCTCGATAAGGTTGAACAGGAATAGCGCGCCAAAGAGTGGAGCGCACTGGACAAACAGGTGGCCGACCTCGCGCAGGCTCACGCGGCGCGATTTTTCGGTCTCGAGCAGGGCAAGCGGCGCGGTGACCAGCACGAGCGAGGCGATCGCGGTGACGCCCATGGCCATGGCCGCGATGGGCATGCTGCGCGTGAGGAGCAGCGCCACGCTGAAGACCGCGATGACGCCGACGGAGCGTAGCGTTTGGCTCATGCCAGCCAAGTAGAGCTTGTCGGCCTGCTGCAGGCGGCCTTCGTACACGTCGGCGACGCCGTCTATCACCTTATACAGGTAGACGCCCAGGCCGATCGTCGCCATCTGCGCGTCATAGCCGCGGGCGCTGCTGTACATGAGGCCGCAGCCTAGGGCGAGCGCTCCGCAAAGCCAGCGGTTGAGCTGGTAGGAGGCAAAGGACGTCGTTTCGTCGATGTCCGAGACCTGAAAATTGCGCACGCCATAGTTGCACGCGATCATGATGAGCGTGCCGGTGACAAAGGCGATGGAGAATTTGCCTGCTTCTTCTGCTCCCACGAGCTGCGTAGACACGATGGTGAGCAGCGGAAACGCCAAGCCCCACACGGCGGTGCCGAGGGTGTTCCAAAGATAGTCGCGACTGGTGGCGTGCTCCTCGTATTCCGCTTCCTGCATGGAGAAGCCGCCGCCGTAGACGGCGCCGAGCAGACGGTTCCACCAAGCGTTGACCATGCGGCGAACGGGGCCGGGCTCCCGATCGCGTTCGCGCCGACGACGTGTGGCTTGGCTGCTATCGGGCCCGCCGGCGTTGCGCTGGCTCAGCTCCTGGATGCGAGCGAGCTCCTCGGCGGTGTGCGAGGCCGGGAACAGGCCGTTCTCGATGCGACCGCCCTGGCTGGGTGCCCCGCCCGATACGGTGGGGTCGGCGACGCCGTTGCGGCGGGCGATGGCGCGGCGAATGCTATCGAGGGGCGTGATGCTCAAAGCGGAGTCCTTTCTATTGCTGCGCTTTAGTATAGACGCGACGGTGTTCGCTCGTGTTTTTGAACGGATTGTTCAATAATTTCGGCGGGCGGCTGTAATTTGTCGGTAAACGTGCGGTATCCTGTTGAAGTTTTGTGACACCCCCGATGCCGCCCACGCGGTACCAAGGAGCTTCTACCTATGGACGTCGCCGCATTCTTACTGGCTCTTGTGCCGATTATTTGGCTGGTCGTGATGCTGCTGTGCTTTAAATGGCCAGCTTGGAAGGCCGCTATCGGATCGTTTGTCCTTTCGTGCTTGCTTGCCTTCGCATGGTGGCACCTGCCGGCAGCGCAGATCGCGACCGCCTCGCTCGAAGGTTTTTTGATGGCTCTGTGGCCCATCGTCCTGGTGATCATCGCCGCGGTGTTCACGTATAACCTGTGCGTTCGTACGGGCGCCATGGACGTGATCGGCAGCATGATCACCTCCATCAGCAGCGACCGCCGTCTGCTGGCGCTGCTCGTGGCTTGGTGCTTCGGTGGCTTTATGGAGGGCATGGCCGGCTTCGGTACCGCTGTCGCCATTCCCGCCGGCATGCTCGCGGGCCTGGGCTTTGAGGCCGTGCCTGCCGTGCTCATCTGCCTGCTGGCCAACGGCGTGCCCACGCCCTACGGCTCCATCGGCATCCCCACGGTGTCCGTTGCCGACCTGGTGGGTTTGGATTCCCTTCACCTAGCGACCGTTCAGCTGGTGCAGCTCGCACCGTTCTTTGTGGTGATGCCGCTATTTATTGTGCTGGTTGCGGGCCGTGTTGCCGATGACCAGGGCAATGCCGCGAGTGTGGGCGAGCGTCTGCACGGTGTTGCCGGCGTGGCGTTGCTCTCCGGCGTGTCGTTTGTCGGCGCGGCTCTGGTCGTTGCCATGTTTGTGGGCCCCGAGCTGGCCGTGGTCGTAGGATCCATCGTTTCGCTCGCGCTGACAGCTGCGCTTGCCATGCGTGCCGAGAAGTCGGGGCATCTGGACGCACGCTTTCACATGAATATCGAGGCGGGGGAGAAGCTCACCGTTAAGTCGGCGCTTTCGGCCTGGTCGTGCTTCATCCTGATCTTTGTGTTGCTGCTGGGCACGTCTAATCTGGTGCCCGCTGTACATGCTGCGCTCGCGCCGTTTGCGAGCCATGTGCAGGTGTATTGCGGTGAGAATCCCGGTATGCTTACGTTTTCGTGGATCAACACGCCAGGCGTCTGGATTTTCCTGGCGGCGTTTGTCGGCGGTGCCATTCAGGGTGCTTCGCCACGCATGATGGGCGAGGTGCTGGCCGCGACTGTGAAGCAGATGACGCCGACGGTGATCACGATGCTTTCGGTACTGGGCTGCGCCAAGGTGATGGGCTATGCCGGCATGATTTCGTCGATCAGTGCGTTTTGCATTGCGGTCGCCGGCGGTCTCTACCCGATTCTGGCTCCGTGGATCGGCGCAGTCGGTGCGTTCGTGACCGGCTCGGGCACGTCCTCGGGCATGCTGTTTGGTCCCATTCAGAGCCAGGCCGCCACTGCGCTGGGTGTGAGCGACTACTGGATGGTCGCATTGAACGCCCTGGGCGTCGCCGCTGGTAAGATGATCTCGCCGCAGACCCTCGCCATTGGTCTTGCCGCCGTGCACGTGCGCGGTAAGGATGCCGAACTCCTGGGCGCGGTGCTGCCCTACGCTGCCGGCATGCTGGTCCTGATGAGCGCCATAGCCATGCTCGGCCAAAACCTGCCGCTGTAGTCGGCACTTAGGGACGTTCCTTATGTGCCGGCACTTTGGGAACGTCCCTAAGTGCCGGCATCCGGGGGCGCTCCTTGAATGTTGCCTGTTCAAGAGTGTTCCCAATGACTAGGCGTTTAAAAACGTCCCCAATGACTAGGCCGCTTGCCTGCGATTTTTGACCGTTGGGCGGGCTTGCCGCCCTTGCCGCAAAAACGTTTTTGCATATCGGGTACAACGGGCTTTACGTGAGTAAAGTGCGCGTCGCGTCCACGTGTCGCGTTTTTAAAGGAGGCCCCATGCCTGGTGTTACCCCTGCAGAAGTTCTGTCCAACTTTGGTATTACGCTCGTTGAAGATCCCGCCGAGAATCAACCCCGTCTGCTGGTCGATCTACCCGCCGCGGAGCTTGTCGAGCACGCTATTCGTCGCAAAGAGGGCCGTATGGCTTCTAATGGCGCGCTCGTGATCGAGACGGGGGAGCGCACTGGTCGTTCGCCCAACGATCGTTTTATCGTTGACACCCCCGATGTTCACGACAAGATCGCCTGGGGTGCGGTCAACCGCCCACTGTCCGTCGAGAGCTATGAGGCCATCAAGGCCGGCATCGTCGACTATCTCAACGAGCGCGACGTGTTCGTCGCCCGCGGCATGGCGGGCGCCGACCGCAACCACACGCGTCGCCTGCTCGTTGCCTGCGAGCGTGCCAGCCAGGCACTCTTTATTAAGCAGATGCTCGCCCGCCCGCTTGCCCGCGAAATCGCGCGCACCGGCGAACCCGACTTCTGCGTGCTCGCAGCGCCCGGTTACCAGTGCGACCCCGCCATCAAGGGCCTCAACTCCAGCGCCGCCGTGGTCATCAACTTCCAGGAGCGCGTGATTTTGGTCGCGGGTACCGGCTACTCCGGCGAAATCAAAAAGTCCATCTTCAGTGTCATGAACTACCTGCTGCCTGTCGAGGACGACGTGCTGCCCATGCATTGCTCGGCCAGCATGGACCCCGTCACGCACGAGACCGCCGTGTTCTTTGGCCTGTCCGGCACCGGCAAGACCACGCTTTCGGCCAATCCCACGCGCCTGCTGATCGGCGACGACGAGCACGGTTGGTCCGACATGGGCATCTTTAACATCGAGGGTGGCTGCTACGCCAAATGCGAGGGCCTGGACGCCTTCCACGAGCCCGAGATCTTCAACGCCGTCCGTTTTGGCGCCATTTGCGAAAACGTGGTGCTCGACGAGAACCGCAAGCCCAACTACGACGACATCTCGATCACGCACAACACGCGCGTGGCCTATCCCGTGGAGCACATTCCTAACGCGTGGACTAAAGGCATGGGCACCACTCCGAGTGTCGTGCTGTTCCTGACTTGCGACGCTTTTGGCGTGCTGCCGCCCATCTCGCGCCTGACGGCCGACGCCGCCATGTACCACTTTGTGACGGGCTTTACGGCTAAGATTCCCGGCACCGAGGTCGGCGTCACCGAGCCCACGCCCACGTTCTCTTCGCTGTTCGGCGAGCCGTTTATGCCGCTCGACCCCATGGTTTACGCCAAGATGCTTGGCGAGCGCATTGCCGACGGCCGCACGCGCGTGTACCTGGTCAACACCGGCTGGATCGGCGGCGGCTACGGCGTGGGCCATCGCATCGAGCTTGCCTACACGCGCTCGCTGGTCGCGCGCGCCCTCGACGGCACCATCGAGGACAGCGAGTTCGTGCACGACGACATCTTTAACGTCGACATTCCCACGACGTGCCACGGCGTGCCCGATGGCATCCTGGTGCCGCGCCAATACTGGCAGAGCACCGCGCGCTATGACGAGGCCGCGCACAACCTGGCGGTGATGTTCGAGGAGAACTTCGAGAAGAAGTACTCGCACCTGCCCGAGTCCGTCAAAGCCGCCGGCCCGCACGTTCAAGTACACGCCGACGCCCGTCATCGCGGCCGCGGGCTGCTGGGACTTCGCCACTAGCTTCGCTGTGAGTCCATATCCACCACAAAGGGGACAGGCACCTTTGTGGTGGTTTTGCTCGCGTGGATGACTCGGGTTACAATACGCCTGACATATCGTCCCCTTCTCCGGATGGGGACAGCGCAAGCGTTCTTGTGACGGCACCGTAGGACTTTGAAGGTGGCCGTTGTAAGGGCGCTTTTTGTTTAGGCGCCCTCACTCGGGCGCGCACAATGAAGGGAGAGCGTATGAAGAGCTTTATTGCCGAGGATTCATTCTGGGAGCTGTTTCCGCAGGCAGCGGTCGGTGTTGTGGTCGTGGAGGGCATGAAGCCCACGGCTCAGATTCCTCAAGAGGACGTAGATGCGATTGCTGCGTTGCTCGACCGCGCCAATATCGATGCGGAGCGTCATCTGACCAGCGACACTATCAGCGAGAACGCACCGGTCAAGGCATGGCGCGAGGCCTATCGTCTGTTCAAGACCAAGAAAGGCGCGCGCTGCTCGATCGAGAACTTGCTCAAACGCGTGCTCAAAGGCAAGCCGGTGGGCCACATTACGCCCGCGGTGGATATTTACAACACGGTGTCGCTGACCTATGCGCTGCCCGTGGGAGGCGAGGATCTGCATGCGATCGAGGGGGACCTTCGCCTGAAGGTGACCGACGGTGGCGATGCGTTCTTGCCGCTTGGCGAGGAGGCGGACGATCCGACGCTGCCCGGCGAGCTCGCCTACATCGACGATGCGGGCGCTGTGTGCCGCTGCTGGAACTGGCGCGACGGCGTTCGAACGGCGCTGTCCGATGATTCGGCCGATGCGTTCCTGGCGATTGAGTGCGTGGAGCCCGAGCGGATGGGGGATTGCCAGGCTGCGATCGATCGCTTAGCCGAGCTGCTTGAGCGCTATCTGGGAGCGACGGTTGTCATTAAGACGCTTGTGACCCGCGACAATCCTTGCGTGGAGCTGTAGCGGCGCCTAGAACCTATTGATGCCCCAAACCACCACAAAGGTGCCTGTCCCCTTTGTGGTGGTTTTTATGTTGATGGGTTAACAAATAGGGTGCGCAGGGCTGGCGGCCGATAAGTACGGTTAAGATGTTTACCCGTTAGCATTATGCAAGCGAAAGGCGGTCGTCTCCCATGCAGCAGAACGACGAGACACGTTTCGAGGACTTTGTCGGACTGATCAGCGGGCTCTACAAGGAGATCCAGCGCATTAAGACATCCGAGGGCGCAAGGCTGGGCCTCAAGGGCTCCGACGTTATGTGCCTGTACTATCTTGAGCGCAGCAAGGACGGCCTGACTGGCGCCGACCTCGCTCGCATGGCAGGCGTGACCCGCGCCGCCGTCTCGCGCACGCTCGCGCATCTGGAGGAGGGCGGCTACGTCGAGGTCGATGATTCGGGCGATGCCGCCGTTAAGTATCGTGCTCCGGTGCGCCTGACCGCTCTGGGCGGCGAGAGTATGAGCGAGGCGGACCGCATCATTCGCGAGGTGCTCGATACCACCGGTAAGGCTATGGGTGTGGAGCAGCGCGAGCAGATGTATGCGTCGCTACGCACGATTCTCAACACCCTGCGCGAGATCTAAGGCCGCCAAGGCATTTGCTTCCAATTAACAACTGCATAGTCCCGTTTGAGCGCGTATGCCGTGCCGGGGCATTGCTGTCTAAATTCCCTGCGAGGGGTCCGCGCAAGAAAGGATTCGCTATGTCCATTCGTATTATTACCGATTCCGCGAGCGATATGTCGCCGGCTGAGCACCCCGCTCTGCGTGTTCTGCCGCTGTCCGTCACCTTTGGCACCGATGTGTACATGGATGGCGTCGACATCGATCATCAGCGCTTTTACGAAATGCTCGTGGAGCGCGATGAGCTGCCCAAGACCGGCCAGGTCAACCCGTACGCGTTTTCGCAGGCGATTGCCGAGGCGCGCGAGGCCGGCGACGAGGCAGTGATTATTACCGTGGGCGCCAAACTTTCGGGCACCAATCAGAGTGCCCGTACCGCACTTGCCGAGGCGCCGGGCGGCGACGTGCTCGTGGTAGACAGCAATAACGTCACCCTGGGCGAGCGTGTCCTGGTCGAGTATGCGCTGCGCTTGGTAGACGAGGGCCGTAGTGCGGCCCAGATCGCGGCGGCCGTCGAGGCCGTGCGCGACCGCGTGGTGGTTATCGGCCTGCTCGAGACGCTGGAGTACTTGGTGCGCGGCGGTCGCCTGTCTGCTGCTGCGGGCGCCGTGGGCACGCTGCTCAACGTGAAGCCCGTAGTTGCCGCCGAGGACGGCCTGATCGTGCAGCTGGGCAAGGCCCGTGGCTCCAAGAACGGCCGCAACCTGCTCAACCAGAAGGTCGAAAAGGCGGGCGGCGTCGACTTCTCCATGCCGCTGGCGCTGGGCTATACAGGCCTTTCGGACGCCGTGCTCAAGAAGTACATCGAGGACAGCGCCGCGCTGTGGGCCGGCCATGTCGAGAATGAGCTGCCCATCCACACCATTGGCGCCACCATCGGCACTCACGTAGGTCCCGGCGCCGTAGCCGTAGCCTTCTTCCGCCCCGCCAACTAGCTTTCCGGTCAAAACCACCACAAAGGGGACAGGCACCTTTGTGGTGGTTTATGCTGGTTTCGGTTGAGAGGAGCATGCGATGGCGTCTGAGGGCTTTTTTGAGCGGGTGTACGAGGTGGTCGAGCAGATTCCCGAGGGGATGGTCGCTACGTACGGCCAGGTGGCGCTGCTCGCCGGTCGTCCGCGCAGTGCGCGCTATGTGGGTTATGCGCTGCATAGCAACCCACGTCCTGGCCAAATTCCCTGTCATCGTGTGGTGTTTGCCGACGGCCGTATCTGTGAGGGCTTTGCCTTTGGCGGCCCCGATGCTCAACGTGAGCTTTTGCTAGGGGAGGGTGTGGCGTTTAAGGACGACATGCACGTCGACTTGGCCGCCTGTCGCTGGCCTGCCGGGCTGTAGTGGCGGGCTTCGTCAAAACCACCACAAAGGTGCCTGTCCCCATCGTGGTGGTTTTCCGTTGCAGGTTTACCGGGGCTAACTTATGGAGAAGCTATGGCTGCGCATATTGATGCTAGAAAGTAAACCACGGTGAACTATATTGGATTCAGCAACGGAGCAGGCAATAGGCGATGAAAAAGCCTGCCCTGTTGAGTTTGATTCGCATTCCTCCCCTCTGTGCGATTCAACGGTGTACTTCGGGAACAGGCCCGCTGGCAACTAACTGCCGGCGGGCCTGTTCCTGTTTGTCGGGGGAGTGCGATGGGCGGAGCCGAACAGGTCGGGCACCAAAAAAGGCGGACGCCGTAGCGCCCGCCCTAAAGCAATCGAAAGCTCAAGCCAGCAGATCGGTTTAGTACACCATGCCCATGGCGTCCCGAACCTCGGCCAGGGTCTGCTCGGCGATCTCGTTGGCACGACGGTTGCCCTCGTGCAGCACGTCCTTCACATAGTCCAGATCGTTCTCATAGCGCTGGCGACGCTCGCGGATCGGCGCGAAGTACTCGTTGACGGCCTCGGTCACGTACTTCTTGAGCTGGCCGGAACCGCCCATGCCAATCTCCTCGGCAATCTCGACCTCGGAACGGCCGGTGCAGATGGCGGCCGTCGAAAGCAGGCCGGACACGCCGGGGCGGTTCTCGGGATCGAACGTGATCATGCGCTCGGAGTCGGTCTGGCTCTTCTTGATGCGCTTGGCCGTCTCCTCGGCGGTCATCGAGATGTTGATGGCGTTGCCGTAGCTCTTGCTCATCTTGCGACCGTCCAGGCCGGGCAGCAGCGGGGTCTCGGACAGCAGCGCGTCGACCTCGGGGAACACCTTGCCGTAGCGGTTGTTAAAGCGGCGGGCGATGGTGCGGGTGAGCTCGATGTGCGGCAGCTGGTCGCGGCCGACGGGCACCACATTGCCCTTGCAGAACAGGATGTCGCAGGCCTGGTGCACCGGATAGGTGAGCAGAAGGCCGGTGAGCTCGTGGCCCGATGCCTCCATCTCGGCCTTAACCGTGGGGTTGCGCGCCAGCTCGGCCTCGGAGACCAGCGACAAGAACGGCAACATGAGCTGGTTGGCGGCGGGCACGGCGGAGTGCGCATAGATCATGGTCTTGTCGGGGTCGATGCCGCAGGCAAGGTAGTCCATGACCATGTTGTACACGTTGTCCTGGATGTGCTCGGTGGTGTCGCGGTCGGTGATGACCTGGTAGTCGGCGATGAGCACGTTGGTCTTGGCGCCCATGTTCTGCAGCTCCACGCGGCCCTTGAGGGTGCCAAAGTAGTGGCCCAGGTGCAAGCGGCCGGTGGGGCGGTCACCGGTAAGCATGGTGAACTTCTCGGGCGTCTTGGCCAGGCCCTCGCGAATGGCGTTGCTCTTTTGCAGCGCGACTTCGTAGCTGTTCTCGTTTGGCATGATTGCTCCTAACGTATGTTCATGGGTCAAGATGATAACGCGTTTATTGGAGGGGCGGGGCGTAAGTAGGCGAGGGACGGGAGCGGGGTGGCTTGTGCGATGGGTGCGGCTCGGCTGCGCTTGGCCAGCGGCACCTGGGCGCATCCTCGGCAGCTTGCCCTAGAGCTCGTGGTGGCGCTGCTCTTCTTTGCGCTCCTCGGCCGCTTGTTCCTCCTGCTTAAAAGCGGGGTCGTCGGGGGTTACCAACTCGTCTTCGTGTGTGCGCTTGTTGTAATGGTGACGTAGCACAGGTTCAAACAGGTGCAGGTGCTTGGCGAAGGCCGCCGAGCCAATGGCGAGCACGGTAAAGATGAGCACGCGCATGGGGACATCGACCTGATTGATGGCGGCGGCGCCGGCCGAAAGCATGATGCACCAGGCGTAGATGAGCAGTACGGCCTGCTTTTGGTTGTAGCCCTCTTGAATGAGGCGGTGGTGGATGTGGCCCTTGTCGGCCTGTCCAATGCTAATGTGGGCGCGCTTGCGGCGCACGATGGCGCTAAACGTGTCGATGATGGGCACGCCGGCTACGATGAGCGGGATGATGAGCGAGGTGAGCGCGGCGGTGCGGCTCACGTTGAGCAGCGAGATGGAACCCAGCGCAAAGCCCAGAAGTAGCGACCCCGAGTCACCCAAGAAGATGCTCGCGGGGTTGAAGTTATAGTGCAAGAAGGCGAGGCACGAGCCAAAGAGCGCGATGGAGAGCGCGGCGGCGTCGATGCGGCCCGAGAGCACGGCGACCGAAAACATGGTGAACGACGCGATGCCGCAGATGCCTGTGGCCAGGCCGTCGAGGCCGTCGATAAGGTTGATGATGTTGGTGAACGCCACCAGGTAGATCACGGTGATGGGGTAGGCGAGCCAGCCGAGCATGATCTCGCCGGGGGCAAACGGGTTGACGATGACGCCGATGCGCAGGCCGCCCACGCAGGCGATGAGCGCGGCGAGGACCTGACCGGCGAGCTTTTGCTTGGGCTTGAGCTGGTAGATGTCGTCGATCGCGCCGGTCGCAAAGATGACGGTAAAAGAAAGCGCCAGTATGGGGTAGCTGATGTGCAGACGGGGGTGGGGCACCAATACGGGCGGCCAGCCCAGGTACCAGGTGCCTAGGATCTGCACGATGCAGGCGACGACGAGGCCCAAAAAGACCGCCGTGCCGCCCATGCGCGGGATGGGCTTAGTGTTGATGCGGCGCTTGGAAGGATAGTCGACGGCGTCGAGCTTGATTGCCAAGCGCTTGACCAGGGGCACCGCAAGGAAGGTCGTGATAAAAGCCGCGACTGCCACGCAAAGGTACGGTATGAAGCTCGTGGAGGAAGCCATGAATCGATAAACCGCCAAGCGTCGAAGGAAAAGGTCAAAGGATGCCATGCCGCAAAGGGTATAGCTGACCCATGATACTCGACTAAGGGGGGTGTAAGGAATTGCACGGGGCGAGAATCACGTGCTTACCAGATATTGGGGTGATAGTGGGGCTCTGTCTGGTGCCTTTTGGGGATCTTGGTGGGATTTGCAATGGCGATTTTCGGCAAAAGAAAACCACCCCCCACGTTACGAAAATGAACCCACCTAAAACAGGTGGGTGCCCTCATCGACTGTTCCAGCGTCCTTAACAACGAAGGATACCTGTACTAGGTACGACTGTGTGGGCTCCCTAAATAAACGCGACGGTTCACCCAGTTGCTCCGCGGGGGGCGGAATACCTACATCATAAAGCGGCACTTTGTGGATTCTAGTCTTGACATTACAAAAATCGTGTCGGACGATTACGGCGCCTTGGGCTCGAGCCGTCTGTGCGGCTGGTCCTTTTGCGTTTGAGCTGCTGAATCGTTGTTTTGGAGCATGTTTTTATGCCGACGTCGTTGACCGAACTTTTTTCGCCCGCCTGCCATTTGTGTCCGCGCCGTTGCGGTGCGGCGCGCGATGAGGGCGCGCACGGCGTGTGCGGTGCTAATGACACGCTCAAGGTGGCCCGCGCGGCGCTTCATATGTGGGAGGAGCCGCCTATCTCGGGCGAGGCCGGTTCGGGCACGATCTTCTTTAGCGGCTGCTCGCTCAAATGCGTCTATTGCCAGAACCACGAGATCTCGACGGGAAATTTTGGGCTTGAGATTTCGCCCGAGCGTCTGGTCGAGATTATGTTGGAACTTCAGGACCAGGGCGCCAACAATATTAATTTGGTGACGGCGACGCACTACGCGCATCTGCTGCCGGCTGCGATTGCCGCGGCACGGGCGCGCGGGCTGGTCATCCCCATCGTCTACAACACAAGCGGATATGAGCGCGCGAGTGCCGTGGCGGCGCTCGGCGATCTGGTCGACGTGTGGCTTACCGACTTTAAATATGCCGATGCAGGGCTTGCACAGTCGCTCTCTCATATTCAGGACTATCCGCGTGTGGCCGTGTCGGGCCTGGCCCAGATGGCGCGCGAGATCGAGCGCCGCGGGGGAGAGCTGGTGGACGAGGACGGGCTCATGAAGCGCGGCATGATCGTGCGTCACCTGGTGCTGCCGGGACATGCAGACGATTCGTGTCGAGTGCTGGACCTGGTGTGGCAGACGGTGGGCGATGTGCCGATCTCGGTCATGAACCAGTACACGCCCAATGCGCTCATGCGCGAGCAAGGCGGCGAGTTGGCACGCGCCGTGACGCGCGAGGAGTACGAGCAGGTGCTCGACCATGCCGATGACCTGGGCTTTACGACGATGTTCTGGCAAGAAGGTGGCGCGGTAGACGAGAGCTTTACCCCGGCCTTCGACACCACCGGCGTCCTCACCAGCGCAAAGTAGTGCGTTCGCCGATGATTTTTCTGGGATGGGGATTAAAAAATCATCGAGTGGAATGCTTGCTCGAAAGGTAGTCAAAATGGCCCCGTCCCAAAAAGACTGGGTATTGGGCGTTGACAGTTGGCGAGCCGTAGGTAAAATATCAACTTGTCCTGGGGACGTAGCTCAGTTGGGAGAGCGCTGCCGTCGCATGGCAGAGGCCGAGGGTTCGACTCCCTTCGTCTCCACCCTTGGATTTGATAAGCCGTCGACATTGTGTCGGCGGCTTTTTTTGAAAGAAAGGGCTGTACTATGGCCGAGCTTGAGTCCCAACCATTGTCCGACGAGGAGCGCGCCGAGTTGGAAGAGCTCCGCGCCGAGAAGGCCCGCCGCGAGGCTCAGGAAGAGGCCCGTCGCGAGCGTGAGGAGCTGGCTGCCCTGCGTGCCGAGTGCGCAAAGGCCGAGGAGGCCGCCGCGAACGCCGCATCAGCGCCCAAGCCCGCGCCCGCGCCCAAGCCCGCCGCCGCGAAGCCTGCGCCTGCCGCGCCTAAACCTCAACCTAAAAAGGTCACTCGCCCCAAGCCCGCCGAGCCCACGCCGAGCCGTGACGAGATGACGTTTGCCCAGCGCATGGTCACCTCCAAGGAGCCTACGGGCGAGAATGAGATCCCCGGCATGGCTCCGGCTCAAAAAATCATCATCGTGCTCGCCCTCATCGCGTTTATCGTCTTTATGGTCTACACGATCACGGGCAGCATGGGTCTGCACTAACCTGTTCGTGCCGGGTTCCATGCCCGCACGTCCGCCTTGTCCAACCCTCAACTTCTGCACAACGCATCCGAAAGGTCGCCCCATGGCTTTGACCGACATCTCGCATCCCACCGACATTGCAATGCTCACCGATCTGTACGAGCTCACTATGGCCCAGGGCTTGTGGGAGAGCGGCAAGGCCAATGAGCAGGGTTGTTTTACCGCGTTTTACCGCGACCATCCCTTTGGTAGCGCCTACGCCGTCATGTGCGGTACCGCCGAGCTGCCCGAGCTGGTCGAGAATCTGCGCTTTACGCCCGAGGATATCGACTACCTCGCCTCGCTCCAGGCCCCGGCCGGTGGCGCGATGTTTAAGCCTGGATTCCTTGACTACCTGCGCGATTTTCGTGCGCATGTAAATATCGACGCCGTCCCCGAGGGCGAGCTCGTCTTTCCTCGCGAGCCCATGGTGCGCGTCACCGGTCCCGCGCTGGAGTGCCAGCTGCTCGAGACAGCGCTGCTCAACATCGTCGGCTTCCAGACACTTGTCGCCACCAAGACGGCGCGCGTGGTGTTGGCGGCGGACGGCCGTCCCGTGGCCGAGTTTGGCCTGCGCCGCGCCCAGGGTCCCGATGGCGGTCTGGCCGTCGCGCGCGCGAGCTATGTGGCCGGCTGTTCCTCTACGTCCAATGTGCTCGCCGGTCGCCGCTACGGTATTCCCGTCTTTGGCACGCATGCGCACAGCTGGGTGATGAGCTTTGATTCCGAGCTCGAGGCCTTCCGTGCCTTTGCCAAGTCGAGTCCCAAGAACTGCACACTGCTCATCGACACCTACGACGTGCGCGAGGGCTGCGAGCATGCCATTACGGTTGCCAAGGAGATGGAGGCGGCGGGCGAGCGCCTGTCGGCTATTCGCATTGACTCGGGTGACCTCGCCAAGCTCTCCAAGTATGTCCGCGGCCGTTTTGATGCCGAGGGCCTGCCCTATGTGGGAATCTCGGTTTCCAACGATTTGGACGAGTACACGATCCAGTCGCTGCTCGACCAGGGTGCACCCATCGATAGCTTTGGCGTGGGCACCAAGCTCGCGACCTGCTATGACCAGCCGGCGTTGGGCGGCGTGTACAAGCTTTCCGCCCGCCGTGCGAGCGAGACGGACCCGTGGACGCCGGTGGTCAAGCTCTCCGAGCAGCCTTACAAGCGCACGATCCCGGGCGTGCAGCGCGTGCGCCGCTATTACGACGGCTTTGGCGGCCCGATCTGTGACATGATCTATGACGAGGACCATCTGACGGGGGAGGGCGCCGCGCGCGGCAATACCCTCGTGGCCGTGAACGATGCCGCCCTGGTGACCGATGTGTCGGAGCTTGAGTATCGCGAGCTGCTGGTGCCGATCGTGCGCGATGGCAGCGCTGTTGCCCCGCGCGAGAGTATCGAGGACGCACGCGAGCGTTGCGCCTGGGCGCTTGACCATCTGGATCCGGTCTACAAGCGCTTCCTGTATCCGCAGACCTATGTGGTGGGCATGGAGCAGGGCCTGGCACAGGTGCGCGACGAGCTCGTGCGCAAGAACATGGCCGCGGCATCGGCCTTCCCCTGGGCTCACTAATTCCTTGGGCGGTAGGGGCGAGTCACGCTCCCTTGGCCGCCAGCTCGGCCGTTCGCTGAACAGTTGATTGGTTTGACGTATGACGACTTCTTATAAAACGATGGTGGTAAAGATCGGTTCGTCCACGGTGGTGGGCGCCGATGGCAAGGTCAACCGCGCCTTTATCGGCGGACTTGCCGATCAAGCCGCAGCGCTGCGCAAGCTCGGCTGGCGTCTGGTCGTGGTGAGCTCGGGCGCTATTGCCTGTGGCTATCCCGTGTTGGGCTTCGACCGCAAGCCGGTCGGCGACCTTCCGAGCCTGCAGGCCTGCGCCTCGGCTGGTCAGTGCATCATCTCGTCGGCCTACGACGAGGAGTTCCATGCGCGCGACCTGCTCACCTCGCTCGTGCTGCTCACGCGTCACGACACGGCGCGTCGCACGTCCTACCTGCACGCGCGCGACGCCCTGCTGCGTCTGGTGGAGCTGGGCGTGGTGCCGGTCGTCAACGAGAACGACACCGTTACCGTCGACGAGATCAAGTTTGGCGACAACGACACACTGGCGGCGCTCGTGAGCTGCCTGGTATCTGCCGATCTGTGCGTGACGCTCTCGGACATCGATGGTCTCTATACTGCCAATCCGCATGAGGACCCCACGGCCGAGTTTGTTCCTGTCGTGCATAAGATCGATGCCAAGATTATTGCCTCGGCGGGCGATTCTTCCACATCGGTGGGCACGGGCGGCATGATTACCAAGATCCGCGCGAGCCGCATCCTGATGACGGCGGGCATTCAGAGCGTGATTTGCTCGGGCGAGGAGCCCGATGCGCTCGTGCGCCTCGCCCGCGGCGAGAGCGTGGGAACCCTGTTCGATCCGCCGGCGGAGCGCCTGGACATCGCACCCCGCAAACTGTGGATCGCGTTGGGTGACAAGGCCCACGGTTCGGTAACGGTCGATGATGGTGCTGCGAAGGCGCTGGTCAGCCGTGGTTCTTCCCTGCTTGCGGTGGGTATTCGCGAGGTCGATGGCCAGTTTGCCGAGGGCGATGTGCTCGATGTGTGCGATCCGAGCGGTATGGTTGTCGCCCGCGGTATCGCCGAAGCCGATTCGGACGTGCTGGAGCTTGCTGCCGGTCGCCGCCAGGACCAGATTGCCAGCAACCGCCTGCTGGCAGACCTGGCCGAGAAGCCGGCGATCCATCGAGACAACCTAATCGTCTTCGCCTAACCAATTGACGCTGCAAACGCCCCTAAGCGGCAATCTGACGTTCAATCGTCGGGCATGACCAGAAGGTCAATGCCCTCCTCTTTCACGTCACCTTGCTCGCTTAGGGGCGTTTTCGCTTTCCGTCCTCTACCTGCGATGACGTTATAAACCTGCCACTTGGGGACGTTCCCTTTGTGCCGGCAGGTGGGGACACTCCTTTGCTAGAAGATTCGGCGCAGGTCTCCGCGGTTGAGGGCCTCGTCGAAGAGGTGCTTGAATACCACGCTGCCGTGCAGGCCGTCGTGCTCGAACTCGTTGGTCACCCAGGCATGCGAGTTGCCCACGCGGCTGAGCGTATCAAGCTGCAGGCCCGAATCCACGTACATGTCGTCGAAATACACCGCGGCCTGCAGGGGCACCTCGTTGCACGCCAGTCGCTGCGGGTCGTAGATCTTGTCCCAGCTGGTGTCTTCCATCAGCAGGTCCATGGCGGGCTTGAAGGGCTTGAGCTCGGGCATCTGCTCGAGCATCCACGGGAACATGGCCTCGCCGGTAAACATGAGCGGGCGCGCGAGTGTGTCGAACTCGGCACGATGGGCCTTCTCCTCTGCTGCGGCCCAGCGAATGGGCATGGTGTCGCCGTCGGCGTAGATAAACTCCTGCAGTGTCCAGTACAGCGGGTTCGTGCGTGTGTTGGTGCGCTCGAAGGCGCGCATCAAAAAGCTGTCGGATACCGAGGAGCCGCAGCTCAGCGTACCGTCGCCAGTAACAAAAGCGTGATCGATAGTCCAATGCATGCGCTCAAAGCTCGGCTTCATGCCTAAGTCGCTGCCCATGAGCTGTAGGCGCTCGACCGTCATCGGCGAGCCGTCGGGCAGCACGGGCTTCTGTGCCTCGAGCGCATCTGCCAGGGCTGCCACGCGCTCGACGTCGGCGGGGTAGCGGTCGTAATACTGCTGCGTCTTGGCGGCCATGCGCGGGAAGGTGTGCGCGTAGACCTCGCTGGCGCTCGCCGGCACGTGGGGGATGCCGCCGCAGGTAAAGCTTGCCGCTATGCCCTCGGGGAAGAGCGACAGATAGCTCAACGTCAAAAAGCCGCCGTAGCTCTGCCCGAGTGTGACCCAGGGCTTGCCGCCAAAGCCCACCAGGCGCAGGTACTCAAAATCGCGCACGATGGAGCTGGCGAGGTGGCGCTTGAGGAAATCCGCCTGCGAGCGTGCGGCATCGGAGCCGGCCGCCGTCGCGCGCTCGCCCAGTGCGGCAATCGTGCGCCCGTCTACACAGCTGCTGCGCCCGGTGCCGCGCTGGTCGGGCAGGACCACGCGGAAGTGCTTGACGGCCTCCTCGATCCAGCCGTCGCTTGTGGGCGACAGCGGACGCGGGCTCTCGCCGCCGGGGCCGCCCTGCAAAAACAGGAGCAGCGGCAGATCGTCGTTGATGCGGTCGGGCGCGCAAACCACGCGGTAGAAGAGCTTGATGCTCTCGGGCGCGCCGGCGATTGGTGCCGGCATGGCGCCGCGGCGCATGGTGCTGCCGACGGCCAGGAGCATCGGCTCCAGGCCGCGCCAGTCAAGGGGGACGTCGATGCTGTGGTCCTCGACATAAAGGCCGGGGACGTGGTACGAAGTGATGAGGGCCATGTGAGTCTTCCGTTCGTTGCGGTGTTTCGGGTTGACCAATTCTACCGCCGCGGGCGAGGCCATGCGCAAATCGGCTACCATGGTTGCAAACTTCTAGGAGAAAGGGCCGTCCATGTCGGTCGATATAGCCACGTATGTCCACGATCTTGCCGTTGCCGCCAAGGCAGCGTCGGCCTCGCTTGCCACGGCGAGCGATGAGCAGCGTCAGGAGGCCGTGCGCGCCATGGCCGCAGCACTGCGCAACGGTGTCGACTCCATCGTCGCCGCTAACGAGCTCGATATGTCCGCCGCGTGCGATGCGGGCACTTCAGCCGGTCTGCTCGACCGTCTGCTGCTGACGCCTGAGCGCGTCGAGGGCATGGCCGCCGGTTTGGAGAAGCTCGCCGAGCTGCCCGATCCCGTCGGCCGCGTGCTCGACCACCGCGTGCTTGCGAGCGGTGTGGACCTGACCCGCGTGAGCGTGCCGTTGGGCCTGGTCGCCATGGTCTACGAGGCGCGCCCCAACGTGACGGCCGACGCCGCAGGCATCTGCATCCGTACCGGCAACGCCTGCATTCTACGCGGCGGCTCGCTGGCCTATCACTCGTGTGCCATGATCGCCGAGCTGCTGGCCGATGCGCTCGAGGCCAAGGGCTTCCCGCGCGAGGCCGTGTCGATGATCGAGTCCACCGACCGCGAGGCTACCGGCGAGCTCATGAAGCTCCGCGGTATTGTCGACGTACTCATTCCGCGCGGAGGTGCAGGCCTGATCCAGCGCTGCGTGCGCGAGTCGCTTGTGCCGGTGATCGAGACGGGCACGGGCAACTGCCACATCTACGTGCATGAATCCGCCGACTTTGATAAGGCGCTCAACATTATCGTTAATGCCAAGACCCAGCGCGTAGGCGTGTGCAATGCCGCCGAGTCGCTGCTGGTCGACCGTGCTGTGGCCGATGCGTTTTTGCCTGCGGTCGTTGCTGTATTGCACGACCACGGCGTGCTCATTCACGGCGACGAGGCCACGTGCGCCGCATGCGCCGACGCCGGGCTTGCCGAGGGCGACAACTACGTCGCCGCGACTGAGGAGGACTGGGGTCGCGAGTACCTGGCGCTCGAGATGAGCGTGAAGGTCGTGGCAAACGAGGACGAGGCCATCGCACACATCAACCGCTACGGCACGATGCACTCCGAGGCCATCGTTGCCGAGGATACGGATGCTTGCGAGCGCTTCCTGGATGCGGTCGATGCCTCGGCCGTGTACTCCAACGCCAGCACGCGTTTCACCGACGGCGGCGAGTTTGGCCTGGGCGCCGAGATCGGCATCTCGACCCAAAAACTCCACGCCCGTGGCCCCTTTGCCGCCGAGGCCCTCACCACCTACAAATACAAGCTCCGAGGCACCGGCCAGGTTCGCCCCTAGCGTCCGCGCAAACAAAAACCACCACAAAGGTGCCTTCCCCTTTGTGGTGGTTTTAAGTGGCGCGGGCGGTTAGGCCTGGAAGGTATCGTGGTCGGGGGCGAAGGACTGCATGGCTGCGATGGTGCGGTCGAAGAGCTCAGGAAGCTCCCAGCCCAGCATCTCGGCGCCCTGCGAAATCACGTCGCGCGAGCAGCCGGCGGCAAAGCGCTTGTCCTTGAACTTCTTCTTGAGCGACTTGGTCGTAAAGTCCATAACGCTCTTGCTCGGGCGCATGATGACTGCAGCGCCGATCAGGCCGGTGAGCTCATCGCAGGCAAACAGGATCTTTTCCATCTGCAGCTCGGGCTTGGGCAGCGAGGTATTGAAGTCCGACGTGTGCGTCTGGATGGCGCGAATGAGCTCGGGAGACGCACCTTCATCCTTAAGAATCTTGGCAGCATAGATGGTGTGGTTCATGGGGTCGTCCTCATGCTCCTCCCAATCCAGGTCGTGCAGCAGACCGACGGTGCCCCAAAACTCCTCGTTCTCGGGGTCGAACTCGCGCGCAAAGTAGCGCATAGTGCCCTCGACCGTCTCGCCATGGGTGATGTGGAACGGGTCCTTGTTGTGCTCGTTGAGCAGTTCGAACGCGCGGTCGCGGGTGATTCCGGCGGTAAGCGGCTCTGACATAACAGACTCCTTGTGCTCGTGGGTATCGATAAGAATGAATACTACTAGAACAAGAAAACCACCACAAAGGTGCCTGTCCCCTTTGTGGTGGTTTTTGGCGCGGATGGGTTAGTTGAGGGCGGCTTGGGCTAGGCGGGCTTCGGCGGCCTCCTCGGTGACGCCCAAGGCCACGGCGAACTCCTCGATGGAGCGGCGTTTGGCCTCCTTGAGTACGCGCATGTAGTAGGAGCTGGGTTTTTTATCAGCTTCCTCGGCCTGGCGAATGCGGTGCATCATGGTCTTTGCCACGCGGACCGTCTCGGGCGCGCCCAGCTTGAGCTGCTGCTTAAAGTGCGTCTCCTCAAGTGAACTGTTGCGCTCGGTAAAAGTGTCGCACTCCAGCTCGTCATAGTGGCTCAGCAGGTGCTCGGCATCTTGCTGCGAGATGGCGGCGTGCAAACGGTCGGCCTGCGCCACGGGGTACATGAGGATCGTCTGCGCATGTCCCTGCTTGGTCTCGAGCAGTAGCATGGGCTGCGGTGTGTCGTCCCTAAAACCGACGACGGTACAGACTCCCTGACCCGGATGAATGACGTGTTGACCGATTGAGAACATGCTACCTCCAACTTATACGAATTTACGTATGTCTAGAATAACACGCTGACGTGCGCAAACCCTTACTTTATGCAGGAAAAGCACACAACTCCGATAGGTAAGAGTATTCGATAACAGGCGCAGCTCATTCACACCTTTATGCATTTTCAACGCCTGCATAATCTGCAGGCAGACTGGCATCTTTGAGTGACTCCATACAAGCTGTAGTCAATTTTGTGCATATGCAATATCGATTGGCTTTACCCTGCGACAGTGCCCGTCGCTTGTGATAGAGTGCTACAAACTCTGGCTTTTGCCCTACGAGTGACCAAGAGCTCGGGGGCTTTAACACAAGGAGGATCTATGCCCGAGAAGATTGAAGAGCTGGTACGCGCTGCGCTTGCTGCGGCCCAGGAGGCCGGCGACCTTTCCGCATTTGAACTTGACGATTGCGCTATCGAGCGACCGGCTGACACTTCTCATGGCGAGTGGACCTCCACCATGGCCCTGAAGTCCGCCAAGCTGGCTCACTGCGCCCCGCGCAAGATCGCCGAGGCCGTCGTTGCCCATATGCCCGAGGACCCCGCAATCGAGAAGGTCGAGATCGCAGGCCCCGGCTTCATCAACTTCTACCTCTCCGTTGCCGTCAAGAACGCCATCTTTGGCGAGGCCCGCGAGAAGGGCATGGACTTCGCTAAGTCCAACGTCGGTGGCGGCCTGAAGACCCAGGTCGAGTTCGTCTCCGCCAACCCCGTCGGCCCCATGCACATCGGCCATGGCCGCTGGGCCGCTCTGGGCGACTCCCTTTGCCGTGTTATGGATCACGCCGGTTACGACATTCAGCGCGAGTTCTACATCAACGACCACGGCTCTCAGATGAACACCTTCGGCAACTCCATCAGCACGCGCTATATGCAGCTTGCCGACATCATCGCCAAGCAGGGCGTGGATATCGACGAGGCTCACAAGCTGCTGATCGCCGACCGCGACGCCTTTGTTGCCGACGAGAACGATGAGCACCCCGAGACCCATCCGTATCAGGACAACTTTGCCGAGACTCTGGGCAAGGACTCCTACGGCGGCGACTACATCATCGACGAGGCTGCCGAGTTCTGGCGCACCGACGGCGATAAGTGGGTCAACGCCGATCCGCAGGAGCGCATGGAGAGCTTCCGCGAGCGCGGCTATGTAAAGATGGTCGACAACATGCGCGACCTTTGCCACGCCGTTAACTGCGACTTCGATCGTTGGTTCTCCGAGCGCTCTCTGTACGTGAAGGACACCGAGGGCGAGACCGCCGGCACCTCCGCCGTCGACCGCGCTTTTGAGAAGCTCGACAAGATGGGCTACCTCTACACCAAGGACGGTGCCCTGTGGTTCCGCTCCACCGACCTGGGCGACGACAAGGACCGCGTCCTGATCAAGTCCGATGGCGAGTACACCTACTTCGCCTCCGACGTTGCCTATCACTGGGATAAGTTCCAGCGCGTCGACCACGTCATCGACATCTGGGGCGCCGACCACCACGGCTACATCGAGCGCGTCCGCTGCGTCTGCGACGCTCTTGGCTATCCCGGCAAGTTTGAGGTTCTGCTGGGCCAGCTCGTCAATCTGCTGCGCAACGGCAAGCCCGTCCGTATGTCCAAGCGCAAGGGCACCATGGTGACCCTGCAGGAGCTCGTCGACGAGGTCGGCTCCGACGCCGCTCGCTACACGCTCATCTCCAAGAGCTCCAACCAGATGGTCGACTTCGATATCGAGGCCGTCAAGAAGCGCGACAACTCCAACCCGGTGTACTACGTGCAGTACGCTCACGCTCGCGTGTGCTCCATCCTGCGTCGTGCCGCAGACGTTACGCCCGAGCAGGCTGACGAGATGGGCATGAAGGCCGTCGCCGCCAAGGCCATCGGTGAGAACGTCGATTACTCGCTGCTGACAGACCCGACCGAGCTCGCCCTTTCGCGTAAGCTCAACGAGCTCACCGACCTCATCGCCAGCTGCGCTCGCGACCGCGCTCCGTTCCGTCTGACGCACTTTGCCGAGGAACTCGCCGGCGACTTCCACAGCTTCTACGCTGCCTGTCAGGTGCTGCCGAGCGAGGGCCGTCCCGTCGACCCCGAGCTTTCGCGTGCCCGTCTGGCCGCTTGCGATGCCGTCCGTGTGACGCTCGCCCTGGTGCTCACCCTCGTTGGCGTTTCCGCGCCCGAGCAGATGTAATCTGCGAGTCATTTGACCGTGTAGGTTCGGCTTTGCTGAGCCCTATAAGCCCGATCTCCATGCGGAGGTCGGGCTTTTTGCACAAACGCCGTCGTATTGACGAATTTGGGACTGCTGGAAATACGAAACTATGCCGGTTTACTACGATGAATTGAGAAATTCCAACCACGCCGGCTTTTCGCTAAAAAGTGCAAGGCATCTACCTGCACTGATAATTGTTCTCGGGGGAAGCGGGCACTGCGGGGCGCGGCAACGGC
>CABQJU010000014.1:0-56411 GCA_902464575.1 uncultured Collinsella sp.
ACTTATCGGTCGATGATTTCAATCCTGCGGCTAGCCGATGTTCTTCGCAAATAAACAGCTTCCCTATTCAAAAACAGAAAACCCCGCCAAACGTGATTCCCCTAGGGAAACACGTTTGGCGGGGTCCTAGCGTGATATCCCTAGGGGAATCACGCCATCAGACGAGCAGCTCAGCCGAGCAGCGCGCTACTCCTCCCAGTAAGCATCTGCAAGCAGCTTAAAGCAAATCTTCTTGACCGGCTGCGCGCCATCGCCCTGGAACTCGAGCGTAGGCATGTGAGGCTCGCCGGCAACAAACAGCGCAAACTTGTCGTCAGCAAGATCGCCGGCGATCGAGGCGTCGGAATCGACCAGATCGTAGTCGTCCTTCTCGTCGAACTCCTGGACCAGCGTCAGGCTGCCCGTGGCAACCTTAAAGGCCTCGCGACCCTCGACGTCGATCTGCAGGTCGTGATAGCGCTGATGCGTCTCATAGTGAGCCTCGGCTTCGGGACGCGTCGTGGGAGCCATGACGTTCGCAAAGACCTTGTCGCCCAGAATCGGATGGCTGCCGACCTCGAGCTTCGCCGGATCGTTCTCCTCGAGCCAATCGATCAGCACGTCGAGGCCCTTGAGCATTCCACGGTACTCCTCGATATCGCCCAATGCACCGTAAATCATCTAAATCCCCTCTCGGATCGTTTCTTTGGCGGCTACTCGGCAAACGCATTACCGACGCTGTTGCCACCCACATGCGTCTCGACCAGGGTAAGGTCGGGATTGAACACGACAGTGTCGGCGTCGCGCCCCGGCATAATGCTACTGCACTTGTCGTCGACATGAGCTAGCAACCGATGCCGGGGCCGCAGCACAAGCTCCTACAGCTCGGTCACGACAACGCCGTTGTAAACCTCGTCCCAACGATCCATAACCAAGTGGCCAGTCATGGGATCCATGGCATTGAGCTTGCCGCAGGTGTTGGCGGTACGCAGCACCGTCTCGTCATCGGCTCCGGCAGCAATCGCATGTGCGAAGCCGGCAATGGTCGAATCGCCAGAGCCCGTAGCGTTAACGGCAGGGATATCGGGGGTCTTGGCGCGGAACGCACGGCCATTGTGGAAGCCCACGGAGCCGGCAGCGCCCATGGACACGACGACCCAGGGGATATCGGAGAAGCGGGCGTCAGAGGCGAGCGCGGAACGGAGCTCGTCCACATCGTCGGTGGTAAAGCTCGTGCCCAGAAGGCCGTTAATTTCGGTCAGGTTAGGCTTAACCAGCTCAGGCTTGACCTCGGACTTGAGCGCAGCCTCGAGCGAGGCGCCCGAGGTATCGAGCAGCACCTTGGCGCCGGCGTTCTCTGCAATGCCCGTGATCTTGGCGTAGTAGTCCGCCTCGACGCCGCGGGGCAGCGAACCCGAGATGGTAACGACATCGGCCTTGCTCGCAAGCTCGGCGAACTTGGCGGTAAAGGCATCGAGTTCCTCGGGGGCAATCGTCGGGCCGCTCTCGAGCAACTCGGTCTGGTTGCCAGCATGAAGGATATTGAGACAGATGCGGGTCTCGCCCTTGATGGGCACAAAATCATTCTTAATGCCGTTGGCATCCATGAGCTCGGCCATATAGGCGCCCATGTGGCCGCCGAGCAGACCGGTTGCCACAACGTCGTCGCCCAGCTGACCCAGCACACGGGCCACGTTGAGGCCCTTGCCGCCGGCGGTCTTTTCGGGCGTCACACGGTTGACGTCGTCGATAACGAGCTCATCGAGCTGATAGCGCGTATCGACAGACGGGTTCATCGTAACGGTGAGGATCATTTTTAGCTCCTTATCTCGCAGGCTCCTTGTGCCTCGCGATACGAGTCGACAAAACGGAATTACAGAATCTCAATCGTGAACGAGCGGACGACGGTCTCCTTGGGCTTGGCGACAAGGCAGCCGCGCTTATGCTCAAGCACGTCGTCTTCATCGGAACAGGTCGAAAGACCGCCCCAGGGCTCAACTGCCACAAAATCGCCCTCGGGCTTACTCCACACAATGAGATACGGGAAGCCCTCAAAGCTCAAGCGAACGCCCTTGTCCTCGCCCTTCTTGGAAAGCGTGACCTGACGGCTCTCGAGCACGTCAAAGATGGTCTCCGCAAAATCGAAGAGCTCATGCGACAGGGGCAGCGTCTTTCCCACCATGGGGTTCTTGGAGCGGTTGGTCACGTCAATCAAGCCAGTCGAGGGGACGGCAGTGCAAAGATCAGCAGCTTCGTCCTTCTCAAAGCGCAGCTCGTAGTCCGTATAGGCCTCGCCCTCATCGAGCGGGCACCTAAAGCCGGGATGACCGCCAATAAAGAACGGCATGTCCTCGGTTCCCTCGTTGGTCACCTCATAGGAGACGCGCACGGCATCCCCCTCAAGCGTATAACGAGCGACAAGCTTAAACGGGTACGGATAATCGCTCAGCAGCGCGGCGTTATCCTCGGAAGCCAGGCACATCGCCAGCTCGTTTGCGCTTTGGCTCAGCAGCTTCCACTCCTGCTTGCGCGCAAACCCGTGGCGAGCGAGCTTTACATGATGCCCGGCAAACGTCATGGCGTTGCCATCGCGCAGGCCTCCGCAAATCGGGAAGCAGATCGGCGCCTGGCCGGACCACACTGCGGGATCACCCTGCCACAAATACTCGCGACCGTCGGCCTCAATCGAGGTAAACGAGCCGCCGGCCGTAGACACCTTAATAGAAATCGAATCGTTGGAGAGAGCGTATTCCATTGCCCATCCTTTCGAACAACTGCTTTTTTTGCTCGCAAGAACCCGTCTCGGCCCTGACCAAAGGACAAACCCGCACGTTCATCGATGCGTCCGGTTTCCCAGGCATGCAACGGGGTACCATACAGACATTGATGCAATTACAGCTGAAAGGCCTTCTTATGCGAACCATCATCCTTTATGCCTCACGCCACCACGGCAATACGAAAAAGCTCGTGGACGCCATCGTTGAGGCACACCCCGAAATCGATACCCTCGACGTGAAGTCACTCGGTAAAAACGAGTACCCCGACCTGCACGAATACCATCTGATCGGTGTCGCCACGGGCATCTATTACTCCGAGATCGACAAAGATATGGCGCGCGTGCTCACTAACGTGCTGCAGCCGCAGGACAAGGTGTTTGGCCTTATGACCTACGGTGGCAAAAACAAGTGGTACGGCAAGGATATCGATGGCATCTGCCGCATGAGGCAGGCCATCTTTATGGGCGTCTACGGCTGTCCCGGCTTTGATACGTGGGGGCCGTTCAAACTCACCGGCGGTGTCCAGAAGGGGCACCCAACTGCCGAAGAGATTAAGGGAGCTGTCGATTTCTTCGACAAAATCGAAGATGAGTACGGCGATATCATCGTCGAAGAGTATGCCAAGCGCGAGAAGCGTCTAGCATACGAAAAGGAGCATCCCGCGGGGGGTCTTGTGGCCGGCGTCAAGCGCACGGCAAAGAAGATCGCTAACAAGCTGTAACTGTTAAGGTGCTTTTGAGCGTTTAACCCATACGGCGGGTCCGAGCAGATTCGGGCCCGCCGTCTTTTTCTATCGTTACTCGGTAAAGGCGTTGCCGACGCTCTGGCCGCCAACATACGTCTCGACGAGGGTGAGCTCATGGTCGAACACGACAAAGTCGGCGTCGCGACCCGGCATGATACTGCCGCACTTATCCTCGATGTGCGCGGAGCGTGCCGGCACTTCAGTTGCCATGCGAATGGCGATATCGGCGCTGGCGATGCCCCAGTCGACGATGTTCTTGACGCCCTGGGCAAGCGTGAGCACCGAGCCGGCAATGCTCTTGCCGTCGGCGAGCCAGCACAGGTTGTCCTTCATAATGACGTCCATGCCACCACTGGTGTAGCTGCCCTCGGGCATGCCGCCGCAACCCAGGCAGTCGGTGATGAGCACCGTGTGCTGCCAGCCCTTTGCCTGCAGCAGCGCCTTGATGGCGGCAGGGTTTACGTGCTTGCCGTCACAGATGATCTCGGCGTAGGTCTCGGGCGTGGACATGGCAGCGCCCACGACACCGGGCTCACGGTGATGCAGCCCGCGCTGGCCGTTATAGGTATGCGTAAAGCAGCTGGCACCGGCGTTGATGACGGCGATGCACTCATCGTAGGTGGCGTCGGAGTGACCGATGCTGGTCACCACACCCTTGGCGTTCAGAGCAGCCGCATAAGCAGCGGCACCGTCGCGCTCGGCCGCCATGGCGCTCTTAACGATGCGACCGCCCGCAGCCTCCTGCCACTGATCGAAGACCTCCTCGGAGGGATCGATAAGATAAGCGGGGTTCTGCGCGCCCACGTGCTTCATGGTAAAGAAGGGGCCCTCCAGGTAGATGCCCTGAATGCGAGCACCGCAGAAGTCGGGGCCGCGGCCCTCGTCAGCCTGGGCGATGGCGGCGCAGGCATCCTTGATCTGCTCGACGCCATCGGTGAACGTCGTGGGCAGCCAGCTGGTGGTACCGCGACGGGCGAGCTCAGTCGAGCTGATATCAATGCCCTCGGGATCGTTATCGGTAGTCGAGTGGTTATAGAAGCCATGGATGTGAGTATCGACCATACCCGGTGCGATCCACGATCCCGTGTAGTCCTTAATCTCGCAAGAGGGCTCGTCGGCCTGCCAGGCGCCAAAAACGCCATCCTCGACCATAAGATAGCCGCCCAGTTGCGGGCCTGCCGGCAAGAAGAACTTGTCAGCCTTAATTGCGTACGTGCTCATATGCACTCCTTGCTTCTAAAGCAGTTGACTTTGGTAATGCTTATACCCGGTCCATGTAAAAACAAAAAGCGCCCGCCCGCCGTTATGAGCGGACGGGCGCCCTTACAGGGGGACGCGATTAAGCGGTGAAGGGGTGAATCGTCACGCCCTTAACCACGCGGTTGACCGTGCCGGTGGGGCTCGGCGTATCGGGCGTGTTGCCCACGCGCACGGAGTTGAGCAGACTGATAGCCTGGGCAAACATCACGAACGGCAGAGCAAGGTAGCCCTCGGGAAGCGCCTCGTAGCCCTTAAAGGTGAAGGACTCGCCCTCGTAGACGGTAGCGCCATCCTGCTGAACGGCAACGGTGTGCTGAGCGATCTTGTCGCCACCGATCTCGTTGAGGATGTCGATGTCGTACTGACGGGTGTAGGCGTCGTTGTTGACGAACACGAAGACGAGCGTCTTATCGTCGACGAAGGACTTAGGTCCGTGACGATAGCCCATGGAGGTGTCGTAGGAAGTAGCAACCAGACCGTGAGCGAGCTCGAGGATCTTGAGCTGGCTCTCCTGGGCAAGACCACCGAAGGAGCCAGAACCCAAGTAGGTCACGCGGTTGAAATCGCCAGCGAGGTAATCGGCGATCTCAGGCTCACGGGAGATGACCTCCTCGCCCATCTTGGCAATCGTCTCGACCCACTCGGCCTTCTGCTCGTCGGAAGCCTCGTCGAAGATGAGGGTGGAGAGCAGGGTCATGCAGGTGTAGGAGCCGGTCATGGCGAAGCCCTTGTCGTTGGCGCGCGGGATGAGCAGCGTCAGCGCGTTGGGGTCATCGGCGGACTCGACGGCCAGCTTGCCCTCGGGAGCGCAGGTGATGTTGAGGAACTTGACGTTGTGGACGAGTTCCTTAGCAACGGCGACGGCGGCAAGGCTCTCGGGGCTGTTGCCGGAGCGGGCGAAGGAAACCACGAGCGTGGGATCCTCGGCGCGCAGGAAGTCGCGCGGAGCGCTCACGATGTCGGTCGTAGCGATGGGCTTAAAGTCGTAGAGATCAGTGTTGCCAGCGTGACGCAGGTACGGAGCGCAAGTATCGCCCACGTAGTCAGAAGTACCGGCACCAGTGAAGACAACGGACAGACGGCCCTCGCCCATGGCGCGAGCCTCGGCCAGGAAGGCCTCGATGGCCTCCTTGTTCTCGCGGTAGATGTTGAGCGTATCACGCCAAAGCTCGGGCTGCTGAGCAATCTCGGCCGTGGTGATCTGGGCGCCGAGCTCGGTGAGCTCCTCGACACTCTTCTCGAACATTTCTAATACCTCTCTCTAGAAGTAATCCTCTGACGTGCAATTATACACTTCAGTTGGTTATCTGGTAGTAACCAGTTAAATGCAAAGAATCATCATATGGAAACGATGCGAACACTAGTCGCTACGCTGGTGGTAAACCTTGTATTTAAACTGATCAGCACGAGCAACCGAGAGTGTGTACTCCACTACCTCGTTTGACTCGTTATACGTAGTCCTGACCAAATCGAGCACAGGCGAGCCCTCGACAATTCCCAAAAGGTGGGCATCGGTGGGACGGGCTATGCTCGCATAGAACTCCTCTTCGGCCACGCGAATCTTTTGCTGAAAGTCCTGCTCAATCACATCGTAAAGCGGCTTACGCTCTAGCAGTGGTCGCTTTAGGGATAGAAATTGACGAACCGGTAGATAGCTGCGTTCGACCATCATGGGCATGTTGTCGGCAGAACGAAGACGCTTGAGCTTAAAAATGCGATCACCGATACGCAATCCCATATGCTCAGCCAGATTCTTATCGGCCTCCATCTCGCAAAAATCGAGAATCGTGGTCTCGGGTTCTCGACCCATCGCGCGCATCTGCTCGGTAAAGCTGTAGGACTGCATAAGATTGGTTGCCTTTGCCGAACGGTCGGTCACAAAGGTACCGCGACCGTGCTGCCGAACCACCAGTCCTAAACGCTCCAGTTCCTGCAGAGCCAGGCGTACCGTAGTGCGCGAGAGACCATAGCGCTCCGAAAGTTCGCGCTCGGAAGGAATCATGTCACCGGCGCGATATTCATGGTCAATCTTTTCGGTCAGAATATCGACCAGCTGATCGTACAGCGGCTGCTTACGCGCTCCGATCGCCATCCTATCCTCCCTTTTGCTCGAATTCGGCTAACTACCTAGAGTGTTAAGCATTATCGGTCTGCAACACCCGACTCATCAAGAAAACAAAAGCCGCGCGCTCTTTCGAGCACGCGGCTTTTAACATACACATGGCTTAAGGGGTCGGGGTGTGAGCCGCGTAGGGACACACCCCTCAAGCTAGAGCCTTACCAGATGCTCGGCCAGAGACCAAGCGGGCCAGCGCCCAGGATGCCAAGGACGAAGAGCAGCAGAATGCCCTTGGTCGGGGTCCAGCTGTGCTTAGCGAACATGTAGTAAAGCAGCAGCGTAAGCATAAGCGGGACGAGCTTCGGGACGATGGTGTTGAGGGTGTCGGCAACAGAGAAGTTGACCGGATCCTCGGTGACGGTAGCGTAGGTCACGGACTCCATGCCGTTGCCCAGATCGGCGACGCCGCACTTGACCTCGTTGCCGTCGGCATCGACGGCGGTGAGGGCGTTGCCGTCCTCATCGGTCATGGCGATGGTACCGGCCTCAGCGGTCTCGGTATCGATGCCCTCCATACCGGTGAAGTTCTCGGCCTCCTTCTCGGAGACGATCACGGTAGTAGGGGCAAGGCCACGGGTGGTGCCGTTGGGGATCTGGAGGTTGATCTGGGTGCCACCCATGGTGACGACCAGGCAACCGACGACGAAGACGCCCATGATGGAAGCAGCACGCGTGAAGGCCTGCATGTTGGCGGTCAGAGCGTCAATAGCGCTGGTGCCAAGCTTGTAGGACCAGTTCATGAGCCAGAAGCGCAGAGCGAACTGGACGGCGTTGAAGATCACCAGGAAGATGATCGGCGCAGCGGCGTTGCCGTTGATGGCCATGTTGGAGGTGATGCCGGCCGTGATAGGCACGAGCGTCAGCCAGAACAGGGCGTCACCGATACCACCGAGCGGGCCCATTGCGGCGACGCGGACGGCGCGGATCGTGGGGATGTCAACCTTGTTCTGCTCGAGCGAAAGCACGATGCCCATAACAAAGGTGACGAGGAACGGGTGGGTATTGAAGAACTCCAGGTTGTGGCTCATGGAAGCCGCGAGGTCGTTCTTGTTGGTGTGGATCTTCTCCAGACCGGGGATGATGGAGTAGAGCCAGCCAGCGGCCTGCATACGCTCGTAGTTGAACGAGGCCTGCAGGAAGCAGGAGCGCCAAGCCATCTTGTTGAGGGTCTTCTGGTCGAGCTGCGGAGCAGGAGTGAGATCCTCGTAGTGCTCCGGGATCACATACTCATTAGATGCCATCTTCGAAGTCACCTCCGTCAGAAACAGCTGCACCCTTCAGCTCGGTCTGCTGCTGGAAGTCCCAGAAAGCGATGCCGAAGCCGATGAGAGCGAGGATGAGCAGAGCAGGGGTTGCCAGCGAATCGTTGGCAACGGTGATGAGCGCGAGGCCAAAGCCCATGAGGAAGAAGCCCCACATATCGCGGTTCATCATAACCTTGAGCAGGACGGCGAAGCCGACGAAGCGCATCATGCCGCCTGCAGCGGAGAGACCGGTCTGCAGCCAAGTCGGGATGGCGGAAGCGATGGTCTGACCGATGGTAGCGCCAGCGATGAAGAACAGGGTGACGACGACAGCGAAGATCAGGCCGAGCAGAGCCATGGCGAAGTAGTTCAGGCGCTCGATGCCCTTGGTGTCCGCGTTGTGAGCCATGTTATCGGCCGTGGACATAAGCGGGGACATAAGCGTGAAGACCAGGGTAACGCCAAGCTGGCCAAGCAGAGCGAACGGAATGGCGAGGCCGACTGCCGCGTTGGGCTCGAGGCCCGTGGCGATAGCGAGAATGGCTGCCATGATGCCGCCGATGACGGCGTTAGGCGGCTGAGCGCCTCCGATCGGCATGTTGCCGATCGTCATGAGCTGATAGGTACCACCCACGAGAAGACCGGTGTTGAGGTCGCCAAGGATAAGACCGATGACGGCGCCGGTGACGATGGGCTGATAGAGAGACTCGAGGAAGTCAAACTGGTCGATTGCCGCGATGAACGTAACAACGAAGACCAGAGCGATCTGGATGATCGAGTATTCCATCTTGCTCCTCCTTTCAAAATGTATGTACGCACTTTGGATATCACGTACAGAACGTCAGGGTTTCACTCCTGACAACGTGGATCACGAGGATTACGAGAAGAGCTTGCTCGTGTCCTCAACAGGCGTGCTCGGAACGCGCCTGATCTCCAACTCCACCCCCAATTCCTGCAGCTCTTTAAACGCAGCGACATCCTCGTCGTTAACTGCGACGGAGGTGGCGACTTGGCGCTTTCCTTCCGACATGTGCATGTTGCCGATGTTTACCTTCTTTATAGGCACACCGCCCTTGACGAGCGTAAGCACGTCTTCCGGTGTTTCGGCCACGATGAAGATCTTCTGGCGCGGGCTCGCCTTGCCAATGACGTCGATGGTCTTCTGCAGGGAGAAGAAACGCGTAGCGACGCCGGCGGGAGCGGCCATCTTCATGAGGTTCTGGCGCATGGTGTTGGACGCCACGTCGTCGTTGGCGACGAGGATGAGGTTGGAGCCCAGAGTGGAGTTCCACTGGGTGGCAACCTGACCATGAACCAGTCGGTTATCGATGCGGGTAAGAAGAATGTTGGGTTCTGCCATGTTGATCAGCTTCCTTTCGATATTTGCTGACGACAGTTACTTGATCTCCTGAATCGCGTAACGCGAAACATCTACGACGGCTCCGGATCGGACTTTGATCTGGACCTTCTCGCCTTCGATGCCTTTGACGGTTCCGTAGATACCGCCGGCGAAAAGAACCTCCTGACCCGGCTTGAGCTCGGTGTGCAGCTCCTTGAAGTACTTCTGCTTCTTCTTCATGTTGATTTGCGACCAGATGGTGTAAATCAAGCCCATGATGACAAGCAGGCCTAAAAGGGCGACCGAGGAGCTCAGGACGTTGGCTCCGAAATCGGCCATTAGATGCCGTCCTCGTCGCCGAAGATATCCTCTTCCTCGGAGCCGGCAACGGATGCGACCGTCTGGGCGGTGATGCCCGTCTGGCCAACGGTCACGGCCTGCTCGCCAAGCTCGGCGAGCGTGGCATTGCCGCGGAGGAACAGAAGCTCAATAACCATGGGAAGGTTGGTGCCAGTCAGAACCTCGACGTTGTCGACATCCTGGGCAATCATCATCGACTGGTTAAACGGGGTGCCGCCAAGCAGGTCGGTAAAGACGAGCACGCCATCGCACTCCTCGCGCATGGCGGTAATAGCGGCGCGGAGATCCTCACCGTAGGAAGCAGCCTGGTCGCCCTCAAAAGGAACGACGGTAAAAGCGGGCTGGTCGCCGGCAACCATAGCGATAGCGCTAGCTAGGCCGGGTGCGAACTGTCCATGACCGGTAAGAATAAAGCCAACCATTCAAATTTCCCTTCCGAAGGTGTGTACAATCTGAGTCCGATGATTTTCGGAAGCCAGCGGGCGCTCGCCCTTAAAGCTTCTTAGAAAGCGTTCTTTGAAGACCAGTGGTTTCTAAACTGGTAGTAACCACGTGACGTGTTGTTGTCACTATATCACCCCAGAAGAGGTCGCTTTCGTTGATTCATACGGTAAAACGTTTTTGCACCGCTCACGGTGATATTTCGACCGTTTACCGGTCGTTAACACATCTACCTGCGATTTTGAAACCGTTTCGAAATGCTTTGGCAAAAGATCGGATCTTTTCCTGTGTCTAAACAACGCAGGACGGTTAAAAATAGCGTGTAGAAAAATTGCAGGTCATTGTGAAGATATGTGAATTGGTCTTTTTGACTTAATACCAGTTAGAACCAGTTTTGAGATTATCGGTGAACGGTAGTTTTCGACCGCTCACCGGTTACTTGCAATCGTTTGCAGTTGTTTTCCCAGATGAATTAGGGGAACCCGACGGAGCATTGTGCGGGCTCGAGGCCTACCCCAGTGGTTTCGGTAACAAAAAGCCCGCTAGAACGTTGTCCGTTCTAGCGGGCTCAATCAGGTAGATCGGTTAACGCGCAGTAGTGCAGGCAAACCTTACGCAAACAGGCCGTAGATGCTGATGTTGGCCTTGGCGTAGAGGCCGTTAGCATACTCGGTCCACTTGGAGCTGGCGCTCGAAGCCTGCGAGGAATACTGCTGATAAGCAGTGTAGTAGGCGGTCATGGCCTGCTTATAGGTAGCGCTATCGGCCGTAAAGGCATCGTCGGCAAAGGCCTTAGCGTAGGTGCCATCGGCGTCCTTCCAAGTGCCCTTCTCGCTATCCCACTCGTCGCCAGCAAGGTTGATGATGTAGTCGGCGTAATCCTTGCTCGCGGTCTCCTCGTTGCCGTCAGAAGGCTCGGTCGGAGCGGTCGGCATGCTTGCGGAGCTATCGCCCACCTTCTTCTTGTAGAGCTTCTGCAGCGTCGCGGACTGGCGGACGATCTGCTTGGCCTGGTCCTTGGACACGCCATACTGCGTGGCCATGGTCTTGTAGTCAGAAGTGCCGATGGAATCCTCGGCGTACTGCTTCATCTCCTTGGAAGAGACGGTAATGCCCTCGTCCTCGGCAGCATCGAGCAGGATCTTGTTGCGCACGTAGGACAGGATGACGTCGGCAGAAGGAGCGGTGTAGTTGCCATCACTATCCTTGACGGTATCGAGGCTGTACTGGCTCTCGATGGCCTCGCGCGCGGTGATATCGCTCTTCTTGCCGTTGTAGCTATAGCTTGCCACGGTCGAATCGAGCTGGTCCTCGGTCAGGGTCGACGAGCCGACACCCTTGCCGCCAAAACCACCGTTGCCAATAAAGAAGCCGACCACGGCAGCAATCACGACGGCAACCGCAAAGGCGGCAATCATCGTCTTCTTGTGCTTGGATACGCGATCGTCTTCATCGGAACCCAGGATATCGTCGTCCTCATCCTGGGCCTCGGGCATCAGATTCTCGTCAGCGGCATCCGCGGCAATCTGAGCCTCCAGACGGGCGTCCTCCTCTTCGGCCGTCGTACCGGCGGCAATGTGCTCGGCAGACGTACCGGCGACCAGGTCGATCTTCTCGTCCTCGTCACCGTCGGGGCCTTCGCCGCGCTCGATGATCTGGATGCCGTCGATCTCGTCCTTCTCGTCCTTCTTTTGAATCAGACCCATATCGGTTACTCCTTGTTAGGAAACATAGTCCTCAATAGAATACGCCCGACAGAGCGCCGGGCGTATTGATTCTTAGGTTATACGCAAACACTTAAGTACTATTTAGGCGTTTGCAGCACGCATGCCTTAGGCCAGGTGCGCGATAACGGCATCGGCAAAGGCCTGCGTGCCCACGGCCCCCTCGACGGAGCCGGTCTGGGCACGACGCACGTCACCGGTAACCTGCTCGCCCTCGTCGAGCGTGGCAGATACGGCGGCGCGAATGCGATTGGCAGCGTCGTTCTCGCCCAGGTGATCGAGCATCATCGCAGCAGAAAGGATCTCGGCCGTGGGGTTGGCGATATCCTGACCAGCGATATCGGGCGCGGAGCCGTGCGTTGCCTCGAAGATGGCGCAGTCGGCACCGATGTTGGAGCCGGGGGCCATCCCTAAGCCACCCACCAGGCCGGCGCACAGGTCGCTCACGATGTCGCCGTACAGGTTGGGCAGCACCAGGACATCGAAGTCGTTGGGGTTCTGGACCAGGCCCATGCAGGTGGCGTCGACGATTTTGTCGTTGAACTCGATATCGGGATAGTTGGCGGCCACCTCGCGCGCAACGCGCAGGAACAGGCCGTCGGTCGCCTTCATGATGTTGGCCTTATGCACGGCCGTCACCTTTTTGCGACCGCAGCGGCGGGCATACTCAAAGGCATACTCCACAATGCGGCGGCTCTTGGCGATGGAGATCGGCTTGATCGAGATGGCGGAATCGGCAGCAAAGGTCTTCTGACCCGAGCGCTCGACAAGCTGTGAGAGCTCCTCGACCTCGGCAGCACCCTCGTCGAACTCGATGCCGGCGTAGAGGTCCTCGGTGTTCTCGCGTACGATGACCAGGTCGACGTCGCGGAAGCGAGAACCGTCGCCCGGCTGCGACAGGCAGGGACGCACGCAGGCATACAGGTCAAAGTGCTTGCGCAGGGCAACGTTGACGCTGCGGAAGCCCGTGCCGACCGGCGTGGTGATGGGGCCCTTGATGGCAACCTTGGTCTCGGCGACCGCATCGAGCACGTGCTGGGGCAGCGGCGTGCCAAACTCGTCCATGACGCCGGCGCCGGCCTCCTGGACGTTCCAGTTGATCTGGACACCGGTGGCCTCGACCACGCGGCGCATGGCCTGCGTAATCTCGGGACCGATACCGTCACCGGGAATCAGGACTACATCGTGCGCCATAATCTGTTACTCCTCGTCTTCGGCGGCCTCAGATTTTTTAACGCTAGCACGCTTCTTCTTTTTGGAGAGATCCAGGCCAAAACGTTTAACAAGCATTTCGCAAATCTCGCTCGAACGGGCCTTGAGATAGCTGCCCTTGCCGTTCTCGGCGTCGAACTTAAGGCGCAGCGCGAGCTTCTCGGCGACCTCGGCATCGATCTCGCCCTGGCCAAACTCGTACAGGCAACCGAGCATATCGCGATACTCAAGGTCGCCGTGGTAGCACTGGATGGCCTCATCCAGGATCGGCCAAGCCTCGCGCGAACGCTCGACGCCCGTAGCTCCCCACACGCACAGCAGGTGGAAGGCGGCGTAGCGCAGCGTGGAGGAAATCTCGTCGAACAGCGCGGTCTCGGCGCCCTCGAAGGCATCGCCCAGCTGCTCGGGGCAGGTGGTGGCGAGCGCCGCCAGGGCATCGAGAGCCTCCCAGCGGGTCTGAGCCTCGGGGCGGTCGAGCGCCTCGATCAGCGCGGGCACGCACGGCACGACGCGCTGCGGATCGCGCTCGGCAAGCAGGTGCAGCACGCGGGCGGCAAACTGGCGGATGCGGCGCGTGGGGCAGCCGAGCTCCTTGACCAGGCGGTCGACGGCGTTCTCGTTCTCCTCTGCCAGCTGAAGCTGTGCCAGCTCCTCGTCGGTGAGCTGTTCTTCCTTGTTTTCTGCCATAGTTACCTCTTCTTACTATTTCTTAGCGTGCTTGCCAGCACCCTTGCTGTCATCGGTGACCGAGATGAGTTGTCGGTCGGCTGCACCATTGTGACGCGCACGGCGACGCTCCTCGGCGTCGCCCGCGTCGGCGGCGGCGCGGTGAGCCTTGTTGACGTTAAAGACCTCGTCGTGCTTGCGCCACGGACCGACGGACTCGCCAAAGCTCATCTTAAGGCCGGCGATAAAGCCGCCGAGCCAGCCGATCGGCGCAAACTGCACCAGCGGGAACAGCGAAAACACCCAGGTCAGTAGAACGACTGCCGCCGCGCCTGCAAAATTGGCAATCCAGTAATCGCGCTTGGTAATCACGCGCTTTTCGCAGGCCCACTGGCCGCACAAAAAGCCAATATAGATCGCAAAGATAAAGAGCACCAACGCGAGCACTACGAACGTCCAGCTCATGGGCGCTACTCCCCGTGATGGTGGCCGCAGCAGCACTCGTGGCCGTCATCATGGCCGTGGCCGCCGCAGCACTCGTGGTCCTCGCCGTGATGGTGGCCGCAACCGCACTCATGGTCGTCGCCGTGCTCGCCGCAACCGCAGCCGTCCTCGTGAGCACCGTGCTCTTCGGGACGATACTGTGACCAGTCCAGACCGGCGGCGATGGCGTCAGCCTCCTCCTTGTAGAGGACCGTGATGGCCTGGGTACCCAGCTTGGCGCCACCGATGGCGTCGAGCATGTCGTAGAGCGTAAAGGCCACGTCGGCACCGGGCAGCGCGAGCTCGCGGTCATCGGCGTAGGCGAGCGCCAGGCGCAGGTCCTTAATGAAGTGCTCGACCATAAAGCCGGGCTTGTAGTCGCCGTCGAGCGCCTTGGGAGCCAGGCTCTCCATGGCGCCGGACTTGCCGGTACCGCCCAGGATCATCTGGCGGGTCTTCTCCAGGTCAAGGCCGCTCAGCTCGGCAAATGCCATGGCGTCTGCCATGCCAACCATGCAGGCGCCCAGCGACACCTGGTTGGCGAGCTTGGCAGCCTGGCCCTTGCCGGCGCCGTCGAAGCAGCAGATGTTGGCCGCAAAGGTGGCAAGGATGTCGCGGACCGGCGCGATGTCGTTCTCGGTAGCGCCCACGATAGCCGTGAGCGTACCGGCGATAGCGCCCGACTCGCCGCCGGTGACGGGGCAGTCAAACGCCATGCGACCAGAAACCTGGGCGGCCTCGGCAATGTCACGGGCGAGCTCGGGCGAGCTCGTGGTGAGGTCGATCAAGACCGCGCCCGGCTTGGTGCACGCGAGTAGGCCGTCGCCCGCCAGATAGAGCTCCTCGACCTCGGAGGGATAGCCCACCATGGTAAAGACGACATCGGCGTTAGCCACGGCATCGGCCGGCGTATCAGCCCAGGCAGCACCGCGCTCGATGAGCGCCGCGGCCTTGGACTTGGTGCGGTTGTTAACCGTGACGGGGTAGCCGGCGTCCAGAATGTGACCGGCGATGGGGGCACCCATGATTCCGGTGCCGATAAATGCGACAGAGAGCTTGTTTGCCATGAAACCTTTCCTTTTGGGTTGGGTGTTGTTACCAGGTTGAATACTCGGTGCCAGCGTTTGGGCTGTGAGTCGAGGGCGATAACGGACGCAGCGCTTGCCTACTGACCGCGCACGCGGCGGGCGATACGGTCGGAAAGCGACGCCTTGTCGGCGCGGTTCTTACCCCAAAACGCGCAGCCCACCATGCCGGGGCCCACGTGCGAGCCGATGGTGGGACCCACGGAGCTGCGAATGATCGTGACGTCGGCGCAACCCTCCTCCTTGCGGATGGCAGCTTCGAGCCAGTCGCCGTCCTTCTCGGCATCGGCCGTCATGATGGCGATGGGCATGGTGCGATCGGGCACGTAGTTCTCGCGGAACGACTTGAGGATGGACTTGAGCGCCTTCTTGCGGCCGCGGTTGACGCCGATCAGCGACAGCGAGCCGGCAAGGTCGTAGGAGAGCTCGGGCTTGACATCGAGCTTTGCCGTGAGCTGTGCCGCCGCGGGCGGAATGCGGCCACCGGCAGCCAGTGCGTCGAAGCTCTCGAGCGTAAAGTAACCGTGGACGTAGGTCTTTGCCTCGTTTGCCCAATCGACCAGCTGCTTGGCGGTCAGTCCCGCCGAACGCTGGCGCACGGCCTCGAGCGCCAAGAGCGCGCCGGTCGCACAGGGCAGAGCGTTGTCGACCACGTACAGCTCAAAATCGGGATACTCGGCGCGCACGGCGTCCGCCGCCTGGCACGCGGAGTTGTAGCTCGACGACAGCGCCGAGGTAAAGCACAGGTAGACCGTGGGCGTGCCCTCCTTGGCACACTCGGTAAAGAACTCGATATAGCGACCGAGCGACACGGCGGAGGTAGACACGCGAGCGCCGGCGCGCATGCGGTCGTAGAACTCCTTAGGGCTCATGCTCGACCAGATATCGTCCGTGCGCTCCTCGCCATCGATGATAAAGGGGAAGCCCAAGATATCGACATCGAGGTTCGCGGCGACCTCGGGGCTAAAGTCGCAGCAGGTATCGACGACGATGCGGCAGCGGTCAGAATGGCCGGTAGATGCAGCCTTGTCCATCAAAGCGACTCCTTACGTAAAAAGGCGGCCATCCGCATGGGATGGCCGCCAACCGTTAACTCATGCAAGTTAACGTATTTTACTCGTCAAGTGTTTCGATACGGGGCTTGATGATGCCATATCCACCATTCTTACGGTGATACACCACATTGATGAGGCCAGTCGTCGCGTTCTCGAACACGTAGAAGTCATGGCCCAGCAGATCGGTCTGCACCAGCGCCTGCTCCTCAGTCATCGGGGTGACATCGATGACCTTCTCGCGGACGAGCAGGTCGTCGTCCTCCTCGGGCAGCAGCAGGTCGGCCAGATCCTCGACGCGCTCGACCGGTGCGACATCCGCGGCGCTGGCACCGCCCTGGCGGTTGTCCACAACCTTGGTCTTGAACTTGCGCAGCTGGCGGGTGACCTTATCGGCGGAGAGGTCGATGGCGGCGTACATATCTGCACCGTGCTCGGCAACGCGAATCACCGAACCGCGGGCACGAACCGTAACCTCGACGATTGCCGGGTTGGGGTTCGAGGGGTTCTTCTCATAGCGAAGTACAACGTCGACCGTCATGGGCTCGATATCGAAAACCTTGAGCGCCTCGCCGATCTTCTCATCCACGTGCGCACGCAGAGCATCGGTTACCGTCGTCTTGCGTCCAGAAACCTTGATATCCATACGTGGCTCCAATCTGCCTCGGGGACTTACTGTACTGGCTATGTACCCATTGCCGTGCATTTAATCACGCGGATTCCTAAAGACCCGAATAACGATTGCTTGATACCGCATACCGAAGTCTCGCACTTTTCTGTGGCAAAGTGCGCTATAGGAGGGGCCGGCGGCTTTGTATTTGGTCCCGAAAATTAGCTTTGACCTGCTGGTTTTATTGGGATGAAAAAGCCGGGCTCCCCTATTGGGGAAGCCCGGCAGTGCGTGTTGAAACCGTGAAGAAGTGTCCTTTCCAACGTATAGGAGACACCACCCCTAGCAATAACTAGCTATTGAGTTTGTTAATGTCGTCGTCGGTGATGGCGCCTTCCTGGCTGGACGATTTGTCCTCGGAGGATGCGGTCTCATTGTTGGAATCGGAGGACTCGCTGCCGGAGGACGTGGTCTCACTGGACTCAGAGTCGACCGGCTGCACGTTAGCGCCCGAAACCGTCTTAGTGGTGAGGTCGTAGGGAATCTGGCCGTACCAGACGCAGTGAACCGCCTCGAGCGTGCCGTCGACCGTGATGTCGTCGAGGGCATCACTCACGGCACGGCACAGTTCGTCATTGGACGAGAGGCCCGCAACACCAAGCGTCGAGGGCGCCTCGAGCGCACCGACATAGGAGACCTCGCTCATCAGGCGTGCAAGGTAGCCGCCGGCCGTGGAGTCGCAGATCACATAGTCGACCTCGCCGGACACGAGCGCCTCAAAGCACTCGTTGATGTTAGAGTAGGTCTTTTGGTTGGCGGCAATGCTCTGCTTGGCAAGCGCCTCCTGCGAGGCCGAGGACATCTGGACACCCAGGGTAGACGTGTTAAGGGTATCGGTGGAAACGCTTAGCGACCCACCATCGCTGGTTTTACCGAACACAGAAGCGGCATCGTACAGGCAGGTGCCGAGCGAGCTAACGTCCCCGTCTGTGGAGTTGATCTCGCCGATAAAGATATCAGCCTTTTTGTCGCCGAGCGCGGAACCTGCCGAGGACGCATCGACAAAGGCGACCTTAAGGCCCATGCGGCTTGCGAGGGCGCGGGCGGCGTCGACCGCATATCCCGTGAGCTCGCCGTCGGCGCCCTGCATGGCCTGCGGCGCATCGGAAGTATCGAGGGCAACCGTCAGGGTTCCGGGAGTGACCAGGGCATCGTCCGACACCGCCGGCGTGACCGTCTCGTACTCGATCTGGTCGATCGTGGGAGTCGTGAACGTAGACAGCGGGTTGAACGCGCATCCGCTCAGGCCCAAAACGGCAATGACCGCTGCGGTCCCAGCACCTAACCGAGCCGCGTGCATCAAGCTGCCCCTCACCATGTCCACTACCCTGCCTTCTGTGTCGTATACAATCCGTGCGTTGCGCGGAATATCAGATTGTTCCCACCAGCTGACCTGGTATTTGACCCCACACTTGCGCACCGGGGTGTTTGCTCGGGAGGCCGCAGCCACCTTCACGACTGACCCGCTCGCCCGCGAGGCGGTATTGCCCCAAAGAAAGTAGAACGGACGGTGCGGCTTACATCTAGGACGCGCCATGATCGCGCCGCGCGCACGCGGTCGCTTACGTGGATCCCTTTGACCGCGTCTGTCTTGGACTAGGACGGGCATTTCGTCCGTCCGCAACCACAGCCTGGTAGGAACGTAGCGCATTATAGCTAAGTTCAAGCTAAAGTTTAAGGTTAAGGGCGTCATTCGCATTGTGCGCACAGATTTTGCGGGTTGGAGTGGGCTATTCGTGCCCCTATGAAGCCCGGAGCTCCCCTACGGGGAGCTCCGGGGCGCCCTTCTTAGGGTGCCCCGGCCAAAATACGGCAAATATGAGTACTGTCACCAATTTAGTAACAGGCACTTTTGGCCTCTCTGACAGATTTTGCGCTTAGTGTCGCCAATCTGATGCTTAGTTATTCTACGTTTGTTTATTATCTTCTTTCTTTACGCCGCCTCCGAGTCCTAAATTCTTTGATTTTGCTGTTACTGATTTAGTGACAGTACTCATATTTGCCATTTTTTGGCCAGGGCATATGATTAACCCCCCCCCTCCTCCTTTCGACGTGAATTAGACCGGCTTAAGCCCAAAACACGCCCGCAGCGTGTTAAGCAGCGCCTCTTGCTTCTTCCTGCGGGCATCGACACGATTCCGGTACCGCTTTCGCATACGCTGGTGGATGCGCCATGCGAGTGCCTCCATTGCCTCCATGTCGCAAAGTATCTCGTTATTGACCGTCGCGACCTCGATTCCCATAGTAATCAAGCCCGTGTTGCGTTTTTCATCATGGACACGTCCCCTTCGAGAGGAATGACCAAGCTCACCGTTGTATTCCAGGTCAAAACGGGCTGTTTCCTGATACGCATCGCAAACTGCATGCGGCATCCCCGAGATTGCCTGCGCGCGGTCATCGAACTCGATCTTGTAGTCGGTCTTAAAGGGACCGCAGGCAAATCCGCCATAGGAAAACGGAAGCGAAAACATGGCAAGCATGATGCACTCCATGGGTGAGCGCAGGTTTTCCGACAGATAGGGGCACAGCCGTCGCAGTTGTTTGGCCGCACTCCCCTTACATGCCGCGAGGTAATCTGCCAGGCGATCGGGCGTCAGCACCGGCTCGACTTCAAAGTAACCCACGTCTGCCGGTTGGTCCTTGTCCTTTGCAAGTCTATTCGCAACAGGCGAGGTATAGGGAGGTAGATACTTCCCGCGATCGCTCAGTGAAATCTTGGAACACAGTTCCTGGGCCAGGGCAAACGCCTGGATACAGCCGACCTCGCGGGCGACGGCAACACAAAGGGCCTCGGGAGATAGGCTGTACACCCCCGGTTCCACCTCTAGAATCGAGCCGGCAGGCAACCCGGAACACACGGACCAGCCCACACCAGGCATGCGTCGGCGCTGCGCCGCAGATCCCACCAGCAAGCACAGATCTTCTTGCACCTCGCCGCTTTTGACTCCAATTCGCACCAGGTCGGGAAGATAGATATCCTCGGTCGAAGGCGATGACGTACACAGCACGCGGCACTCCTCCTCGGGCTCAAGGTCCTTCCAGCCGATGTAGCCCATCTGTCGGCGCTCGGCGCGCATCATGCGTAGCGCCGAGGCGCCTGTTAGGATTGCGGAAGCCGCTAGCTGCTCTTTTGTCGGTTTGTTGCACTGCCTGATTGTTACCGCCACACGAATCACCCCTACCAAACACGTGCGATAGCAAGGCCATCGACTGCCGCAGCGCCGGCACGCTTGAGCTCCGCCGAGGCTGCTGCCATGGTCGCGCCCGTGGTAATGACATCATCGATAAGCAGTAGGCGGCGGCCGTGCACGTCCTCAACCGTCTCGTACATGCCTTGGGCACGCTCGCGACGCTCCTCACGACCGAGTTCGCGCTGGTCGCCATGCCCGTACTTGACGAGGGCATCGAGCAGGGGAACACCCGACAGCTCGCAAAATGGGCGCGCAATGGCCTCCATATGATCAAAGCCACGCCGCCGAAACGCTGCCGCCGTCGCAGGCACAAACACCACCGCATCCGCACCGGACAGCACACCTCCTAAGCGTTCGGGCGCTACGACCTGGGCATGCAGGGCGGCGTCGTAGAGCAGCTCCGCCAGATACGGAGCCAGACGTCGCTCACCCGCATCCTTGTACGCTTTAATGATGCGCGGCAGCGGATGCGCATAGACGGCGCACGCCAGGCAGCGGTCGAGCGCCTCTGCCATTGCCGAGGACGTGCCCTCGACCGAACACTCAGTGCACAGCAAATCCCCAAACGGGGCGCCGCATCGGGTACAGCTATGACGTGGGTCGATGAGCGTGAGCGCGGCCAGGCAGTCTTGGCAAATAAGCGCACCGGCGCGCTCGCAGCCGGCACATCGTGTTGGCGACAATACCTCGAGTGCCTCGCGTGCCGCCCGCTCGGCAAACGGCAGCAATTCGTCCGCAAACGGTAGGGCGCCGGCACCCTGCAGACGGCTCAATTTGTTCAGATGGCTCTTCAAGACACAACCCTCCCTACGTTCGGTCGCAGGGAGGGTTGTTGATTCAGCGCTATGGTACCCCGACGCGATTGGGGTAAGGCGGGTTAAATCCGCTCGCAGGCGTTATTCGCCGGCGGGCGGTTGTGGTGCGGCCGAAGACGGGGTCGAGCCCTCGCCACCATCCTGGCGCGGCTTGCGGGAACGGCGACGACGACGGCGCTTTTGACCCTGGTCGGCCGAGCCCTCGCCACCGCGATCCTCGCGCGGCTCGCGCTCGTCGCGAGCGGCGCCACGCGAAGCCTTGGCAGCAGCTCCCCCGCCATCTCCGGGACGACGGCGCGTGACCTTGACCTCGCCATCCGAGACCTGATCGGCCACGGAGGGCACTGAAGGCTTCTGCTGTGCGCCCGAGGAATGGCGACGGCGCGGACGCGGCGCGCGCTCCTCCTCGCCACGTGACTTGCCGCCCTTGTCGACAGGCGCATCGGAGGCCGAGGGACCCTTGGAAGCGGCACCAGCCTCGCGAGCAGCTGCGGCGCGGAAGGCGTCCTCGCGCTCCTCGCTCGACAGATGACGGCGACGACGGCGTGTGGGGTTCATGCCACCGCCGCGATTCTGCTGCTGGGGCTGCTGAGCCTCGCGCTCGCGGGAAGCGTTCTTGCCTGCGGGAGCGACCTCGCCGGCATCGCCCGAACCCGAGCGTTTGCGACGACGACGGCCACCGGCGGCCTCCTCGGCCTCGGGTGCCTCAACCTTACCACGGCCCTTTCCGCGGCCACGGCCCTCGCCCTGCCCCTGACCGGCGCGAGCATCGGATTCGGCATCGCGACGACGGCGCTTGGGCATCGACGTGCCGGCAAGACGGTCGGCGCTCGACAGGCCATCGCCCACGTCGACGCCGTTCTCGCGGTCGAGCTCCATGAGCGCCAGGCGCATCTCGGGCGACTCGATGCGCTCGAGCACGTCACGCGTCACGCAGTCGGGGCGGCAATTGCAGCCCTGCTCGGCAGCCTTCTTTTTGCAGCCCTCCGAGCACGTCATATCGGCTAGGTTGACCTTAAAAACCTTGCCGTTCTCCAGGCGCAGCACCAGCTGCTCACGCGGCGTGTCATATTCCTGAATACGCGCCTTGCCGAGCGGCGTATCGATGAGCGTCTTCTTTTTGGGCGCACGGCTCTTAAAGTCCTTGTACGCCTCGAACTCATAACGCAGGCAGCACATCAGGCGGCCGCACACGCCGCTGATCTTGGACGAGTTGAGCGGCAGGTCCTGCTCTTTTGCCATGCGAATCGAGACGGGTTCAAACTGTCCGCCAAAGCGCGTGCAGCAGAGCTCCTGTCCGCACTGGGCGTAGCCACCCACCAGGCGGGTCTCGTCGCGCACGCCGATCTGGCGCATGTCGACGCGAATGTGCAGCGTCGAGGACAGGTCCTTGACGAGCTGGCGAAAATCGACGCGCTCCTCGGCCGCAAAGTAGAACACGGCCTTCTCGCCGCCAAACAGGTACTCAACGCCCACCGGCTTCATCTCGAGGTCGAGCTCCTTGACCAGGCGGCGGAAGTCGACCATGGCCTCGTCGCCCTGAATGGCCAGGTCGTCGGCAAGCTGCAGGTCGATGTCGCTCGCCACGCGCAGCACGGGCTTGAGCGGCTGACCGATCTCGTCTTGCGGCACCTCAAAGGGATCGGCCGTGACCAGGCCGATCTCGGTTCCGCGCTCGGTGGAGCAAATGGCATAATCGGCCTCGAGGATATCCAGATCCTGCGGATCGAACCACAGGTCGCGCGAGGCGTAGGTAAACTTAACGGGTACGACTAACGGCATTTCAGTGCCTTCCTGATATCGAACAGCATGACCTCGATGGCCAGCTGGGGAGTAACGTTTCTGGCGATGTTGCGCTCGGCGGTTGCGACCGCCTCGAGCGCCCGGGTGGCGCCCGCAACATTGGTCGCGGCGGCAAGCCGACCGATCGTGTCGCGCACATCCTCGTTCACGACGTCGGCCGCCTCATCCTGAAGCGTCAGCAGCACGTCGCGCATGAGCGTCCGCGCGCTCGCCAGCGCTTCCATGATACCCGAACGCTCGCGCGCGTTGAGTTCGCGCTTGTTGCGGTCCTCAAGCTGCTTCAATGCTCCACGCGACAGGTAATCGGCGTTTTGCTCGAGCACCTTTTCCTGCGTGGACTTGACCTCGGCGAGCGGCGCCTTAACGGCGACGATGAGCGACTTGGCGCGGCTGAGCACGTCGGCCTCGTCGGCGGCAATGAGTGAGTCGATGGCACGGACCATCTGACGGCGGGCGTCCTGGCGCTCGGCACTCTTAAGGAACTCGATGCCGCGCGTGGGGCTGCCCGCCACGGCGACGGCCATGCGACAACGCGCGATATCCTGACCAGTGGCACGGCTCACGGCGTGCGCGGCGACGGCGGGTGACACCAGCCGAAACGGCACGCACTGGCAGCGGCTCACGATGGTGGGCAACATCACGTCTGCCGAGGTGCCCAGCAAGATAAACATAACGCCCTCGGGCGGCTCCTCGAGTGTTTTGAGCAGTGCGTTGGCGGTGTTGGCGCGCAGCTGCTCGGCACGGTCAATGATGTAGACCTTGGCCTTGGCGCGGATGGGCGCCAGGGGTACGTCGTCGAGTAGCTCGCGCGTCTGGGCGATGAGGTAGCCCGTGGCGCTCTCGGGCGTGTAATAGTGCACGTCGGGGTGCGTATGGCGGGCGACGCGCACGCAGCTATCGCATGAGCCGCAGCCATCCTGCTCGCACAGGAAGGCTTGGGCGAGCGCCCACGCGGCGTCGAGCTTGCCCGCGCCGGGCGCGCCCAAAAACAGGTAGGCGTGCGATGCGCGACCGCTGGCGACGGCATTGGTCAAAAAGTCGCGCACGCGCTCTTGGGTGTCAAGCTTGGCCAGCAGGCTTGTCTGAGCGGGGGCCATGTTACTCGGCCTCCTGGGCAAGCGCGGCGGTGACGGCGTCCTGGGAAATGTCGAGGCCGTAGACGCGAACCTGCTCGACCGTCCGCGCGAAGACGTCCTCGATGGACGCGGTCGCGTCGATGAGCTTTACGCGGTTTGGTTCCTCGGCGGCGATGGCGCAAAATCCCTGGTAGACACGCTCTTGGAAGGCCATGCCCTTAGCCTCCATGCGATCTGCCGCGCCACGGGCTGCCATGCGCAGCGCCGCCTGCTCGGGCGTGATGTGATAGACGAGCGTGAGCGCCGGGTGCGTCCCCGCGACGGCCAGGTTGTTGGCATCGCGTACTATCTGGCGATCGAGGCCATCGGCAAACGCCTGATAGCAAGTTGTGGAATCGTAGAAGCGGTCGCACAGGACCACCTTGCCGTCAGTAAGGGCAGGCGCGATGACCTCGTGCACCAGCTGGGCGCGCGCGGCCTCGTAGAGCAACAACTCGCAGGTGTCTCCCATCGTCGTATTGGCGGGGTCGAGCAGCAGAGCACGGATCTTTTCGCTGATGGCGGTACCGCCCGGCTCGCGCAGGCTCACAACCTGGTAGCCAGCGAGTTCGAGCGCGCGGGCAAGCAGGCGCGCCTGCGTGGACTTGCCGGCGCCATCGACGCCCTCGAGCGTGATAAAGCTATGTTGAGCGGGCTCAAAAGCCATGGGCGCAGCCCCTTCCTACAAGGCGCGTAAATGCAGATATATCAACCAAGCCATGATACCCCAGTGCTCGGCGCGTCCCAAATCCAACCTAGCCATCGAGGCATCCCCGAAGTTGCGGTGAAATAGGGACTGATTGAAGCTCTGAGACCGCCAAACAGTCCCTATTTCACCGCAACTTATGATGGAGAATTTTGGACGCTGGGTATAATCGTCGTATTGCATTGAAATGTGGCGAAAGGAGTGGCAATGCCTCGGTATTGCGCCTCGTGCGGCAAGCTTCTTGCAGATAATGCCAAGTTCTGCACCTCGTGCGGTGCACCCGTTGAGCAAACAGCCGCGAGCGATAGCCAGCCCGCTTTCGAGCAGACCGGTTCCCTCGATACGCCGCAAGCCAAGGCGGACGACCCCCTCGCCTATCGCCCCGACCCCGCCGCAGGCCCCGCGGCCGTCGAGACCACGCAGCGCATACCCGTCGCGAGCGGCTCGCCCCAACAGCAGCCGGCTCCCGCATACGCGCCCGCTTCGCCACAGACCCCCGCTCCCAAAAAGAGCGGCACCGGGCCGCTTATCGCCGTTATCGTTGTGCTGGTGGCGATCATCATCGCCCTGGTCGTTTTCTTTGTGATCAAGCCTTTCGACAACGCCGCCACGCAGACGACTGCCGAGGTAGCTAAGCTGCACCATGACGTCGATGACGATGACCTAAAGCCTCTCGGCGATCCCAACAGCCTGTACGACGATGATGACGATGACGACGAGGATGGCGGCGAAGCAACGCTCTCCGAGCAGAACCTCTACCGCCGACTGAGCGAATACTACGACTTGCTCGAAGACCTCGACAACTACGTCCGTGGCTGCGCACAGAACTTCAACGGCAGCTATCTGGAAGAGGATCGAACCACCCGTCAAAATCTCGCCGACGTCGCCGAGCGCACGGAGGACACCATCGAGCAGTATTACGACATCGTCGAGGACCTAGACGTCCCGACGAGCTCCAAGAACTACAGCTCCTGGAAAGACATCGTTGCCCTGTACGACGACCTGAATCACCGCATTGACGCAATCTGTGATGCCTGGGAGATCAGCCTGAAATACGCCAAGCCTGCGGACCACAAGAATGAGATCGTGGCGCCGCTGTCGCGCGACAACGTGGCGGGCACCAATGACAATAAGTACCGCCTAGACTTTGAGGAGCGCTATCCCGGCGCCAAACCCGTCGAAGTGAACTAGCGCTTTGTCGTTCCCGAGCCGGCAGTTAGGGACGTTCCTAAACTGCCGGCAGAAAAGAAACGTCCCTAACTGCCGGATAAAAAACGAGCGAGGATTTTGAGGTCCTCGCTCGTTTTTGTTTTGGGCAATGTTTCGACTGCGCCGCTACTTGTCGGCGGCTGCTTTCTTGGCAGTCGACTTCTTCGCGGTCGTCTTCTTGGCAGCAGTCTTCTTTGCCGCCGTCGTCTTCTTGGCCGCCGTCGTCTTCTTGGCCGTGCTCGCCTTGGTCGTGGTCTTGCGACCGCGGGCGGGCTTCTTCTCCTTGGTCGGGCAGTCCATGTTCACGCAGATGCGCCACGGGCCGCGCGCCGTGTTGACCACCACGATGGGGGCGCCGCATTCGGGGCAGGTCTCACCCGTCGCCTCGAGCTTACCGCGCGCCGGTAGAGGATAGCTCACGCCGCAATCGTCATAGTTGGTGCAGCGGATAAAACGCTTGCCGCTCTTCTCGCTCTTGTGCGCGATCAGGTCGCCATGGCGTCCGGCCTCGGCACACACCTTGCACTCGCCCACCTTAAGGTCGAGCTCGTAGTTGGTGGGGCATGTGGGGTTCACGCAAATCTCGAAGGCCTTCTGGCGGAACGGCTGACACTTAATGCGCGGCGCACCGCACTCGGGACACACGGCGGCCTCGCCCTCGAGCGGGCTCACCTTGACGCCGCTCGGCACCGGATAGGTCACGTCGCAGTCGGGCCAGCCCATGCAGCCAATGAAGCTGCCACGGGTCTTGGCGCTCGTCTTCATAACCAGGTCCTTGCCGCACTTGGGGCAGGCGCCCACGCGCGCATCGGCCGTGACGGCGTCGCTGATGGCGTCGCCCAGCTCCTGCGTATGCTTGAGCAGCTCGTCGAGCACGCCAGCCAGCAGCGCGCGCGAGTGCGTCACGACATGCTCTTCGGTATCCTCGCCGCGCTCCACACGGGTCATGTCGCCATCGAGCTCGCTGGTCATATCAGGGCTCGTGATGCGCGGGGCAAACTGCGTCAGTGCGTCGATGATGGCGATGCCCAGCTGGCTCGGCTCCACGGGATCGTTTTTGAGATAGCGCACGGCATACAGGCGCTCGATGATGCTCGCACGCGTGGACTTGGTACCCAGGCCGCGCTTTTCCATCTCCTGCACGAGCTTGCCCTGGCTGTAGCGCGCGGGCGGCTCGGTCTGCTTGGCCTCGAGTTTAATGTCGAACACGTCGACCGTATCGCCCTGCTCCAGCGGCGGCATCTGCTCATCGCGCTTAAGTCCATACGGATACGCCTCGCGGAAGCCCGGAGTCACGAGCACATCGCCCGAGGCCACGAACGGCTCACCGTTCACGTCGAGCTCGAGCTTGGTGTTCTCGATGGTCGCGGGACCCATAAGCGTCGCCAGGAAGCGGCGGGCGATGAGGTCGTAGAGCTTGCGCTGACCGCCGTCGAGCGTGGACGGATCGCCCTCGCCCGTGGGGTAGATAGGCGGGTGGTCGGTGGTCTCGACTTTACCGCGCGTGGGCTTCATGGGACCAGCGAGTACCTTTTTGCACACGGGCGCCAGCGCCGGGTTGATCTTTGCCAGGTCACTCACCACGGCGCCCAAATCGAGCGTCGCGGGATACACGGTGTTGTCGACACGCGGGTAGCTGATGAGGCCCGCCATGTAGAGAGACTCGGCGATGCGCATGGTACGCGCAGGCGAGATGCCCTCGGCTGCGGCGGCAGCCTGCAGCGAGGTGGTCGCAAACGGCGTGGGCGGCTGCTGCTTGCGCGAGCGCTTGGTCACCGCGGCGACGGTTGCCGTCGCGACGCCGTCAACATGGCCGTACGCCGTCTCAGCAGCATCCTTGTCGGTAAAGCGTGCCGTCTTGTGCGCAATCTTAAAGCGGTCATCCTCGGCAGCGCCCTGCGCAGCACCCATGCCGCGAATCTGCCAATAGTCCTCGGGCACAAACGCCATGCGCTCGCGCTCGCGCTCGACCACCAGGGCAAGCGTCGGCGTCTGCACGCGGCCGGCAGAGCGCACGTTACCAAAGCCGCCAAACTTGGCGAGCGTCAGGTAACGCGTGAGCACCGCACCCCAAATGAGGTCGATGTGCTGGCGGCTCTCGCCGGCGTCGGCCAGATTCTGGTCGAGCGAGACGAGATTATCGAAGGCCTGCGTGATCTCGGCCTTGGTAAACGAAGAGTACTGGGCGCGGGCGACCGGCAAGTCCGGCGCAACCTCGCGCACCTTGTTGAGGGCGTCCGAACCGATCAGCTCGCCCTCGCGATCGAAGTCCGTGGCGATGATGACACTGTCGGACTTCTTAGCCAGGTTCTTGAGCGAGCGAATGAGCTCCTTCTCGGCCGGTAGCTTAATGACGGGCGCCCAGGTGAGGTAGGGCAGGCTCTCGAGCTTCCAGCCCTTGATGGAGATACCGTCGGCAAGAAACGGCTTACGCTTGGTGTCGTAGGGCGGACGAGCCAGGCCATCGGGCATGTCGGCCGGCAGCATCTCGCCGTCCTCGGTCACCGAATACCAACCCAGCTTTTTATCGAACAGCACGCTGTCGCAAAAATCGGGCGCAAGGATGTGACCGGCGAGACCGATCGTCACACACTCCTCGCCCTTCCACTCAAAACGGTAGATGGCGGTGTTGTACACCTTGTCCTTTTTGGGTTTGCCCGTGGACAGACGCTCGGCGATCTGACGCGCGGCGTCGTTTTTCTCGGCGATGATGAGCTTCAAAAGAGGCTCCTATCTCGTGTCTCTGCGGCTACGCCCGCCCGTATGGCGGCCGATTTACGCCCTTGCTTGCTCGATCTGCCCGATGAGCCAATCGCACCAGGCATCCATGCCCTCGCCCTTGCGCGCGCTCACGGCAAACCGCGGCGCCTGCGGATTGAGGTCATCGAGTGTCCTAGTATACCTATCCATGTCAAAATCGAAAGCCGGGGCCACGTCGACCTTATTGAGCAGCTGCGCGCCGGCGTGCTGGAAGATGCCCGGGTACTTGATGGGCTTGTCGTCGCCCTCGGGCACCGAGAGAATCATGATGGACAGGTTCTCGCCCAGGTCAAAGTCGACCGGGCAGACCAGGTTGCCCACGTTTTCGATAAAGATGACGTCGATATTTTGAAGACCCACCGCCTGGTCGAACGCGTCAACGGCCTCCATGATCATGTTGCCCTCGAGGTGGCACAGGCCACCCGTGTTGATCTGGATGGCGGGCATGCCGGCTTCCTTCATGGTGATGGCGTCGACATCCGAGGCAATATCGCCCTCGATGACGGCACAGCGCAGGCCAGCCTTGTCGCGCAGGCGCTCGTTGGTGCCCAGGATCGTGGTGGTCTTGCCCGAACCGGGGCTCGACAGCACATTGATCACATAGGTGTTTGTCTCTTTAAATCGCTGTCGCAGCTGATCTGCCAGGCGCTCGTTGCGCGACAGAATCGGCGACGCGATATCAATCGTTTTCTCAGCCATACTCGGCACTCCTTACTTTGGCCCCTTTATACCCCATCACCAGATGGCTAGCGGGCTAATCGTCGGGGGTTTCGATTTCGATACTTGCGATGTCGAGCTCGCGGCCGTGCAGCAGACGCACGTTGGCGCCGCCACATTGGGGACAGCGGCAATGGAAGCGATCGTGCTCAAAGACCTCCCCGCAGTCCAGACACTCGCTTTGTGGATGGACTTCCTCCACGGCAAGCTCGCAGCCTCGCGTGAGCGGGTCCTCATCGCGAAATGTCTCCCACGCAAAGTCGAGCGCCTCGCGCACAACTTCGGTCATATCCCCGATACGCAGCGTTACCAAAACGGCGCGCGAGGCCCCCGCCCCACGCGCCGCGCGAATCACTGTATCGAGTATGCCGTTGACAATGCCAACCTCGTGCATACCGATTTACTCCTCGTCGTCCTCATCGTCCGAGAACAGGTCCAGACGGCTCACAAACAAGCCCTCCTTGCCCTCGCGCGCGGTAATGACCACGCGGGCAATGGCGAGCGAAATCTCGTAGAGCGAGAGCAGGGCACCATACATGAGGCCCAGCGTAACGGGCGAGCCGTCGGGCGTAATCACAGCCGAGCCCACAAGCAGGCCCACGTACACGTAGCGCCAGGCGCCGCGGAAGGCCGCGTAGGACACGATGTGGAAGACGGACAGGTAGAAGATGATGAGCGGCAGCTCAAACGCCACACCAAAGCCGATCATAAAGAGCAGCTCCATGTTGACGTAGTTCTCCAGGTCGGGCAGCGCGGTTGCGACGGCAGAGGTCTCGCCGATGAGCCACTCAAAGCCTGCCGGGATAATGATGAAGTAGCAAAAGATTGCGCCCAGGAAGAACAGCACCGTCGAGGCGAGCACCGTAGGCACAACCCACTTGCGCTCGTTGGGACGCAGTGCCGGCAGGAAAAATGCCAGAATCTGCCAGATGATCATGGGCGTGCACATGACCACGGCCATCTTGATGGCCAGCGAGAAGCGCAGGCCAAAGCCGCCGAGCGTGGTGGTGATGTAGAACTTACCGTCCGGCACAAAGGAGCGGATGGGGTCTTCCAGGATGTCGAGCACCACGGGCGTGGCGAAATACAGCACGATGGCGGCGGCAAACACCGACACGACCACGATAGTCAGGCGGCGACGGAGCTCTCCCAGGTGATCGAAGAGCGGCATGCGCGCAGGTCCGATAGGCATTACTCATCGCCTCCCTTCGAGGCGTCGGCGGTGGCAGCCTCGTCCTCGGCCTCGAGCTCGCGAGCGAGCTGGTCGACGACGGCCTTGCGCTTGCGGGGACGACGGGCGTAGAGGTCAGCCGTCGTGGGCTCTGCCGGCTCGGGCTCGGACTCTGGCTCTGCAGCAGGCTCGGGCTCGACGACAGGCTCGGCGGCAGCGGCAGGCTCGGCGCCCTCGGCCTCGGACTCCTCAGCAGCACCCTCGCCCTCGGCGGCAGCCTCGCTCGCGGCCTTCTCGGCGGCAAGGCGGGCACGGCGCTCGGCAAAGGTCTCCTTCTTTGCGGGCGCAGCCGTCTCGACGGCATCCTCGTCTGCATCGGAATCGTCATCGACGGCAGTCTTCTTGGGCTTGACCGGTGCCGAAGCGGCCTCACTTACCGGATCGATAATCTCGGACTGAACAACGGCCGTCATCTTTTCCTGCGTCTCGCGGAACTGACGAATGGCACGGCCGATCGTGCGGCCCATCTGTGGGAGCTTATCCGGGCCAAACAGCAAAAAGCCGAAGACCACGATGATCGCGAGCTCACCCTCTCCAATACCAAACACACATACCTCCAAGGCTCGATGTGAGTCGAGCCCGCACCGCGCCATTCGGCCGGAACTCGTCTATTCATTCGGTCAAGTATAGCGCCCGGACGCCAAAACGTCCGAGCGCATCACAAACATATGCCAAACGGCACGCCCTTTTTGGGGGCAAAGATTATGCCGCCGTGATCGAAATCTCCTGGTCGACGCCCAGCAGCTGAACCACGCGCATCACCTGGGGCTGCACATTAGTGCAGCTAAAGCGCTTACCGTGGTCGACCGCGTGGTGCGCGGCGCCCACGAGCACGCCAATGCCCGTCGAATCGATGTAGCTCACCTGGGCAAAATCGAGCTCAACGGCCTCAGTGGGCTGCTCGAGCGCCAGGTCAATGGCATTGCGCAGGCTATCGGCGTTAGAGATATCGATCTCGCCGGTCACCTTAATGGTGTAGATCTCCGGTGTGGGGTTGGTGGAAATACCCAAATCCATGTATACGCTCCTTTACGTATCGAAAGTGCGGATAGTACTGGGCGCGGACTTGCGGGGCCCTAGGCGTTAGGCGCGCTCGGCACGAGCAAGCTCGGCAGCGACGAGCTTGACGGCCAGCACCAGTACGTCGAGTGCTGCCTCCAGGTCCTCGACCGTGGGATAGCTCGGCGCGATGCGGATGTTGGTATCGCGCGGATCCTTGCCATAGGGCCAGGTGGCACCGGCCGGCGTGAGCTTGACGCCCAGGTCGGCGCAAAGCGCGGCGACCTTCTGGGCCGAGCCCTCGGGACCATCGAAGCTTACAAAGTAGCCGCCGCGGGGGTGCGTCCAGGTGGCACAGCCCGTATCGCCCAGGCCCTCGGTGAGCTTGCGCTCAACGGCCTCAAAGCGCGGACGCAGGAACTCGGCATGCTTTTTCATGTGCTCCTTGACCGCCTCGATGGTGGGAAGGAAGCGCACGTGGCGCAGCTGGTTGAGCTTGTCGGCGCTGATGAGGCCGGCCTTCAGGCGCTTGGAGAACTCCGCGATAACCGCGGGGCTCGCACCGATAAAGCCGATGCCGGCGCCCGGGAAGGTGATCTTGGACGTCGATGCAAAGGCCACCACGCGGTCCTCGGTGCCCGCCGCGCGAGCGAGGTCAAAGATGTTGGCGAGCTCGTCGGTCTCGTCGTACAGGTCGTGCACGCAGTAGGCGTTGTCCCAGAAGATGCGGAAATCGGGCGCGGCCGTGGGCATCTCGACCAGGCGACGCACGGTGTCCTCGCTAAAGGTGATGCCCGTGGGGTTGGAATACTTGGGCACGCACCAGATGCCCTTGATGGAGTCGTCGGCGGCAACCAAGCGCTCGATCTCGTCCATGTCGGGGCCGTTGTCGGTCATCGCGACGGGGACATTCTCGATACCCAAGTCGGCAGTGATGCCAAAGTGGCGGTCGTAGCCGGGAACAGGGCACAGGAACTTGACCTTCTTGCCGTCATGCGCGGCCTCATAAGCCTCCCAAGGCTCGCTACCGCACGAGCCGCAGCGCCAGAACATGCCGGCGATATCGTGCTCGATCAGCAGGCTCGACGAACCCAGTACGAGCGTCTGCTCGGCGGGGCAACCCAGGAACTCCCCCGCCAGCTTGCGTGCCGAGGGAATGCCCTCAAAGCAACCGTAGTTGGAGCAGTCGACGTTGCCGTCGTGCAGATCGGCATCGGCATTGAGGATATCGAGCATGGGGCGAGAGATGCCCACCTGGGAGGGCGACGGCTTGCCGCGGGCCATGTCGAGCGCCAGGCCCTTGGCCTTGACCTCGGCGACCTCGGCTTTGAGCGCCTCGATGGCGGCATCGAGTTCGGTGGTTTCCATCTTCTGGTAGATCGTCTGCATGGGTGCGACCTTTCGCGAAGCGGGACGTTGCAGTTCGTCTAAGTATAGACCGCCACTGCCGCAACGGTATGAAGCCGTGATAGATTAAGTCCATCGCAATGAATTACGACATCGCCGCGCATGCCGGCGTGGGGCGCCCAAGGAGGCACTATGGAGTACGGATCGTTCCAGGCCGAGGAATTCGGCGACCTGCAGCGCCTGGTCGACGGACTGTTTTATGACCGCCGCGCCATCGACCGCCTGGATCTCATCGTGCAGGCCGAGATCTTGGACCTCGCGCCCGACCTCATGGAAATCGTCAACCTTTTGCCGCCCGGCTACTACGACCGCCAATCGCTTTGCGACCAGCTCAACTCCGCCTTGGCCGCCCACGGCTGGGGCGCCGTCTACGGCACCGTGGAATAAACCTAGTCATTTAAGAACGTCCCCAATGACTAAAACGCCGCTTGTGACGGTGTTCACGGGCGGCGTTTTCAAACTTGTTTGTGCTTTTACTCGTTCTTGGGCGCGGGGTGTTTGCAGACCACACTCATGTAGATCATGCCGAGCACGGCCGCGGTGACCGAACCGGCAAGAATGGCAGCCTTGGCGGCAAGAACCTCAAACTCGGCCGTCGGGAAAGCGAGGCCGCTGATGAGGATCGACATCGTAAAGCCGATGCCGCCCAGAATGCCCACACCGGCAATCATGTGCCAGTTGACGTTGCGCGGCAACTGGCAAGCCTTGAGCTTGACCAGGGTAAATGTCATGCCAAAAATACCAATCGGCTTGCCCAGCAGCATGCCAAAGTACACGCCGAGCGTCACCGGGTCGGTGAGCAGTGTGCTCATGTCCACGCCCACTAGGCGAACCTGTGCGTTCACGAACGCAAAGATCGGCAGAATCACAAAGTTGACCGGCGTGGAGATCAGACGCTCCATGCGGATGAGCGGCGGGGTCACGCGGTGCATGACGCGCTCGACCCTGGTGGTCGAGACGGTAAAGTCATGCTGGCCCAGGATGTGTGCCTCGTCGTCGTAGCGGTCATCAAGCAGCGGCAGGCACTCGCCCAACCAATCGGTGAGGCTATCGAGCTTGACGCCGCACTTGGCCGGGATGGTAAAGGCCAAGATGACGCCGGCGAGCGTGGCATGTACGCCGCTCTTGAACATGCAGAACCACAACAGCAGACCCAGTACCGAATACGGGGCAAGGCGGTAATGCTGCGTCTTGTTGAGCCACACGAGCGCGCAGGTCACAAGCGCAGCGGCGCCCAACCAAAACGGATTGGGGCTCTGACCGTAGAAGATGGCGATGGCGGCGATGGAGATAAGGTCGTCGGCGATGGCGAGCGTCGAGAAGAACACGCGCACGCCGTTGGGCACGCGGTTGCCCAAAAGCGACAGCACGCCCAGCGCAAAGGCAATATCGGTTGCCATGGGGATGGCCCAACCGTTGCGGGCGCCGGCATGGTTAAAGATCAGGTAGATGCAGGCGGGAACGACAACGCCGCCCACGGCCGCCAGCATGGGAAGCATGGCCTGACGCGGATTCTTGAGCTCGCCGACCGTCATCTCGTACTTAAGCTCAATGCCCACCAACAAAAAGAAAATCGCCATGAGGAAGTCGTTGGCGAAAAGTTCAACGGTAAGACCGGCCGTAAGGTTGCCCAGACCCACATACAGCGGGGTCTCCAAAAAGTGATGGATGGCCTCGTAGGCATCGGTATTAGCGCAAATGACGGCGGCGATGGCGGCGATGACCATAACCGCGGCGGAAATCGTGCCGTTCTCGGCGATGCGCTCCCAAATGTCGTGGCGTTCAAAGCGCTTGCGCTCACGGACGTTGAACAGCTGCTCGGTTGCTGCCATGGGCGGCTCCTTTCACGGGAAAGCTCCCGTCTTAAAAAAGCACGGCCCGCCCAAGTGGCGGCGCCGCGCTCTAACGTATTACGCTTGCATCTAGCCTACCCTGCACGACAAGCACGCAGGCGTGGCCGAAAAGCGGAACCACAGGTTGAACATTATTTGCTCAACGGCACGGGCACGCCTGTCCAAGAGACGACGCGGCGCATGCACAAAAAACGACCGGAGCGCGGGGCGTCCGCGATCCGGTCGTGGCGTTCGGTCAACTAAACCTAGCAGGCGGCCATGATGGGGGCAGCGACCTGCTTCTTACGGGAGAGGACGCCCGGCATCCAGACGCCGTCGTGCTCGTCGGCAATGCCCAGGCCCTTCTGAGCAGCCTCGGTCTCGCCCTCGAGCAGGACCTGCGAGCCCTCCTCCATGATGTCGGTGATGCACAGGACAATGCCGTCGGCACCCTTCTCGGCGGCGTAGGCGCGCATGGCCTCACGGATCTCGTCGATCATGCCGAGCGCGCGGCTCTTGTCGACGGTCTCGTACTGGCCGATGAGCAGCTTCTTACCGGCGGGCTCGAACATCTTGATGTCGTTGCCGACCATCTCGGCAGCGGTGAAGGAGCCGGACGGACGGGTGAGGAAGACCTCCATGCCAAACTTGACCGGGTCGACGCCCACCTGCTCGCCGAGCTTGGCGGCGACGACGCGGTCGACAGCGGTGGTGGTGGGGCTCTTGAGCATGAGCGTGTCGGTCATCATGGCCGAGAGCAGCAGCTTGGCCTGGACGTCGGAAAGCTCAACGCCGAGCACGTCGGCGAGCTTGGTGACGATGGTGCAGCTGGAGCCCCAGGGCAGGCAGATGTAGTGCAGCGGGCCGGCGGTCTCGAAATCGCCGATGCGGTGATGATCGACGACGCCAAAGACCGTGGCGTCCTTAAGGCCGGCGACGGACTGGGCGGACTCGTTGTGGTCGGTGAGGACGACGAGCTGACCGGCCTCGACGGACTCAATCACGCGGGGCTCGGCAATGCCGGCGTCGGCGAGCAGCTTGGCGGACTCCGCCGGAAGCTGACCAAGGGCGCAGGCCTCGTAGGTGTTGCCGGCATACTCAACCTGGTTGAGCAGCTGGGACAGGACGACGGCGCTCATGATGGCGTCGTTATCGGGGTTCTGGTGACCAAAGACAAGAACGTTTGCCATGGATATCCTCCACTTGATATGTGTACTTGGACGTAGCTATGGTAGCACGCTGGCGCCGAGCCTTCGCAGACGGAAGGGGCACGGCACAATTTGGGGCAGGCATGGGGGCCAAGGCCGTCCCTTTTGCACCATGTTGGTGCAAAGTAACCTGACCCCCTTGCACCAGCTATTTACCGGCGGCGCGCAGGGCTACGTATGCGGCACCGATGATGCCGGCGTCGTTGCCGAGCGAAGCGACCTTAATGGGCGTCTCGCGCGAGGCGGAAAGCGCGTACTGCTTAAAGTGCTCGCGAACCTTGTCGAGATAGACATCGGCCGAAGCGGAGGCGCCGCCGCCGATGAGGAACATCTCGGGATCAACCACGTTGGCAATAAGCGCCAGTGCACGGCCGAGATAGTCGGCCATGGTATCGGCCGCGGCCAGCGCGAGCTTGTCGCCCTCGCGGCAGGCCTGGAACACGTCCTTGGAATCGGAGGGGCCGGTCAGCTCGATGGGCTCGACGCCCGCCTTCTTGCACTCGGCAAGGTAGTTGCTCACCACGCCGGTGGCGCTGGAATACTGCTCCAGGTGGCCATGGCCGCCGCAGCCGCAGGTGCGCTCCTCGGCCGGGTTCAGGCACATGTGGCCAATCTCGCCGCCAGCACCCACAACGCCCGATACCACGTCGCCGTTAACGATAACGCCGCCGCCCACGCCGGTACCAATGGTGACCATCACCACGTTCTGTACGCCCTTGGCAGAGCCGAGCCAGGCCTCGCCCATAGCAGCAGCGTTGGCGTCGTTCTCGTACTTAACGACCGCGTCGGGGCAGTGCTCCTGGATCGCGATCTTGAGCTCGGGCAGGTTGATGGCGATGTTCGCCTTGACCTTGGCATCGCCCGATGCCGGGATGGGGCACGGAACGGCCAGGCCAATGCCCGACACAAAGGCACGCGGAATCTGGGCCTTGGCGACCACCTGGTCGATAGCCTCGGTCACCGCGGCAAAGCCCGCAGCGTCAACGATGGGAGGCGTGGGCACGCTGGCCTTGGCAAGCAGGTTTCCGTCCTCATCGAACAGACCCTCCTTGACCGAGGTGCCGCCGACGTCGATGCCGATGTAATACTGCTTAGGTTCCATGGGAGCCCGCCTTTCTCGTTTAAACATTGCCTGTATGGTACCGCTCCCAAGGCAAAAACCTGCCAAAAAGGACAGGTTTGTTTTGGCAGGTTTTATCTGGGGAAGCGCAGAGTACGAGATTCGGTTCGCTGGGTGTTATATCGGTTCGGCCCCGTCCTCGGACCGATCATTTCTCAACACGACACTACTCAGACGTTTATCATTTAAAACGCTCTAATTTTTCAAGCGGGGCGACTTTTAATTTTATCTTTCTCGAACTTTTCAATAACTCAATAGAGATACTTAGGTGTTAACTATACTTTCTTTTATACTCAATCAGGTTGGAAAGGAGGTTCCATGATTCCCAAATACGAAGCGATAGCTGCAGATATTCGTCGCACTATCGAGGATGGCGCTCTTAAACCGGGCGACAAGCTTCCTACCGTCGTTGAGTTCTGCAAGCTCTATAACGTTTCCAAAATCACCGTCAAACGAGCTATTGAACAAATCACCGAAGAAGGTCTTATTACCAGCCGGCGTGGATCGGGTACCTACGTTAAGGACACGGCGGGGCTTCCCGGCCAGGCGTTTTTCCAGGGCAAAAACGACCGTACCCAGGGTTTTTCGTATGAGCATCGCGGGGAGAAGGTGACCTCGGTGGTCTACGATTTCTCGATCGTTAATCCACCAGCGGACATCGCAGCCCAGCTGGGAATTGCCGAGGATGACTTTGCCTATCACGTCGTGCGCGTGCGTCAGGCCGATGAGAAGCCCATCGTTATCGAGTACACCTACATGCCCCTCGAGCTGATTCCAGGCCTTAAAAAGAAGGACCTGTACGGATCGGTCTACCGCTTCATCCGCGAGCAATGTGGGCTGAAGATTTCGAGCTTCCACCGTACCATTCGCGCCGTGGCAGCAACCGAGGAAGAAGCCGAGCGTCTGGACACCAAACTTGGCTCTCCCCTGCTCGAGCTCACCCAGATTGGCTTTTTGGACAGCGGCGCCGCCTTTGAGTATTCGATCTCGCGCAACGTTGGCGATCGCTTTGAGTTGCACAACGTAACGTTGGCATAAGTTTTTGTAGTCACGCGGGCGCTCGTTTTGAGCTGTTTTGTGCAACGCCCGCGCAACATAATGGGGGTATGAATATGTCCGATTTGATTAAACTGACGCCGATCTTCCACGAGAAGATCTGGGGTGGCCGCCAGCTCGAAACCGTATTTGGTTACGACATTCCCGAAGGTCCCATCGGTGAGTGCTGGGCCATCTCGGCCCATCCCAACGGTGACTGCCAGATTGCGGAGGGACCGTACGCCGGCCACACGCTGTCGTGGCTGTGGGCCGAGCACCGCGAGCTCTTTGGCAACTGCGAGGGCAAGGAGTTCCCGCTGCTCATCAAGATTCTGGACGCCAAGGACGACCTTTCGATCCAGATTCATCCCAACGACGAGTACGCCGCCGAGCACGAGAACGGCAGCCTGGGTAAAACCGAGTGCTGGTACGTGCTGGATTGCGAGCCCGGCGCCACGATCATCGTCGGCCAGCGTGCTAAAGACCGCACTGAGGCCGCACAGATGATCAAGGACGGCCGCTGGGACGACATGCTCAACGTACTACCGATCCACAAGGGCGACTTTTTCCAGATTGATTCCGGTACCGTTCACGCCATCAAGGCCGGCACGCTCATTTTGGAAACGCAGCAGTCGAGCGACGTGACGTATCGTCTGTACGACTATGATCGCCCGGGCACCGACGGCAAACTGCGCCCGCTGCACATTAAGCAGAGCCTCGACTGCATCGACTTTGACGTCCAGGCCCCGGTCGATGGTACCGTGACCGCGCCCGAGGTGGACGGCGTGACCGAGCTCGAGTCCAACCCCTGCTACACCGTCGATCGCGTGCGCGTCGACGGCAGCAAGACCTTGGAGCAGCGCTGGCCCTTCATGTGTCTGTCGGTCATCGACGGCGAAGGCACCATCTGCGGCGACCCCGTCCACAAGGGAAGCCACCTGCTGGCCCCGAGCACCGTCAGCTCCATTGACCTCGAAGGCCAGATGGAACTGATCATCAGCCACCTCTAGGTCGCACCAACAACCCAAACGCAACAAGGGGCTCTCCCGTCCATGTACGGGAGAGCCCCTACTCATATCTATATATCAGCCCACCCGGCTCTCCAGATCAAAAAGCGAACGAGCAGAGCGACGTTCGCAAGCAACATTATCTAAGGACCTAGGCGGGCGTATGGGGCAACATCGATCGCGAGTTCCGCACGCAAAGGAGGCCACTTAATGTGGCCTCCGTCTTGCGCAGGACTGCCCGAGCAGGCGATGTTGCCCCATACGCCCGCCTAGCTGGATGTACGGGTTTTCCAGGTGCGGCAGATCGGCCTGAAAGAGGAGGGCATAGACCTTGAGGTCATGCCCGACGATTGAAGGCCGAGGTGCCGTGCCTGGGAAAGCCGCCTAGGTCAGTTTCACTATAGGTGCGAAGCCCTTCATAAGCTTTTTGGTCTGGCCGGTCTTTTCGAATTGAACCTCGATCATGTCTCCGACGACCGAGATCACGGTACCCGTGCCAAAGGTCTTGTGGCTCACGGTATCGCCTGCGGCAAAGTCCTGCGACGCGCTAGCGCGATCGACCTTGCGCTCCACTGTCGGCGACACCTTAGATGACGGCTTTTTGGCTCGCGGCGCACCCGAACCAAAGGTCGAGGCAACACGGCCGGCGTCGGGCGAGACCCCACGATGGCGCTCGGTCCCGTAGCTGCTGCCGCCAAAGAAATCGTCAAAACTCGATCCACCGCGCGAACCGGAACCGCCGGTCGAGCGCGTATGCGAACCAAACACCTTGCCGCCGTACATATCCGAGCCCATGCCCGAGCCAAAGGTGCCGTGACGGTCGCCGCGTTTCTCCCAGCCCGTGCCCTCAAAACCGGCAGAACCGATGCCGCTAAACTCGATATCCTCAAACGGAATCTCGTTGAGGAAGCGCGAGCGCGGGTTGGCAGAGGTCGAGCCGTAGGTGCGACGCGTGGCCGCATAGGTCAAGAACAGGCGCTTACGGGCGCGCGTGATGGCGACGTAGGCCAGGCGACGCTCCTCCTCGAGCTTGCCCGGGTCATCGCCGCCGCCAAAGTCGTGCACGTGCGGGAAGATACCCTCCTCCATGCCGGCCACGAACACCGCCGGGAACTCCAGGCCCTTGGCGGAGTGGATGGTCATCATGGTGATGGCATGCGTCTCGCCGGCCAGGGAATCCAAGTCGGAGCGCAAGGCCAGCCACTCCATGAGCGCCGGCAGCGCCTTACAGGTGAGCGGACCGTAGGTGCGCTCGATCTCGTCGGCATGCACGGCACCCGCCGGCATCTCCGTCGGCGCGGCATACGCGTTGCCCGCGATGGCAGCAGCCAGGGCATCCTGCGGAGACAGCGCCGGAGCAGCCAGACTATCGAGCGGATTGGAGCCCGCGGCATCGCGCGCGCCGACGAGTGCCTCAAACGAGGATGCCGGGGCAGATGGCCCCGGTTCGGGCGCAGGCGCGCTCACCACGACGGGCTCGGGCTCGGCGCCGGCAGGCACGTCGGCAACACCGGCTGCGCGCAGCTCTTCCAAGCTCTCGAGCGTACCCTCGATGTCCTCGTGCGTCTCCTCAAATTCGGCAGCGACGCCCAGGAATTCCTGGATGTTCTCGGCGCGGCTCTCGGACTCCATGGTGCCCTCGGCGCGGAAAGCCTGCAGTAGGCCCGTCTTATCGACAATCATCTCGACAACGTCCTTGAGCTCGCCGTCCATGCGGCGACCCTCGCGCACCAGCGACACAAAGCTCGACAGGCCGTTGCGCACCTTGGCGCTAAACATGCCGGTTTCGGCACACGCGATCTCGCAAGCCTGGAAGAACGAGCAGCGGTTGTCGCGCGCCAGCTGCTCGATCTTTTGGATCGAGGTGGAACCGATGCCGCGGCGCGGTGTGTTGATGACGCGCTTGACGCTCATCTCGTCGGCCGGGTTCACGATCATCTTAAGGTAGGCCATGACGTCGCGGATCTCGGCACGGTCGAAGAATCGCGTGCCGCCCACGATCTTGTAGGGCACGCCCGCGCGCAGGAACATATCTTCGAGGATACGCGACTGGGCGTTGGTGCGATAGAACACGGCGATGTCGTCGTAGCTCGTGCCTTTGGCATGCAGTTTCTCGATCTCGCCGGCAATCCAGCGACCCTCGTCGCGTTCGTCGCTCGCCTGGAAGGCCTGGATCTTCTCGCCATCGCCCTCGGCCGTAAACAGGCGCTTGTCCTTGCGCTGCGAGTTGTGACGCACCACGGCGTTGGCAGCGCTCAGGATATGACCCGTGGAGCGGTAGTTCTGCTCCAGCTTGACGGTCTTGCAGTCTTTAAAGTCCTTCTCAAAGTCCAGGATATTGGTGATGTCGGCGCCACGCCAGCTATAAATGGACTGATCGTCATCGCCCACGACCATGAGGTTTTGGTACTTGGCGGCCAGCAGGTTGGCGATCTCGTACTGGACGTGGTTGGTGTCCTGATACTCGTCGACGCTAATGTAGCGGAAGCGCTCCTGGTACTTGTCGAGCACCTCGGGGCGGGTGCGCAGCAGCTCGAGCGTGCGCACGAGCAGGTCGTCGAAGTCCATCGCGTTGGCGGCGCGCAGGCGGCGCTCCAGCTCCAGATAGACCTGCGCAGCCTTTTTGTCATTAGGGCTGTCGGCGGATTTGAGCATGTCCTCGGGCCCGATCATGGCGTTTTTAGCCGAGCTGATCTTGCTGCGGATCATGTTGATGGGGAACTGCTTTTGCTCAATGCCGAGCGTCTGCATAATGTCGCGCACCATGCGCTTTGAGTCGTCATCGTCGTAGATGGTGAACTGCCCGGTGTAGCCCAGCAGGTCGGCGTCCTCGCGCAGCATGCGCACGCACATGGCGTGGAAGGTGCACACCCACATGCCGCGAGTGCCACTGGGGATGAGCGCTGCCAGACGCTCGCGCATCTCGGCCGCGGCCTTGTTGGTAAACGTGATGGCAAGAACCTGCCAAGGCTTAACGCCCAGGTCGCCAAGCATGTGCGCGATGCGGAAGGTCAGGACGCGGGTCTTGCCCGAGCCGGCGCCGGCAAGAACCAGCAGCGGGCCCTCGGTGGTCAGGACCGCCTCGCGCTGGGCGGGGTTCAGGCTATCGATATCGACGAGCGGCTTGGCAGGTTTGGGTGCCGGAGCCGGGGCGTCGTAGATGTCGAGCGGAACGAGCTCGGGTTCCGGCGCGGCGGGGGCGGTGTACGCATCGAGCGGCACGGGTTCCGGCGCGGGCGGCACGGGTACCGCAGTGTTCTTTTCCCAGGGCAGGGGCTGGGTCATGGGCGACTCCTCATCTGACGGACGGCGCGCCTGCGGGCAGCGCCATAGTTTGAGCCGTACCAGTATACCGAGCCGTGCGGACACCGACGCAAATCACACCACGACTCCGTGCGCCGCCGTCAGGCCCGCCCCGGCCGATTTGGTGCATTGGGGTCAGGTTGCTTTGCACCATGTTGCTGCAAAGTAACCTGACCCCAATGCACCAATCAGGGAGCCACCGATGTCATGGCAACGGCAGCGAGCGGCGGCCAGAGCGAACAAATTGGCATGAAAAAGGGCGGCATAGACCTTTTGGCCATGCCGCCCCCTTTGAATGACAAGTTGTCGCTCTGGCCGTCGCGCAGCGTCAACCAAGTTAGAGGCCGAGCATAGGCTCCAGAACGAAGAAGTATGCGAGCACTACGATGCCCAGGATGATGCGGTAGACGCCGAAGCACTTGAAGTCGTGACGGCGGACGAAGCCCATGAGCCACTTGATGGCGATGAGCGAAACCACAAAGGCCACAACGCAGCCCACGCCCAAGATGGCGACCTCGTTGGCGCCGAACGTACCGCCCTTGATGAAGTACTTGACCAGCTTGAGTGCACTCGCGCCAAACATGACAGGAATGGCCAGGAAGAACGTAAACTTGGACGCCACCGAACGCGTGCAGCCCAACAGCAGGCCACCGATGATGGTAGAACCGGAACGAGACGTACCAGGCACCAGCGAAAGCACCTGGAAGCAGCCGATACCCAGCGCAGTCTTCCAGCTCAGGTCCTCGAGCGTGGCGATGGAGCCAAAGTCCAGATTCTCGTCATCGTCCTCATCCTCAGCGGTAGCCGCGGCGGGCGCCGCAAAGTGCGCACCGGCGGGACGTCCGCCCGCCACCACAGCACGCGAACCAAACGAACCGGCAACGGCCATTTCCTCGCGCTTGCTCGCGCGCCAGTTCTCAATCACGATAAACAGTACACCGTACACAATGAGCGCCAGCGCCACGACGGGAGCATTGTAGAAATGCTCCTCCATCCAGTCGTTGAGCGGCAGACCGATCGCCGCGGCGGGAATGCAGCCGAGCACAATCTTGCCCCACAGTACCCAGGTGTCGCGACGGCCCTCCTTGCCCTTGCTGGGCGAGAACGGGTTGAGCTCATGGAAGAACAGGACGCAGACGGCCAAAATGGCGCCAAGCTGAATCACGACCAGGAACATATTCCAGAACGTCTCGCTCACGTTCATCTTGACGAACTCGTCCACCAAGATCATGTGACCGGTCGACGAAACGGGCAGCCATTCGGTGATGCCCTCGACCAGGCCCATGAAGGCAGATTTTAGAAGCTCGATGATATCCAAAGGGACCCCCTCGTTAGACACCCGCCGATATTGTTCTGCGGACGGTGCGGGCGATGTCCCATTATCAACCGTTGGCGGCGCGCCTGTGCCTACCCTTACCAAAAAACTCGCCCGTTCACAGAATTGCGAGCGGTCAAACCGAAATCCTTGGGTATAACTGCAACAAGATAAAGTGTCCGGCGGCCAACGCGCCCGCGCCCGCCCGACGCACGAGCCCCGCGCCCGTGCGATAGACCAAGGAGGAAACCATGAACGAGGGCTATACCAAGGTATTTGTTTCACTCGACGGTACTGAGCAGCAGGATTTTGTGCTCGCACGCGCCATCAAGGTCGCCGCGAACAACGGCGCTAAGCTGATCATCGGCCACGTTATCGACTCCACCGCGCTCGAGAGCGCCGGTTCCTATCCGGTCGACCTGGTCAACGGCTTGGAGGAGGCCTTTAACAACTCCATCGCCAAGCAGCTCGAGGAGGCCAAAGCCAATCCCGACATTCCCGAGGTCGAGGTCATGATTCGCACCGGCCGCATTCGTGAGACGCTCAAGGATGAGATGCTCGACGTGGTCAAGCCCGATCTGGTGCTCTGCGGCGCCCGCGGCCTGTCCTCAATTAAGTACGCGCTCTTGGGCTCGATTTCGACGTTCCTGCTGCGCAATACCGACTGCGACATCTTGGTCGTGAAGTAGGTTCCTTCCCGCCGGCGCAAGGCCTGCGGGGTTATCACGCCGACGTCCTCGCCGCTTCGCGGCTGCGGGATGTCGGCTTTGATAACCCCTCCCGGCCTTGCGCCTTCGTCACCGTACTTCAGCGAGTTATCTGAATAGAGGAATGGCGTGCCGCCCCGTTTGGGACGGCACGTTTTGTTTGGGCGGCACGTTTTTGTTATAAGGCGATCCTGCTTAGACGAGCTTGCACTTCTGGAATGATCTTCTCGAACATTACCTCCGCCTCGGGAAAACCCTCTTCTTTGAGACCGCGCGCGGCGTCTCTTAGCGCGTCTGGAACCTCATTGCAGGTATCAGCAATCATTCCGGCGACAATTCCCCCGGGCAAACCCGCCCCAATCATTTGGCTCATCACCGACCCGCGCGTTACGTCGTCAATCTTGCGGCTCCCACCAAACGAGACGCCCATCTCACGAACGAGACTGGGATAAACCGTTGTACACAGCACGTCATAGAGCGGCGCCAACCTCACCTGCTTCCAACTTTCGCCCCATACGAGCGACCAGTTCTTTAGATGGTTATCGCAGTTACCTACGGCATAGTCGAACAGCTGGTTATAGCCGACAAGGAACCTGTCCTCCATTTGATTCGTCGACGCCCTTCGCACCGCATCGACGATAAGCCCCAGGTAATTGACGCCCGTGGGCTCATATTTAAGCTCACGCGAAATGCCCTTGGCCTGACAAACATCTTCCTGGTGCAAACGGTATGGAATTGGCAATCCGTCAACCGAGCATCCGGCATCAGGCGTTACTCGGTCAAATCGTCTCACGGCGATAATTGGCTCGGCATCCTCAACTCGGATAAGAAAACACTCTTCGGCCGACAGGTCCATCAGGGAGGCGGCTCTCACGCACATCGCTTCACACACCGTCTCGCCTGGGAACGTTTTCGACCCCGCTTTGAGAATGTGCGTAGATGGGGCCGCTCCATGAGGCAGGTACCATCCGCCACATGGGTCATCGCCCGTATGGTAGAGACCGACCTTCGCCGGTGCGTATGCCAACCAGCTGGTAAGACCCATTAAACTCACGGTGAACGAACAGCGTGCCATCCATTACTTCCCCCTCACCTTCAGAATAAAATCAATATCCACGATGGAGGCGTAATCGAAAATGACACCAATTTCGACCGTTGTCCGCCCCCGTTCGATATCACCAATCACACGAAGGCTGCGACCCGTCATAGTCGCGACGTCACGTTGAGTCAAGCCGAGCTCACGCCTTCTGAGCCTAAGGGCCTTCCCTATCTCGGCGGGATCGAAAACCGTGCGCTCCGAGAAAGCGACTTCCGACGGTTTGAGCTTGATGCGCCCATCCAGCTTTTTAATCGTTGTCACCGTTCTCATGACGCCTCCAGCTATATTCCTGTTCGTGAACATAGTATAAACCTGTAGCACTATGTTCATGTACGGGAATATAGCGTTGACTACATTAGCAATGTTCCCGTTCAGGAATATAGCTGCCGAAAAGCCTGATTTCTTCTTAAATAGGAAAATCCTGAACGGCTACGCCATACGGGCTAACTACTCAAAGTATTGGAACTTGTTGGTCGAAAAAGCGAATGTAACGACGAAGCCTTCGCCGGGCTCGGACGCTGCGGTGACGTCGATGCCCATCTTGGAGCACAGACGCGCCACCAGGTAGAGGCCGATGCCCGTTGCGCGCTTGGTGGTGCGACCGTTGTCGCCGGTAAAGCCCTTCTCGAACACGCGGGGCAGGTCGGCCGCGCTCACACCACAGCCGTTGTCCGCGACGGTAAGCTCGATGCGCTCACTCGCCAGGCCCTCGTCCAGCAACGCACCCGAAAACGTGATCTTCGCACCATCCTCACGCGCATATTTAATGCTGTTCTGAATGAGCTGGCCCAGAATAAACTCGAGCCACTTCTCGTCGGTAAAGACCTCGAAGTCGAGGTTCTCGCACACCGGCGCCACGTGTGCCGCGATGAGCTCACGCGCATTGGCCTTGATCGCGCCCGTCACCAGGGTCTTAAGATCCCAGCGGCGAATCAGGTAGTCGCGCTCCACGACTTCCGAGCGCGCGTAGTACAGCGCCTGGTCGATATAGCGCTCCACGCGAGCCAACTCACGGCCCAGGTCATCCACACGCGACAGGTCGTCTTCGCTGCCGTCCAGGTTTTCCAAAATCAGGTGAGCCGCCGCCAGGGGCAGTTTGGCCTCGTGGACCCAGCTCTCGATATAGTCGCGATAGTCATCGGTCTGACGACGGCCTTCGGCAACCTCGTCGCAAGCGGCTTTGCCCACCCGGCGCAAGACCTCGTACTCGAGCTCGCCCTCGGCATAGGTCGGGCATTGCACCATCTCCTGCACCCATGCGGGACTCTCGAGCTCCTCGACCGCCCGCTCCAGCTGACGCAGAAAACGGCGGCGACGCGCATATTCGATCACGATGCCCAGCATGCCGAAGATAAAGGACACGCCAACCGCCACGACCACGATAGAAACGGGTGCGCCGGCGACCGTCAGCACAAAGCAGCTCAGCAGCACGCCGCACGTCCACACGGCGACGGGAAGCAACGCATCTTTAAAGAATTTGCCAAACGACATAGCCGACCCCTAGACCGAATAGCCTTGGCCGCGATGCGTGGTCAAATACCCCTTAATGCCGATTTTTTCGAGCGTGGTGCGCAGGCGGTTGATGTTGACGGTGAGTGTATTGTCGTCCACGAAGGCATCGGAGTCCCACAGGTCCTGCATGATGGCCGGACGCGAGACGATCTTGCCCGCGCGACCCAAGAGCAGCGAGAGGATACGCAGCTCGTTTTTGGTGAGCTCGGTACTGTCGCCGGTTGCCGTATTGGTGACCATGGAGCGGGCGAGGTCGAGCTCCAGTCCCTTGTGGACGAGCGTGCTGCGCTCGCCTGCCGCCGCGGTGCGACGCAGCAGGGCGTTGATGCGCGCCACGAGCACGCGGGCGCTGTAGGGCTTGGGGACAAAGTCGTCCGCGCCGAGCGTCATGGCCATGACCTCGTCGATTTCGGTCGTGCGCGACGTGAGGACGATGATGGGAACCTCGGATTCGCGGCGGACTTCGTGGCAGATATGCTGGCCGTCTTTGACGGGAAGCGTGAGGTCGAGCAGCACCAGGTCGGGCGCGGCAGCGAGAATATCGCACGAGACGTGCTCGAATGATTCGCAGGCCTCGACCTCAAAACCGGCACGGGCAAGGATATCGGCAAGCTCGCGACGAATGGGCTCGTCGTCCTCAACGATATAGATCAGCGCCATGGATTCCGCTCCCCTCTTGGTTGTCTTGCCACCATTATGGCTGCGAAACTGCGGGTGTGCACCGCGCGCGGTGCCAGGTGACAGAACTGTTCGCGAGCGGGGGCGTTTTGTCCGCCTCGCACTCGCAGCGGTGGCGGGGACCAAAATGATTCTTTAATCCCCGTCCCAGAAAAATCATTTAGCGGCGGGCACGGAGCTTTTCGTAGCCGTCGGCAAAGAAGGCGACCGTGGCGGCGTCGGCCTCGGCGGCGTCCGTCTCGGTTGCGGGGACCACGCCGTGTTCGTCGCTCACCAGGAACAGTGCGCCCTTGAGCTGCGCGGGAATGTCTACGCGCGTGACCGGGATGCCCTTGGTCTGGGCCAGCTGCTCGATGAGCGTCGCCGTGCCGCACAGGAACTCGTCCGCCGGCGCCACAAAGGCGAGCTCGCCGTTGTTGACGGCGGCGAGCAGCTCGGGCGCCACGCCGGTCTCGTCGGCCTCGGAGCGGGCCTCGGCGGAGCGGACACGCAGCGCCTTAGCCGACGTATCGGCCAGCGGCTCGTACTCCCCCACCGTCATGGCGGCGTTGCCGTTGACGTCGATCACCAGCATGAGCACACCGTCGTGGGCGGTGTAGTCGCCCTCGGCAAGTGACCACTCAACGTGCTGCTTGGCCCAGCTGAGCATGTTGTTGGTAAGCGGCTCGCCCTGCACCAGGCGCTCGGATAGCGCACGGATGTGGCGGTTGAGCATGGGCACCTTTTTGTTGGACATGCGCCAACGGCAGATGAGCGCGGGCTTGTCGAGCGTGAACTTCTCGACCGCCTCCTGATTGGCGCAAAAGTCCTCGTACGCACGCTGATCCTCGGCATTGCCAAACAGCTCGGCATCATCAATCTGGGGCATGGTTGTACCTTTCGTGTTAGTCATTCCGTCCTCTTATACCAAAAAGACGGCCCTCCAAACGGAGCGACCGTCTTTTGCGGAGATTATTTTGTCCCGGGGCGAAACTTAGTGACGGAAATGCCTGGCACCGGTGAAGACCATAGCGATATTGTGTTCGTTGCAGGCCTGGATGCTCTCGTCGTCGCGCTTGGAGCCGCCGGGCTGGATGATGCAGGTCACACCATGCTCGGCAAGCACGTCGACGTTGTCGCGGAACGGGAAGAATGCGTCGCTTGCGCAGGCAAAGCCGCCCTTCTCCACGCCCTCGCGCTCGCAGAAGTCCTCGGCACGCTCGCAGGCCAGCAGCGCAGAATCCACACGGTTGGGCTGACCCGGGCCCATGCCAATGCCGGCCTTGCCCTTGGAGACCAGGATGGCGTTGGACTTAACGCCCTTGCAGACCTTCCAGGCAAACTCGAGCTCGGCCATCTCGGCGTCGGTGGGCTTGCGGTCGGTGGGGAACGTAAAGGTCGCGGGGTCCTCGGTCACGTGGTCGACCTCCTGCACCAGCATGCCGCCGTCGACGGAGCGCAGCTCAACCTGGGCGCCGTGGTCCACGCCGCCGGTAGCCAGCACGCGCAGGTTGGGGCGCTTAGCCATGCGCTCGAGTGCCTCGGCGGTGTAGCTCGGGGCGATGATGACCTCGACGAACTGCTTGTTCTGATCGGCGAAGTGCTCAACCAGATCAAAGGGAACCTCGCGGTTGCAGGCGATGATGCCGCCAAAGGCGCTCTTGGGATCGCAGGCGAAGGCGCGGTCGTAGGCGGCCGTGATGTCCTCGGCAACGGCGGAACCGCAGGGGTTCTGGTGCTTGAGGATCACGCAGGCCGGCTCGTCGAACTCGCGGACCAGGTTCCAGGCGGCATCGGCATCCAGATAGTTGTTGTAGCTGAGCGGCTTGCCCTGGATCTGCTCGGAGCCCACGAGCGGGAACTGCGAGCTCGCGGTGTTCTCGCAGCCCTCGGCAAAGCGGTAGACCGTAGCCTTCTGCTGAGGATTCTCGCCATAGCGCAGGTCGTCGACCTTCTCCAGCGAGATCTCGAGCTTGGCAGAGGTGTCCGCCACGTCGCTTGCCTGGGCGGCAAGCCAACGGGAAATGGCCGTGTCGTAGGCAGCGGTGGTCTGGTAGACCTTCACCTGCAGGCGACGACGGGTGGAAAGCGTGGTGCAGCCACCGGTCTCGCGCATCTCGGCCAGGACGGCGTCGTAGTCGGCCGGGTCGGAAATGACGGTAACGCTCGCGGCGTTCTTAGCGGCAGAGCGCAGCATGGAGGGGCCACCGATGTCGATGTGCTCGATGGCATCCGCGAAGGTGACTTCGGGGTTGGCGACGGTCTTCTCGAACTCGTACAGGTTGACGACGACCAGGTCGATCAGCTTAATGCCGTGCTGAGCGGCCTCCTGCATGTGCTGCTCGGAATCGCGACGGGCAAGCAGTGCGCCGTGAACCTTGGGATGCAGCGTCTTGACGCGGCCGTCCATCATCTCGGGATAGCCCGTGAACTCCTCGATGGGGGTTACGGGAACGCCCGCGTCCTCGATGGCACGAGCCGTGCCGCCCGTAGAGACGATCTCGACGCCAAAGTCGTCAACCAGCGTCCGTGCGAAATCGACGACGCCCGTCTTATCGGTAACCGAGATCAACGCGCGTGCGATCTTCACATCAGATCCCATGCAGTCCTCCTGTCTGGTACGCCGCCGTGCTCTGTGAGTCGGTGATACGTCGATCTGCAGCGCTCGCGCAGCGGCATTGAAAATACTGATTCAATGTAGCGCATCGAGCGCGACGATGCACCCCGCAACGCACGGCTGTGCAGAAAAAGCTTCGAGCGGGGGTTGCAGAAGCGCCACTGGGCACGGTGAGTTGATGGAACACAGGGGCACCATAATTAGATGCCAATGGCGTGGTAGAACTGTGCTCGATATGCATCCGCAATAGAAAGAGGCACCATGGTCTCGCGGGTTCTCTACCGACCGTTTGATACCGAAGATTTCGACGCCATCGCGCTGATCTTGCAGCAGCTTTGGCACAACAACTCGGATAACGATGAGTACAACCGCCTCGAAGCCGCGTGCGATCTTGCCTACTGCCTTTCTTCATCGACGTTTTCGCAGGTTGCCGTAATCGACGGTCAGGCGCGCGGCATTGCACTTGCACGCGCAGGACAGAGCTCCGGCGCTAGCGTCAACGAACATTGGATGGATACTGAGCGTGCACTGCTGTCGCAGATGCGCGAGCTAGAACCCGAGTCGTGCGCCGAGTATCTCTCGTTTGTGCGCACCACCATTCGAACCAACAACCGCCTGCTCGAGAGCAGCCCGTTGCCACACGACAACGAGGTCACGCTACTTGCCGTGGATCGCGATGTCCATGGCCTGGGCGTTGGCACGGTTCTGCTCGACGCCGCGGTCTCGCACCTGTCCTCGCTTGGAGCGACGAGGGCGCACCTGTACACCGACTCCAACTGCTCGTGGAAGTTCTACGAGCTGCACGGCTTTAAGCGCACGGCCACGCACCGCGCCAACCGCGAAGAGCGCCGCCACGCCATGCCGCGCGAAAGCTTCCTCTACGAACTCGACCTAACAGCCTAAACGCGGCAGCCATACCTAGTCATTTAGGAACGTTCCCAGTGACTAGTCGTTGGGGACAGTCTTCGTAGGTAGCGCATAAAAATGGGATGGATCCGTCGGCAGTCGCCGGAGAAGATCCATCCCAAAAAACAGAACTCGCTAGAACGTTCCGCCGCCGCCTCCGCCGACGCCGCCTCCGCCGCCGCCCGAGAAGCCGCCACCACCGCCGCCGTTCGAGCTATCGGAACTCGACGCCAGCTCACGGATGCTCTCGTGATACACGTCATCGAACGAATCGAGCGGAGACTCGATACCGTAATGATGGTAGTACCACCAGTAGCAGGGATAATTGTCATAGAAATCGTCGGCCTCGCGCACCTCGGGCGGCACGGCCTCGGCAAGCTGACGCAGCACTTCCTTGGAAACACCCAGCGCCACGCCCATCACCAGCAGCTTGTTCCACAGCACCAGATCGCCCGGGACGGCTTCCTTTAGGCGTGTGAAATCCTCGAGCCAATGCTTGAGCGCCTTGCAGCGAGCCGCCACCTCGGCGCCCTCCGGCGTAAAGCGGCGGAACGTAAGGCCCACGCCGATACCCACCAGCACAATCGGCACCGAGATAACCGCGGCGGTAATGTTCGCCTGTGCGCCATCGGTAAAGAAGACGGATCCCACGGGAACAAAGGCAACCAGGATACCAAGAACCAGGCAAAACACCATTGCAACAATGCCGTCCGAGGCAACGTACTCGCTATCGGCCAACTTGCCCTTAACGGTGTTCTGATAGTCCTCGAGCTTATCGCCCACGGGCGTAGCGTGCTGCTTGACGTAGTGCTGCAGCTCGTCAAACGTGCGCGAGCGATCGCCGTTCTCGTCAGGCTTAGCACCGGCAAAGAAGACCTTGAGCACCATGTGGTCAATGCCCTTGGCCGACTTCCAGCCCGCATCGCTCACCGTCACGCGATACGTCTGCTCTTCTTTTTCACGCCCCAACAGACCCTTCTTGGCCTTGGTCACGGTCGCCTGCTCCAGCTTGATCACACGGTCGTCAGTGAGCTTCATGAGCGTGGCGATATATGCCTGATCGGGCACCTCGTTCCAGCTCATGAGGGCCGAAAGCACGGCGGGATGGTCGGCCGAGGGCACATCGCGGAAATATTCGTCCTGGAAAAGCGGCTTGGGCTTGCGCTTGCGCAGCTTGAGCATAACGATTGTGCCGGTAAAGGCCACCGCCGCAACAACACTTAGCACGGCAAGTGCATTGGCAATCATGCGAGCGTGAGCGCGGCGGGCGTTAGCTTCGTCGGCCCATTCCTTCTCTTCGCTCAGGATCGTTGACATGCGCTCTTCGCCCGAAGCGGCAAGCTGCGGCACCCAGTCGCTAGGGAAGGCGATGCGTGCCTCGGCGAATTCGCCCTGGTGCACGCAGGGAATGGTATAGGTGACCATGGGCTCGTCCTCATCGAGCGACACGTCGCCCGTCAGCGGACCATGGCCCCATGCGCGGAAGTTATCGCCCTTGACGGCCGCCGTCCCGGCAGCGGCATTCGCGAAGCACACTTCCATCTCGACATCGTCGGAATCCGCAGACCAGCCGTCACCCACGAACTTCCAGTAGAGCTCGGCGGTATCGGCCCAGTTCATAACCGCACCGGTCATGGTGTAGCTCACGTAGTAGATTGCGCTGTCGCCGCTCTCGTGGGGGCTGAAAACCTTGATCCTTACGCCGCCGTCGGACTGCTCGACCGTATAGACGCCGCTGTCGCCTTTGTTTGCATAGTCGACCCTGTTAAACGCGGCATCGTCTTCCTCGACGCTCAGCACGTCGACACCCGCCGCACCGCCCTGCTGGTTGGTGCCCGCATTGATCTCCCAATACACGCCGTTGATGTCGTCGTCGAAATCAAACCGACGTCCCTCGACAACGGTCAGCGATCCATCGGCCTCGACCGTGGCACCGATATAGGTTTGGGTCATGGAATAGCCGTCGGCGTGCGCGGCGGCGGGCAGTAGCAACAATGCAAGCGCGACGAGTGCGCAGACGGAAGCAAATCGCGCGAATAGGCGACGCTGCCGACAGGTCTTGGCAACGAGGGCGTTCATAGGCATATCCTTTGTCTGTAAAACCAACAGCGCCATTGTCCCACGTTTGCGGGTACGCATGACGAACATCTAGGCGACCGGAGCGCCAAACGGGATGAAAGTCACGCCCGCACCCCGGCAGCTAGTCATTGGGGACGTTCTTAAATGACTAGTCATTAGGGACACTCCTTGGCATGGCCTGCACCAACGATAGATACCACTTCACAGCTCCGTCACAGGTGTAGCGGCTTTGTGTGGGCGCGGCATGCGCTGATTGAGCCGCCAGCCGAGGGGCATAAAGCAGTTGAGCGAAAACGGTTTGCCCCTTTGCCGTTCGCTCGAGGATCATGTCCCCCTTTTCCGCGGAAACCCCGGCAGTTGCGAAGAGCTGCCGGGGTTTCTGTCGTCTAAGGCGCCGAATTGATGGACAGGAATCAAAGCGCCGAGTCTGCGGCCCGCCATACGCAATGCGGGGCTTCGACAACTTGCGGACCACAGTGACGTCTCCCCATCGCGCCCCGCGCTATACTCGTCCGCATGGATATCAAAGCACGCAACATAGCAACGCCCGCCGCGGACGCGCCAACGACGCCGGCCGCCTCTGCCCCCGCGCCCGTCGTGGGCCGTTTTGCCCCGTCGCCCTCGGGCCGCATGCACCTGGGCAACGTGTTCAGTTGCCTGTGCGCGTGGCTTTCGGCCCGCAGCCAGGGCGGCCGCATCGTACTGCGCATCGAGGACCTGGACGATCGCTGCAAGCGTCCGGAACTTGCCGCTCAACTGATTGACGACCTGGCCTGGCTGGGACTTGAGTGGGACGAAGGCCCCTACTACCAGCACGATCGCCTAGACCTGTACGAGAGCGCCCTGCACCAGCTGCAAGACGCCGGCCTCACCTACCCCTGCTTTTGCACGCGCGCCGAGCTCCACGCCGCGAGCGCACCGCACGCCAGCGACGGCACGCCCATCTACCGTGGCGCCTGCCGAGGCCTTTCTGCCGAGGAGGTTGCCCACCGCAGCATCCTGCGCGCTCCGGCCACGCGCCTGCGCGTGCCCGCCGTCGACGACCTCGCAGACGATGTGGTCGAATTTGTGGACCGCACGTATGGTGCCCAATGCGAGGCGCTCGCCACCGAATGCGGCGACTTTTTGGTGCGCCGCAGCGATAGCGTGTTTGCCTATCAGCTAGCCGTGGTGGTCGATGACGCCGCCATGGGCGTCACCGAGGTCGTGCGCGGATGCGACCTGCTGGGCTCCACGCCGCGCCAAATCTACCTGCAGCATCTACTGGGACTGCCCACGCCGCACTACGCGCACATTCCGCTGCTCATGTCACCGGACGGCCGCCGCCTTTCCAAGCGCGACCGCGACCTGGACCTGGGCGAGCTCCGCACCCGCTTTGGCACACCCGAGGCGCTGCTGGGCTGGCTCGCCGGGCAAACAGGCATCGCGCCGGACACCACGCCGCGCTCTGCCGAGCAACTGGTCGAGCACTTTAGCTGGGATGTTATCCGTACGCATCGGGAGAACATCACTGTAACGGTCGAGTAGCCAGCCACCCCGCCTCTACGCAACATCCCAGGGCTGGAGTTCGTCACCCAAGCGAACGATGCAGTCATAGAGCACGGTGTGGCGCTCGGCCGGGTTGGCATCCCGATGAAAATGCCCGTAGTACCAGCGCTTATAATCCAAGCGGTCTTCCAGCTCATCGAAAAATGCAGTAAGACGATCAACGCCGGGGCAATTCCAGCCGGGTGCCGGATAGAGCGTGGGCGAGAGCATGCGCGTGGAGCAGGTGTGGGTGATTACGTAGTCGACCTTCCAACCCACGCTGTCGAGCCTTGCCCGCGCCTCCCCAAAGTTGCGCTCGTCCGGCAGCTCCTGCGGCCACCAACTGGAATACGGCACGCGATATTCCTTGTCCACGCTCGTGGCGCCGCCCATGGTAAAGATCGTTGAGCCGTCGAGTTCAAAAACCTCGCCGCGCGTCAGGCGCCGTATGGGCGAGGTATCCGACAGGCGCTGCGTCAGCCCACCGTGCCACAACTCCATGGGTCGCTCCGCCCAGTGATCGAAACGCTCGTGGTTGCCGTCGACAAACAGCACGGTGTAGGGGCGCGACTCCAGCCAAGCAATATCGGCGCACTCCTCGGCAGAAAAATCCAAGGGAAAGCCAAAATCGCCGGCGACGATGAGATAGTCGTCACTCGTCAGACTATCCCCAAGATCCCAGTCGCGCAGCTTTTGCATGTCGAGGCCGCTGTGAATATCGCCCGTCACATAGACCGTCATCGGATTACCACTTCCCTGCAAGTCGCTAGCCCACATTCTGCACGATTACTAAGCTAACCGTTCCAGCCCTTCCATCCCTTAGGGCTTACCCTTCGTTCTTCCATCCAAACGGGTCAAGCACCCAAAAAACCAGATCGAGCACGCCGCCGGTCATCATGGCGCCGGCAAGGGCCATGCAAACGTGCAGGGAACTGGTACTTCGGAGCACGTCGAATGGCCCCAGAACAGCCAGCAGCGCGACCGCTGCGTCGGCAAAGCACAGTGCGAGGCACGGCCCCGCGTCCTTGACGCACTTCTTTGCGAGATGCTTTGCGTTGTCACTCATCGGTATCGAACTCCTTAGAGGGTCATTGTTCAGACGCATGCCGCCGCGGCAGAGCGGGGCGGCAGGGTAAGTGTCACATGCCGTGCGGACATCAATGGAGAAACCGCCTGCTCGACCAACCCTTGACGCCGTTTTGCACCGGCACCCCATCCCCCCGCTGTCGAGGTCTAATTCTTTTCCCGAGAAGTGAACGGCTGTTTTTGAGCCCCTGAAACAGCCGCATTTTTCGGCGGCAAAATCGTGGGATTTCAGCATTGAAACCGACGCTCCTATAAGTTGTCAAGAGGCAGTTTGCGGGAGCGTTCTCTCCAA
>CABQJU010000015.1:0-55981 GCA_902464575.1 uncultured Collinsella sp.
TGTCCATCCTCGCAGTATCCGGTTCTCAAGGTGCACGCCCCGCGGCTGATCCGGTCCGACCGGGCCGCGCGGCAAGGAGATATATTGCCAGACCGCGAAGCGATGTGGGACGTCAATTCCACTCTTCACAAGTCCTACACAACTTATCGCTTCCTATATAAGTAATAGAAAGGCTGGTGCAGAAATACTGCGCATATCAGATGATGACCCTTCGGTTAAGAGATATATAAAGATCGGTCACCTGTAAGTGTCTATCTACCCGCGCTTTTGCTATATAAACCAGCGCTTTCGATAAAAAAGAGGGAGTGCCGCGCACAGTGCGACACTCCCCTAGCGATTCAACAGAATCTATTAGGCCTCGAGAGCCTTCTTGGCAATGGCAGCCAGCTCGTTGAAGGACTCGATGTCCTCATAAGCCATCTGGGCCAGGACCTTGCGGTCGAGCTCAATGCCGGCAACCTTCAGGCCGTGCATGAACTGAGAGTAAGAGATGTCGTTCAGGCGAGCAGCAGCGTTGATACGGGTGATCCAGAGAGAGCGGATCTCGCGCTTCTTGTTGCGGCGATCACGATACTGATACTGCAGGGAGTGCTGGACCTGCTCTTTAGCATGCTTGTAAGTACGCGAAGCGGCACCGTAGTAACCCTTCGCACGGTGCATAACGGTACGGCGCTTCTTCTTGGCGGCAACAGCGCGCTTAATACGTGCCATGTTCTATCAACTCCTAGACGGTAAAACGAAAAACGGGAACGCGAACTTAGGCGAGACGCGACTTGATGACCTTGCGGTCGGCAGCGGCGATCTCGGTCTCCTGACGGAAGCCACGCTTACGCTTGGTGGACTTCTTGCTCAGGATGTGGCTCTTGAAAGCCTTGGCGCGCATAAGCTTGCCGGTACCAGTCTTGCGGAAACGCTTCTTGGTGCCGCTGTGGGACTTCATCTTAGGCATGAAATACTCCTTAATCGGTTACAGAACACTAGTTACTTGGTATCGCTTGCCGCTTTATCCTCATCGAAGGCGCCCTTAATCGGGGCGAGCAGCATAAGCATGTTACGGCCTTCCATCTTAGGCTTGGACTCGACCGTAGCGTAAGGCTTGAGATCCTCGGCGAGACGCTCGAGAACGTTAAGACCCTGCTCCGGGTGAGCCATCTCACGGCCGCGGAACATGATGGTGATCTTAACGCGTGCGCCCTTCTTGAGGAAACGCAGAACGTGGCCCTTCTTGGTCTCGTAGTCGCCAACGTCGATCTTGGGTCGGAACTTCATTTCCTTGACCTCGACCTTGGACTGGTTCTTACGAGCGGCCTTGGCCTTCATGGCCTGCTGGTACTTGAACTTACCGTAGTCCATGACCTTGCAGACCGGCGGCTCCGCGTTGGGAGCGATCTCGACCAGGTCGAGACCCTGATCGTCGGCGACGCGCTGGGCATCGCGGATGGCGAACAGGCCGAGCTGAGAGCCATCGACGCCAATCAAACGGCACGAAGATGCAGTGATCTCGTCGTTGATGCGGGTGTCATCAGACTTAGCTATTTTCCCTACCTCCATTCATAAAAAAAATAACCCAGCGCTTCTTTGCAACCAGGTCGTACACATAGACATCCTCGGTATGAGGAAGGGAATCTAAGTTGTATGACCAGTCAGCTGCTCATTGGCGCCAAAAGGTGGGAACCCTCGGGTTCCTCTTTAGGGCATTGCGGGAACAACGCCTTGCGAATAATAACACGTGCCGCGCGTTATCACATTACGTACACGAAAAAGGGGGCCTTGACCCCCTTGAAGCGCAGGTGCATGTATGGTGCCCGAGGCGAGACTCGAAGGGCCTTCGCTTCGCGAAGCCCCGGGCTTCGGGCGCATGGCGCCCTCGCCACGCTCCGCTACAAACAGGCCACGGGCCTGTTTGCTTAACGCTCCGCGCGCTCACGCGAGTTCGGCACGAAAAAGGGGGTCTTGACCCCCTTGAACGCTCACTTGCATGTATGGTGCCCGAGGCGAGACTCGAACTCGCACGTTGTTGCCAACGGTGGATTTTGAGTCCACTGCGTCTGCCAATTCCGCCACTCGGGCACGTAATGCGTGAGTTAGTTTATCACAGCTTTCTGTTGATTAGTCCGAAAATGGAACTTCGAGCATTTTGATAAGCTCAACCTTGCGCAACATCTCCCGCTTACGACATCCACGTCCGTCAACCGAGGCCTCGCCCATCTGGTTGTCATAGGGGTCCTCACGCATGCCGTCGAAAGAAGGCACAAACTCAGCCTGGAATCGATTGTTGGCCACCATACGCCACGGATCGAGATTGCCAAAGTAGTGACGGCGGCGCCACTCCTCGCCCATCCTGCGAGCAGAAGATCCAAATGACACGTCGGCGTTGAGCCACCCGGTTTGCGGCGTATAGAACTCTGCCCAGTCGTGCGGCCCCACCGAATCAGGCGCAACATACAGGCCACTCTGCCAGCGGGCGGGCACGCCCGCGATGCGGCACATGGTGATAAACGTGAGCGCCATAACGCCGCAATCGCCGCGGAGCGAGTGTGCACAGTCATCGGCGATGGAGCCCAAAAGCAGGTACGGTGGCTGATAGCGATAGTCAATATGCTGTGTCAGGTAATCATAGATAGCACGAGCGCGATCGAGCGGATTCTCGAGACCGTCAATAACACGCTCCGTCAACTGTCGCATGTACGGCGTGAACGCAATGTGCGGACGGTCCTCGGAGGTGTCCTCGGGCAGTGGCGCGTCCATACAGGGATGCGATGGGAGCGCGCCACCATAGATATCGCAATAGGCGGCATCGACGTGATAGCGATAGGTCACCGAGAATGAATGTTCAGTCGAAGATGTCCAAGAGGCAGCGCGAGCCGAAACGTTTTCAGGGGCAACGGTACCCCCCGACGTCATATCGAGAACCTCGATTTGAGACTGTTGACGACAGGCGGCAGCAACGGGTAGCCACGCGCGAACAGCCTCTCCCTCCAGAGCTCCAGGGACAGACACGGATGCCTTAAGCGTGATGACGCGAGCCAACCCGTTTTGCGACTCCATCTCCCTGAGCATCTGGTTACGCAGCGCGATGCCGTCCGCAGAATCGGGACGCAGGCCCGGAACCTCCTTGGGGTACACGCGAAGCGAATCGAGGAAGTTGTCGAGAACGAACAGCTCGCCATCGATAAAGCGCCAGTCAATACGCTTACGATTGATCAGGTCGTCAAGCTGCTCTTCGGTAAACTCTGGCCACTCCTCGCGAATCATCGCAATAGCCTGATCGCGCGACACCGAAAAATGAAGCGGCGTCTCGAGCATGCGATACCGCTCGGCACGAACACAAGCAGCCAGCGAAGGCTCAGGGTTCTGCTCCAGAAGGCGATCGCAAGCAGCAACAGCCTGCGTCAAATACCCGGCATCCTTGAGACGAAGAATCTCAGGCGGCAGTCCAATATCGAGATGACGAAAGTCATCACAGCAAACATCAACAGAGCAACCAACAGGACCCTCGCCAATAACCTTCCCATCCGAAGGCAGCACATCAATAACAGCCATACCAAAACTCCAAGTCACTAGAACGCTTGAAGCCCATTGTAGCGAGATAAAAAGAAAGCCCCAACAAGGGAGCCATCAACGCCGCCGAACGGTAGTCAATAAATAAATTCAGCCCAGTAACCCTGCGGCGTTAAACAAAGGAAGCCCCATCCCCCGGAACTGTTTCCTTGGCGCGACTTCTGGCGAAGCCAGGTGAGCGCAAAGGAAACAGTGTAGGGGGACGGGGCTTCCGGCGGGAAGTTTAGCGACGCTTACGCCTTGTTGACGGAGCCAAACTCCTCCATGAGCTCCTTGGTGCGAACAACGATGTTGTCGCGACCAGGCTTGAGGAGCTTGCGGGGGTCAAAGCCCTTGCCCTGCTGATCCTTGCCAGCCTCGATGTACTCGCGGACGCCCTTGGCGAAGACGAGCTGCAGGTCGGTGTTGACGTTGATCTTGGAGATGCCCAGGGAGATGGCCTTCTTGATCTGATCCTCGGGGATGCCGGTACCACCGTGCAGAACGAGGGGCAGGTCGCCGGTCTGAGCCTTGATCTCGCCCAGACGCTCGAAGGAAAGGCCAGCCCAGTCGGCGGGATACACGCCGTGGATGTTGCCGATGCCGCAGGCGAGGAAGTCGACGCCCAGGTCAGCAATCTGCTTGCACTCAGCGGGGTCAGCGAGCTCGCCGTTGGAGGTCACGCCGTCCTCGGTGCCGCCGATGCCGCCGACCTCGGCCTCGATGGACATGCCCTTGGAGTGGGCAAGCTCAACGAGCTCCTTGGTGCGGTCGAGGTTAAGCTGGAAGGTCTCCTCGTGAGAGCCGTCATACATGATGGACGTGAAGCCGGCCTCGATGCACTTGAAGCAGTCCTCGTAAGAACCGTGATCGAGGTGAAGGGCGACGGGAACGGTAACGCCCGTGGCCTCGACGGCAGCCTTGACCATGTCGGCGCAGACCTTGAAACCGCCCATCCACTTAGCGGCACCAGCGGTGCACTGAAGGATCAGCGGAGACTTGGCCTCCTCGGCGGCCTGGAGAATAGCCAGGGTCCACTCGAGGTTGTTGGTGTTGAAGGCACCGAGAGCGTACTTGCCGGCCTCGGCCTTCTTGAGCATGTCTGCTGCGTTGACGAGCATAAAAGAAACCTCCTGTAAGGTTGCTCCGATAACGCCTGAGATTTTACCACGGCGTACCCGAGCATAAACGTTCGTTTGTTCACGAATATCGTCCAAACAGACTTTTTTTGACCGTTTGCCCTACGGAATCGACCCGTTGGGGAAAAATAGCTTGACGTTTAGACGCTTCTCGTGCTTTAGAAGCTGACTATAAAGCTACACCTGCATGAAAGTGTTCTGCATGAGCTCGCGTGCCATGGTGGTCGAATCGCCATGGCCGGTTAAGCAAACGGTGTCGGGCGGAAGAAGCCGGGCGAGCTTGGAGAGCGAGCGCAGAATCGCCGCCTCGTCTCCGCCGGAAAGATCGGTGCGGCCGTGCCCACCCGGAAACAGGGTGTCGCCCACAAAGGCGATGTTCCCCTGCTCGGTGGCAGCAAACAAGACGATCCCGCCCGGCGTATGCCCTGGTGTCTCGATCACCTGCAGGCAGATATCGCCCACCTCGAGAGCATCGCCCTGGGCGAGCAGGCGCGTCGGCTCCCCAGGGTCGGGCGTCTCAATGCCCCACATAGCTCGCTGTTCCTCGATGTTCGCATGCGGCACCGCCACATCCTTAGCACACAGCTCATACTGACAGCCCTCGCCAACGGTGGTTCGCACGCCGGCAACACCACCAACATGATCGGCATGGCCATGAGTGCATACGGCGCCAAGCATGCGTACGCCGGGATGCTTGGCTCGAATATGCTCTACCAAGCGCTCGCCTTCCCATGCGGGGTCGATAATCACACACTCATTGTCCGAAATAACAGCATAGCTATTGGTCTGAATGGGACCGTTTACGAGCGTCTCGATCTCGACCGATCCCTTGGGAGTTACATCCAAGGACACACCACTCATGTCCCTCTCCTCTCTATAGAACTCGAGGCATCAAACGATGCCTCGAGTGTAGCGAATATCGATAATGTGGCACGTTCGTCGCGACTAAACGCGGCGCTTAAGCTGGGCTCCACCCTCGCCGGGCATCAGGCGGCGCGCGTCGTAGACCGAGTCAACGCTGCTGATAGAGGCCAGCAGCGGATCCAGGCCACTCGCGTCCGAGATCTCGACCATAAAGCGCAGGGTTGCAATACCCTCGCGGTTGGTCGACGTGGCGGCAGAAAGGATATTGCCGCCCGCATCGCCAATGGCAATGGTGACATCCTTGAGCAGGCCCATGCGGTCCAGGCACTCGACTACGATCTCGACCTGGAAGAGGGTGTCGGCAGCGCCGTCCCACTCCACTTCGATCATGCGCTCGGGATGTTCCATAAGACCCTTGACGTTGGGGCAGTTGGCGCGATGCACCGAGACGCCACGACCGCGCGTGATGAAGCCGACGATATCGTCGCCCGTCACGGGGTTGCAGCAATGCGCCAGACGGACCAGCAGACCGCTGTTGCTCTCGCCCTTGACGATAATGCCGTTGCTGGCGCTCTTGCCGCGCTTTTGCGGCTTGCGGTTGGAGCCACGGGCAGGCTGCTTCACGACCTCGGCGATAGCCTCGGCCTTGGTGAGCTGCTCCTCGGGCTTGGGGTCCAAAATCTGCTCGACCTTGTTACCCACGGCGCGCGGGGCAACCTTACCGGCGCCCACGGCGGCAAACAGGTCCTCGAGCTGCTTGAAGTTCAGCTGCTCCGCCACGGCGTTGAGCGCACGCGTGGATCGCGGCGTAGAGATGCCATACCCGCGCTTGCGCAGGTCCTTGGCCAGTATATCGCGGCCGGCAGCAGCGTCATCGTCTTTGGTCGCGGCAGCGAAGTAACGGCGGATCTTTGACTTGGCGGAAGGCGTCTTAACGATCTTGAGCCAATCACGCGACGGCTTGGAACTCTTGTTGGTCAGGATTTCAACGCGATCGCCCGTCTTGATCTCGTGCGTGAGCGGGGCCACCGCACCGTTGATCTTAGCGCCGACGCAGTGGTTTCCCACCTCGGTGTGAACGGCGTAGGCAAAGTCGAGCGGCGTGGAGCCGGCACGAAGCGCCATGACCTCGCCCTTGGGCGTAAAGACGAAGATCTCTTGATCGAAGAGGTCGACCTTCAGCGAATGCAGGTATTCCTTGGCGTCGGTGATCTCATCAGACGCAGCCCAATCGAGCGAATGTTTGAGCCAGTTAATCTGGTCGTCCAGACGCTGGGCATCATTGGTTTTAGACGCAGACGATCCACCCGACTTCTTATAGAGCCAGTGGGCGGCAATGCCGTACTCGGCCTGCTCATGCATCTCGTAGGTTCGAATCTGAATCTCGAGCGGGCGGGCCGTGGGGCCGATTACCGTCGTATGGAGCGACTGGTAGTTATTGACCTTGGGCATGGCGATATAGTCTTTAAAGCGACCGGGCATGGGGTGCCACAGCGTATGTACCGCACCGAGTGTGGAGTAGCAATCGCGCACCGAATGCGTGATGACGCGCAGTGCCACCAGGTCGTAGATCTCGGAGAATTCCTTGCCCTTGCGCTTCATCTTTTGGTAGATGGACCAATAGTGCTTGGAACGGCCGTTGATCTGGAAGTCTTCCAGGCCAATGCGGTTGAGCTCGTCGGTGAGCGTCTTGATGGTCTCGGCCAGATAGCGCTCGCGAACCTCGCGCGACTCAGCCACCATGCGTGCGATGCGCTGGTAGGCATCGGGCTCAAGGTAGAAGAAGGACAGGTCCTCGAGCTCCCATTTAATGGAGCTCATGCCCAGACGGTCGGCCAGGGGCGCATACACGTCCATGGTCTCGCGGGCCTTAAACAGACGACGGTCCTCGCGAAGGGCCGCCAGCGTACGCATGTTATGCAGACGGTCGGCAAGCTTAACGATAATGACGCGGATGTCCTTGGACATGGCGAGGAACATCTTGCGCAGCGTAAGCGCCTGCTTCTCGTCCATGCTATCGACTTCGATGTTGGTGAGCTTGGTCACGCCATCGACGAGCTCGGCCACTGTATCGCCAAACAGGCCGGAAACATCGGCAAGCGAGGTCTCGGTATCCTCGACGGTATCGTGCAGCAGCGCGGCGCACACCACATCGCAGTCCATCTTGAGGTCGGCCAAAATGATGGCCACCTCGACGGGATGGTTGATGTACATCTCACCCGAGCGGCGCTTTTGGTTGCAGTGCTTCTCGGCAGCAAAGCAATAGGCCTGCTCCACCTTAGAAAGGTCGTCCTCATTCATATATTTGAGGCACAGGCGCTCCAGCTTGTCGTAGCTGTCCGCCATAATCTCGGGCGGCAGCTCATCGGCATGTTTATAGTGCTCCATCTCCGAGAACGGCTGGAGGGTGGAATCATGGGCGGTACGGGCTGCGGCATCCATCGAGGTCCCCTTCCCCTAGGCCCGCGGTACGATCGGGCGGTTAACTTTGGCTAGCATATCAGAAGCGCACGAATCGAGCGCCCAGCTCCGGAAAGACGAGAACTCCATGCGCGAGCGCAAGCCCTCCAAATAGCGAATTGACCTGCTCAATTGCACACGGCCGGGGTTTTCGGCCATCGCGATGCGACGGGTGTCGTCAAACCCCGAAACACGGCAGAAACCAAGCTCTTCGAAGATTCCCAGGCCGCTTTCCACCGAGCGCTCGTCGACCGGCGTGCGAGCATCGATGGCAAGGCACATCTGCGCGATGTCGATATCGCTCGCGCTAAAGGAATCGTCTCCGGTCTTGCCGCGGTTGGAGCGCCACATAGTCTGCAGCGCGCGATAGAGCGTGACGAGTTCGTCGCGCTCGGGCGCGTAGCAGTCGAGCAGGCGCTCGTTAATGCGGGCGTCGCGCGACGAATAGAGCAGGTGAATCACGGCAGGTTGCCCGTCGCGACCGGCGCGGCCGCTCATCTGGTTGAACTCGATGGCGCCAAACGGCATGTGGTAGAGCACGACATGGCGGATATCGGGCAGGTTCACGCCCTCACCAAAGGCAGAGGTCGAAACGATGCAACTGAGGCTTCCGTCGCGAAACGCTTCCTCGACACGGCGACGATCGGAGCGCGCAAGCCCCGCGTTATAGAACGCGATGCGGGTCGCGCAATCGGGTACCCGCTTGCGCAGCGTCTTAGCAAGCGCCACGGACTGGTCGCGCGAGTTGACGTAGATGACGGTCTTCTCCCCTGTCGCCACGATTGACACCAGGCGGTTCTCGCGGCTCGCAAGATCTCGGTCATCCTCGAGCTGCAAGTTCTCGCGCACCGTCTGGTCGACTACCGTACGGGTAATCGGTAGCACGCGGGCGAGCTCGGCCACAACCGGAGCCGTTGCGGTGGCAGTCGCGGCCAGAACGACCGGGTCGCCCAGGGCCTTGAGGATATCAGGCATGTCGAGATAGGCGCTGCGGTCGCCGCCCTTGGCAAGACCGGCATGATGCGCCTCATCGATAACGACAAAACCGATGCGCCCCGAACGCGCAAAGCGGTCGCGGTGAATGGACAGGAACTCGGGCGTCGTGAGCACGATGCCGGTGCGGCCCGAAGCCAAGCCGGCAAACACGTCATCGCGCGCCGCCTCCACGGTCTCGCCAGTCAACACGCCTACGCCAATACCGAGTGCGGCCATCGTCGACGAGAGGTGATAGGCCTGGTCGGCAACGAGCGCGCGCAGCGGATAGACAAAGATGCTCGCACGCCCGCGAAGGACCGCCTCGCGCGCGGCATGCACATGGAAGATAAGAGACTTGCCGCGCCCCGTTCCCATAACGGCCAGAACACTTTGGTGATCGGCCAGGGCATCGAGCGCCTCGACCTGCGCGCGGTGCGGCCGGTTCGAGCCGATAAAGCTATGGATAAGCGAGCGCGTCAGCTCGGTATAGGAAAGCTGGGCGAGCGTTTGGCGCTTTCGGGACTCCAGACGAAGACCGGCGTCTGCAGGCTCCACGCCGCGACGAAGCTCACATGCCGGGTCGTCGATATTGGGCGCCGTAGTATCGCGGACCAAGACATCCTTGATCATGAGCTTTGGCTTTACGCGACCTTGCCAATGCTCGGCCACGGCCTCGAACACCAAATCGACAGCGCTATCGCAATTGATGAGCTTATCGATCTGCGGCACGCGGAACATAATGGCCGGCACACTCGCGGCGCCATCGGTCGCCACGAAGCGCATGTGCTCGCCGGTTTTGCCCACCACGGCGCGATCGCACATTGTCACGCCCTCGGCCGCCAACAGCGACACCTTGTTGCCCTGGCCAAACGGCTCAAGACGGGAGATCTGCTCGATGGTCTCGATATTCAGCTCGGAGAGGTCGACGGTGGCGGCAACCTCGTCGGTGTCCTCAAAGTCCTCGGCGGGAAGCTCGGACAGCACGGCGGAAAGGCGACGACGGAACTCGTCGAGCTTGGATGCCTCGATGGTCACGCCCACCGCACCCGCATGCCCGCCGCGACGAATCAGCAGATCCGAGCAGCGTTCTACGGCGTCGAACAGGTTGACCTTGCCCACCGAGCGACCCGAACCGCGAGCGATACCGTCTTCGATCGAGAACAGCAGCGCCGGCACGTGATAACGGTTGGTCAGGCGGCTCGCTACGATACCCTTGACGCCCTCGTGCCAGCCCTCGCCACCCACGACGATTGCGCGACCGCCGTCATAGGTCTCCTCGACCTTTGCTATGGCATCGCGCGTGAGCTCCGCCTCGATCTCGCGACGCTGACGGTTAATCTCCTCGAGCTCGGCCGCCAGCGCGCTTGCCTCGATGGGATCGCGGGCAAGCAGCAGGTCGAGCGCCAGCTTGGGATCGGCCATGCGGCCGGCGGCGTTCAAGCGGGGAATGAGCGAAAACGACAGGCCATCGGCCGTAATACTAGAGAGGTCGGCCTTGGCGAGCGCGGCCAGCGCGATATAGCCGGGGCGGGCGGTCACGCGCATCTGCTGGATGCCCTCGGCGACCAGCGCGCGGTTCTCGGGCGTCAGCGGCATCATGTCGGACACGGTACCAAGCGCCGCGACCTCGATCAGCGAACGCCAATACGACGGCTTGCCCAGACGCTCGCCCAGGACCTGCACCAGCTTGAGCGCCACACCGGCGCCGGCAAGCTCGCGCGAGGGACCCTCGTCCTCGAGCTTTGGGTCGGTCAGGGGCACGCCCTGCGGCACCTGGTCGGAGGGCTCGTGATGGTCCGTGACCACTAAATCGATCCCCAGGCTCTCCAGATAGGAAACCTCTTCCTTGGCGGCAATACCGTTATCGACGGTCACGATCAGCTGGGGGCGAGCGAGCTCGTTAACGCGGTCGAGCGCCGCGCGCGAAAGACCGTAGCCCTCGTCAAAGCGATGCGGAATAAACGGCGTGACATTGGCGCCAAACGTGCGCAGCGCCTCGGTCAACAGGCAGGTCGACGTAATACCGTCAACGTCAAAATCGCCAAAGACCGCGATATGCTCGTGGTTGCGAATAGCACGCTCAACGCGGTCGGCAACGACCGACATGCCCGGGATAATGAGTGGGTCGGCCCAATCGCGATCGAGCGAAGGCGTCAAAAACAGCTGACCTTCCTCGATGGATGTAATGCCGTGCGCAACCATAATGCGCGCCACCAGCCCGGGTATGCCCAGGCCAGCCGAAAGCTCCTTTTCGAGCTCGGGGTTTTGCTGAGCGACCGCCCAGCGATGCGTCGTCTTAAGCGATGACATAGGCACCCACCCCCGATAGGGGCAGGTCGCCGCGATACCTCTCACGGTTCATAGCGATGAGTCCTCTGTGTATGCCCGCTTCGGCAGGCAGATCTGTTGAACGGATTTATTATACCGTGCAGTGCGGACGCAAATCGCCGCAGCACGCCGCGGTTTCGGTAAACGATGCCGGTAATAGCCTCGAAATATTCGAGCGTTTCTGACGCACGGACGCATGCGAGCGTCTAGCATATCCATTCAAAACGGATTCACGAGCAAAGGGAGTCGCAAGCGCATATGAAGCAATGGGTTGGACTGGGCAAGTTTCTCGCGGGGCACATGCAGATCATCGTTCCGATTTGCGTGGCGCTCGGCGTGCTCTTTCCCCAGCAGATCGGCGTTCTCAAGCCCATCGTTCCCGTCCTCTTCGCCTTTATGACATTCCAAGGTGCGCTCAGCAACACCTTTCACCAGGTGGCTGAGGTGTTCCGCCGTCCCCTGCATTTGATTTTGGCGTTAATTGTCTCGGCTGTGCTCATCCCCATCGCGGCGTATGCCATGGGCTCACTGTTCTTTGGTTCCAACCCCAACCTTGTCTGCGGCATCGTGCTCGAGTACAGCGTACCCGTGGCGGTCACTGCCTTTATGTGGATTAGCATGTTCGGCGGCAACGGCCCGCTCGCGCTTACCATTATCCTGACGTCCTCGGTTATCTCGCCTGTGACGATTCCTCTTACGCTCAAGCTCCTGCTGGGCGCCACCGTCTCGATCGACGTGCCGAGCATGATGCAAGACATGGCCTTTATGATCGCCATACCCGCCGTGCTCGGTATCGTCATTAACGAACTCACGCGCGGATGGGGTCATGAGAAACTCTCCCCCGCGCTTTCGCCCGCCTGCAAGTTCATGATGATGGGCGTCATCGCGTCCAACTCCACCGCCATGAGCGACTACGTGCTGCACATGAACACGGTGCGCCTGGAAGTCGCCCTCTTTATTTTGATCTTCGCCATCAGCGGCTTTGTCGTCGGTTTTCTGGTCGCCCATGCGCTGCATCTGCCGTATGGCGAGACGACTACCATGTGCTTTACCTGCGGCATGCGTAACATCTCTTCGGGCGCCGTCATCGCCACGCAGTACTTTCCGGGCGAAGTCGTGTTTCCCGTCATGTGCGGAACGCTGTTTCAGCAGGTGCTGGCCTCGATTATCGGGCATCTCTTTGAGCGTCTGACCGGCGAGGAGCGCGCCAAACAGCGCAAGCGGGTCAAGGCCGGCCGCGACGCGATGGCACGCTAGGCAGCACACTTTTCGCAGGCGCTCGCCTTTCTACACGAGCGTTTCCAGATGCGCGCGCAGGCGCTCAGCATCGATATCGAGCGTTGTCTCGGCATTGACCTGGGCCAGGCGATAGCCCACAAAGTAGGGCGATACCACCCAACGTGGCAGCGCCTTGGCAATGGTCCGGCCGTCCATGTGGTAGAAGAACAAGTTGTACGACTCCGCGCGACCGCCGTGATGCTCGTGCAGGATATAGCGCAGGGCCACCTGAATCGCATCGACAAACAGGTCCGCTTCGGCTTGGTCTCGCGCGTCATCGCTGGCGGCGATTCCCTGCGGGGCTGAAACGTTGACCTCAAAGAATCCCATGATCGGCTCGGTTGAGATGCTGACCGAGATTCTCCCCTGCTGCCAGACATTGATGCCTTCGAAATTGGCGGAAGCCAGCGCAGCATAGCCGTCCTCCTGTTCCAAGCCCACAATCTGCATGTGTGGATGGACGAGGCTGCCGCCCGAAAGCGGGCCTTTGTTCTTGTACATGAGCACACTGCGGTACTGTTGGGAATCGATCATCTGCTGCCAGCAGCCCAGGGCAAACCGCATCACATGATGCAGCTCATCCGGCGCATAGGTCACCAGGTCGGCGTCGTGATTGGCCGACTCGATCAATACGGTCTGACGGGTGGCTCGCAAGGTCTTGAACTTATTCTCGAGCCAGATGCAGTCACCATCGCGCTGGATGATGTTGGCGAGCCCCTCCGTGTCACAAAAGGGGCACGCGGTGCCAGGACGACGGTTGTCGTCGGGCTTACCGCTCGCCTGCTGAACGTCAAATACCAGCGCCACGGGTTATACCTCCAGCGGCACGATCTTGGTGCCATGGAGCTCGGAGACGCCTAGCGCCGCCGCGACCGCGTCGCGATTTGCCGTGGTAATGCCGCCTCCGGGAAGGATGGTCAAGCGATCGCCCGCATACTCGATTAAACGAGCCAGGTGATTGAAATTATCCTCGATCGGCGTACCGGCCGCACCGCCATGCGTGAGGATGCGCGTAACGCCGCAGTCGGCAAGTGTATCAATCGCATCGAGCTGAGCCTCGGGCGAGAGCTGGTCAAATGCCATGTGGAAGGTGATGTCAAGGGACTCGCGCTTGCACTCCTCGGTCGCGCAGCCCGTAGCCATAACGAGGGCGCCGAGGGTGAGCTCGTCGAGCGCCCAGCCGCCGGCACAGGGCTTGCAGCAGCCAAAGACCAGGCCATCGACGCCGGCGCTCACGGCAAGGCCCAGGTCCATCTCCATCATGCGCAGCTCGTCCTGGTTGTAATGAAAGTCGCCACCACGCGGACGAATCATGCACATCACTCGCGCGTCATGCTCGTGAGCGTAGTTGACTGTAGCGCTGATAACGCCGGCGGAAGGCGTGGTGCCACCGACGGCGAGGTTGTCACACAGCTCAATGCGCCCCGCACTGGCCTCGATGGCCGCCGGCACTCGCTCAAAGTTCTCGGCACAAAACTCGTACAGCATAGATAGGCCCCCAATGACAGCAGATGTTTTCCGACGGGCATTGTCACACATCCCCATGAAGTTGCGGTGGAATAGGGACTGTTTTGGCGTCTAGAGCCTTCATTTAGTCCCTATTTCACCGCAACCCAGAATGATCTCTTGGGGACGGCACAGCTGGCCGAAAAATGTTGCCGATGGTGAATGTTGCGCAACAAGATTTCGGAATCCCGATTAACCATGGCAGTATCGCATTCGTATTTAGAGGAAAGGATTGCCATGTTTAAGAGCATCCAAAAGAGCGGAAGGATCGCAGCGGTCGCCATCGGCCTGATCGCGGCCCTGTCTCCGCTCGCAGCCCCTCCCGCAGCATTAGCCGGCGACACCGTACCGACGCCTGAACTTGAGAAGTCGTATAGCTTTAAGGTCAGCAGCGATAACTCGTATGTCAGCACAAGCGACGATTCAAAGTTCGGCTATTTATACGATTACGATTACGATGAGGATGACGGTTACAACTTAAAGAGCATAACCCTCATCAATTTTAAAGACGGCAGTGCAAGCCCAGTTGCCATCCCGGACAAAAGCCTTGGATCAGCATGCCCCACATCCAGCAATCAGCTCTACTGGCAAGACGGCAATAATTTGGTCGTATTCTCGCCAGACAACCAAAGTCAAACAGTCCATCCCATCATTTCGGCCAAATATGCCTACACCGATGAAACCATCTCTTACGATGGAAATAGAGCAGCCGTCGAGCACTATGACCATGAATCTGAGCTTAAAAAAATCGAGATCTATGACCTTAAGTCTGACAAGTTAATTCAAACATATCAATCTGATAAAGATGACTCTTATTGCTACTACTCAGACGATATGAGCCGTCTCTATTTCTTGCCATACGATGCTGAGAAAGGCGTTGTTTCTCTTAGGGTTTTCAATTGCGATACAGGGTCAACGGAATTGAAAACGGTTAACGTGAAAAAAGATGATAGGTCTTCGGACATCGACCATATCGTCACCAGCTCTAACTCGGACGATATTTATCTTCAGAGCGACACCGCATTAATAAAAGCAGACCGTGATGGAAATATGAGCGTTGTTTTCAACGATGATGACCACGCTCCTGAATGGCCTTATTCATGCCCGTCGGCAGAGCTTTATGTCCTCTATACAAAGAAGGGATCGAACGATCTTTTTGAAGAAGATGACGGCGATTACTACCTGAATGAAAAAGATGCGAATCTTAGTGTTTATGACCTGAAAAGTGACAAGATCATCAGCTCAATTGCTTATCCCTTTGGCGAAGGATATCTCAGCGACATCTCGCATGATGGCGGAATCATGCTTGGGACGTACTCAGACGATGACAAGTCTTCGGCATGCCTAGTCGATGCAAAAACCGGGGCCAAGAGCGAGTTTGATTCTCATTGGTGCGGCCCTACTTTCATGAATGGCGATCGCGAGATTTGGACTGATTATTACGATGAAGACTCATCAACGCTTCACGTAAACATCTACAAGTCCAATATCCCCCATTCGCTGCCTGAGGATGTTCTCTACTTTGTCCAGACTCACCTGCCGTTTGTTATTGGCGGCGGCGTGGCGGTCGTCCTCATCATCGGTGGCGCGATTGTTGTCCTTTGTATCCGCAAGAAGCGCGCGAAGGCCGCGAACGGTGCGACAGCCGCAACGCCCAAGCCCAAGCGCAAGCAACGCCGTCGCCAGAAGCGTGCCCAGCAGAACGTCGTTCCACCCGCAGCGCCTGCGATGCCGACGGCGCCGGCAGCTCCGGCCGAGCCCGCCCGCTTCTGCCGTCACTGCGGAACCCCGCTCGTACCCGAAGCCCAGTTCTGCCCAACATGCGGACAAAAGGTAGACTAGCGACCAAAACCCAGTAGACCCCAACCACCAAGGCCCCGTTCCGGCACATTCTGGAACGGGGCCTTGGCTTGGTGCAGGGGTGCTAATTTGGGACGGTCATCGTCGCACGCCCCAATGAAGTTGCGGTGGAATAAGGACTGTTTTGGCCTCTGGAGCCTTCATTTAGTCCCTATTTCACCGCAACAAAAAAGGGGCGCTGACCGGGTTGGTCAGCGCCCTTTTTGTCGGATGGGTTAGCCTCCGAGATAGGCTTTGCGGACGTTATCGTCGTGCAGGAGCTCTTGACCCGTGCCGGTCATGGTTATCTTGCCGGTCTCGAGCACGTAGCCGCGCGTAGCAATCGAGAGCGCCATCTGCGCGTTCTGCTCGACCAGGAGCACCGTGGTGCCGGCCTTGTGCAGGTCCTCGACAATCTGGAAGATCTGCTCAATCAGAATCGGCGCCAGGCCCATGGAAGGCTCGTCGAGCATGAGCAGCTTGGGGTTGCTCATAAGAGCGCGGCCCATAACGAGCATCTGCTGCTCGCCGCCCGAAAGGGTGCCGGCGACCTGGCGACGGCGCTCCTTCAGGCGCGGGAACTGCTCGTAGACACGCTCAAGGCCCGGAGCGACCGTGGACTTGGGCTGTGTATAGGCGCCCATCTCCAGGTTCTCCTCGACCGTCATCTGCAAAAAGGCGCGACGGCCCTCGGGGACCTGAGCCAGGCCCTTACCAACCAGCTTATCGGCGGGCGTATGGGTAATGTCCTCGCCCATAAACTTGATGGAGCCGGTCTTGGAGCGCAGCAGGCCCGAGACGGTCTTGAGCGTTGTGGACTTACCAGCACCGTTCGCACCGATCAGAGCAACGATCTCGCCCTCGTTGACGTTAAAGGAGATGTCCTTGATGGCGTGGATGGCGCCGTACCAGACGTTGATGTTGTAGACGGAAAGCATCGGCTCTGCCATTTAGTTCTCCCCCTTATCCTGCTTGCCCAGGTATGCCTCGATAACGGCGTCGTTGTTCTGGATTTCCTCTGCCGTGCCCTTGGCGATGACCTTGCCAAAGTTGAGCACGCAGATACCCTCGCAGATATTCATAACGAGCGACATGTCGTGCTCGATAAGCATGATGGCAATGCCGAAGGTGTCGCGAATCTTAACGATGTTCTCCATGAGTTCCGCGGTCTCGGACGGGTTCATGCCAGCGGCAGGCTCGTCGAGCAGCAGCAGTTTGGGGTTGGTGGCAAGCGCGCGGACGATCTCCAGACGACGCTGGGCGCCGTAAGGCAGCGAGCCAGCCTGCTCGTTTGCCAGATGCTCCATATCAAAGATGGACAGCAGCTCCATGGCGCGCTCGTGAGCAGCCTTCTCGTGCTTCCAATACGTCGGCAGGCGCAGCACGCCCTCAAAACCGGAATAGCGCTCCTGGTTGTGCAGACCGACCTTGACGTTGTCCTCCACCGTCATGGTGTTGAACAGGCGAATGTTCTGGAATGTACGGGCAATACCCATGCGGTTGACCTGATAGACCGACTTGCCCGAGGTATCCTCTCCGTCGAGCAGGATGGTGCCGTGCGTGGGCTGATACACCTTGGTGAGCAGGTTGAAGACCGTGGTCTTACCGGCACCGTTGGGGCCGATCAGACCGGCGATCTCGGTCTTGCCGATAGTCAGGCTAAAGTCGTCGACTGCCTTAAGGCCACCGAACTCAATGCCCAGGTGGATGCACTCGAGTGCAGGGCGCTCGCCCAGGTCACGATCGGGAACGATGGCGCCAGAAGGATACGGGACCATCTTGCCCTTCTTGAACTCAAATTTACTGGGCATCGGCTGTCACCTCCTTCTTGGAAGCAAAGCGATCCTTAATGCGTGCGAAGAACGCCTTGAGCTGCGGGTTGTTGGTAAAGATCATGACCAGGATCAACACGATGGCGTAGATGAGCATGCGATAGTCCGAGAACTGACGGAGCAGCTCGGGAAGCACCGTGAGCAACGCCGCCGCGATAACGGAGCCGCGCATATTGCCCAGACCACCCAGGACCACGAACACCAGGATGAGGATGGACGTGTTGAAGTCGAACTTGGTGGCGGAGAGCTGCGAGAAGTTACCGCCGAAGAGGGCTCCGGCAGCACCGGCGAGGGCAGCGGAAACCACGAAGGCGATCATGCGGTACTCGGTGACGGAGATGCCTACGGACTCGGCTGCAATCTTGTTATCGCGCACGGCCATAATGGCACGGCCGGTACGGCTGCGAACCAGGTTGAGCACGATCACGAGTGCGACCATGACCAGGATGGCACCGGCGAGGAATGTCGAGTACGTCGACACGCCCGAGGCGCCCTGGGCGCCCTTGATGATGGCGGTGCCGTCCTCGAGCAGGTGCAGGTCGTCGATCGTGGAGTTACCCGTGATGTTAAAGATCACATGCAGGCCACGGGAGTCGACGCCCACGATAAGGCAGGTGACGATCTCTTTGATGATCTCGCCAAAAGCCAGGGTCACGATAGCCAGATAGTCGCCGCTCAGGCGCAGGACCGGGATGCCGATCAAGAAGCCCAGGATGGCGGCAGCGATAGCGCCGACCACGATGCTGATGATAAGGCGCACCGGATCGGAGGGAACGGCGCTCTCGAGGGCGACCGCGGTAACGATGCCCGTATAGGCACCGACACTCATAAAGCCCGCGTGGCCCAGCGACAAGTCACCCGCGATGCCGACGACGAGGTTGAGGGAAATGGCCATGACGATATAGGCCGTGATGGGAACCAGCTGACCGGCGATCATGCGCGGGATCATGTGGTTAGACTGCATAAAGAACACGATGGCAAATGCCACGATGCACATGGCATACGTAACAAAGTCGTGACGCGTCTGCTTGTCTTTAAGAAACTTCATAACGCTCACCTACACCTTCTCGGGGACGTACTTGCCCAAGAGGCCGGCAGGCTTGACGAGCAGGACGATGATCAAAACACCAAAGACGATGGAGTTGGCAAGGCTCGTGGAAATGTAAGCCTGTGCCATCGCCTCGATGATGCCGATGAGAATGCCACCGACAAAGGCGCCGGGGATGGAGCCGATGCCGCCGAAAACGGCAGCGTCGAAGGCCTTGATGCCAGGCATGGCGCCCGTCGTGGGCTGCAGCACCGGCGAGTAGGAGCACAGGAGCACGCCGGCGATGGCGGCAAGCGCAGAGCCGATGGCAAACGTCATCGAGATGGTGCGGCTGACGTTGATGCCCATGAGCTGAGCGGCGGCCTTGTCCTCGGACACGGCGCGCATGGCCTTACCCATCTTGGTCTTACCTGTAAAGAACATCAGGCCGGCCATGATAACCAGGCAGGCGACGATGGTGACGAGCGAGACGGCGCTTACGTTGAACTTGGCCAAGAACTCCGGCACCTGGAAGGTGACGAGCGAAGTGAAGTTCTTGGGCGTGGCGCCCCACAGAAGCTGCGCGGCGTTCTGCAGGAAGTAGGACACGCCGATAGCCGTGATCAGAACGGCCAGCGGGCCCGCCTGACGCAGCGGCTTGTATGCCAGACCCTCGATGAGAACACCGAGAACGGTACAGACCACACAAGAGAGAACTACAGATGCCCAGCCCGGGAGGCCGAGATACGACGTGGCGCAGAACGAGACATAGGCACCGACCATGATAACGTCGCCGTGAGCGAAGTTCAGCATCTTGGCGATACCGTAGACCATGGTGTAGCCCAACGCGATGATGGCGTAGACGCTGCCCATGGACAGGCCGTTGACCAGGTATTGGATAAAGACCGTCATGTTCCACATCCCCCTTTCGAATAGGTTTCCAGTTGATGTATGAAACAGGGACGTTACATCGTCCCTAGATACCAAGCAAGCAGGGAAGGCCAAAACCTCCCCTGCTTGGGATCAAAACCGCTCTATGTAAGGCGGCCAATTAGGCCTGTACGTACTTGCCGTCGGTGATGACGTACGCCGTGGGCTCCTTCTGGACCTGGCCCTTATCGTTCCAGGTGAGCTTGCCGGTCAGACCGTCAACGGTAATCTTGAGCATAGCCTTGGACAGCTTCTCGGCGGCCTCGGTCGGGTCGGCGTCGACACCAAGACCGGCCTCCTTGAGGGCCTCGGCCACCGCGTGCACGCCGTCGTAGGCGTCGACGGCAAACTGGTCGGGGGTATCGCCGTACTTATCCTTGTAAGCGTTGACGAAGTCGGCGTTCTTCTCGTCGTCGGCGGAGAACGGGGTCATGAGCAGCAGACCCTCGGCAAGAGAGGTATCGAAGCCCTCAACGCCCAGGATGCCGTCCATGCCGTCGCAGCCCATCATCTTGACGTCGTAGCCCATGTCCTTGGCGTTCTTGAGCAGGACGGACGCCGGCGTGTAGTAGATCGGCGCAAAGATCATGGTGGCGCCGGCCTGCTTGGCCTTGGTCAGCTGGTTCGTAAAGCTCGTGGCGGAGTCGTCCTTAAAGGTCTCCTCGTCAACAATCTCGAGCTTGGACTCAGCGGCCTGGGCCTTAAAGGAATCTGCGATGCCCGAAGAATAGGCGTCGCCGGAGTTATAGAACAGCACGAACTTCTCGTCCGCATACTTCTGCGCCAGGAACTTGGCAGCGTTGACACCCTGGTTGGGGTCGGTGAAGCAAACCTGGAAGACGCAATCCTTGCCGTCGGTGACGTCCTCGGAGGACGCGGACGGGGTGATCATGAACGTCTTGGGGTCGTTACCACACTCTGCGGCAACGGCAACCGACGCACCCGTGGTAGTCGGGCCGACGAGGGCCTGCATGCCCCAGTCGAGCAGGGTGTTGAAGGCGTTGACGGCCTTCTCGCCATCGGCCTGGTCATCCTCGGCCTTGCTGGCAAGCGGCAGCTCCTTGGTCGAAAAATCCTTGCAGCCAAGCTCGACACCCTGGGTAACGGACTTGCCGTAGGACGCGTTGGCGCCGGTCAGCGGGCCGATGGTGCCGATCTTAAACGAAGCGTCGCTCGAAGCGGAACCGCTGTCGCCGCCGTTGGAGGAGCAGCCAGCTAGAATGGACATCGCCCCCAGACCTGCTGCGCTCGCGATAACGCTCCTGCGATTCATAACAGGGTTCAATGACTTACCGGTGAGGCTCGACATGCGGCTCTCCTCTCAAATCTCGTCGGGTTTCGGTTACCCGACAGGCCATCCTTCGCCGTGTTCGGCGTTCGCAAAATAGTAGACGCTTTAGTTGAGAAAAGTGGCGATTATTTCAACTTTTCTTTTGCTTTGTCCATTTATCCATTTTTATGCGTATTTCTATCAGTTTATGCAGTTTAGCCACTTTATTATGTGAAAGTAATGTTTCTGTTCTGTTACAAGCGCCCTTGCCCTGAATAAAACGGCCTCACCGGTCTCGTTATATGCACTTAGGCGGAGATGTACTTGCCGTCCTGGATTACATAGGCTGTCCATGCCGTCGGCACCCATTAGTGTCATGTCGTAGCTCATGTCCTTGGCGTTCTTGAGCAAAACGGACGCTGGGGTGAAATAGATCGGGGCAAAAATAAGCGTGGCTCCGACAAGGAAACTCCTGCGGTTAAGTACGTTGTTGATGCTAAGCATGGTGCCCCCCTCTTCGCTGGCCGCAGTGCGGCCGTCTTGCGGTACGGGGCAAACCTCATGGTGCAAACGTTGACAGTTTGTTACGGAGTTCCGTTTGTAGCGAGCATGTTTCCAATGTTTCCGCAGCGTTTCGGGGGTGCCGTTTTGTGCGACTCCTGTTGCCTGGCGAGCACGCGCCCTCGGTTCACGCTAGAATGCACTCAACCTTTAAGCGGTTAATCCATCCATAAGATGCACGAAGGAGCTATCTATGAGCGAACCCCTGCGCACCGTGAACGTCGGTCTGATCGGTCTGGGAACCGTCGGCGGCGGCGTGGCCCGTCTGATCAAGAGCCACCACGATGAGTACCTGGCAGCCTACGGCATCGACCTTAAGCTGACCCGCGCCTGCGCGCTTGCTTGGGAGCAGGCCGAGGCGGCAGGCATTGAGCGCGAGGCCTTTACGAGTGACTGGCACGACGTCGTCAGCGACCCCGCCGTCGACATCGTCGTCGAGCTGATCGGCGGTGAGCATCCCGCAACCGAGATCTTCACCACTGCCTTTGAGCACGGCAAGCACGTCGTCTCTGCCAACAAAGCCCTACTGGGCCGTCACGTCGAGACGCTTGCCGAGAAGGCACGCGCGTGCGGCGTGCAGATTAAGTGCGAGGCCAGCTGCGGCGGCGGCATCCCCATCGTGAGCACGCTTGAGCACGACCTGGTGGGCAACAAGATCCTGACCATCGCCGGTATTCTCAACGGTACCACCAACTACATCCTGTCGCGCATGGACGCCGAGGGTGCCGATTACGCCGACGTGCTCGCCGACGCGCAGGCCAAGGGCTATGCCGAGGCCGACCCGTCCGCCGACGTCGACGGCTTCGACGCCGCCAGCAAAACGGCGATCCTCGCCTCCATCGGCTTTGGCACCCGTGTGACCACCGACGACGTATACCAGCAGGGCATCCGTACCATCGGCGCCGAGGACATCGCCCAGGCACGCGAACTCGGCTACACCATTAAGCTGCTCGGCATCGCCCGCAACACCGACGCCGGCGTCGACGTCCGCGTGCATCCCACGCTGATCCCCGCCGACCACATGCTCGCCAAGGTCAACGGCGCCATGAACGCCGTCTACGTGGTGGGTGACGCCGTGGGCGAAACCATGTTCTACGGTGCCGGCGCAGGCTCCTTCCCCACCGCAAGCGCCGTCGTGGGCGATATCCTGTCGCTCTCCGAGCAGATCAGCCGCGGCGTGGCTCCGCTTCCCGAGATTGAGCCCTATGGTCACAACCTCGCCTTTAAGCCCATGGACGAACTCCAGACCAAGTACTATGTGCGTCTGAAGGTCGCCGACCGCGTGGGCGCCCTGTCCGAGACGGTCGACATCTTTGCCAAGCACAACATCTCGATCTCGCTCATCAACCAGGTCGAGGACGGCAAGTCGGGCGTCAGCGATGCCTGCTCGGTCATCTTCCTGACGCACCGCGCACTCGAGAAGGACGTCCAGGCTGCCGCCGCCGAGCTTGCCAGTGTCGACTGCGTGGCCGAGGTCGCCAACGTCCTGCGTATCGAGGACGTCGAGGCCTGGACCGAAGGTGTTATGGCCAACTAATCCAACGCTTGCCTAGCAATACACGCTTTGAGGGCTCCCGTCCGATGTGGGACGGGAGCCCTTTTGTCTCCTGCCCCAAGCACAACGGCAGAGTACATTTGCGCGAACCGCTCATCGGTAACGCGGGCTACCGTTCACCGATATGCAGACGCGACCGATTCCGGCTACCGCTACGCTGTGCTGCGAATGTCCGCCCGCGATGAGAGGAAGCACCATGTTGCTCGAGGGCAAGAAAGCAATCATCACCGGAGGCACGCGCGGTATCGGCTATGCCATCGCCTGTCGCTTTATCGAGGAGGGCGCCGCCGTCACGGTCTTTGGCTCGCGTCAGGAGACTGCCGACGCCGCCGTTGAAAAGCTGGCCGCAGCCTATCCCGAGGCCAAGGTCTGGGGCCGCACCTGCGACCTCACCTCGCTCGAGGCCGTAACCGAGGCCTTTACCGAGGCAGCCGCCGACATGGGTGGCCTGGACACGGTCGTTAACAACGCCGGCATCTCCCAGCGCTCGCCGCTTCTGGAGTACACGGCCGAAGAGTTCGCCAAGGTCATGGACCTCAACGTCGTCGCCGTCTTTAACGGCCACCAAGCCGCTGCCAAGATTATGGCCGAGGCAGGCCACGGCGGCACCATCACCACCACGAGCTCGATGGTCGCCAAGTACGGTCAGCCCTCCGGCGTTGGCTATCCCACGTCCAAGTTCGCCGTCAACGGTATGGTCCAGTCGCTCTCGCGCGAGCTCGCCCCCATGGGCATTCGCGTCAACGCTGTCGCTCCCGGCGTGACCAAGACCGATATGGTCGCCAACCTTCCCGAAGAGGTCATCAAGCCCATCATCGCCACCATTCCGCTCGGCCGCATGGGCGAGCCCGAGGACGTCGCCAACGCCTTCGTTTTCCTAGCGAGCGACATGTCCTCCTATGTCACGGGCGCCGTGCTCCCCGTCGACGGAGCCGCCCGCTCTTAAGGGACCACAAGCCTCAGCTCCCAGCCTCAACATAGTCCAACAAAGAAGGCGCGCCGTCTGCATCAACTGCAGGCAGCGCGCCTTCTTCTGTTTGAAAGGGAAGCTGTGTCCCGGAATTCCGACTCAGACCGGGACGCAGCTTCCCTCAGGGCCATGTTTCGGAAAGAGCGCCCCGTTTTGAACGCCGATTCTGGGATACCGTTTCCGCAACGGGTCTCTCGCGGAAACTGCATCCCACTCTGAGCGCCCATTCCGGGACACAGTTTCCCAACGGCCCCCGTTTCGGAAACCACATCCCGTTCCGAGCCTTCAAAGCAGGACGCGGCTTCCCCGAGAGAGTATCGACTACTTGCCGTCGTCGTCCTCGGCTTCTTCTCTTGCATAGAGCTCCAGCATGCGGCGGCGGTATTCGCGCACGGCGAGCTTGGCGCGCTCCAGGCGGCGACGCTCGCGCGGAGTCAGCTCGGACGGGTCGACCTCGTCTCCATAGGTCTTATCGGCAAGAAGATGTGCCGCGTCCACAATACGGGCATCGATATGGCCGCTCGCCGCCTCGGCGGAAAGACGCTCGGCAATCGTATCGAGCGTAGGCAAGCCCTCGAATACGCGACCATGGCCATGCGAAGTCAGCAGCTCGTGCTCACGTGCGAGCAGGCTCGCCAAATCGTGATGGGCGCGCAGGATGTCGAGCGCATCGGATGGATGCTCGGCAACTTCTGCCACGGCGGCGACCGGCGCGGCGTCGACCACGCGGTAGAAGAGCTGCGCGAGCAACGGCATCAAGAACACCGTGATGGCACCGGCGGCAACCATGACCGACGCAATATCTTGCGACAGCGCGCCCGCGTTGACGGCAACGCTTGTCACGGCAACGATGATCGGCAGGGCCGTGGTGCAGTACAGGGCCACGGTAATGCGACCATACGCCGACACATCGCGCGTCGCAGGACAAATGCTCATAGAGATGAGAATGGGAACGGCACGAATAATCAACAACGCCACGATAAAGCCCACGAGCAGACCCGGGCGCGACGCCACGGCCGTCAGATTGATCTTTGCGCCCGATACGGTAAAGAATACCGGAATCAAAAAGCCGTAGGCCAGGCCGTCGAGCTTGGTCTCGAGCGTATGGTTGCCCTCGGGGATGATGTAGCGCAGGACAAAGCCGGCGGCAAAAGAACCCAACACGATGTCGAGATCAAAGACAGCCGAGAACGCCACGAGTGTGACCAGGATGAGCACCGTCAGGCGCACGAAGGTCTGCGACGTGGTATCGGCACGTTCCTCGACAAACGCAAAGAAGCGGCTGCCGACGCGCTTGGAGCGGCTCGGGACCACGGCCAGCAACACGCAGACCACCGCAAACAAGCCAAGGATCACAAGCGTTTGGATGCCGGTGCGGGCAGACAGCAGCACCGACATGGCAAGCACAGGGCCGAGCTCACCCCAAGTGCCATACGCGAGAATCGAGTCGCCCACGCGCGTGCCGGTGAGCGAGCGCTCACGCATGATGGGCACGAGCGTACCGAGCGCCGTCGAAGTGAGGGCAAGCGTCACGGCGATACCGTCGAAATGACTGACCGAGAACCACGGGGTAAAGCGTACGGCAAGCCAGGCGATACCAAACGTGACGACCCACGTCGCCAAGCCGTAGCGCCCCTCGACGCCCGTGATGCTCTTGGGGTCGATCTCAAAGCCGGCAAGCAGGAACAAGAAGGCCAGGCCCAGCTCGGACACAAGCGAGACCTCGGCATCTACATGGATGACGCCGAGCATATGGGGTCCCAGCACCGCGCCGAGCACGAGCAAAAAGACCGTCTCGGGAACGGGTTTTCCGGGAATCGCCGAGGCGATAAAAGGACTCGCAAAGGCCACGAGTGCGATGATGGCGAGCGAAACGAATGCCATGTGATGCCTTTCTCTTGTTTGCGCTTCACTGTAGCACCCTCGCCGTCCTCAACGCGCCGCGAGCTGTCGTATCATAGTGAGGTTTACAAACATGTGGCTCAAGGCGACCGCGAGGCTTGTCCCGTAAACCGACCGCTGCCGCATACCGTACCGTACGCCCAACCGATCAGGAAGGCAGGAACCAATGGTCTCTCGTATCTACGTGGAGAAGAAACCCGGGTTCGACGTCGAGGCTCAGCAGCTCAAGGGCGAGCTGACCGAAATTCTCGGCATCAAGGGCATCGAGGCCCTGAGGATCATCAACCGCTACGACGTCGAGGGCATCGACGAGGAGCTTTTCCGCTCCTGCGTGCCGACCGTCTTTAGCGAGCCCCAGGTCGATGTGACCTACGACGAACTCCCCGCAAGCGATGGCGCCGTCTTTGCCGTCGAATTCCTGCCTGGCCAGTTTGACCAGCGCGCCGACTCCGCCAGCGAGTGCGTGCAGCTCATCAGCCAGGGCGAGCGCCCCGCCGTGCGCTCCGCCAAGGTCTATATGATCTCGGGCGCTCTGGACGAGGCCGCCATCGATGCCATCAAGCACTACGTGGTGAACCCCGTCGAGGCGCGCATCGCCTCGCTCGACCTGCCCGAGACGCTGTACATGGAGACTCCCGAGCCCCAGCCCGTCGAGGTGCTCGACGGCTTCCGCAAGCTCGACGAGGCCGGCCTTGCCGCCTTTATCGCCGATCGCGGCCTTGCCATGGACGAGGCAGACATCGCCTTCTGCCAGCAGTACTTCCGCGATGAGGACCGCGACCCCACCATCACCGAGATCCGCGTGATCGACACCTACTGGTCCGACCACTGCCGCCACACCACCTTCGGCACCGTCCTGGACGACGTGACGATCGACGACGCCGTGGTGCAGCAAGCCTTCGACCGCTACATGGAGATGCGCCACGAACTCGGCCGCGACGCCAAGCCCGTCTGCCTCATGGACATGGGCACCATCGGCGCCAAGTACCTTAAGAAGACCGGCGTCATGACCGATGTCGACGAGTCCGAGGAGATCAACGCCTGCACCGTCAAGGTGAAGGTCGATGTCGACGGCGAGGACCAGGACTGGCTGTTCCTGTTTAAGAACGAGACCCACAACCACCCGACCGAGATCGAGCCCTTCGGCGGTGCCGCCACCTGCGTGGGCGGCGCCATCCGCGACCCGCTCTCGGGCCGCAGCTACGTGTACCAGGCCATGCGTGTCACCGGCGCCGGTGACCCCACCGTCCCGGTTTCCGAGACGCTCGAGGGCAAGCTGCCGCAGCGCAAGCTCGTGACCACTGCCGCCGCCGGCTACTCCAGCTACGGCAACCAGATCGGCCTTGCCACCGGTCAGGTCAACGAACTCTATCACCCCGGTTACGTGGCCAAGCGCATGGAGGTTGGCGCCGTCGTGGGCGCTACCCCGGCAAACCACGTTCGTCGCGAGTGCCCCGCCCCCACCGACAAGATCATCCTGCTGGGCGGCCGCACCGGCCGCGATGGCATCGGTGGCGCCACCGGCTCCTCCAAGACCCAGAACACCGAGTCCATCGAGACCTCGGGTGCCGAGGTCCAGAAGGGCAACGCCCCTGTCGAGCGCAAGCTGCAGCGTCTGTTCCGCCGCGGCGACGCCTGCCGTCTGATCAAGCGCTGCAACGACTTTGGCGCCGGCGGCGTCTCGGTCGCCGTGGGCGAGCTTGCCGACGGCCTGTATGTCGACCTGGACACCGTGACCAAGAAGTACGACGGCCTGGACGGCACCGAGCTCGCTATCTCTGAGTCCCAGGAGCGCATGGCCTGCGCCGTCGCCGACGGTGACGTCGAGGAGTTCATGGGCTACGCCGCCGAGGAGAACCTGGAGGCGACCGTTATCGCCGAGGTTACCGCTGAGCCGCGCATGCGCATGGCCTGGAACGGCGTCGCTATCGTCGACCTGTCCCGCGAGTTCCTCAACTCCAACGGCGCACCCAAGCACCAGGTCGCCCACGTGTGCGCCCGTAGCGTGTGGCAGCCCAGCTGGGCCGGCACCACGCTCGCCGAGCGCATGACCTCGCTCGTCACCGACCTCAACGTCGCTTCCAACAAGGGCCTTTCCGAGCGCTTCGACTCCACCATCGGCGCCGCGACCGTGCTCATGCCCTTTGGCGGCAAGACGCAGCTCACCCCCAGCTCGGCCATGGTCGCCAAGTTCCCCGTGGGCGGCGAGACCACCACGGCGAGTGCCATGGCATGGGGCTTCAACCCCTATCTGATGGAGGCCGACCAGTTTGCGGGCGCCTACCTGTCCGTGGTCGAGTCCATCGCCAAGCTCGTGGCTGCCGGCTTTGAGCACAAGCGCGCCTATCTCTCCTTCCAGGAGTACTTCGAGCGTCTGCGCACCGAGGCCGAGCGCTGGGGCAAGCCCACGGCAGCCGTCCTGGGCGCCCTCATGGCCCAAGTCGACCTGGGTGCCGGCGCCATCGGCGGCAAGGACTCCATGAGCGGTTCGTTTGAGGACGAGACCGGCGAGCTCAACGTTCCGCCGACCCTGATCAGCTTCGCCGTCGCCGTGGGCAAGGCCGCCCGCGCCGTCTCGCCCGAGTTCAAGGGCCTCACGCACCGCGTCGTCCGCATCGCCCCCGCCACCTATGGCGAGGACTACCGTCCCGACGCCCAGCAGTTGCTCGCCGCGTTTGACGCCGTCGAGGCGCTCACTGCTACCGGCAACGCCCTGGCCATATCCACGCCCGGCTACGGCTGCGGCGCCGAGAGCCTCTTTAAGATGTGCGTCGGTAACCAGATCGGTATCGAGCTTGCCGAGGATGTAGACGTGGAGAGCCTCTTCACCCCGCTCTACGGCAGTTTTATCGTCGAGCTCGCCGAGGACGCCGAGCTGCCCGAGGTCGCCGACGGCGTTGTCGTCGAGCCCCTGGGCACCACCGTCGAGGGCTATGTCATCGACACCGGCTCCGAGGTCATCGAGCTCGCCGAGCTCCAGGAGGCCTGGGAGAGCGGCATCGAGGGCGTCTTCGCCTACCGCAGCGCCGGCGAGACCCCCGAGGTCGAGACCATCGACTTCCGCGCCAAGGATATCCACGTGTACGGCGGCGCCAAGATCGCCCGCCCGCGCGTGATCATCCCCGTGTTCCCCGGCAACAACTGCGAGTACGACAGCGCCCGCGCCTTCCGTGCCGCCGGTGCCGAGGCCGACACCTTCGTGATCAACAACCTCACGCCCGAGGCCGTCGCCGAGAGCACCCACGAGCTTGCCCGCCGCATCCGTGCAAGCCAGATCGTTATGATCCCCGGCGGCTTCTCGGGCGGCGACGAGCCCGACGGCTCTGCCAAGTTCATCACGGCGTTCTTCCGCGCTCCCGAGGTCACCGAGGCAGTCCGCGACCTGCTCAAGGCCCGCGATGGCCTGATGCTGGGCATCTGCAACGGCTTCCAGGCCCTGATCAAGCTCGGCCTGGTGCCCTACGGCGACATCGTCGACGCCACGCCCGATGCGCCCACGTTGACGTTCAACACCATCGGTCGCCACCAGAGCCGTCTGGTGCGCACCCGCATCTCGTCCAACTTGTCCCCGTGGCTGTCGCAGTGCAGCCTGGACGACCCCTATACCGTCGCCATCAGCCACGGCGAGGGCCGCTTTGTCGCCAATGACGAAGTGCTCGCCCAGCTGATCGCCAACGGCCAGGTCGCCACGCAGTACGTGGGCGAGAACGGCAAACCCAGCATGGACCTTTCCGTCAACCCCAACGGCTCCGCACTCGCCATCGAGGGCATCACGAGCCCCGACGGCCGTGTCCTGGGCAAGATGGGCCATGCCGAGCGTCGCGGCGACAACCTGTACTGCAACGTGCCCGAGCATGTCCCCGGCGACAAATTCATGCCGATCTTTGAGAGCGGCGTAGCCTACTTCGCTTAATACGTTCCCATCGGGTACAATCCCCTCGGGTAACAACACCCGCCACCGGCACGCCCGGTGGCGGGTTCTTTTTTGCTTCGCGCGTATAGGAGAAGAACATCATGGAAAGCCGCAAGCCGTATCTCGCCACCCTGCCCGGACTCATCCTGGGCTGCCTCGTTTGCTGCGCGCTCTGGGGGTCGGCTTTCCCCTGCATCAAAATCGGCTACGGCCTCTTTGGCATCCCGGCGCACGACAGCGCCTCGCAGCTGCTCTTCGCCGGTCTGCGCTTCACCCTTGCCGGCATGCTGGTCATTGTTGGCATGAGCGTGGCCCAGCGCCGTCCGCTCGTTCCGCAAGCGCGTGATATCAAGCCCATATGTATCCTGTCGCTCTTCCAGACTATCGGGCAGTACTTCTTTTTCTACCTGGGACTCTCGCGCGCCAGTGCCATGTCGAGTTCCATCATCGAGGCCAGCGCCAACTTCCTAGCCATCCTCTTTGCCGCTCTGGCGTTTCGCACCGAGAAGCTCAATACGGCCAAGGTGCTCGGCTGCGTACTGGGCTTTGCCGGCGTCGCGCTCGTCAACCTTTCGGGCGCGGACGGCACCTTTGGCTTTACGCTCGACGGCGAGGGTTTTATCCTGGCCTCCACCGTCGCGGGTGCCCTTTCGACCTGCCTGATCGGCATCTTCTCGCGCGAGCACGACGGCGTCTTGCTTGCCGGGTGGCAGTTCTTGGTCGGCGGCCTGGCCCTCACCGCCATCGGCTTTTTGATGGGTGGCGCGCTCTCCCCCACGGCGATTGCCCCCGCCATCACGCTCATCATCTACATGGCGCTTATCTCCGCGGTCGCCTACTCGCTGTGGTCGCGCCTGCTTGCCGTCAACCCCGTCAGCCGCGTCTCGGTCTTTGGGTTTATGAACCCCGTCTTTGGTGTGCTGCTGAGCGCGCTACTGCTCGGCGAGGGTGCTGGCACGAGCCCCGTTACCGTCATCGTTGCCCTGCTATTGGTCTGCGGCGGCATCATCATCGTCAACAAACCCAAAAAAGCCTAGCGAGCTACCCTTATTTAGCAGAGAGGATTCACATACTTTAGCTTAATGGAGTACATCAGTGAGCTGAGGGCCGCCACGCACGCAAGCGTGCACCCCTTTTCCTAGCGTATCTGGACGCCGGCTTTCTTTTTCTCGGCCTTGACGCGGTAGAGCTCCGCATCGGCAGCGCGAAGTAAGTCTTGCCAGGTATCAACACTATCGCCGACCCGCGCGTAACCGATGGACATCCGCAATGCATACGGCACCTCGGCACGAGCGAGCTCGTCGTTAATCGCCGAACACAGGTCTATGATGTCCTGTTCCGCCGCAGCCTTCTGGAGCACCACGAACTCATCGCCGCCATAACGTGCGATAAAACCACCAGACGCCGAGCAGACCTCTTTGAGCGTAGCAGATATGACCTGGAGAGCATGGTCGCCCTCCACATGTCCATAGCGATCGTTAATCAGCTTAAAGCCGTCGGCGTCCATCATAAGCAGATACACATCATCGGCCTGATCAGCACCCGAGAACAGCGACAGCATATAGGTCTCAAAACGGTTGCGATTGTTAAGGCCAGTCAACGGGTCGGTCGAGATCAGCTGCTCCTGACAGATGATATAGAGCAGCAACATGCTAATCATTATGCCGACACAAAGGCCAGGCACCGAGTATACGATCTGAAAGGTACCGCCCACCAGAGCGGGAACCGCAAAAAAGGCGAGGGTGCGATAAATGGCCTTCTTTTGCAGGCTTTCGACTTTTCGAGCCTGAATAAAGGCATGCAAGGACGTATATATGACGTAGCAGTAGCTAACGATAGGCTGAATCATATAAAGCGCTCCGCGACGATATACGCCCCGCGCATCGATATAGAACATAGCGTGCGTCCAGTAGCTGGTAAATGCCAGAACGACCACCAATGCGGTTGGCAACGTTAAAAGTACCACCCTATAGGGCGTGGTCAGGAGCCGTGAGCCCTGCATCGTCTCGGAATAGAAAAACCAAATGAGGCACGCGATGGCGAACAGCGAAAACGAAACCGCGTTGGAAATCCAGTTGGCCGTGATGCCTACAGGAGTGCTCACGCCGTCCGAGAGCGTCCAGATCATATCGAAGAAAATGTAGGCAGCAGACGTGTAGCCCAGCATGCTAAACAAAAGCTGCTGGGTGCTCGAGAACAGGGAGCGACGGCTTCGTACGGCAAGTCCGATAAGAATAATCATGCACAGCAGGAATATCTCGATCTTGAGTGCCTTTACCACTAGACGCCCTCCCTTCAATATCCAAGTGGCCAGAATCGCCCAATTCGAATCTGGGCAACAAACACCCCCTACTCCGCAGGGGTAAGGGGAATAATAGCAGAGCGCCCGAACGTCACTGCAAGACAGCTCTCGTTCGGGCGCTCAAACGGCGCGAGTTGCACGCCGGAATCATTGATGGGTATCGATTGCTACTCGCCATCGATGTCGGTCGCGACAGCCTCTTCGATGGCCTCGACACCGGCAGGCGACAGGTCTTCCTTGCTCTGGCAGAACTTCTTATCGACCCAGCCGGTCAGAATCGGGGCCATGATTGCCGTGATGATGACGGCAGTGGCGATCTGCGCATACGCGGTGGGCGCAAGCTCGGCATAGCGCGGAGCGACCTCGGCGAGAGCAACCGGCGTGGTCATAGCCGTGCCGGCGATGGTGGAACAAGCCACGGCAGCCTTGCCGTTACCACCGCACAGGCGCTCGAACGCAAAGGTGATGGGACCGACGACAAACAGCGTGACAAGGCCCAGCAAGATGCCGGAAATACCACCGGCGATGAAACTCGAAAGGCTCATGGACGCACCGAGCTGAAAACCAATTACAGCGATCGCGGGATTGGCGCCGGGAACCAGCAGGTTCTTGATAAACGGGAACAAGTTGCCCAGAACCATGCCGATAACGAGCGGCAAAATGGAGCCGATGATAGTACCGACAGGGATGTTGGCAAGACCCGAAACACCAAGGATGATCATCGTGACGGCGGGGCCGGCCGTAAAGAACAGGATACCGACGGCGCCCTGCTCGGACTCATCGCCGAACTCGCCCATGATGCCCGTATAGAGCGCCATGTTGCAAAACGTGATGCCGCCGATGATGGAAACCGAGCTCAGGCCTAAAAAGTTATCGTTAAAGAAGTACGCGACGCCCAGACCCAGCGCGGCTGCCACTACAAGCTTAGGAATCAGCACGACGATGCCGGTCTTGATGGCGCCCGGCGTGGACTTAAAGCTGATGCCGGCGCCCACGAACAGCAAGATCGCGGCAACGATGGTGTTGGAGCCGCCGCGGCAGGCAGCCGTAAAGAAGCCGCCGACCTCAAAGACCTGCGGGCAGAAGGTATTGAGCAAAAGGCCGACGATCATCGGATAGATCATGATGTCGCCCGGGATGCGCGGTACCTTGAATTTCTTTTGCTCGCTGGCGGTCGCTTCCTGTGCCATGAAACCCCCATTTCCGCTGACGGGGTACAAAAGCCCACGTCACGCTTTGCTACAGTAAAGTTTGACCATGGTACCAGAAGAAATAGACCAGCTCGGTGAAAAATTCGACAAGTTGGGATGGAACGAGATTCGGCGCCCGCGACGCCACCCCTATATAAGGCTCAAGACGATATAGAGTACGGTGCCCGAGACGCAGCACCACAGCATCGATTTTGTCTTGACCGCCACGACCACGACGCCGGCGGCCGCAATCCAGGGAACCAAGGCAGGCCAGAGTCCCGCGTCGAACGCGCCGGGGCTCACCAAGTCGTTGGCGACCAGCGCGGCAAAGGCAGCGGGCGGGATATAGCCCAGGGCCTCGGTAATACGGGGCGACAGGGTCCGCCCGCGCAAGGCGAACGCCGGCGCGATGCGAAAGAACGCGATAGCAGCCCACGACGACAGCCACAGAACCAAGAACTCGTTAACGGGCATCGCGGGCACCTCTTCCGTCAAATACAGCATCGCACGCCAGCGCAATGGCAATGCCGACCACGACGCTTGCCGGCACGGCAATATTCGCGAGGCCCAAGAACTTGCATACGGCGACGGACACCGCGCCCGAAACCGCCGCGACAACGTTACCGCGCGACAGCCGCTGCGAAAAGAGCAGGCAGATAAAGAGCGAGGTGCAGACAAAGGCTGCAATGGCGGTGGGAACATCGACAACGGCGCCGACGATGGCGCCCATCGTACACGAAACGCCCCATGTTGCGATGAGGATCACGTTGAGCACAAAGGACTCGCGCGGGCCCCAATCCTCCCCTTCAACCAACTTGGCAAGCGAGATGCCATATGCCTCCTCGGTAAGTGTCGCGGCAACAGCCAGCGTCTGACGCTTCGAGGCACCCCTCAGATGCGGTGCGATCGATGCCGAGTAAAGCGCAAAACGCGAGGAGATGGCGGCAACGCTCGCGACGATCGATGCTGCAGGCACACCCGCCAGCCACAGGTTGCAGATCATAAACTGGCCGCTGCCCGTCACAAACGTACTGCTTAGAGCAAAGACCATCCAGGGCTCCATTCCCGTCTGCCCCATGATCATTCCGCACGGCGCGCCTATTGCAACATAGGTAAGCATCACTGGCCAGACGGTTCTAACGATTTTGAGCACCATAGCGTTCCTCGTCCCGACAAGCTTTCCGAGCCGCATTCAACGACGCGGCAGAATCATCGCCCGGTGGCAATAAAGTTCGCCTACAATTGCCACCGGATCGAAAGACACAGAAAGACACAGCTTTTTAGGAAGTCATTATGACAGCTATCGATCGAACGACGGCAGTCGCGGCCTTCAAGACCTATACCGATGCTTACGATGCCGCCAATCCGCGTATCGCGCTCAAAATCGAGCATACGTACCACGTTGCCGAGGTATGCGATGCCGTGGCGCGCGAACAGGACTGGTCACCGCAGGACATTGACCTAGCGTGGCTTTGCGGCCTGCTACACGATATGGGTCGCTTTGAACAGTTGCGACGCTGGGACACGTTTAAGGATGCCGAGAGTATGAGCCATGCGGAGTTGGGCGTCGAGGTTCTCTTTGGCAAAAACCCTGCAGACGCGCCCGCGACAACAAGTATCCGCGACTTTATCGACGATCCGGCAGAAGACGAGCTCATCCGTGCAAGCATCGCCCACCACAGCGATTTTCGCCTACCCACGGAACTCGACACCCGCACGCGGAACTTCTGCGATATCGTGCGCGATGGCGACAAGATCGACATTATGCGCACCATCGCCGACAGCACCGTCGACACCATCCTCAAGGTTGATGAGGATACATTTCTTACCAGCCACTTCTCGGTACCGACGCTTGCCGCCTTTGACGAACACCGCTGCGTCGCACGCGACGAACGCGATGAGCCGGCCGACTACTTGGTGGGGCTCATCTGCTTTATGTTTGAGCTCGTCTATCCCGCAAGCCGCGCGCTGGCGCGCAAGCAGGGCGATATCTACCGCCTGCTCGACGCGCCCTTTGGTATCGTGCGGCCCTTTACCGATCCCGCCACGCAAGCGACCTGGGAGCGCTTAAAGGACGAGATGCGCGACTGGCTGGCGCGCGCCTAGCGCTCGAGCTGGGCCAGGAGCTCCTCGACGACTTCGACGGCGTCGCCGACAACTTTGTACTGCGCAGCGCCAAAGATCGGAGCATCCGGGTCCTCGTTGACGGCGACGATGCACTCCGCGCCGCCGATGCCGGCTAGGTGCTGGATAGCACCCGAAACGCCGATGCTCACGAGGAGCTTAGGCGAAACCGACACGCCGGTCTGGCCAATCTGGTGGCGGTACTCCAGCCAACCCGCCTCCACGACGGGACGCGTGCAACCAAGCTCGGCACCCAGCGCATCGGCGAGCTTTCGCATCAGAGGCAGATTCTTCTTGGAGCCAATGCCGCGGCCCACCACGACCAGGCGCTCGGCATCGGCAATTGATGCCTGCTGCCCCCACTCCTCGGCTGGAATCGAGATATTGACGCGGGCCTTAACATCATCCGCCAGCGATACCTGGGTAATCGTGCCAGAGCGGCCGTAATCAAACTCGGGCGCTCCAAAGATGCCGGGACGCACCGTTGCCATCTGGGGACGATGATTGGGGCAGATAATGGTGGCCATCAAGTTGCCGCCAAACGCCGGGCGCGTCTGCTGCAGTAGGCCCGACTCCGCATCCATCGAAAGCACGGTGCAATCAGCCGTAAGGCCCGTCTGCAAGCGGACGGCAACGCCGGGCGCCAGCTCGCGACCAAAGGCGGTCGCGCCGTAGAGGATGGCCTCGGGCTTGCGCTCGGCTACCAGATCGCAGATCAGACGAGCATAGACTTCCGCGTCGTTTTGACGCAGACGCTCGTCGCGACAGGCCAGCACTTCGTCGGCGCCGGCGCAAACCAAATGCTCAAGCTCCTCGAGTGAACTCTCGGGGCTCACGCCGACTAGTGCCACCAAACGGCAGCCGCGGGCATCGGCAAGCTCGCGGCCCTTGCCCATGAGCTCATAGGCCACAGGGGCTACAGTGTCATGCTCGTCAGTCTGAACGAATACCCAAATATCTCGATACGCGTCGAGGTCCACCGTGCCGACGGCTTCATCGCGCTCGATCGAGATGGCGTTAACGGGACAGGCGTCGACGCAGCCGCCGCACAGGATGCAGCCGTCGGTTACGCGGGCGCAGCGGTTTGGCCGCTCACCCTCCACCACAATACCGCCCGAGGCGCAGGCACGAACGCAGCGACCGCAGCCGATGCAGGCTTCGCTATCGATAATCAGTCCGCTCATCTATGCCATCCCCTCGATAATCTTGGCAAGCTTTGCCGCCTGCTCGGTCGGTGTGCCCTCAACGGCTTCGCACGTTTGATCGCGGTCGGGCACAAACGAGCGCACGACCTGCGTCGGCGAGCCAGCAAGGCCGCAACGCGCGGGGTCGGCATGCACGTCGGCAGCGCTGACCACGCACACGTCCGCCTCCTCTGCCGCACGAATACCGGCAATGCTCGGCATGCGCAGCTGGCCAATCTCTTTGGCAGTTGTCATCGCGCAGGGCATCTCCAGATACACGGTCTCCTCGCCGGCATCGCATCCGTGAACGAGCGCCAGCGAACCGCACGTCGTAAAGCCCGCGCTCTGCACGCAGCTCACATCGGTCACGCAGGGAATCTCGAAGGCGCCGGCAAGCTCGGGACCAATCTGGGCCGTATCGCCGTCCACCGCCATCTTGCCGCAGATAAGCAGGTCGAAGTCCTCGTCGAACGCCTCGATACCGCATTTGAGGGCATACGTGGTCGCCAAGGTATCGGCACCTGCAAAGGCGCGATCGGTTAGCAGCAGCGCGTCGTCGGCGCCACGGGCGATGCAGTCGCGCAGCAGCGCTTCGGTCGCGGGAATACCCATCGACACCACCGTCACGCGCACATCCATGCCAAAGCCGATAAAGTCGTCCTTGAGCGCCAGCGCGCACTCCAGGGCACTCGCATCAAAGGGATTGATGACCGCCTGCTTGCCGTCGCGCACAATGGTATTGGTCTTGGGGTCCATCTTGACCTCGGTGCTTCCCGGCACCGCCTTGACGCACACCACCATATGGAAATCGCTCATCTTCACGCGCCCCCTTTCTGGACGAGTTCATCCAAGAGCTTCTCCGAAAACAGGTTGCCGCGACCCAGCTGTCCGGCAGGATCGAGCTGGAGCTTGAGCCGCGCCGATTCGACCATGGCCTCGTGGCCGTACATCGTCTCGAGAAAGCCCGCCTTGATCTTGCCGACGCCGTGCTCGGCGGAGACGGCGCCACCCATAGCCGTAACTTCGGAGGCCCACTGGGCAAACAACTCGCCGCCGCGGCGGTAATCCTGCGCATCGCGCGGCAGGATGTTCACATGCAGGTGGTTGTTGCCGATATGGCCCCACGCGGCGGACTCAAGACCGCTTTCGGCCAACGTGCGGCGATAGAGGGCAATCACATCGGCCAGGCGCGCGTTGGGCACCGACATGTCCGAGCCCAGCTTGGTGATGGTGGGGTCGGTGCGACGACGCTCGTCGATAAGCATGTTGACGCTCTCGGGCACCGCATGGCGGAAGAATCGCTGGCATTCGCGATCGACCTCGGTACGCGCGACCCACGTCGCATCATCGCTGCCGCCCGCAAGCTCCAATACCCACCCCAGGTGATACAGTTCTTCAGTCGCCTGGGCTTCATCATCGCAGTCGAGCTCCACGTAGACGCAGACCTTGGCCTCTTTGTCGAGCGCCGGCAGCGAAGAAAACGCCGTCGACTGCTCGCGCTGGCGGCGTAGGATATCCAGGGCGCCCGCATCGAAATACTCGATGGCGGCCGCGTGGGACAGGACGGGGCGCACGGAATCGGTGAAGGACACGGCCTTGTCTTCGCTATCGAAAAAGCAGCTCACACCCCAAACGACCGCCGGTGCCGGCTGCAGGGCAATCTCGAGCTCCGTAATGACGCCGAGCGTGCCGCAGGCGCCGATAAAGAGGTCGATGGCATCCATGTCGTCCGCAACAAAATAGCCCGAAGCATTTTTGGTCTTGGGCATGGTGTAGGCGGGAAGATCAAGCTCGAGCGTGCGGCCCTGCACCGTGACGAGCGAAAGGCGACGACCCTGCGCAAAAACCTCGCCGCGCTGAAGTTCGACCAGGTCGCCATCGGTCAGCGCGACATGAAGACCCGTGATGTGGGGGCGCATGGGACCGTAAGCGTAGCTACGTGCGCCAGAGGCGTTGCATGCCGCCATACCGCCCAAGCAGGCAGATGCCTCGGTGGGATCGGTGGGAAAGAACTGCTCGGGGGCATCCTGAAACTCCTCGTAAGCCTTAAGCGATGCCTGGTCCCAGCCTGCGGTCGGAAGCACCTTTTTGCCCAGTTGCTTGCGCAACTCGGACAGCACGACACCCGGCTCTACGCGAAGCAGAAAGCGACCCTGTTCATCGCGGCGAAGGCCTAGGTAGCGATTCGTACGGGAAGTGTTGAGAATGTGGCCGCCATGGGGCACGGCGCCGGCGGCAAGACCGGTCCGGGCGCCCTGAACCGTTACCGAGACGCGCTCGGCATGGAGCTGCCGCAAGATGGCGCGAACCTCGTCTTCCGATGTTGGAAACGAAATGCTCGAGGCCTCGCCCGACGAGCGAGACTCGTCGCGACCGTATTCCTCGAACTCATCAGTGAAGGGTTTGATAGTTGCAGACATGCAGAACTCCCCTTTAGCTAACTACAGTGTTTGCAGGGAGATGTTACCGCATCGTTTCGTTGACGTGTTCGAGACCGTCTCCATAATTGAGGATTTTTACGTTCGTGCAATTCGGCGAGCGGCCGCCACATCTCGGCAGGCGATGTTTTTTACACATATCGCTTTGCCGCCAACGATCGCGAAATTGGCGCTCAAAAAATGTTGAAGTATTTTTACCACCTGTTACCTGCGACGATGCGAATCCGTCAAGTATTTGGTCAGCTTTTGGTCAAGTAGTGGCTGATACGGTCGGCATCGACAGCCAAAACCGATAGAAGTTTTGGTCCCAGAAGCAGGGAGGTTCCTATGGCATATTACTGGCCCCAGTACGGTGTCGCCATCGAAGTCGACGACGATCCCCATCTCCTGCCTTTCGAAGAAGAGGCATTCCCCGACACGACGGTCTACCACGTCACTACCGATGTGATCTGCGACCCTGAGTCGTTCTCGGCACTCGCCCACCACATCGCATGCATCCACGACATCGAGCTCCCTCCCGACTTCGATGAGCTTGTCTACTCGCGCCGTCTGATGCTTCACATGCTCTTTGGAGCGGACCCGTCCACGTTCGCACGCGTCTACACCACCAAGGACGCCGCATGAGCGCGAAGAAGTTGCCCCGGCTCGCGAGTCCGGGACATCGCAAGAAACTCATCGCTGTCTGCTTGGCTATCGTCTGCGCCCTCGTCGCCGTAGGCTTGTACGCCTGGCAGACACAGCCCGTACCCGAAGCGGGCGCCTCGGTCACGACGGCCGAGGGCAAATCGCGCCAAGAAATCCAAGACGAGCTCGACGCCATCGTCCGCGACAACATGATGACGATCTCGGTCGCGCCGGTCGCCCAGCTGCAGGAAGGCGGCAAGTTGCGCGTCAACGTGCAAAACGTCCAGGACAACAAGTTTCCCCAGCGATTCCGCGTCATTCAAAACGACGAGACCATCTATGAGTCCGGCATCGTCGAAACCGGCAAGACGGTTGAGACGTGTCCCGCCGGCGATATCGAGGAAGGCGAAGCGTATATCGAAATCCAGGCACTCGACACCAAGACCCATGACAACCACGGCAATCCGACGCGCGTCAAGGTCCGGGTGGAACAGGCCGAGAGCTAGCCCCTAACGCCCGCTGTGTCATTGCGCGCAGTCACCAACACTCGTCCAATCATCGCGGGGACGGCCCGCGGCGAATAGAAAGGAACGACCATGGACATCACCAGGAACATGAACGGAGCCAGAGCGCTCGTCGTGGGCGCAGGGCTCGCGCTCGCGCTCGCAATGGGCGCCGCCCCGACGCCAGCTATGGCAGCCGGGCGTGTTGGAAGCACGAAGGTAATGGTCAAGACCGAGATCGACAACGTTAATTTCAAAGTTCCGACGGTTATTCCGTTCATCGCCAAGGCCGACGGCACGCTTCAGGGCCCCTCAGAAGATGCAACCACCATCGACAACCTTTCGGCCTACGGCATCCATGTCACCAACATGAAGATCGATGCCATGAACACCTGGACCATTGCCGCCGACGCGAAGACCGGAACCGCTCAGAACTCCATCGACTTTAAGGTCGGTCCCGAAGGCGCGCTCCAAGACGCCAGTGCCGCAATGCAGGGAACGGGAATCGATCTTTCCAAAAACGCAACCTTTGATATGGGCTATCAGGGTATTGCCGGCGGTTCGGACAAGATCAAGCTCAAGACGAGCGGAAATGTCGCCCGCGTCACGCGCGACATCTTCCACGTAACCGGCGAAGGCGATCAAGTTGCAACAATCACCTGGACGGTCGAGCCCGGTGCGCACACGGCATAAGGTGATCGCCCTGGCCGCCGCCGTCAGCATCCTAGCGTTTGGGCCAGCCATGGCCTTTGCCCAGCAAGAACAGGCTCAGGCCGCCACGCAAGTGACGGTCGACCTCTCGGGGCTCGACCGCGGCAACCACCAGGAACCGTTGGCGCAGACAGGCGACGAAAAGCAGCTCTTGGCAGCAAGCGTCGCTGCGGCGGGCGCGGGAGCCACCGGCCTCGGACTGTGCATCAAACGCAACCAGCAATAAGACACAACCAGCTCGCACAATATAAAGCAAGGAGACCCCATGGCATCGAAGAACCTTTTGCCCGTCGTCGCGCTCTGCGGCGCACTCGCAACCGGAACGCCTATCGCCGCTTGGGCGACCCCCGTCATGGCGGACTCCTTGCCGGCAGCCCTAAGCCCCGCACCAGACCCGTCGAGCGTCATTGCGTGCAAGCGGTTTTCGCTCACACAGGCAACAGTCTCGACCTCGGGATGCCTTCGTCAGGACACGGACAGCTCGATAGTCGTGGATATCAAGCGTTCGGACAAGACGGACGGCTCCCAGGCAGGATGCGCCATCTGCACGTGGCGCTCAGTTGCGCTCGATGCAGATGACGACCCTTGCGATTTGGAGCTACGCATCGACATCGCTTCGGTCGATGACTCGGCGAACGAAGCGAAGGTCGCCTTCGACAGCGCGTTTTTCGAAGAAGAAGGAGGTGTATGCCTGGGCTGCGTTGTCTCGCACGCCGACGGCGCGCAGCCCACGCTCTCATTCACGGCATCGTTGCGGATAACCAAAGCCAGCACCGACGCCGTCGCAACGGGAGAGACCCCCCTGTTGTTCTACGCCGACAATGCCGAAGGCGCCAAAATCAAAGACGATAAGCAAAACGGGTCGCTCAGCCTTACTCGAGGGGCGAAACTCTGCCCTATCGAGATCGATGTCCAAACGCAAGACAGGCGGCACGTACTTGCCGACCCGGCGCTCCTCGAAATGGAATGGAATGGAGCTGGAGCCATCGGGGTCGCCCCCTTTGTATTGAACGAAATGGCCTTCCCATCAAAAGATGGCACCACGAACGCAGCCATAACAGAGGAGAAAGCAGACAGCGCGCCACTGCCGACAAACGGCATCTCCGCCCCTTCAGAGGAACCGGATGAAGCTGTTATCGAGCCAAACGATCCCCAACTCGAGGACAGCCTAGGCCTTGCGACGTCCCAAGATGTCGATGAGGGCAACTGCTGCATGCTCACCGCACTCGACCACACGACGACCGTCGATGCAGCAAGCATCGAAGTTGCCGCGGCCAATCAACCTGTTCGCAAATCTGCCATCATTGCATTTCCGGAGTCCGTCGAGGTCGTCTTTTTGCCATCGGGTGAAATCGTGGCACCAACATTGCTCACCTTGTTAGGCGCCAAGAATACTCGGAACGAAATCAAAAAGATCACGATCGTCGACCCTGCGACCACTGCCAAGCTGCGCCTATACGCCGTTGCCCCAGATGGAAGCAAAACCTTGGAATTCGATGGCGACACGCTCCAAGCTTGGCGGCGTCTGGACATTATGGAAGACGTCTCGTACCAGATTGAACTTGAAGGGTTTGACCGCGCCCGAGATGCCGATATCATCGCCGCGGGCATCGAGTCCCCGCAACGGCTGATGACGCTACGCTTTGAATACTATCCCTACGTTCCGACGACAACCTAGGGCTTTCCCGCTGAACGCCAGACTTAATACCACTCATATAACGTATTAGACAAGTCGCGATATGCCCTGCGTTCCATTCTGCTACGATTGCCAAGGTGGCATCAATACGGGAGGGCTCATGCCGGGCTTGGGAACAATCATCAACGTTGTGCTTTTGATTGCGGGCGGTCTTTTGGGATTAGCGGGCGGCCGTTTTATCACGCCCCGTATCCAAGATACCCTTATGAAGGCGTCGGGGCTGTGCGTCCTGTTTATCGGCTTGGGCGGCACCATGCAAAAGATGCTCGTCATCGATGGGAAAGCCCTGGCGACCACCGGCACCACCATGCTGATCGTCTCATTTGCGCTCGGCTCGCTTATCGGCGAGGCCATCAACCTGGAGGCCGCCATCGAAGACCTCGGCGAATGGCTCAAGCGCAAGACTGGCAGCGAGGGCGATAACGAGTTTACCAACGCTTTTGTCTCGGCTTCACTCACCGTGTGTATCGGCGCCATGGCCATTGTGGGGTCAATCCAGGACGGCCTGCTCGGCGACTGGTCCACACTCGCCCTGAAGGGTGCACTGGACTGCATCATTGTCTGCACCATGACGGCCTCGCTCGGCCGCGGCTGCATCTTCTCGGCCCTGCCCGTCGCCGTGTTCCAGGGGACGATCACGCTGTTTGCGGGCGCGCTCTCCCCCATCATGACCACGGCGGCCCTCGACAGCCTCTCACTCGTGGGATCCATGCTCATCTTCTGCGTCGGCGTCAACCTTATCCGACCTCAGACCTTCCGCACGGCCAACATGCTGCCCGCCGTCGTCATAGCCGTCATCTACGCCCTCCTGTTCTAAATCTATCTACGTTGCGGCATTTCGAACATCTGTTTGATGCTGTGCTATGATATGAGGTCACCGACACCGTATAGGGAGAGGAGAGGGCGGTGGCCGACCAGGACGTCAAGATGCTCATCGAGCGCATTATGGCCGAGGCTCGGACCCATCAGTCCGCCCGCTTCTCAAATAAAATCTATGCTGACGAGCCGATTCTCAAGACCGGCCGACAGATGCAGAACTTTCTCCCCGACCAGTACCGCAAGATGCGCGAGATATCGCGCTGGCAGGATGATCCCAAGGGCGGCGCGGGGCGTTGGCTATCAGAGGCGGAGCTTTTTTACCGTCAGGGCTTACTGATGGCCGACTTCGAAGACGATTGTCCCTACAACGGCACGTTTAAGTCGTACTTTCCCACCTACAACGCCATGAGCGATCGACAACTGCGCGGCTACTTTACCTGGCGCGCCCAGGTGCGCCGCAAAAAAGTGGAAGAGACGTCCACGTCCTTCGCCTTTTTATATCTCTACGAGCTCATCTGCGGCATCGGTGTAGACAATCCGCTCGACGGCTTCCGCAAAATCAAAGCCTTTTGGGAATCATACCGAGCTTATGAGCCCGGCATCGACCGGTTCGCGCGCGTATGGCTGCAGGACTACGCCGTATTCCACGGGCTCGATCCCAAACTGCTCAGCGATTCCAAAACGGTCTTATTTGATAAGGCGCTCATTGAGCTGCGCCGTGCGGCACGCGATATCGAGCCCTTGCCTACACCCGCTACACCAGCAACCAAACGCCGCAAATCCTCCGAGCCGACCCTCCCCCTGCCGCCCGATGAGGCGCGCGAGGAGCGACTGATGGCTGCGATCAATGCGCTGTCGACCTACAACCTGGGCAACTCAAGGATCAACCATGCGCACCATCGCGACCTGCGACACGTGGCTTGCGCCGTCTATGTCCGCATGGCCCGCTACTATGACACGCACCGAAAGAGTGGCATTGTGGCGAGCCTGTTTGGGGAGGAGACGGCCATGCCTTATACCATGTTTGCCTCGGCCGTCTTCTTTGCCCCCGAGCGCCACAAGGACTGCGAATATCGTCTGGACCCCATCCATATCTACCGTTGCCAAAACGGCTTTTGGGAATGCATGCGCATCCACGGCAGCAGACAAAAGAGCAGCAAGCTCGGCGAGATGATGCGTGCCTGCGATCAGCGCTTGCGCTTGGCGTTGGATCCCGCTCATCCCCTTAAGGAAGAAAAGGTTCCCAAATATCTGGCCAAGATCATCGACGATGAGATTGTGGCCTGGCTTTCGTGGGACGCTGCACACCAGCCCGTCAAGATCGATATCGACCTGAGCCAGCTGGGGCATATCCGAAACGCCGCAGCACAGACGCGCGAGGCGCTTTTGATCGACGAGGAGCGCGAGGACGATGCGCTTACGGAAGCCGCGGAAGCAGATTCTGGGCAACCGGAAGCCGAACCCGCGGCAAACATGATTGCCGAACCGGCCGCAGCGTCCACGCAGCAGAATGAGGCTGACGAGCCGACCATCTCCACCGAGCAGTTTGGTGTCGTGGCCCCGCTCCTCGCGCCCGAGCCCACACCCGCAACGCCCATGTCCGCCGGCACCGCATCCGCACTCGCCCACGCCGCAGAAGACTATCTTCGTGCGTTGCTCGAGCAGAACGCGGCGCAGGCAGCATCGGCTGTGGAGAGGTCGGGCCAGAGCGAAGACATGCTTGTCGACAACATCAACGAAGCGCTCTTTGACCTCGTGGGCGACACCGTTATTGAATTCGGCGCGGCGGGACCGCAGATAATCGAGGACTACGAAGCAGACGTGAGAGGATATCTAGACCATGAGTGATACCACATCCACAGCACCCCGTGTGCCCAAGCGCGTCGCCGCCGTCATTCTCAACTCGCTCAAGGGCGGCGTCGTCCCGCGCATCGGCCTTCCCTACATCACCGTGGGACGCGAGGTCGAGATCCGCGCCCTGCTCACCGACCTGAGCCTCATAGCCGATGGCGGCGCAAGCTTCCGCTTTTTGGTCGGTCGCTACGGCGCCGGCAAGAGCTTTTTGCTCCAAACCATCCGTACGCACGCCATGGGTGAGGGCTTCGTCGTCGCCGATGCCGACCTTTCGCCCGAGCGTCGCCTGCAGGGCGGTCAGGGGCAGGGTCTGGCCACCTATCGCGAGCTCATCCGCAATATATCGACCAAGACGCGCCCCGAGGGCGGCGCGCTCAACCTTATCCTGGATCGCTGGGTCGCCTCGTGCGCCAATACCGACGAGTCAGCCGTTAATGCCCAGCTTGCCCCGCTCGAGGAGATGGTCCACGGTTTTGACTTTGTCCGCATGCTTCGTCGCTATCGCACGGCCGTCTCTGAGGGCGACGAAGAGAGCATGAGCCGCGTGACCAAATGGATTCGCGGCGAGTACCGCACCAAGAGCGAGGCACGCGCCGAGCTGGGCTCCTCGACCATCATCAGCGACGACGACTGGTACGACTACATCAAGCTCATCGCGCGCTTTTTGGTCTGCAGCGGCTATAAGGGCATGCTGGTGCTCATCGACGAACTCGTAAACCTGTACAAGATCCCCAACGCCATCACGCGCCAGTACAACTACGAGAAGATCCTGACCATGTACAACGACACACTGCAAGGCAAGGCACAGTACCTGGGCATGATCATGGGCGGCACGCCAACCTCCATCGAAGACCGTCGACGCGGCGTATTTTCCTACGAGGCTCTGCGCAGCCGCCTCGCCCAGGGCCGTTTTGCACGCGAGGACCTCAAAGACATGCTCGCACCCATCATTCGCCTGCAGCCGCTCACCTATGAGGAGCTGCTGGTGCTCATCGAAAAGCTCATGCAGATCCATGCCGGCTACTTTGGCTGGACGCCTACGCTTACCGAGAACGACCTGGTGGACTTCCTCAAGATTGAGTTTGGCCGCGTGGGAGCCGACACGCACCTGACGCCCCGTGAGGTCATCCGCGACTTTATCGAGTTGCTCGATATCCTGTGCCAAAACCCCGATGCCGACGTGGCCGAGCTGCTGCAAAGCGTCGGCGGCGACACACTGGCACCGGCCAACGAATCGCCCACATCATCCGACGATCGCAACTTCGCCGAATTCACCATCTAACCTGCCAAAAAGGGACAGGTTTATTTTGACAGGTTTTATCTGGGCAAACGTCGAGACAGTAATGTAGCGAGCCACTGCCCACCGCGTTGAGAGTTCCGCTTTTGAGAGGAGGCCCCGTGAACGCCTTTGACCGCTACGCCCCGTTTATCCAAGACTTCATCTACTCCCACGATTGGGAGAGTCTGCGCTCTATCCAGGTTGCGGCAGCAGATGCCATCTTTAACACACAAGACAATGTGCTCCTAACGGCATCCACAGCTTCCGGCAAAACCGAAGCGGCCTTCTTTCCCATCCTGACCGAGTTTTGGGAGAACCCGCCCGCAAGCGTGGGCGCCCTCTACATTGGCCCCCTCAAGGCGCTCATCAACGATCAGTTCGTCCGCCTCAACGACCTCTGCGAAGAAGCCGACATCCCCGTCTGGCACTGGCATGGCGACGTTTCGCAGTCGCACAAGGCAAAGCTCATCAAAAAGCCGAGCGGTATCTTGCAGATTACGCCCGAGTCGCTCGAGGCGCTCTTGATCCATAAGCACATGGCGATTCCGCGCATGTTCTGCGATCTGCGCTACGTCGTCATCGACGAGGTCCATTCGCTTATGCGCGGCGATCGAGGCGGGCAGACGCTCTGCCTTATTGAGCGCCTGTCGCGCATGGCCGGCGTACAACCCCGCCGCATTGGCCTTTCGGCTACCATCGGCGACCCCGAGCGCACGGGTGCCTTTCTCTCGCAGGGAACGGGACGCGACTGCGTTATCCCTCGTTTTGAGGAACCGCGCCGCGTGTGGCGTATCTCCATGGAGCACTTCTACAACTCGGGTCCCCAGGCGCAGCAGCGGGGATTCAAGAGCATGGGTCCTCAAGAGGCCGAAGTGCTTGCATGCGAGCGCATTGAGGCAGCGGCACCCGCGGCACTGCCCGTCAGCACCCAAGACATGCGCCATAGCGGACAACTCACACAGGAGGAACGCCGCCAACGTCGCGAGCAGGCACGGGGCAAGGCTGCCCCCAAGGACAGTCGCGCTTCCTCGGCCCCCGAGGGCGAAGTCGACATTCCCCGAGCACCCGAACAGGCATTACTCAACCCCACCGACACAGCACCAGACAACGCCGACCCCGGCATGGGCTATATCTTCGAACACACCCGCGGCCGCAAGTGCCTGGTCTTTGCCAACTCGCGCGAAGAGGCGGAGGCCGTATGCTCCATGCTGCGTAGCTACTGCGAAAGTCGACACGAGCCCGACCGTTTCCTCATCCATCACGGCAATCTTTCGGCATCGTTGCGTGAGACGGCAGAAGAGCTTATGCGCGACGAGGAACAGGCACAGACGACCGTTACCACCTCTACGCTGGAACTCGGTATCGATATCGGCCGTCTGGAGCGTGCGTTTCAGATCGATGCGCCGTTTACCGTCAGCTCCTTTTTGCAGCGAATGGGCCGCACGGGGCGCCGCGATCTTCCGCCCGAGATGTGGTTTGTCATGCGCGAGGAAGAGCCCGAGCCGCGCACGATGATGCCCGAGACCATTCCGTGGAAGCTCTTGCAGGGCATCGCGCTCGTACAACTCTATCGCGAGGAAAAGTGGGTCGAGCCGCCCGAGCTCGATCGACTCCCCTACAGCCTGCTCTACCACCAGACTATGTCGACGCTTGCCAGCACCGGAGAGCTCACGCCGGCAGAGCTTGCCCAGCGTGTGCTCACGCTTAGCTATTTCCATCGCATCTCGGCCGATGACTATCGCGTACTGCTGCGCCACCTCATCAAGATCGACCATATCCAAGTCACCGAGGGCGGCGGACTCATCGTGGGCCTCGCGGGCGAGCGCATCATTAACAACTTTAAGTTCTACGCTGTGTTCCAGGAAAACGAGGAGTTCACCGTTCGCAGTGAGTCGGCCGAGTTGGGCACGATCGTCAATCCGCCACCGCCCGGTGAGCGCATCGCCATCGCCGGACACTGCTGGATTGTCGAGGAAGTGGACTGGAAGCGCCACACCGTCTTTGCCACGCAGGTCAAGGGCCGGGTGCCGGCCTACTTTGGCGACTGCCCCGGTGATATCAATACACACGTACTCGAGCGCATGCGCAAGGCGCTCAACGAGCACGCAGCATATCCGTACCTTATGGGTAACGCACGGGCCCGCCTTGCGCAGGCTCGTCATACCGCCGAGATTTCGGGCGCGGGAACCAAGCCGCTCATTAACCTGGGCGGCGACACCTGGGTGCTCTTCCCCTGGTTGGGAAGCTACGCCTTTTTGGCGCTCGAGCGCATGCTCAAGATTAAATGTGCCGCGGAGCTGGGCCTTCGCGGACTCGACCCGTCACGCCCGTACTTTATGCAGTTTAAGATGAAGGCCGACGAGGAGACGTTCTTTGAAGTGCTCGCCGCCGAAGCCGAGAAAGACTTCGACCCCATCGACCTCGTCTATCCCGGCGAGGTGCCTTACTTTGACCGCTACGACGAGTTTGTTCCCGAAGAGCTCGTGCGCAAGGGCTTTGCCGAAGGCGTGCTCGACATCGAAGGCATGAAGCAGCGCGTTCTCGGCTGGCGCGACCACGCCTAAGACCAGTCTTTTTGGGACGAGGAGACTTATTTGTCGTGAAGGACGGTGCCGAGGAAGTCGGTGTCGAAGGGCACGGCTTCGGCAAAGGCGTAGTTGCCGTCGCTGGCGATGAGCAGGTAGTTTTCCTCGCCGCCGAACTCCGCATCGCCACATGGGACCACCCAGGCGTGGGCGAATACCTCGAGTGCCGTGGCAGCGCAATCGCGCAGGAACGTCACATCGCTCCCCTCGCTTGCGCTCACGATATTGGCCACGTAGATGCCGCCGGCATTCAGGCTGCCCCGCACTAGACGCAACGCCTCAACGGTCGCCAGCTCGCGTACGGGCTCGGCACCGCCAAAGCAATCGCTCACGACCACGTCGTAGCGACGATGACCCACACTCGTCACACCCAGATACGAGCGAGCCTCAGCAGTAATCACCCGCAAGCGGTCGCCCACCGTGCGCTCCAGCTCGTCCAGATAGAACCAACGGCGCGCCAGGCGCGTAATCTCTCCGTCATACTCGATAACGTCCATGCGCAAGCCCTCGTGCGACATCAGCGCAAACTTGGGATAGGCAAACCCGCCGCCACCCAGCATGAGCATACGGTCGATGCCGTGACCATAAGCGTCGTGCATTGCACCCTCGGCCTCAAACACGTCGTCAAACGCACGATAGTACGCAAAGACGGGCTCAGCCCAACGCTCGCCAACGTAACTCGCGCTTTGGTAGACGCCGCCTTGCACCAATACGCGGACTTCGTCGCCGCCCTCGTCGTGCACGCGCTTCACACGCGCCAACCCATTGCAGGTTCGCGCAACCTGCAGACAGGCAACACGAACAGCGACAGCGGCCGCACCAAGCGCCGCGGCTCCCAGAGCAACGCCGGCAACGACGCCGGCAGAAACACTCGGCTTGTTCATCTAGAGCTCCTTTTGCAGATAAAGGCCATGGTCATAAAATCCAAGATGGCGATAGTACTCGCGCGTACCAATCGCGCTGATCACGTTGATGCGCGCATAGCCGGCATCCCGGGCAATCTCGCACGCACGCTCTACGAGCAAACGCCCCAACCCGTGATGCTGCGCCGCCTGGCCCTGGTCACCCACGCGTGCCGCCATGCCATACACGTGCACCTCGCGAATCATCGCCTCGTCCGGCGTCGTCGGCAACTCGTCCGCATGCGCGGCAACAAACGAATGGTCGGGCAGCGACAACCGCAAAAAGCCCGCGATCTTGCCCTGCGGCGTCACCCACTGCAAAAAGCGCTCGTAAGTCACTGGCGTCTCGTACGCCACTTCCTCATCAAGAGATAGCTCATCCAAGTCGGCACCCGCCGTACTGATCTCGCGATAGCGAATCTCGCGCACCGTCGCACCATCACCCCGAGCAGCCAGACGGTTCTCAACGAGCTGACGCAGGTTGGGTTTCTTGTTGCCCACCATGATGTCATCGGAACTAAAATCGCGGATCATGCGACTGATACGGCAGAACGCCGGCGTCACCACGATGTCGTCGGCTAACACATCGAGCAGTTCTTCCTCGGTATAGGGGCGCCACTCGCCGCGCTCGTAGCAGCCCACCAGACGCGAGCCCTCGATGAGCGCACACGGGTAGACCTTGACCTCGTCGGGCATAAAGGCCCCCTCAGTCATAAAGTGCTCGTAGTCGCGCTTGTCCCCCTCGGGTGTGGCGCCCAGCAAGTTGAGCATAAAATGCGCATGGATCTTAAAGCCAAACAGGCGCGCAAGCGAAAACGCCTGCTCGATCCGAGCCACCGAAATGCGACGCTCGTTGATATCGAGCAAATGTTGGTCGAGACTCTGAATACCCATCTGGATCTTGGTGCAGCCCAGGCGGCGGATGAGCGTAAGCGCCTGCGGCGTTACGGCATCGGGGCGCGTCTCGATAACGAGCCCCACCACGCGATGCTTCGCCGTCTCGTTGATGCGCTGCTGACGCTCAAGCTCCTCCATCGTTGCCGTTTGCCACTCGGCAACCTCGCCCCACGGCGTACCAGGGCCGTACAGCCGACGCACCGCGCGGTTATAGCCGCCCACGGCAGCATCCACACGCTCCTGCTCGTCGGCAACGCCGGCAGCAAGCTCGACCTCGTCTGTCGCAATGCCGGCGGCCCGATAGCGCTCGCGGCGTTCTGCTACCACAGGCGGCAGGGCATCGGCGGGAGCGTCATCGAGCAGGCGCCCCGCCTCGGCACGGCTGATGCCCGGACGCGCCAACATGGGGTTGGCCGCCACGCCCGCCACCGCATCATCATTGAGTGCACGGAAGAGCTCCGACATAAACCACGTCTGATACCCTTGCGGATAGTCGCTCCAGGTACCGCCGAGCACAATGAGCTCAATCTTATCGGTCGCATGCCCCATCTGCGAAAGCGCCGTCAAACGGGCGCTCACCTGCAGATACGGGTCAAAGCAATTTTGCTCCGCACGGGCGCATGCCGGCTCGGCGTGCAGATAGCTCTTGGGCATGCGCAGATCGTTGGGGCAAAACAGGCAATCGCCCGAGCATGGCCAGGGCTTGGTGATGACGGTAATGGTCGCCACGCCCGAGGCCGTTCGGCGCGGCTTCATACGCAGCACCTGCAGCAGTTGACGCTCCAGATCGGAATCGACATTCCACGCAGCCCACCGAGCCGGCTCCTCACGTTTAACCCGCTGGTAGAACGGCAGCAGACGGCGCTTGGCCAAATCGCGTTTGTCGGCACCCTCACGGCGCGCCTCGGCATGTATCAGTTTGACGAGCGCTTTGTCGTCCACGGTCTCGCCGCGACGCAGAGCCTCGAGTATGTTCAAGATAATCTGTTCCATGCCCCCATTGTAAGGGCAAAGGCGCCGAAGCCGATCTCGGCTTCGGCGCCTTCATCAAACAGCGCGTCTATATCTTCGCCTAGGCTTTCGTCTGCCCCACTACTCCGAATCAAACGACATGTCGCCCGAATCGACTTCAAAACTATACACAGCAGACTTATCCCCGTTATCGAATTCAAGATTCAAAATGGTCTCGCCGTCGTAGCCAAGCGGAAGGAAATCGCTCTCGAAGTCGCCGCTGCCCAAGGTGAGGCTCGCCTTAAAGCCCGTAGAGTTCGGAACCGTCATCTCCACATCGCCCGAGCCCACACTCACGTCCATCGACTTCGCGGGGGCCTGGTAGAGCTCGAACGTTACATCGCCCGACCCGACCTCTGCACTAAGCGCATCAGTCACGCTGCCCGCAAACTCTACATCTCCCGCACCCAGGAAAAGGTCGAAACCATCACAGGTGACACCGGCAATCTGCAGATCGCCCGAGCCCACGTGCGCGTTGACTCCCTTCAGATGTTCGGCAACACGGCGCGGCAGCTCAACCGTAACCGAGCGGTCAATTGCCTTACCGTCATCACTTCCAAACTGAGAAACCTTGAGCGTCGAGTCCTCGACGGATGCGATGTTCTGCGTCGCGGCCTTGGAGGCATCCATACCATTGGCAACGTGTCCCCGCTCGATAACGCGAGCCTTGTTGCCATCAACAACCTTGACGTCCACCGTAGCCGCAGCGATATCGAAATCGAGGTAGCGGAACTCATCGGCATCAAAAGTCGTGCTCGAAAGCTGCTGAGGCCGAGCAGAATAGTTACCGCTATTCAAGGAATCGTCCTCGTCAAACATATCGTCAAAATCAGACAAATGGCCAGATAGAATACCGGTCGTACGCACCATATCGGAATGAGCCAATAGCCGCGAAGTGCCAAAGACAAGCCCGATGATGAGCACAAACGCTCCGATGCCAACGCCCAAGCGTACCTTGGATTCATGCGAAAGCTTCATCATTCATCACTCTCTTTGGCAATCGGCTCAGCGGTAGTCGCGGTAGCCACGTCAGCATCAGATTCCGCAGAAGTATCCTTCCCCTGGGCCTTGACCGCCACCGACGCCGAACCAACCTGAATATCCCCGCGCGCCCAATCGCCATCGAGCGCACGCGCCACCCAGTGATAGATGGGAATCGTAAAGAAGATCAGTGCGGCAAAGGGGCCGGCACCAAACAGGAACATCAGCAAAAAGAACAGCAGCCAGCACACGGCCCAATACGGGAACGACTGGAACGGGCCCTTCACCGGAGTCGAGCCAACTGCGCTGCCACTCGTCGCCTGCGCCGTAGCGGCATTGGCGGCCTGCGCACTCCAGCTTGCCGCTTGCGCCGCCTTGGCGGCGGCGTCACTCGCCTGTGTTGCCGCCTCGGTGGCACGTGCCGCCGCCTCATGGGTACGGGCGCGATCTGCCGCCTCGGCCTCGCGCTGACGGGCACGGTCCTCGTTCTCAAACTCGATATCGTCCTCAATCTCATCGCTCGGATTGAGCAGCTCGTCCAAGCTCACACCATAGAGCTTGGCGAGCGAGATCAGGTTCTCGGTATCGGGCGAGCTCTCCGCGCGCTCCCATTTACTGACTGCTTGGCGCGACAGTCCCAGCTTTCGTGCCAGCCCTTCTTGGCTAAAACCCTTGCTGCGACGAAGGTCGGCGAGCCGCTGCGCAGTTTCTACATTCATGGTTCCTCCTATGTGATGCCAGCCGTGCCGCCGGACCGTTTTTCTTCTTAAGGCGCCTTGCACAGTTAAAAATCTATCCGCCACCGCCAAAAGCATGCCACCTATTCTAGTGAGATTTTTGACAACCGTCGGTTGCGGGTGCATATGAGCTGCGGAAATGTGTCCAAACAAAGCAATGACCCGTAGCTTGGTTGTCCCCGTTGCGGCGTTAACGGTAGTATGGTCGTACTGTTAATTCCGCACCGCCAACGGAGGGAGTTCCGCGCCGTGAACCGCGATTTCGCCTCATCGCTCATCCAGCTCAACAACACGTTCTATCGCGAGCACTCCGCCTCCTTCTCCGATACGCGCCAGGCCCCGTGGCCCGGCTGGGTGCGCACCATGGACATCGCGCTCGAACAGCTCGATGTCGCCACGATTGAGCATCCCGTCCGCGTCTTCGATCTCGCCTGCGGCAATATGCGATTCGAGAACTTTGCCGCCGGCGGCGCACTTGCCGCCAAGGGCGTCGACGGCGCAAACCCCTCGGTAGATGCCAGCTGCCCGTTTGAGTTCTATGGTGTCGACTCGTGTCAGGATTTGGCTATCGATGCGCACGGTCACGCCCTGCGCATTCCCAACCTGCACTTCCAGGAACTCGACGTGCTCGATGCCCTTATGAAGCTCAACCCCGCCGAGACACCCGACGTGCTTTTCGACGCCCCGCTCGCCGACATCTCGGTCTGCTTTGGTTTTATGCACCACGTGCCGTCGTGCGAGTACCGCGTACGCGTGCTCGACGCCCTGGTGCGCCAGACGCGCCCGGGCGGCATCATCGCCATCAGCTTTTGGGAGTTTATGAACGACGAGCGCATGGCGCGCAAGGCCGTTCGCGCCGAGGCCCGTGCCGAGCTCACCCCGCCGTTTGAAGGTTACGATTCCGCGCAGTTTGAAGCCGGCGACCACCTCATCGGCTGGCAAAACGACCGCCACGCCTACCGCTATTGCCATCACTTTGACGATCAGCAGATCACCGACCTGGTGCGCGGCGTCCGTACGTTCTACAAGAGCGGCGAGGTCCCCGTGCGCGAGCTTGAGCGCTTCCATGCCGACGGTCGCAGCGGCGAGCTCAACCGCTATGTGATTCTCAAACGTCTGTAGGCACCGACGATTCGCCGCCGAGCCGCACCGCATCTTTCGGGCAAACTATGCCCACCCTTTTTCAACCCATTGACGGAACGCGCAGCTATGCGTTCCATACTTATGACCAAGGAGCCTCATGGGAGCCGTCCACGTTCGCACGCCTAAGAACTTTGTGCTCGAGGAGCGCCTGGAGCGCTACGCCGATGCGATCGAGACGAACCCCGAGGCTTATGCCGGAGATTGGCGCGAGGCTTGCGCGCCAGCTGGCAGCAAGCCCTTCGAACACCTTCACCTGGATCTTGGCTGTGGCAAGGGAACCTATCTGGTCGAGCGCGCCCACCGCGAGCCCGACACCCTCTTTATCGGCATGGACCAGGAGCCCATCTGCATCGCCTATGCCGCGCAGAAAATCTGCGAACAGGGGCTATCCAACGCACTCGTCCTGCCCCGAGGCGCCGCATCGCTGCCACAGCTGTTTGCCGCAGGCGAGCTCGATGCCATCACCATTAACTTTCCCACGCCGCAGCCCAAGGCCAAGTACGCTAAAAAACGACTCGTCCATGTCGACCATCTGATGCTCTACCGCCCGCTCTTTTCAGCCGGCGCTACCGTCACACTGCGCACCGATAGCAAGCCGTTGCGCGATTACGCCCTGGGACAGTTTGCCGCGGCCGGCTACGATACGCTTTGGGTAAGCGACGACGTCCGCCGCGACCATCCCGAGCATCCCGAGACCGAGTACGAGCGCCGCACGCGCGAGATGGGTGCCGCCGTCTATGGCATTTGCGCCACACCTGGAGCGCAGCCCAGCGATGAACAGCTCGCGGCGGGCCGCGCGCAGGAGCAAAGCCTAGCCTGCTACCTGCCCGATAACCTCGATGAGCTCGCCTATGTGCCTCTGGGCATGGAAGAGGCCGTCGAGAACTTTAGAAACCGTGCCCGCAAGGGCAAGAAGCGTCTACCGCAAGAGTCCCAGGGGCCTCTGATGGTCGCAGCTTCGGCAAACAAGCGCAAATAGGCGCCAGCAAACGTCCCTCAAATCTAAGTGAGTAGACTTTTTTGCAATAGCCAAGCACAACCCGCATAACCAATACTAAAACCGACGCTCCTATAAGTTGTCAAGAGGCAGTTTGCGGGAGCGTTCTCTCCAA
>CABQJU010000016.1:0-52850 GCA_902464575.1 uncultured Collinsella sp.
GGGTCAGCCCGTGGGAGGCCAGGGCGCCGCTGACCGGTGGACGGCACCGAGCCGTGCGCTTGAACTGAGAAGGGGGAGGCCTCGCGGCCTCCCCCTTTTTTGCGTTTACGGGGCGTAAATGACTCTATTACACCAGACGATCTTATCGTTTTTGGTATTGAGCCTTTATTTAAAGAAGATAAATCGAATAACAAGGGCAACTGCTATGACCGCAATGATCAAAAGCAGGATTGTCAGTCGATGCTGCTTGCGTCGTTTACTTGTCGAAACGAAGATTGATTTTCCCTGTTTTGGCGTTTCGAGATAGCGAGCCGAATGCGTCAAGGTTTGCTTTGGTCGAGGACCTCTTTGTCGATGAGTGGCGGATGCTTTCATCGGCTCATCACTAGCTGCGCTGTTTTTAGATAATGGTGCGTCTTTCAGATATACAGGGTCTCCCGAGGCGACGCCCATATGTTTACGTCCCGTTTGGGCATCCTCGAGCGTTTGATATCGATTTCTCGTCACATACTCGGGCTCCGGATCATTAATGGGCTCTTGCGAGATGTGGGGGCGATGGAACCGCGGCGGCTGCGTGGAAGTATCTTCCCCCTGCGTCGGCATAAACATTTTGTTCTGGTTTTGGTCGTCCATGATGCCCTTTAGCTCGTTACCAACAACGTGTACGCGCTCATTGTAAGCCCCTTGCTATTTGTAGCTGTGAACATACTTGTTATTTAAGCTCTGGTTCAAAGAACCTTAACCTTATTAAAACCTGAGTCAAACACACTTAGATATGCTTATAGTACTAGACTCAAAAAACTTTATAGTCGATGTATATATGAGCACTGGGTGGGCATATATAAGAGCGTCAAAAGAAGTCCCAGTCACCTAGAAGATGACTCGGCAGTCCTTAAAAGGAGTGGTAAACATGGCAAGCATGGTTCCTTATCGTTCGGTTTTTGGCGTTCGTCCTTCTGCTAGCTCGCTGTTCGATCTGTTTGATGATATGACTGACCTTGCAAACAACTCGATTGCTTCCAAGGCGTTTCCCGTTGACGTTGAGGATAAGGGCGACGGCTATGAGGTCAAGGCTTATCTGACCGGCGTCGCCAAGGACGATATCGATGTCGAGCTTAACGAGGGTCGTCTGTCCATTAGCGTGAATGTCGAGGAAGACGAGGAGAACGAGGGCAAGAACTTCCTGCAGAAGGAGTTCAGCTCGTACAGCGCGACGCGTGGCGTGTATCTAAAGGACGCTTCGAGCGAGGGCCTCTCGGCTAAGTACGCTGACGGCATCCTGACCGTTACGGTCCCCAAGATCGTCGAGAAGAAGAACGTTACGAAGATCTCCATCGACTAACTTCGTTGGTGTTCTGCGCTATTAAAAGACAGCAAAAGGGGCTGGGAAGCGATTCTCGGCCCCTTTTGCTGTCTAGGACAGTCTATTGAATGGTTACTGGCCGATGCTGGCTTGCGGGGCGTATCGAGAGTTTTCGCGATCCTTGGAGAAGGGTTGCGGAGCTGCCGACCTCGTCATCCAGGGTTGCGGTCAGAGCTTTGGCATAGCTTTTGACGGTAAGGCTCGGACGATTGTTATCTTGGCTGATATGCATGGCAATGAGCTGTTCGGTGCGTTCGGTAACAAGTTCGCGCGCGGCTTCGGCGGCTTGGCCATTGGAGAGGTGTCCCCTTGCAGACAGGATGCGCTCCTGAAGAAAGCGGGGATATTCTCCCTCGCGCAGCATGGTCACATCGTGGTTGCTTTCGAGTGCGAGGACTCGACAATCTTCGAGGGTGTTCATGGCTTGGCTCGATAGCTCTCCGGTGTCGGTGGCAAAACCGATGGAATCATCGAGGGTGTCGAATCGATAGCCGACTGGATTGATGACATCGTGTGACGTTGAGTAGGTTTGCACGTGGATGCCGGCAATGGATAGGGTGTCACCGGGATCGAATTCCTCGACAGGCAGATGCGAAAGATTTTCTTTGCTCGAAAGAGTGCCCCTGCTGGCAAAGAGGGGGCCGTGCCAGTGCTTGCACCAGACATCGAGGCCCTTGATGTGATCGCTATGCTCATGAGTAATGAGAAGAGCCGAGACGTTGTCTGCCGAGAGCCCCAGTTCTGCCATGCGCTTTAATGTCTCGCGGCGAGACAGTCCGTCATCGACCATAATGAGCCCCTGCGGGCCCTCGATGAGCGCGCAGTTGCCTTTAGAGCCACTGCCGAGGATATGAAGGTGCAGACGAGACATAAGATTCCAAAGGATACAATGGGTGCGGACGAATAGAGGAGGAAGCAAATGCCTACGGTATCTCAGCATTATGGACACCATGCCGTGCCTGGGGCAGTCGATGAGACCCGGACGAGACAGCAGGCTGCTCCTGTCGTGCTCATGGTATCAGGCGGCGCGGACTCGACGGCACTGCTTCTTATGGCGTGCACATCAAAGCTGGATATCCAAGACGGACGCGGTGTTGCCCCCATCGCGCGCGAGCGACTGCACGTGCTGCATGTGAACCATCATCTGCGCGGCAAGGCGTCCGATGGCGACGAGGCCTTTGTGCGTGAGCTCTGCGCACAATATGGTCTACCGCTGTGTGTTGAGCATGCCTATTTTGATGATGAATCGGGCAATATCGAGGCGGCTGCCCGCGAGGTGCGCTATGCCGCGGCGCGAAGGTATGTTCGCGAGCTCTGCGCCCAGACGGGGGCACCGCGAACGGCGGCTCGTATCTGCACCGCGCACACGTCTTCGGATCGCGCGGAAACGTTTTTGATGAACGCGATTAAGGGTTCGGGGCCCGCTGGTCTATCGAGCATTCCTCGCCGGAGGAATATCGTGGTGCGTCCCTTGCTCGACCTAACTCATGGCGAGCTCGTGGGCTATCTACAGGTACATGGTCAGCCGTGGCGTGAAGACGAGAGCAATGAGGATATCTCGTATCTGCGAAACTACGTGCGCCATCGGGTAATGCCGGTGGTGGCACAGCGTAATGCGAGCGTGTGCAAGACGATTGGCGCCGCCTGTGAGATCTTGGGTGATGAAGATGCGTTTCTATCCCAGCTGTCGGCACGGGCGTTTCGAAGCTGTTTGCGCAAAGAGGCAGCGGGCGCGCTGGTGCTCGATGCCAGGCGCCTTGCTGCGGCCGAGGTGGTAATCGCGCGGCGCATCGTGCGACTGGCGATCAAACGCATCGATCCGGATGCTCGTCCCGAGATGCGACATGTGGAGCGAGTCCTTTCCTGCGTTGCCGAGGGTGCCGGCTCGGTCACGCTTCCGGCGGGGATTGACGCACGCATTGAGTTTGGCATGCTGGCGTTTAAGGCGCCGGTGGCTCGCGAGGGCCTGGTCGCGGACTGGGTTACCGTGCCCGGTCGTTTGCCGTTGGGCGGGGGACGTATGCTGGTCGCAGAGTCGATGGTCGTTGAGCCGGGATGCGACATCGTGCGCCGCGCCCGTGAGCTCGCGGCTGCCGGGGAAGCGACAGCTTTGGTAGACGCGGCTGCCCTGGGTTTTGCCGACAGCGATAGTGAGCGGATCCTGGCGGGCTCGCGTGGCGAGATCCCTGCCGAGGCGCGATTGGCGCGCCTGTGGGTGGACGGTCCCGCACCGGGAGACGTGATGTGCCCGTTAGGGATGAGTGGCCGAAGCAAGAAAGTATCCGACTTGCTAGGTGAGGCTCGCATTCCCGTTTCCGAGCGCGCCGGCGTGCCCATGGTGAGGACGGCCCCGGGGGGTGCCGTGGTGTGGGTCGCCGGAGTTCGCGCGGACGAGCGTTTTAAGTGCACGGCCGCAACGCGCGTGGCATATCTGCTTCGTGTGGTCGATGCGGAATAGCGTCCCACGCCAGCTATTCTGTGCGACGTTGACGGTATTCCCGCGCTGATGGCGTACGGGCTGGAAAATATTCCCCGTGCGCTGCTAGAATGTGAAGTTCGCGTCCATACGGCGGTGTGTGGGCGATAAGCACAAGAAAGGGTTGTCATGGCTTCTCAACATCCGGATATCGAGAAGGTTCTGTTTACGCAGGAGGATATCGACGGTATCGTCTCTCGCCTGGGCGAGGAGATTACGCGCGACTACGCGGGTAAGGATCTGGTGCTGATCGCGGTCCTACGCGGCGCCGTGGTCTTTATGGGCGACCTGATGCGCAAGATCGAGCTGCCGACCAACATCGATTTCATGGCTGTTTCGAGCTATGGCGACGGTGTGAAGTCCTCGGGTATCGTGCGTATCATTAAGGACCTGGATATCGACATCCGCGGTCGCGACGTGCTGATCGTCGAGGACATTCTGGACTCGGGCCTGACGCTCAAGTATCTGATGAAGAACCTCGAGAGCCGCAAGCCCGCTTCTCTGGAGGTCGCCGCCTTCCTGTGGAAGGACGTTGAGGACCGTACCTCGGCCATCACGCCCAAGTATGTTGGAACCCATTGCCCCGATGCCTTTGTGGTGGGCTACGGCCTCGACTATGCCGAGCGCTATCGTAACCTTCCGTATCTGGGCATTTTGAAACCGGAGGTTTATTCGTAAGATGCCCGACGACCGTAACGATAACAATTCCCAGACTCCCCGGGAGCCTAAGATCCCGGGGGTGCCCGGAGGCAAGAAGCCCACGCGTACGGGCTGGCTGTATTTTATTTTGGCTTGCGCGCTCCTGGGCTACGCCTTCTTTAACATGGGCTCCGGCTTTGCCAATTCCAGCAATACCGTAAAGCTCGCGACGAGCGAGATGGTCAGCGCCATCAAGCAGGATCGCGTCGAAGATCTGACCTATACGGTTCAAGACGGAAGCGTGACGGGTCATTACTGGAAGACGAAGAAGGACAAGGGCGATACGAGCGAGCTCAAGAGCTTCTCCTCGACCTATGTCGGCTCCGATTCGCTTGCCGAGCTTATGGCGGAGCACCCCGATACCAAGTACATCGTCAACACCAACGATCCCGATTTTTGGGGCGACTTGGCGATGAGCGTGCTTCCGACGATCGCCCTGATCGCCATTATGTTCTACTTTATGCGCCAGATGATGGGCGCCAACAACAGGAACATGCAGTTTGGCAAGACCAACGCCAAGACCAACGAGGCCACGCGCCCCAAGGTCAAGTTTGAAGACGTTGCCGGCGTGGACGAGGCAGTCGAGGAGCTCGAGGAGATTCGTGACTTTTTGAGCGATCCGGACCGCTATCGCAAGCTGGGCGCCAAGATCCCGCGCGGCGTGTTGCTGGTGGGCCCTCCGGGCACCGGTAAAACGCTGCTGGCCAAGGCTGTAGCCGGCGAGGCGGGCGTGCCGTTCTTTAGCATCTCGGGTTCCGACTTTGTCGAGATGTTCGTGGGTGTCGGCGCCAGCCGTGTACGTGACCTCTTTAAGGAGGCCAAGTCCCAGGCTCCGTCGATCATCTTCATCGATGAGATCGATGCCGTGGGACGTCAGCGCGGAGCCGGCCTGGGCGGCGGCCACGACGAGCGCGAGCAGACGCTCAACCAGCTGCTGGTCGAGATGGACGGTTTTGAGGAGAGCGAGTCGGTCATCCTGATTGCTGCGACCAACCGTCCTGACATCCTGGATCCGGCATTGTTGCGTCCCGGTCGTTTTGACCGTCAGGTCACGGTCGACCGTCCGGATGTGAAGGGCCGCGAGCAGATCTTGCGCGTGCATGCCGAGAACAAGCCGATGGACGAGGACGTGAAGTTTGAGAAGCTCGCCCAGATGACCGTTGGCTTCAGCGGTGCCGATTTGGCAAATCTGCTCAACGAGTCTGCGCTGCTGGCTGCCCGCCGCCATCGTTCCGTGATCTCGATGGACGAGGTCGAGGAATCGATGGAGCGCGTGATTGCCGGACCGCAACGCAAGGGTCGTGTGATGACCGAAGCCGAGCGCACCACGATTGCCTACCATGAGAGCGGCCATGCCCTGGTGGGTCATATCTTGGAGCACTCCGATCCGGTTCATAAGATTTCGATTGTCAGCCGCGGCCAGGCTCTGGGCTACACGTTGCAGCTTCCACAGGAGGATCACTTCCTCAAGACCAAGAACGAGATGCTCGACGAGCTCGCCGTGTTCTTGGGCGGCCGCGTTGCCGAGGAGCTCATGTGCGATGACATCACGTCGGGCGCGAGCAACGACCTGGAGCGCGCGACCAAGATGGCACGCGAGATGGTTACGCGTTTGGGCATGAGCGAGGAGCTGGGCACGCAGGTGTTTGGCGAGGCACAGCATCAGGTGTTCCTTGGTCGCGATTACGCCGATCACCAGGATTACTCCGAGGAGACGGCACGCCGCATCGATATCGAGGTTCAGCGCATCATGCGCGAAGCCCATCGCCGTGCGGTCGAGATTCTGGATGCCCGTCGCGATCAACTCGATCTGATGGCGAAGGTGCTGCTTGAGCGCGAGACCGTCGAGGGCGATGCCGTGAACGCCCTGCTCGACAACGAGTGGGATGCCTACCTTGAGCGCGAGGGCGATATCCTGGCGGCCAAGGAGGAGCGCAATGCCAAGGCGGCCGGCATGCCGACCAAAAAGCGCATGCCTCGTATGAGCGAGGAGGAGCTGGCGGCTGATGCCGCAGCTTTTGCGCAGGCGGCCATGCAGGAGGATGCCGAAGCCGCATCCGATGTTGATGGCGATAGCCATGTCGTCAACGCCGATGCCGACACCGACAAATAGTCCTTCTAACGAAAGCCTCCGCGGGGAAACCTGCGGAGGCCTTTTCTTTTGAGCGATATGGGGCCATCTGTTGATTGGGGACAGACTTAAATGAGCGTTTTCACGCATTTAAGTCTGTCCCCAATCAACACCCAATTAACATTGCTGCGGCACTTTGCTCGACTAAAGCGTACAATAGCGCCTATGCGAAAGGGGAACAGATGATCAACGAAACTATGTATGCTCGCGGTGCGGAAAGCTCCATCATCCGTGAGATCTTTAGCTATGGTCTTGAGCGCAAGGCACAGATCGGTGCGGAAAACGTATTCGATTTTTCGCTGGGCAATCCGAGCGTTCCGGCACCCGCTGCTGTGGCGGAGTCCATTAAGAAGGCCCTGGAGCTGCCGAGCGACCAGCTGCACGGCTACACGCCCGCACCGGGCCTGCCGCAATGTCGTGCCGCTGTGGCCGAATCGCTCAACCGCCGCTTTGGCACGAGCTATGAGGGCAAAGACGTCTTTATGACGGTGGGTGCCGCGGCTTCGCTCACCTGCGCGCTCAACGCCGTTACGAATCCGGGCGACGAGGTTATTGTTATCGCCCCGTACTTTCCGGAGTATCGCGTTTGGATTGAGAAGGCCGGCTGCACGTGTGTCGAGGCGCTTGCCAACGAGGACACATTCCAGCTGAGCGTGGATAACGTATTCAAGGCGATCACCGACAAGACGGCAGCCGTCATTATCGACTCGCCCAACAACCCGACCGGTGCCGTATATACGCGCGACACGCTGACGCGACTGGCCAATGTTCTGCGCGAGGCCAACGCTCAGCGCGATCCCGAGAATCCGATTATGCTCATCTCGGATGAGCCGTACCGCGAGATCGTGTACGGTGCCGAGGTGCCTTGGGTGCCCTCGATCTACGAGCACACCATCGTGTGCTACTCGTATTCCAAGTCGCTGTCGCTGCCGGGTGAGCGCGTGGGGTGGATCTTGGTTCCCAACACCAATCCGCAGGCTGCCCGTCTGATGCCGGCCGTTGCCGGTGCCGCCCGTACGCTGGGCTTCGTGTGCGCGCCGGCGCTCTTTCAGCGCGTAATTATCGACTGCATCGATGAGCCGAGTGACGTTGAGGCCTATGCACGCAACCGCACCGCGCTTACCGACGCACTAGCGGAGTATGGCTACACCTATGTTGAGCCGGATGGCGCGTTCTACCTATGGGTGAAAGCATTGGAGCCCGATGCGAATGCGTTTTGCGAGCGCGCAAAGAAGTATGAGTTGCTTGCGGTTCCCTCGGACAGCTTTGGTATGCCGGGTTGGTTCCGCCTGGGCTATTGCGTGAGCTACGAAACGATTGTCAATTCGCTACCCGCTTGGAAACAGTTGGCGGACGAGTATCGTTAAAAGTAAAGCGCTCTGCCTACAATGTTTTACGTGAAACGGGGTTTGGTGTTAAGCCGGACCCCGTTGTCATGGACGTTGTGTCTTTGGGATGGAGTGGTTTTACGACTATCGAAGGCTATGCGTACAATGAATATAAGCGACGGCCGTGCCAGATAAGGAGACCTGATGCCCTACCTGCTTTCTTGTGACATTCATACCCATACGATGTTCTCTGCGCATGCATATTCGACCATTGAGGAGAATGTGTACTGGGCGGCAGAGCGTGGTCTGCAGGTGCTCGGATCTGCCGACCATTTGAGCTCTATGGTTACGGCTTGCCCCAATGACCTGCGCAGTTACCAGTTCTTTATCAACCAGGATATCTGGCCGCGCATTTGGAGCGGCGTGCTGGTGCTGCGTGGTGCCGAGGCCGATATCGTTTCGCTGGACGGAAGCCTGTTTGGCGAGGACACTCCTGTCACGCTCGATATTGCCGGCGATTCGTACAGCCGTCAGCATTCGCTGTTCGATTTGGTTACGCGTAATTTGGATTATTTGGTTGCGAGCGTGCATAATCCGCAGATTGCTGAGGGCGCGACGCTGGCCCAGACGACCGAGATGTATATCAATGCCCTGGAGCACCCCAAGGTGTTCATGCTGGGTCACACGGGGCGTTCGGGCGTGCCGTTCGATATCGACGAGGTGCTGTTGGCAGCTAAGGCCAAGCACAAGATTATCGAGATCAACAACCATAGTCTTGAACACGGTGTCGACACTGAGCATTGGGCCGTATGCCGCAAGATTGCCGAGCGCTGCGCCGAGCTGGGCGTGGGCATTGGCGTGTCGACCGATGCCCACATTGGCATGGCCATTGGCAAGCTCGATCACGCGCGCAAGATGCTCGACGAGATTCACTTCCCACTGGATTTGATCGTGACGCGCGACCGCGAGACGCTGCTGTGCGAGATGGCGGCAGCCGGCGTGTGCGATCTGCGCAATGGGATGTAGCGGAGTTTATAAACCAAGCGAAGGGGGCGGCCCAGGCGGGTCGCCCCCTTTCTTGTCCCAAAAATCTACTGAGGTTGGTTAGCGGCGTTCGAGGACCGCTACGGTTTCGGTGTGGTCGGTGTGAGGGAACATGTCGACTGGCGTGATCTTGAGCAGGCGATAGCCTCCGTCGAGGAGCTGGTGCAGGTCGCGCTCTTGGGTCACGGGGTTGCAGCTGATATAGGTGATGCGGCGCGGCTTAAGTGCGCAGGCAGCTTCGAGGAACTCGGGCGTGGAGCCGGCGCGCGGCGGGTCGATGGAAAGAACGTCGACGCGTTCGTTGTTGTCGGCGGCATCCAGGATGTAGTCGGTGGCGTCGTCGGCCATAAACCAAGCGCTGCGGGTGAGGCCGTTGAGCTCGGCATTGCGACGTGCGTCGGCAATGCCCGCCGGGTTGCGCTCAACGCCGAGCAGCATAATGCCGATACCCTTGTTCTGGGCATCTTTAGCTGCGCAAAGACCGATGGTACCGCTGCCACAGTAGGCATCCATGAGCACATCGCCCTGGTGCAAATCCATGCCGTCGATAGCGAGCTGATAGAGCAGCTCGGTCTGTTGCGGGTTGGTCTGATAAAACGCGGTGGGGGAGATGTCGAATTCGCAGCCGAGCAGCTGGTCGCGCATGCATTCGGCGCCATACACGATGCGGGTTTCCTCGCCGAGGATGGCGTTGCCGGGGCGTCCGTTGATGTTTTGGGCGACGGTGACGATGCGCGGATCGAGTGCGGCGACAGCCTCAAAGAACTCCTGCGCATGCGGCAAGTCGCGCTGAGCGGTCACGAGCGTGACCATGATCTGGTCGGTACGCCAACCGCAGCGGACGACGGCATAGCGAAGCAAACCAAGATGCTTGTCCTCGTTAAAGGCGGGAATATGCAACCGCTCAGCTTCGCGTGCGATGCCGTTGAGAATCTGACGAGCGCCCGACGCCTCGACGGGGCATTCGGGTACGGCAACGATCTTGTGCGTGCCGCGCTCAAAGAAACCGCAACGGACAGCGCCCTCCTTACCGGGAGCAAAGGGAGTGGCAGCCTTATGACGAAAGCCACGCGGCGCAGGATATTTACCCGGGTCGCCAAGGGTGACGCCCATACCGCGAATAGGATCGACAGCAATGCTCTCGCGCTTACAAAGCTCGGCAAACAGCTCCTCCATAGCAGCCTGCTTAGCCGCCAACTGCTTTTTATAAGGACGATTGAGCGCCGTGCACCCACCGCAAGATTTCATGATCGAACAGGGAGACTTGGGGTCCACGGCCTTACGCGCAGACGAAACCCGATCTTTATGCGAGCGCTTGGAACGAGTCTGAGGCGCTTTATCCCCGCCTCGACGAGAGTCAGAACGCTTGGTCTTAGCTCTGCTCTTGGTCGGTTTGCTTTTTGCAGCTTTAGAAGACTTGGATTTCGTAGAAGATTTCTCCTCCTTCGACCCCTCAGCCGCCTCGATCAAAGCACGACGAGCCTTACGCTCCGCACGAGATTCTGCCATGAATTAACCCCACTAATTTACAAATTGAAATCTGAAAGCATTGTACCGTGCCAAGCTAGCGGACGATATGCAAGCGTCCATTTCGTGTCAGTGATAAGTCCAACGATGTTTGCTCCCCGCCCATGCCGGGCAAACCCTCCCTTGTACTTTATCAAGGTAGAGTGTATGATTCTGGACGTTACACGACTCACTTTACTTAACTAAAGTGCCATCAAGGGGGAATACCATGAATACCGATATGTCTCGTCGTCAGTTTGTTGGTCTAGCCGGCTCGCTCGCCACGGTGCTTGGCCTTGGTCTTGTCGGTTGCGGCGGTGGCGCCGGCAAGGGCTCCGCTGCTGGCTCTGCCGCGGCCAAGGATGTGAAGGGTGCTGCGGAGTCCAAGAAGCTCGTGGTGGGCTTTGATAAGTCCTATCCTCCGTACGGCTTTGTGGGCGACGATGGTGAGTACACCGGCTTTGATCTCGATCTGGCCAAGGCTGTTGCCGATAAGCAGGACTGGGAGGTCAAATACGAGGCCATCGACTGGGACGCCAAGGATACGCTGCTTAACTCGGGCGCCATCAACTGCATCTGGAACGGCTTTACCATGGAGGGGCGCGAGGATGACTACACGTTCTCTGAGCCGTACATGCTCAACGAGCAAGTGCTCGTGGTCAAGAAGGACGCGGGCATCAAGAGCTGGGACGATCTTGCCGGCAAGACCGTGATTACCCAGACCGATTCCGCTGCGCAGGATGTGCTCGAGGGTGACCAGAAGGATCTGGCGGCGACGTTTGCCACGCTCGACACGATCGGCGAGTACAACACGGCCTTTATGCAGCTCGAGAGCGGCGCGGTCGATGCCGTGGCTTGCGACCTTTCGATTGCCCAGTATCAGCTTGCCGCCAAGCCCGATGCTTATACGCAGCTTGATGAGCCGCTGTCCAGCGAGCACTACGCCGTTGGCTTTAAGAAGGGCGACACCAAGTCGGCCGATGCTGTAGCCGAGTCGCTCAAGGCGCTCTACGAGGACGGCACGGTCAAGGACCTCTGCGATAAATATTCAAGCTATGGTTTGTCTTTCGATAATTGGGTGCTCAAGTAATGTCTATTCAGGTCATGATGCAGATGCTTGGCCAGGGTTTCTTGGTCAGTTTGCAGTTGTTTGTGCTGACGCTGTTGGGGTCGATTCCGCTGGGAATTCCCGTGGCGTTTATGCGCATGAGCAAAATCGCGCCGCTTCGCTGGATTGCGCGCATCTACATTTCGGTCATGCGCGGTACGCCGCTCATGCTGCAGATGTTTGCCATCTACTTTGCCCCGTACTACGTGTTTGGCATTTCGCTCACGCCCGATTCCAAGTGGACGGCGTGCGTCGTGGCGTTCATCATCAACTACGCCGGTTACTTTGCCGAGATCTATCGCTCGGGCTTGCAGTCCATTCCGCGCGGTCAATACGAGGCCGCCGAGGTGCTGGGCTATTCGCGCGTGCAGACGTTTCTGTATATCGTGATGCCGCAGGTCGCCAAGCGTATTCTGCCGGCGATGGGCAACGAGATTATCACGCTGGTCAAGGACACGTCGCTGGCGTTTGCCATTGGCGTGGGCGAGATGTTCTCGACCGCCAAGGCCCTGGTTGCCTCGCAGGTGAGCATGGTACCGTTTGCGATTGCGGCGCTGATCTACTGGGTTTTCAACTTCGTGGTCGAGATGCTGTTGGGCGCCGCCGAAAAGAAGCTGGACTATTATCATGACTAACTCGGTGATGAAAATCGAAAGCGCTCGCAAGGCGTTTGGCGGCAATGAGGTGCTCAAGGATATCTCGCTCGAGGTCAAGCGTGGCGAGGTCGTGGCGATTATCGGGCCTTCGGGTGGCGGCAAGTCCACGCTGCTGCGGTGTGCCACGCTGCTCGAGACACTCGGCGGAGGCTCGCTCTCGTTTGGTGACCTTGCCGTTGCGACGGATGCGGGTTCGGGCGCAGTCTATGCGAAGGGCGATGTGCCCAAGCGGGCACGCTCGCGATTCGGCCTGGTGTTCCAGAATTACAACCTGTTCCCGCACTATACCGTGATGAAAAACATCATCGACGCGCCGATCCGCGTGCTTAAGCGCCCGCGCGAACAGGCGGAAGCTCGTGCGCGCGAGTTGATCACGCAGATGGGGCTTACGGGCAACGAGAACAAGGTTCCGTGTGAGCTTTCGGGCGGTCAGCAACAGCGTGTGAGTATCGCCCGCGCCTTGGCGCTCGACCCGGAGATCCTGTTCTTTGACGAGCCGACCTCGGCGCTCGATCCCGAGCTGACGGCCGAGGTGCTGCGTGTCATTAAAGACCTTGCCGCGCAGAATATGACGATGGTGATTGTGACCCACGCAATGCAGTTTGCGCGCGATGTTGCCGACCGCGTGGTCTTTATGGATGGCGGCCGCATTGTCGAGGAGGGTCCTGCCGAGCAGGTCATCGACCATCCGCGTGAGCAGCGCACCCGTGAGTTCTTGAGCCGTATCGAGGGATAGGCTCAGGTATTTACTCAACTATTAATTAAGGCGAAGCCGCCGCAGGTCTTACGGTCTGTGGCGGCTTTTTGTTTGCATCGACGGGGTTCAATAATCGCCTCACAAGCTTGTCTCTTCCTCTCGCCGCCTGTATTCATACGTGCGCCGAAAGGTATGCATGGACGGTCGCCCGTGAGGGTAGGGTGGTGGCATAGGACATTTGGAGGGTGAGTCGGCTCGGTTGCCGACCATGCTGCTCCCGGGATGGCACCGACCGCGAACTCTCCCCGTTGGCGTCGCGCATTGCGCGCGGCCCTGCAAGGAGGTCATCATGGGTGCTCCCAAGACCGGCAATGTAAGGAACGTGGTGCTCGTAGGCCAAGGCGGGGTGGGCAAGACTTCACTCGCCGAGGCCATGCTCCACCTTTCCGGCAAGACCGCCCGCCTGGGCGGCCACGACGGTACCAAGCCCACGCTCGACTATGACCCTGAAGAGGTCAAGCGTTCATTCTCCATCTCGACGACCATCGCGCCGATCGACTGGAAGGGCGCGCGCATCAATGTGCTCGATGCCCCGTGCTACCCCGATTTTATCGGCGACGCCTTTGCCGCGATGAGTGTTTGCGAGACGGCTCTGTTTGTGGTCGACGCCGAGGCCGGCCCGCAGCCTACGACGGTTAAGCTCTGGTATGCCGCCGAGGACCTGCGCCTGGCGCGTGCGGTGTTCGTAAACCGCCTGTCGCGCTCCGAGGCCAGCTTTGCGACCACGATGGACCTGCTGCAGGAGCGCTTTGGCACGCGACTGGGCGCCGTGACCCTTCCCTGGGGCGAGGGCGAGGACTTTGATGGCATCATCGACCTGGTGCGCATGAAGGCGCGCCATTGCAACGGCGCCGAAGCCGTTGAGTCGGAGATTCCCGAGGAGTATCGTGCCCAGGCCGAGGAGGCCCATGACCATCTGTGCGAGCTGGTGGCCGAGGCTGACGACGAACTGATGATGAAGTACTTGGAAGGCGAGGAGACGCTGACGCAGGAGGAGCTTGAGGGCTTGCTGTCGAAGGCGATTGCCGAGCGCATCTTTGTGCCGGTCTTTGCGGGCGATTGCATTAAGGAGCAGGGCGTCAACTCGCTGATGGACGACATCGCCACGTACTTCCCGGCGCCGACCGACTACGGCGAGATGCCGCTCATCGACGGTGATTCGCTCAAGATTTCGAGCGACGATGACCGTCCGGTGGCGTTTGTGTTTAAGACGCTGGCCGATCCGCAGCAGGGTCGCATCAGCTTTATCAAGGTGCTGACGGGTACGCTTGAGCCGGGTCTTGAGCTGATCAACGCGCGTACCCGCAAGAGCGATCGTCTGGCTCACCTGTATGTGATGTGCGGCCGCGACATGACCGAGGTCGGTCACGCCTATGCCGGCGACATCATCGTGGCGCCCAAGCTGGCTGCCGAGACGGGCGATACGCTCTCCATTACCGGTAAGGTCGAGGCCGCGGCGTTTAAGTTCCCCAACTCGCAGTACCGCATTGCCATCGAGGCCGAGAATCGCGGCGACGAAGAGAAGCTCTACACGTTTATCGAGAAGGCCTGCAAGGCCGATCCGACCATGAGCATCGACCGCGACGAGGAGACCGGCCAGACCATTATCTCCGCCGTTGGTGAGGCGCAGGTTTCGGTGCTGCTCAACCGTTTGGAGGATCGCACCAAAGCCGTGGCCAAGAGCGTGCCGATCCGCATTCCGTATCGCGAGACCATTCGCCGTACGGCAAGTGCCCAGGGCCGCCATAAGAAGCAGACCGGCGGCGCCGGTCAGTACGGCGACTGCTGGCTGCGCGTGGAGCCGCTCATTGGGCCCGACGGCACGAGCGATGGCTATGAGTTTGTGGACGAGGTCGTGGGCGGCCGTATTCCGCGCTCGCTGATCCCCGCCGTGGACAAGGGTGTCCAGGAGACCATGAAGGACGGCATCATTGCCGGCTACCCGCTCACGGGCATTCGCGTGGCTGTGTACGACGGCTCGTATCACAGCGTCGACTCCAACGAGATGGCGTTCCGCGCGGCAGCTCGCATCGGCCTGCGCAAGGCATGTGCCGATGCCGACCCGGTGGTGCTGGAGCCCATCGAGGAAATCACGGTGACCATCCCCGAGAGCTACGCCGGCGCTGTGATGGGCGACATCTCGGCATCGCGCGGTCGCGTGACGGGCATGGAGACCGATGAGCGCGGCGATACCGTGGTTATTGCCCAGGCGCCGCTGGCAGAGCTGACGGATTATTCGACGCGCCTGCGCTCTATCACGCGCGGCACGGGTGACTTTACCATGAAGCCCGCAGGCTATGAGCAGGTGCCTTATGACGTTCAGGCCAAGCTGGTCGAGCGCTATGAGGAGGGCCGCGCCAAGTAGCACGTGATTTTGTCTGCAATGTAGGTGCTGACGAAAGGGCCGCCCTGGGTAACCGGGGCGGCTCTTTTTGATTCCTTGGGGGCGGAGGAAAACGGATCATTTAGGCTTTGGGGCAGCTTGGTCGGTCCTAGTCTCCCGAGGCCTGATTGCGGCCGGTGGTGTAGTCGATCTGCACGTGCGGCTGCAGGTTGTAGCAATATACGTGGAAGCAGAGGGTCTTGCCGTGGTCCTCGACCGATTGCGCCTCAAGGCGCATGCCACGGCAGACAAGTTCCTCTTCGTTATACATAGGCGTGACGCGGTAGAGCACATGGTTGCCCGTATCGCGAATATAGTTGAGAATCTGCTCTTCAAACGGCAGCATGCCCGTCTCGTTGAGATAGCGCGTGCCGGTGAGGAGATTCTTGCGGTTGGCGTTTTCGCCGCAGAGCGACCAGGCGATAAGGTGGCAGCGGTTGTAGAGGCTCTGGCCCGGAATAAAGTCGTAGCGCTGCTGGTGCCAACCGGCAGGATGGATGCGCGAGATATCGCCGCGCTTTCCCTGTCCGAGCGACTCGGGGCCTACACAGGCGAGCGCCTTGCGAGTGCGACCCAGGCTGTCGAGCTTGGAGAATTTCTTAAAGCAGCCCTCTTCGGTGGCGCGATCGTATTCATCGAGTGTGAATGACGGCGTGCCGAGCGGGTGCGTGCTGTCGGCGCGAAGGGCAACGTAGGGGTTGCCGGCGTAGTCGGGAATGCTGCTGAGATAAACACCGCGGGCGCGGTTGAGGTCGGGGTTTTCGACCTCGTCGATGGGGGTGGCGGCACTGCCCGCGGAAACGTCGTCATCGGTGTCGGTCGCGGCGGAATCGGAGCCATCGCCGGAGTCCTGGCTGTTTTGAGGGTCCGCCGCGCTCGCCGTTCCCGATTCGAGCCGAGCGACCAGGTCTGCCTCGTCGTCGGTGCGGCTGGGACTCTCGTTTTGTTTTTCGGCCAGAGCCGCCGCCTGCTCATCGCCTTGCGGCGACAGCAACTTGGGCGCTCCGTCGAGCGATCCCGTAAACAGCGCAAACCCCAGCACCACGGCGGTGCCGATGGAAAGTGCTTGCTTGTAGGCGGGCTTGCGCGACATTGAGGCTCCTGGATGGACGGTTGGGAATCTACCAGTCTAGCAGGAGCCGGCAAGGGCCGTTCTGTCGAACAAATACTTAAGATTTGAGACAAACGCTACTGATTCATTTGTCCCGCGGTCTAGATCGAGGTGGAGTCGAGCCAGTTGAGCTTGCACTCGAGAATGCGCTGCTCGCCGGGTTCGCTGCTTCCGTCAAGTAGGGCGAGCAGCATCTCGGCTGCTTCGCGACCTTCTTGGTCGACGGGCTCGATGATGGTGGAGACGGTCGGTGTGGTGAGATTAGTCCAGTCTTCGCAGTTGAGTCCCAAAAGGCCGATTTGCTGCGGAAGCAGATGGGCCATTGGCTGGAGGGCCTTGTAGACACGGGGAAGTGCCCACTGATTTTGCACGAAGATAAGGGTTCGCTTGGCGGGATTGAACTTGAATTTAAAGTATTCAGTGAGCTCGTTGATTGACGGCTTGTTGTGATCGATGGGAATCGCTTTGTAGAGCTGCCCGTTCGCTGCCAGCGCCTCGGCATACCCCTGAAAACGCTCCATGCGGGTGCGCATTTCGGTCATGTTGGCGGCAATGGAAAAGAAATCTTCGTAGCCGGCGTCGAGGAGTGCCTGTGTGGCGTTGTACACGCCGTCGTAAAGGTTGGTTTTGATCCAGCTGGTACCTGGGCTATAGATGGCCGCATCGAAAAAGACGACCGGCTTGCCGGCGCGCCTAATGCGGTCATGCACGGCTTTGAAGTTTGCCGTGGGCTGGATGATAAAGCCATCGACGCCCAGCGAGAGCATCTTGTCGACGTACATGAGCTCGGTCTCGGGGTTAAAGTTGCTCGTGCAAACGACCGTCTGGTAGCCCGCGGGGAGCATGACCTGCTCCATGCCATTGAGAACGAGCCCCGCCCATTTGTTGGTGTTATCCAAAATGATGATGGCAATGACGTGGGTTTGCTTGCCGGTGAGCGTCTGCGCTTGGGCGTTGGGAACGTATCCGAGTTCCTTAATGACGCGCGCGATTTTGTTCTGCGTCTTCTCGCTAAGCTTTTCTCGTTTGTCGTTGAGGTAATACGAGACGCTTGCCGTCGAGGTTCCCGCCTCTCGAGCGACGTCTGCGATCGTAACGCGCTGTTTTGCCACAGCGACTCCTTCCGACAGATGAGCATTTTCCAACATGATGACTTTGAGTCTTGGTGAAGGATACGCTTCGGTGAGCGGCTTTTTCCTTTCATATGAGTATGCAACAAATGCGGCATACGGGTGGGGTCGAAATTTGTGACCGGCATGCGCATCTGCCGTCTACCGAGAAAATCAAATACTTCTTGACTTTTGAAATCGAGGGCAAAATCGCAGGATTCATTTTTGGTTAAACGCATAACTAAATCGCATAACCAACGCTCTGACCTGCGCGTTTACCGAAATAAGCTGGCATTAAGAAAAACGAGCACCTATATTGTTCTTGTCGAAAAGACAGCAAGTCCAAACGGCAGGGGATGCTCCGGAGGCCTCCGCAAACGGTGTCTTGCGCACGCAACTCTATGAAAAGAGGGAAGCAATGAAGATCGTAGGCGTTGCCGCCTGTACTGTGGGTATCGCCCACACGTATATGGCCCAGAAGGCGATTCAGGATGAATGCGCCGCCCGTGGCATCGAGTGCAAGGTCGAGGCTCAGGGTGGCCTGGGTATCGAGAATGAGCTCACGCAGGAAGACGTGGACCCCGCCGACCTGGTCCTGGAGTCCGTCGACGTGGGTGTCGAGAACGAGGACCGTTTTGAGCAGAAGATGGCCGAGGGCAAGTTCCTGAAGGTCGGCACCTCTGATGTAATCGCCGATCCGGTAAAGATCATCGACCAGGCCATTGAGATCATCAAGGCGACGGGTGGCGCCGTTGACGCGCCCAAGGCCGAGGCCAAGGCAGAGAAGAAGGCCGTCTCCGCTGCCCCGCAGGCCCCGACACCGGCGTCCAAGCAGTCTATCTTTGCCGATCCTGGCAAGACGCTGCTCAATGCATTCAATACCGGCGTTTCCTATTTTATCCCCATCGTCGTTATCGGCGGCGTGTTTCTTGCCTTCTCGCTGGCATCCGGTACCGCCGGCGCCAACGGCATGGAGGTTACGAACCCGCTGATGGTGAGCCTTAACACCATCGGCATGGCCGGCATCTCCATGATGATCCCGGTGCTTGCGGCATACATCTCCTACTCGATGGCCGGCAAGCCCGCGCTCGCCCCCGGTTTTGTCCTGGGCTACCTGGTCAATAACGCAGTCGTTACCCCTAACGGCAACAGCGTTTCGACCGGCTTCTTGGGCGCCATGATCATGGCGGTCATCTGCGGCTACTTTGTCCGCTGGATGAAGACCTGGAAGGTCAACAACACCATCCAGACCATCATGCCCATCCTGATCATCCCGATTCTGACCTCGCTTGTCCTGGGCATGGCCTATATCTACATCCTGGCCACGCCGCTTGGCTTTGTGATGGACTGGCTCACCGGCGTGCTCGGCAGCCTGCAGGGCGGTTCCGCAGTTGTCCTGGGTCTGGTCATTGGCGTTATGACCGCCTTCGATATGGGTGGCCCCATCAACAAGACCGCCTCGACCTTCACCATGGCCATCATGGCCTCCGGTATCTACGGTCCTAACGGTATGTTCCGCGTCGCCGTCGCCGTTCCCCCGATCGCCTGTGGCCTCGCTGCGCTCATCGCCAAGAACAAGTTCGATGACGCTGACCGCCAGATGGGCATCTCCGCGCTGTTCATGGGCTGCATCGGTATTACCGAGGGCGCTATCCCCTTCGCGGTCAAGGACCTCGGTCACACCCTGCCCGGCATTTGCATCGGCTCTGCCGCGGGTGCGGCACTTGCCGCCTTCCAGGGCATCGACTGCTACGTCCCGCACGGTGGCTTTATCGTCGCCCTTGCCACCAACAACGTCGCGCTGTTCTGCCTGGACATCGTGATTGGCGCCGTGGTCGCCGCTGCAATCCTGATTGCCATGAAGCCCACGCTCGATAAGCAGGCCAAGTAAACCTTTAAGGACTCCGGTTGTGCGGAGGGATGGATTTGACTCCGCACAACCGCCCCTACACAACAAAATCCATCCGTACTGATAGGGCCCACATCTGGGTCCCAGGGAACTTTTGTCAAAAATCCTCTGGAGAAGGAGAACAAAATGTCCAACCTCACCATCCGTCAGGCCGTTCAGGGCATGCTCAAGCTGCAGGATAGCGGCGATCACGCAACCATGGTCGGCATTGGCCCCATGAGCCCCAACCTGATTCAGGCCGTGTTCGAGCTTGCCAAGGACGAGGATTTCCCGCCCATGTTTATCGCCAGCCGCAACCAGGTCGATATGGACGAGATGGGCGCCGGCTACGTCAACGGTTGGGACCAGACGCGCTTTGCCGCCGACATCAAGAAGGTTGCCGACGAGGTGGGTTACACCGGTCCGTACTACCTGTGCCGCGATCACGGCGGTCCGTGGCAGCGCGACGAGGAGCGTAACGCCCACCTGCCCGAGGACGAGGCCATGGAGCTCGCCCGCAAGTCCTTCGTCGCCGACATGGAGGCGGGCTTTGACCTGCTGATGGTCGACCCCACCAAGGACCCCTATCAGATCGGCAAGGTTATTCCGCTCGACGTGGTGCTTCGCCGCACGATCGATCTTATCGACTACCTTGAGCAGTACCGTCGCGAGCATAACCTGCCCGAGGTCGCCTATGAGGTCGGTACCGAGGAGACCAATGGCGGCTTGACCTCTACCGATAAGTACGAGGAGTTCATTTCTCAGCTGCAGCCCGAGCTCGAGAAGCGCGGCTGCCCCATGCCCACCTTTATCGTCGGCCAGACCGGCACCCTTACCCGCTGGACGGAGCAGGTCGGTCACTACAACTTCAAGAACGCCCGCGAGCTTGCCGATATGGCCAAGCGCTATGGCGTGGGCCTGAAGGAGCACAACGCCGACTATCTGGACGACGCGACGCTGCTCGAGCACATCCCGGCACACGTGACCGCCTCCAACGTCGCTCCGCAGTATGGCACCGAGGAGACCCGCGCCTACCTCAAGCTCTGCGCCACCGAGCAGATCCTGGTCGACAACGGTCTGTGCGATGACCCCTCCGACCTGTATCACACGCTGCTGGTCAAGGCTATCAAGACCGAGCGCTGGCGCAAGTGGATGACTGGCGACGACGTCAACCTGCAGGTCGATGACATCCTTGCCGACGATGAGCTCAGCCTGAAGATCCTGGATGTCTCCGGCCACTATGCGTTCAACGATCCCGAGGTCAAGGAGCAGGTCGAGAAGCTCTATCGCAACCTCGCTGCCCAGGACATCGACGGCAAGCGCTTTGTGATCGAGCACATCAAGCGCCCGATCAAGCAGTACGTCGTCGGTCTTAACCTCAAGGGCGTCACGAGCCGCATCGAGAAGGCTCTCGAGGACTAAGTAGCTTTTCCTACACGACGCCGGGCCTGGGGCATGTCCCAGCCGCAGGCCCGGCACATAGGACAAAGGGACATCCCCTTTGTCCTATTTTTTGAGTTTTGGATTCCTTCGAAGGAGTTTGCACCATGAAGTTCTTTATCGATACTGCCAATCTGGACGAGATCGCCGAGGCCAAGAGCTGGGGCTGCCTGGCCGGTGTTACCACCAACCCGTCCCTGTACGCCAAGACCGGCGGCAAGCTTGCCGACTTTGAGCCGCATATGCTCAAGATTGCCGAGCTCTGCGAGGGCCTGCCCGTTTCCGCCGAGTCTACCGCTACCACTGCCGAGGGTATGATCGAGGAGGGCAAGCGCCTTGCCGCCCTCGCCCCCAACATCGTGGTCAAGCTTCCCGTGTGCGAGGCCGGCCTTGCCGCCTGCCGTGCACTGGCCGATGCTGGCGTGCGCGTCAACATGACGCTCGTCTTCTCGCCGACGCAGGCCCTTATGGCCGCCAATGCCGGTGCTCGCTACATCAGCCCGTTTGTCGGTCGTTTCGATGACATCGCCGAGGACGGTATCTCGCAGCTCGACAACGTCGTGACCTGCATTAAGAACTACGACTGGACGGGCAAGAACGTCGACGACACCGTCGAGATCATCACCGCCTCGGTTCGTACGCCCAACCACGTGACCCAGGCCGCGCTACTCGGTGCCGATATTGCGACCGTGCCCATGGCCGCTCTCAAGAAGTGCCTGCATCATCCGCTGACCGACCAGGGCCTCGCCTCTTTTGAGGCTGACTGGCAGAAGGTCGTCGCTCAGGCTTAACGAGTGGATTGCCCCGGCATCGCGTCATCCGGTGCCGGGGTTGTTCTCAAGAGAGGAATTCGTATGACCAACCAGGAGCTGGCGAAGGTCGCCAATGAGGTCAGGAAGGGTGTCGTGACTGCGGTTCACGCGGCCAAGTCGGGACACCCGGGTGGATCGCTCGGTGCTGCCGACATCATGACGTATCTGTACTTTGAGGAAATGAATATCGATCCTGCCGACCCTCACAAGGCCGATCGCGATCGCTTTGTGCTCTCCAAGGGTCACGCGGCTCCGGGCCTGTATTCGGTGTTGGCAAATCGCGGCTATTTTCCCGTCGAAGAGCTCGAGACGCTCCGTCATATTGGCAGCCGACTGCAGGGCCATCCCAACATGAACGACGCCCCTGGCATCGATATGTCCACCGGATCGCTCGGTCAGGGCATCTCTGCTGCAGTTGGAATGGCGCTTGCCGCTAAGCACTGGGGCGACGGCTACCGTGTCTACACGTTGCTGGGCGACGGTGAGTGCGAGGAAGGCCAGGTGTGGGAGGCGGCCATGTTCGCCGGCAACCATGCGCTCGACAATCTTGTTGCCGTCGTCGACCACAACGGCTTGCAGATTGACGGCACGATCGATGAAGTCAACTCGGCCATGCCGCTCGCTGACAAGTTCCGCGCCTTTAAGTGGCATGTGATCGAGCTCGCCGACGGTAACGACATGGCGCAGATTGCCGCCGCCTTTGCCGAGGCCCGCAAAGTGAGCGACTCGCCCGTGGCCATTATCGCCGAGACGGTGAAGGGCAAGGGCGTCTCCTTTATGGAAAACCAGGTGGGCTGGCACGGCAAGGCACCCAACGATGAACAGTTTGAGCAGGCCATGGCCGAGCTCGCAGCAGCAGGGGAGGAGCTCTAATGGCAGACGTCAAGAAAGTCGCCACGCGCGTTAGCTATGGCGAGGCACTTGTCGAGCTGGGCAATGAGCGCGATGACTTTGTGGTTCTCGATGCCGACCTGGCCGCCGCCACGCAGACCGGTAAGTTTAAGGCTGCGCACCCTGAGCGCTTCTACGACGCCGGCATTGCCGAGAGCAACCTGATGGGTCTTGCCGCCGGCATCGCGACCACGGGCCGCGTTGCTTTTGCGAGCACCTTTGCGATGTTTGCCGCCGGTCGCGCCTACGAGCAGGTCCGCAATTCCATCGGCTACCCGCACCTCAACGTCAAGATTGGCGCTACTCATGCCGGCATTTCGGTGGGCGAGGACGGCGCCACGCACCAGTGCTGCGAGGATATCGCACTCATGCGCACGATTCCGGGTATGACGGTGGTCGTTCCCGCCGACGACGTCGAGGCTCGTGCCTGTGTGCGCGCCGCCTATGAGTTTGAGGGCCCGGTTTACATGCGCTTCGGCCGCCTGGCAACACCGGTCATCAACGACTGCGAGGACTATGAGTTCAAGATTGGTCGCGGCGTGGTCGTGCGCGAGGGGTCCGATGTGACCATCATCGCTTGTGGCCTTATGGTCGCCGAGGCGCTTGAGGCTGCCGAGGCGCTCGCTGCCGATGGCATCGATGCCGAGGTCATCAACATGCATACGATCAAGCCGCTCGACGAACGCCTGGTTGTAGCCAGCGCCAAGAAGACCGGTCGCGTGGTCACTGCCGAGGAGCATTCGATTATCGGCGGTCTTGGCGAGGCCGTTGCCTCGGTGCTAGCGGAGCAGTATCCGGTGCCGATGCGTCGCGTCGGCGTGCGCGATGTGTATGGCGAGTCCGGCCCTGCGGTCGATTTGCTGCACAAGTACGGTTTGGACGCCGACGGCATCGAAGCTGCGGTCAGGTCTGTGTTGTAAGGAAGGTTTCCATGGGATTTGTATCTGCCAACCAAGTGACGATAGGGTATACCGCCGCCTCGCGCGAGGATGCCCTGCATTATTTGTCCGATCAGGCCGTCGAGCTCGGCTTTGCTGACGACGCATCTGCCGTAGAGACTGCCTTCATGGCTCGCGAGAACGAGGCCGAGACTGGCCTTGTCGCCGGTTTTGCCGTTCCACATGCCAAAAGCGATGCTATCCACACGCCGGGCGTTGCCGTGCTTAAGCTGGTCGAGCCCGTTGAATGGCCGAGCTTCGATGGTGTGCCCGTCGATGTTGCGCTCGCGCTGTACGTGCCTGCCGGCGAGGCAGGAACCACGCACCTGCGCTTGCTCTCCAAGGCTGCCGTGATGCTGATGGACGCCGGCTTCCGTGACAAGGTGCGCGCGAGCACCGATCCCGTTGAGATTGCGGAGCTCATCAATAGCGGACTCGAAGACTAGAACGGTCATCCCGTTCAATCAATTGATCCTTCTCCAAGGAAAAGGGCCGCGACGCCGTATGGGTGTCACGGCCCTATTTGCGTTTCCCCAGATAAAACCTGCCAAAATAAACCTGTCCCTTTTTGGCAGGTTAATCGGGGACTATTTCACCGCAACTTAGGGCACGGTTAGGAAGTGTGCACCTTAAAGAGTGGAGCCCATGATTAGAGAGGTCGCGCTCATCTCGCTAAATGTCTCTCTAAAGAGAAGGTTGGTTAGAGAGATAGCATTAGGCAATCTAGCAGCGAATTCGATACATCTCTCTTAATGTCTCTCTAAAACAAGGCGCTCATCTCTCTAAAGTTAGAGAGATGAGCGCCTTGTTTTAGAGAGACGGAATGCCAAAATTCGTCCGTCAGCTACCATCTGCCAAAAATGACGGATAAAGGGCTCATCGAAGTAATGGGTTCATCGACGAGCCGCAACCGCCGCTATCGGAAGAAGTAGATGCAGCCGAATTGCCCCTCTATCGTCTCTCGAAGTTTGATGGGTGCTAGGGGAGCGACTGCCTCGCGATATTTCCCCAGATAAAACCTGCCAAAATAAACCTGTTCCTTTTTGGCAGGTCAGTTAACGCAGTGCAGGTTGAGCATATGCGAGCGAGCGGGCTCCGGGTGCGGTAAGGTGACGTGAAACAAGCGGGCGCTGACCTTTTGGTCGCGCCCGTGAAGTTGAGCGTCAGATTGCCGTGCCCGGGGCCTGCGCAGCGCCGAGCGGTTACGCCGTTTGTAAAACGGCGTAACTTAAAGATTCATGTTGCCGTGAATGTAGGGGGTGACCTCGGGGGAGATATGGTCGCAGCCCAGTTCGCGCAGCGCGGACTTGATAACGGCGGGCAGCGGGGTTTTGCCCTCGGCATCGACGGCGTTGCCACCGAGGGCAGCAATCTTGGCGACATCTGCGGGTGCGGCCTCGATATGCATGCAGCCGCCGATCAAGCGCGCGCGTACCTGTGCCAGATCAAGATCGTGCAGGTAATCCTCGCAGGCGCGGATTAAATTGACTTTCTCGCGCGTAAGCTCCTCGCCCGTGGGGACGCGGGTGGCAAGACATGCTCCCGCCGGTAGGTTCCAAACGGGATAGCCCCATGCGCGCAGCAGCTCGCGCTCTTCGTCCTTGGTAAAGCCGACCTCCATAAGGGGTGAGCGTACGCCGAGCTCTTCTGCCGCACGCATGCCGGGGCGGTAGTCACCGCGATCGCTTGCATTGCTGCCATCGATGACGGTGGGAAAGCCGAGCGACTTGGCGTGGTTGACGATGGCGGTAAAGCCGGCGTGCTTGCAGTGGTAGCAGCGATTAGCATCGTTGCAGGCTACTTGGGGGAGCTGCAGCTGATCCACCGAAAGATTGAGCACGGGGAGCTTAAAATGCGGCCCCTCATTGGCCTGCCCATCAACGGACTGCTCAAACGAAGCCTGCTCGGGCGTGCCGATGAGCGGCGTGGTGAGATGGACGAGAAGAGTATTGGTAGGCATGACGCGGGCGCATACGGCGGCCAAAAAGCTGCTGTCAACGCCGCCGGAAAACCCGATAGCCACGCGCCCGTATGCCAAAAGCAGCTGCTCGAGCGCCGATAGCTTGTCTTGAAGCTCCTCTGCGGGTGCCGTGGTGTCTAAAATCATGAAACGTTCCTTATCGTTGAGTACTCGATCGAAAACTATAATCCTAATGCGTTACTTGCCATAAGACTTCTATCTGTGTAACGAAAGTGCAATATGGTATATACGTTATATACAAGTTGCCAAATGCGGTAGAGTTGCAGCAACGCGACAGCGAGAGTCGATGGGGGACCGATATGATCAAGGCTGTTATTTTTGACATGGATGGAACGCTGGTCGATACCGAGCGTTTGGGGATTAAGGCCTGGAAGGCAGGCGCCGCTGAGCTGGGGCTCGCGATTGATGAAGCGCTGATCCATCAGTTTATCGGCCGCACGCTGCCCGATGTCATGGACATCCTTGATGAGCATTACGGCAGCCACGAAACCACCGAGGCGGTCTATGTCCGCCACAAGGAGATTCGCGACGAGATGGTCAAGACCGAACTGGAACTTAAGGCCGGCGCCGCCGAGTGCCTAGACGAGCTGCTGGCTGCGGGCTATCACGTTGGTCTAGCGACGTCGTCGCGCCTCGTTACGGCCGAGCGCAACCTTAAGATGGTTGGCCTCTTTGATAAGTTTGAAACGGTAACGTGTGGCGAGGACGTCGTGCACGGCAAGCCCGACCCCGAGATGTATCTGCTCGCCTGCGAGCGCGCGGGCTTTGCTCCCGAGGAATGTGCCGTGGTCGAGGATTCGCGCAACGGCTGCGTCTCGGGCATTACGGCCGGCTGCCATGTCTTTGCCGTCCCCGATATCGTGCCGCTGCCGCAGGACGTGGTGGATGGCTGCGAGGCCGTGCTCGATACGCTGTTCGATCTGGCGGCGGCGGTCAAGGCCGTGCGCTAGACAATTGCGGCGTTGAAACGAGCAATTGCTTACGTTTGCGCTTAAACAAAAGGGGTCCGGCAATGGTCGGGCCTCTTTTGCTTGAGCGGCGACTTAGCATACTTGCGGGCGTGCTATAGATACGCGCCGAGGTTGATGGCCGTGGCGTCGGTCTGGCTGCTTGCCCGGGTGCTGGCGCGTTCCAGCAGGAACGGACGTACCAGTTCTTGGCGGTTGATATCCTCGGCGGCGACTGCGGTGACGGTACGCACTGCGGAGCCGACACGGATATGCTTGATCTTTGCCGGGGCCTTGTTCTCGATTTGCTCCATCAGCAGTTGGACACCCTTGCGGCCAATCTCGTAGCCCGGGGGCGCTACCGTAGTGAGTGGGACCGATCCGCTCCAAGCGAGCGGGTTGCCGTCGCATCCGGCCACGCGAACCTGCTCGGGGACGGAGATGCCTTTGTCGACCAATGCCGAGATAACGCCCGAGGCCAGCACGTCGGTCAGGCCGACGACAAAATCGGGACGTTCGTCCGCGGGGCGCTCGGCGATTTGGGCACCGATGCCGTAGCCGTCGGCAGCGGTATTCCATTCGCCGGCGTCGATGACTTCGATCTTGATATCGGGGTGCAGGGCGAGCGCCTTATGAATGCCAAGGACGCGCAGGGTGAGTTGCATAAATGCTGCTCGGCCGACGACGACAATATGGTGCGCGCCGCGGGCGATGGCAAGTTCGGCAATGATGCGACCCTGGGCCTCATTGTCGGCCGCTACGTAGTAGCCGGGCTCGGAGCAATGGATGTCCAGATGGACGATCGGCACGGGCATCTTGGTCATGGCGGGGTGCCAGTCGGGGGATGCCATGGGCTGAACCATGACGCCGGACATCTGGGTGCCCATAAAGTAGCGCAGGTAATGGTCCTCGAGAATATCGTCGTTATCGGCGTTGGCGATGAGCAAGTCGTAGCCGTGCTTGCGGGCCTCGTTGTGGGCGCCGCTGGCGATTTGGAGCGAAAAGCCGTGATCGAGACGGGGGAGCACCAGGCCAAAGGACTTGGTGGCGCCGCCCGCGAGCTGACGGGCGCTTTGGTTGGGCAGGTAGCCCAGTCGATTGATGGTTTCATTTATGAGCTTGAGGGTCTCGGGGCGCAGCTTTTCGGGATGGTTGAGTGCGTTGGAAACCGTGCCCAACGAAACCCCGGCTTCGCGCGCGACGTCGCTGATTTTAACCTTTGCCATAGCGGCCCCTTTGATGCGTTTCAAGTACAAGCCAGATTGTAGCATCGCCCGCCCCTGGGGTGTCAAAGCCCACCATGTTGAAAACCACCACAAAGGTGCCTGTCCCCCTTTGTGGTGGTTTGGGGTGTGGCTGTTGCCGTAAAAACGGCAATCCTTCTGGTCAGCGGGCGTGATGCGTGAGGATACACTGGCCCCACTCAAATGACACTGCGAAAATGGGGAGGGCATATGGCCGCCGCAAAGGACTACCAGAGCTATCTTAAGAACAAGTGCATCGTCGGTTACGGCATCGTCAACGGCATCGTTAACGCGCTCATCTTTATGGGCATGCACGCGGGGGACGCCGATATTACCTTTGCCGCCGGTAAGGTTGTCGAGGAGATTGCGCTGACAGGCGCCCTGCTTGGTCTCATTTTGACCTGGTGCGTGGTGCCGCTGACCAAGATGGATTTCAACAAGGGCGTTTACCCGGGCAATTCCGAAGGCTATGGTTGGCTGGCCAAGCTGCCCAAAAAGTCGATTCCCCTGTCGATCGTCGTTGGCATCATTGCCCTTGTAGTTGCCACGCCCCTTGCATGGCTTTGCACTTTTGTGCTCCCGCTGCCGCTTTCGCGCACGGGCATGATGATCTTTAAGGGCGTTATGTGCGCTGTTGCCGGCTGTGTGAGCGGCTACGTCGTCATCGGTGCCACCACCGCGGGCGTCGACGCTGGGGAAGTCGCCGCGACTGCCTAGGATTTTCCAACAATCAAACTTTCTCTTCAAAACGGTCGGCCCGAGCAAAGGGGTCGGCCGTTTTGCTTTTCACGAGAAAAAGCAGATGCCCTTTAGGCCCGCCGTCAGAATTGCCGTATCTACGGCAATGGCTCTGATGCCGTCCGTATTGCGCTCCAGCCTATATTTGCCTCGACAAGACGCGCGGGCTCAAAGGGGTTCAATGCCCGCGTGAAACGGAAAAGAAAGGAACCAACACATGGCTAAAGCTAAAGCTGTGGCAGAGGAGAAGGGTGCCGAGAAGTTCATGCTTCTCCCCGTTCTCGTTCTGATCCTGGCCCAGATGGGCACTTCGGGCGATAACGGCGCCCTTTCGCTCGCCGCAACCGCCCTGACGCAGGACCTCGGCGCCACCACCGCCGACATCCAGCTCGCCAACATGGTCTACTCCCTCATGGCCGGCGCCTTTATGATCGCCGGTGGCATGATGGGTACCATCATCGGCTGGAAGAAGAACTTCCGCATGGGCGCCCTGCTGTGCGCCGCCGGCGAGGTCGTCCTTGCCGTTTCCCCCAACATGACCGTCTTCATTTGGGGCGGCCGTACCCTCGTGGGCTTCGGCGCGTCGTTCATGATTCCCTCGGTTCTGGGCCTCGTTCCCAAGATCTATCACGGTAAGAACCGCGTGCTTGCCTTTGGCTGCATAGGCGCCGCCTCCGGCCTTTCCGCCCTGCTGCCGCTGCTGCTTTCGATCGTGCTCATGGCCGCCGGCATGCGCGTGACGTTCTTCGTCCTCGCCGCCTACTTTGTACTCGTGTTCCTGCTGTCCTTCAAGCTGCCCGAGATCGAGCAGTCCGATGAGAAGCTCAAGTTCGATGGCGTCGGCGTTGCCCTTGCCGCAACCGGCCTGTTCCTGTTCCTGGTCGGCGTGTCCCGCATCTCCGCTTGGGGCCTCGTCGAGCCCTTCCCGGCATGCCCCTTCACCATCGCCGGTATCTCCCCCTGCCTGCCCATGGCTGTCCTGGGCGTGATCATCCTCATCGTTATGATCAACGTCGAGAAGAAGGTCGAGGAGAAGAACGGCTTTGCCCTGCTGCCCCAGTCCTTCCTTAAAACCCCGCAGGTCCTCGCCGGTCTCGCCGCCTCCGCCATCACGTTCTTCTTCATGGGTGTTCAGTCCATTCTGATGGCCCCCTACCTGCAGCTCGTTGCTGGCTGGTCTCCGGCTATCGTTGGTGTGCTCTCCATCGTCGTTGGCGTTCCGACCTTCGCCTTCTCCATCGGTATCCCCAAGTTCATGCCGAAGGCTAACCCGCGTCGCGTCATCCAGGTCGGCTACCTCACCCTTGCCGCCGCCCTGATCATCATGGCGTTCTCCGTTACGCTCGACGCTGCTTCCATGCCGGGCATTCTCATTGGCTGCGTTGTTGCCGGCTCGGGCGCCGGTATCGTTTCCGCCCAGGCCAACAACGTTGTCGCCCTTGCCGTGAACGAGCGCGACGCTTCCCAGTCCGGCGGCATTCAGACCACCATGCGTAACGTTGGCCAGGCCATCGGCATTGCCCTGCTGGGTGCCGTGCTGCTCTTTGGTATCACCAACTCCGTGAAGGATGCAGCCGCTAACGATTCCCGCATTTCCGAGTCCACCGTCGCCGCTATTTCCGAGCGCAATATCGACCTCGTCTCCGATGAGAACTTCCGCGCTTCTATTGAGGACATCGATATGAGCGATGAGGAGCGCGACGCCCTGGTCGAGATCAATGCCCAGTCCCGCTTCAACTCCACGCGTTTCGCTTACTACGTGGGCGCTGCCATCATCGTGCTTGGCCTGGCCACCACCCCTGCTATCAAGAAGTTCTCCAAAGAGGAGGAGTAGGTCATGAAGAAGCTGTACTTTAACGGCGACTTTGTTCCCATGACCGGCGAGGGCGATACTTTTGAGGCCCTGCTGGTTGCAGACGACGGCACCATCGCGTTTACCGGCTCGCTCGAGGAGGCTCGCGCTCAGGCAGAGGATGCCGAGGAGATTGATCTCAACGGCGCCTGCCTTATGCCCGGTCTGATTGACCCCCACAGCCACATCTCTGGCTGCACGCAGTACATCGTGGCTGCCGACCTTAACGGCGCGGCGGATTTCGATGAGATCGTCGAGCGTCTGGCTGCCTTTGCCGAGCAGCGCGGCATTGGCGAGGACGGCGTGATCATGGGTGTTTCCTACGACCAGAATTCCCTGGCCGAGCATGAGCACCCTAACCGTCACGTGCTCGACCGCGTGAGCGAGACCATTCCGGTTATCGCCGTCCACGCTTCGAGCCACATGGTTGTTGCCAACACCAAGCTGCTGGAGCTTGCCGGCATTACCGCCGAGACTCCCGATCCCGAGGGCGCTCGCTACGGCCGCGAGGCCGACGGCACGCCGGACGGTTACTGCGAGGAGCCAGGCGCTATGTGGCCGGTCTTTGCCGTGATTCAGCCGCGTCAGAAGATGGACATGGACGTCATGATCGGCGAGATGCAGGACATCTACCTGGAAAACGGCATCACCACCTGCCAGGAGGGTGCTACCACCGCCGACTTCGCAGCGCTGTTCTGCGGCCTTGCGAACAAGGGCCTGCTCAAGATGGACGTCGTGAGCTATCCCATGTACGGCGAGGATGTCGACAAAATCTTGGCCGACCACGAGCCTTTTGTCTCGCAGGACTACACCGGTCACTTCCGTATCGGCGGCCTCAAGATGTTCTTTGACGGTTCTCCCCAGGGTCGTACGGCGTGGATGACCGAGCCCTACACTCCCGGCGATGAGGGCGAGGGTTACTGCGGTTATGGCACCATGACCGACAAGGCCGCGTATGACTTTATGCGCAAGGCCATCGACAGCAATCATCAGCTGCTCGCCCATACCAACTGCGATGCGGCTGCCGACCAGTACCTGCGCGTGTACAAGCGCGCGCTGGAGGATTCGCCTAATCCCGATAAAGCGAGCCTGCACCCGGTCATGATCCACTGCCAGACTGCCCGCCGCGATCAGTACGAGCAGATGGCCGAGATCAACATGATCCCGTCGATTTTCGCCAGCCATATCTGGTACTGGGCCGACGTGCATCTTAAGAACTTCGGTCCCGTGCGCGGCGGTCGCGTGTCTGCCTGCCATGACGCTCTGGAGTGCGGCCTGCCGTTTACCTTCCACACCGACACGCCGGTGCTGCGCCCCAATTTCTTTGAGGCTGTGTGGTGCGCCGCCAAGCGCGTCACCAAGGGCGGCGCTCAGCTGGACGAGAATCAGAAGATCAGCGTGTACGAGGGTCTGAAGGCCATCACGGTCAACGGCGCTTTCCAGTATGGCGAGCTCGACCGTAAGGGCACGCTCGAGGCCGGCAAGCTGGCCGACTTCTGCATTGTCGAGAAGAACCCGCTCAAGATCGAGCTCGACGAGGTGCGCAACCTGCGCGTTCTCGAGACGGTCAAAGAGGGCGAGACTGTCTGGACGCGCAAATAGCTTTGTCATGGCATAGGCCATAGACGCTAAAAAGAACCCGTGGCTGCAGGGGCGGCCACGGGTTCTTTGCGCTTAAGCGTATTTGAAGGCTTGCATGGGCACGCGCGATGGGCGCCCACGCCGTCTACCGTTTGAGACCGGCCTCGGATGCGAGCTTGCGGAAGCGCTGTGTGGCCGGAGTGAGGACGCGCTCATCGCTTGGGGCGACGCAGAGCACCAGGATGTGTTGCAGGCGGTCGCCGGTAAAGCCGACTCGTGTTTCCACGCGGTAATGCACGGCCCCGGTTTGAGCGACATCTTGGGAACATACGGTCAGCAAGAGCCAAGGTCCGTGCGTGAACGACAGCATCTCGAAGGTGTTCGAGAAGCCGGAGAGCGTGCCACGCCAGAGGCCGTCTTCGACAAGTGCAGCGTGAAGGGTGCGCGTGAGCATGCGCGCGTGCGAGATATCGAGCTCGCGCTCGGGAAGACCGCCGGCAAGCGGGGCGTCGTCGAGTGCGTGGGGGCATCCAAGCTTCATGAGCAGCAGCTCGATGCGGCTGCGATCGGCGTCATCGATGGCATTGCTCAGCACGCAGAGTGGAAGCGTCGTCTTGATGGGGTCGAATGAGACCAGGAAGTCGAGGCTGCTGTGCTTGGGGTCTGATTCAATCTCGGCGACTTCTGTTTCGGTCAGCACACGCGCGACCCGCATGCAGGGAATGAGCCGCTCAAGTCGATCGCGCGCATAGAAGACCTGCTCAATGCCGCAGTTGACCACGAGTCCGACACGCCATTGATCGTGCGAGGACAGGCCGTCCATATACGAGAGCAATAGCATCGCCAGGCGCGTCACGTCGGTCTGGTATAGATTCAGCCCAGATAGGCCGGGCGCGTCGCGCAGCACCTCGGACAGGCGCATAAACGAGGCCATGTTTTCGTATCGCACCGTCCAGGTGTTTTCCTGGGGCAGTGAGATGGCGCGTTCATAGCGCATGTGAGTTTGTCCGGCTTCGATGAGCGCGGCGCAGGGCTTTTCAAGATGAAGCGGCGGTCGCGTGCCAAAGCGTTCGCCGAGAGCGCAGAATAACTCCTCGGTGAGGCGCGCCGCCTCGGGTGTGGGCTGATATGTGCGCTGGAACTCGGGCGTCCAGCGGCGCGTGGAGACCGTAAAGAGGTCGCGGATGATGCCGCGCTCGTTGGCGGAGACCTCGATGCCAAAGTGCTGCTCAATGCGGTTGGCGACGTCGTCGTACACAACGGGAATCGCCGAGGTGTAACCACCGACCTCTTTGCCCTTAAGAATGCGCAGGACCATAATCTGCAGGTAGACGGCAAGCTGGTGGCGGGCGTTGTCGGTATAGAGCGTTCGGCTTTCGCGCTCGACGTATGCGATGAGGTCGTTGAAGAATTGCTCGTTGCCGCCAAAGAGCTGCGGCTCAATGCGGCGCCCGCGTACGATTTGGGCTCCAAACGGCGTCATGAGCTCGTTCCATGTGCGCAGGTCGTCTTGGGCCTGCTGTTTGTTGGTGAGGATGGCCCGCGCAAGCGATTCGGTGGTGTATTGGTGCCGGTAGTCGCAGGTGAGCAGCAACATGCCGCGATAGAAGCGGTCAAGACCGGCGTCCATGGAAAGCGAACGTTCCTTGATGATGTCCGATATCTGACCGCGCTGCGTGCTGTCGCCATCGATGCGGATGCCGTTGCCGCGCTTGGAGACAATTGCCGCTCGGATGCCCATTTCGTCGAGGAAGGCGTTAGCGGCCCGCATGTCGTTGCGGATGGTGCGCTCCGAGCAAGCAAGGGCATCGGAGATATCGACTGTCGGGGTGTAGCCCGCCTGGCCGAGCAGGATTTTAAGCAGCTTTGCTTGTCGCTGATTGATGCTCATGGGGCTCCCTAGGGTCGCGAGAAAGTTCGATTTGCCGTATATCTGGAAAAGAGCGTGGCACCTGTCATGATACGCATTTTTTATGATGAGTAGGGGAAGGGTTGGTTTTAAATCCTTGCCGCATATACGGAATGAAAAAAGCGGATGGTGATGTGCATGAATCGCGCGGTTTCGAACTCGGGGATGGAGCCTGCGGCGACTTCTCGTTTGGCGCGACTGGCGCCGCTGATCGTGCTGGCATGCGCTCAGGTGGGTACCTCGGCAGACAACGGTGCGTTTTCGGTTGCCATGGCCGAGATGATGCGCGTGTTTGGATGTCCGCTCTCGGACGTGCAGATGGCGAGCACGGTCTATTCGCTTATGGCGGGCACCTTTATGCTTGCGAGCGGTTTGCTCGGCATGGTTATCGGGTGGTGCCGCAACTTCCGTGCCGGATTGGTGCTTGCTGTGGTGGGAGAGCTGCTGTGCGCGTTTTCACCGAGCATTGAGCTGCTTATTTGGGGTGGCCGACTGATGGTCGGGCTGGGCGCAAGCCTCATTATCCCTTCGGTACTGGGCATGGTGTCCATGCTGTACGAAGGCGAGGAGCGCAAGCAGGCATATGGCGTGATTGCCGCATCGGCGGCGCTTGCGACGATTATTCCTATCGCGCTGGGCATTCTGGTCGATATCGCAGGTTTTCGCGTGACCTTCGGCGTGCTCGCCGCCTATTTTGTCGCACTACTCGTTGCGAGCGCAAAGCTGCCGACGGGTGGCGGGCTGCACGCGGGCAAGTTTGACGCGCCGGGTGCGGTTATTGCCTCTCTGGGATTGTTCGCCGTTATGTGCGGTCTTTCGCGCATCTCGACCTGGGGCGTATTTGCTCCCTTACCGCAGGCTCCCTTCACGATCGCCGGTATTTCTCCCGCTTTGCCTATTGTCGGCGTCGGCCTGCTATTGCTGGTGATGCTGATTCCGGTCGAGCACTGGATGGAGCGCACCCACGGCATAGCGATTTTGCCGTCGAGCTTTGTGCGCAATCCCACCGTTCGCGCCGGCGTCATCGCCATTGCTCTGCCGTTTTTCTACATGGGCGCTCAGGGTCTGGTCGGCACTTCGTACTATCAGCTTGTAATTGGCCTTGGCGGCATGCAAACAGCGCTTTTGGGCATCATCTCGGGTGTGCCCATGCTGGTGCTCGCAATGTTTGTGCCGCGCAAGTTTCCGCAGCTTAAGCCTTGGTCTGTGGTGCGTACGGGCTATGTCTTTATGGCGGCGGCCTGTGTGAGCATGGCGTTTGGCGTGCGCGCGTCCGAGCTGACGCCCATTATGGTGGTCGGTACGCTCTTTGGTGGCGTGGGCGTTGGCCTGGTGAACTCACAGGCTAACAACATTGTCGCTTCCGCCGTGCCGCCGAGTGACGCCCAGCAATCGGGCGGCATCCAGGGTGCGGCGCGTAACCTGGGCCTCGCGTTGGGCTCTGCCGCCATGGGTTCGGTCCTGCTTATCGCCGTCAACACCGGTCTCGATGCGCGTATTGATGCGAGTAATGTGGTCGACACGCAGAGCAAGGCGGCGCTCGAAGAGGTTGTTTATACCTACGAGAGTGATGCCGCGTTTACGGCGCGCCTGGAATCGATGGGCGTTGCACCCGAGGCGCAGGGAGAGCTCTTGGCGGACAATGCCGAGGTTCGCGCAAAGTCGGCGGCCACGGCCTTCTACGTGGTGGCAGGACTTGCCGTCGTAGCGCTCGCAACGACCTTCCCCAAGCAAACCTCATAGACAAACGCCGCCGCCCAAACCGCCACGAAGGGGATAGTCCCCTTCGTGGCGGTTTTGCTGTTCCGGCCTTCAATTGTCTCGATCTGTAACATCTGGACGGCAAAACCGGCTCTACCTGTTACAGATCGAGACGAAACGCCGAGGTCGGACGGAAAATCTCGATCTGTAACAGCAAGCCCGCTTTTGGTGTCCTAGTTGTTACAGATTGAGATAAATCGCCGGGACAGGCCGCCGCCCCGGCCAAAACCACCACGAAGGTGCCTGTCCCCATTGTGGTGGTTTGGACCGGCTGGATGTGTGTGCATCGGGTGGTATCTAAGTTGAGATACCACTTCTGGTATATCAGCTTGTGCTTGCGTGAGTACAATACTCGAACGTTATACGTCTCAGCGCCTCCCGTGCGTGGACGTCTTGCAGTCACGCGAACGAAGGGATTTATCCTATGTGCGGAATCGTCGGCTACACCGGCTCTGATATTGCAAAGAACATCCTGGTCACGGGCCTCAAGCGTATGGAGTATCGCGGCTATGACTCCTCGGGTGTCGCGCTCGAGGTGGGCGAGGGCGCCGCGGCACACCTCGATGTCATCCGCCGCGTGGGCAAGGTCGCGGGCTTGGAGAGCGAGCTTTCCAACATCGACAGCGACGCTACCTGCGGTATCGGCCACACCCGTTGGGCCACCCACGGCAAGCCCTCCGTCGTTAACGCTCACCCCCACACCAGCTGTGACGGTCGTATCGCCATCGTCCACAACGGCATCATCGAGAACTTCGCCGAGCTGCGCGAAGAGCTGGAGGGCCGCGGCCACCACTTTAAGAGCGAGACCGATACCGAGGTCTTCGCGCATCTGATCGAAGAGGCTTATGCCGAGACGCACGACCTGATGGCCTCCGTGCGCGAGGCGTGCACCCACGTGGTCGGTGCCTATGGTCTGGCCGCCGTGTGCGCTGACGAGCCCGGCGTGATCGCCGTGGCCCGCAAGGATTCCCCGATCGTGGTCGGCGCGGGCGAGACCGGCGCCTATGTCGCCTCCGATGTCATCGCGCTCATCGACGCCACCCGCGATGTCGTGGTGCTCGAGGACGGTCAGTTTGCCAAGCTCACGCCCGCAGGCGTCGAGTACACCGACGAGGCCGGCAACGTTATCGAGCCCAAGGTCACCCACATCGACTGGGACCTGGACATGGCCGAAAAGGGCGGTTATCCCGACTTTATGCTCAAGGAAATCCACGAGCAGCCGCGCGTCGTGCGCGACACGCTGGTTGGTCGTATGACGCCGGCCGGCGAGCTCGACATTGACGAGCTGGGCCTTTCGCTCGAGGAACTCAACGATATCGACCGCGTCTACGTGATCGCTTGCGGCACCAGCTATCACGCTGGCCTCATTGCCAAGAATCTCATTGAGGGCTGGGCTCGCATCCCCACCGAGGTGGAGGCGGCCAGCGAGTTCCGCTATCGCAACCCCATCATCACGCCGACGACGCTCGTCGTGGCCGTGTCCCAGTCGGGCGAGACGGCCGACACTCTCGCCGCCATCCGCGATGCGCGCATCAAGGGTGCCAAGGTCTTCGGCATCACCAACGTGGTGGGCAGCCCCGTGGCGCGTGAGAGCGACGGCGTCATCTACACCAAGGCCAACAAGGAGATTGCGGTCGCCTCGACCAAGAGCTTCATCGGCCAGGTTGTGAGCCTGACGCTGCTGGCCCTGCTGCTGGCGCAGGTCAAGTACCGCTTGACCACCAAGCAGGCGCGCATGCTGTTCCGCGAGCTTTCCGATACGGCCGAGCAGATCCAGTGGATTTTGGATACCCAAACCGAGGCCGTTCATGAGGCCGCCCTGCTGTGCAAGGACGCGCAGTCCGCACTGTTTGTGGGTCGCGGCATGGGTGCCGCTATTTCCTACGAGGGCGCGCTCAAGCTCAAAGAGGTCAGCTACCTGCACGCCGAGGCATATGCCGCCGGTGAGATGAAGCACGGCCCCATTGCCCTGATCGACCTGGGCTTCCCTGTCATCGCTGTGGCCACCAAGAGTGCCACCTACGACAAGACCGTGTCGAACCTTATGGAGTGCAAGGCGCGCGGTGCCAAGGTCATCGTCGTTGCCACCGAGGGCGACGAGGAGATCAACAAGATTGCCGACTGCATCATCCGCGTGCCGGCAGTCCGCGACGTGTTCAGCCCCATCACGGCGAGTGTCCCGCTGCAGCTGCTCGCCCGCGAGGTCGCCATCCTGCGCGGCTGCGACGTCGACCAGCCCCGTAACCTGGCCAAGAGCGTCACGGTCGAGTAGTTGGCTCCGCCGTTCTAGCGACTAAGGCCCGGCTCCGCATCAAGACGGAGCCGGGCCTTGTTGCATTTGCCCAGATAAAACCTGCCAAAATGAACCTGTCCCTTTTTGGCAGGTTAGCGGAGCTTGCTGGTCTCGAAGTACTCGGGGAACTGGTCCAGAACCTCGGTCTGGTTGCGGAACATCATGTGCAGGTGCTTGCTGACCAAAAAGCTCGCTTCGATGGGGTCGCGACCGGCGATAGCGCGGCGAATCTGCTTGTGCTCGTTCACGATGTCCTGATTGTCGAGAACCTGCGTGGCGGCGCGCAGCCAGCGGAAGCGCTCCAGGTCGGCATTGGTCTCTTCGAGCCACGACCACACGGTGCTGCGACATGCGATGCTAAAAATCATGTGATGCATGAGGTTGTCGCTCAAAAAGAAGCCGATGCGATCCTCCTCGGCCATGGCCTTTTCCTGCAGCACGATGGCGCGGTCGAGCTGCTCGATGCCGGCCGACGTGGCGCGCGCACAGCACTCCACAATCACCTGCTTTTCCAGATGCTCGCGGATGTAACAGGCACTCTCGGCAAGGGTGAGGTTGATGGGCGAGACGTAGGTGCCGCTCTGGGGCACGGTGCGCACCAGGCCTTCCTGCGCCAAGCGAACCAAAGCCTCGCGCACGGGCGTGCGACCCATGTCCAGGTCATCGCAAAGCTGCTTGACGCCCAGCTTTTCGCCCGGCTTGTAGTCCAGGTAGACGATTTTGCGTCGAATGGTGTGGTAGGACTGGTCCTGTAGGCTCGTTTCCTGCTCGCCGACGTGCATCGATTCTTCCATAGCGCCTCGCAACTGTTCTATCAAACTCATATGTCAGTTGTTAATTATGCCGCGAATCAGCTCTCCGCGGTGGGTAATTCGGCTGTTGCCTGAGAACTATTGCGGCATCTTAGTCTGTGTTTGCGCAAGGCTGCGCTCAATGTTGCCGTATCATAAGCCGTCGCAAACGTGAAATAGAAAGAAGGAATCCCATATGCAACTGGCAAACATCGTACGCGAGCGCTGGAAAGGCGTCTTGTTCTGCCTGATCATCGCCATTCCCGCGACGTTGCTCGGCAAACAGATTGAGGTGGTCGGCGGTCCGGTATTTGCCATCCTCTTTGGCATGGTCCTGGCGCTCGTCTTTCCCAAGAATCGTCGCGAACAGCTCGCCGCCGGCGTTACCTATACGTCCAAAAAAGTCTTGCAGTACGCGGTTATCCTGCTTGGCTTTGGCATGAACCTCTCCCAGATTCTGTCCAAGGGCGCCCAGTCGTTGCCGATTATCGTGGCGACAATCTCGACATCGCTTGTCATTGCCTTTGTGCTCTGCCGCGTCATGAACGTGCCGGGCAAGATCGCGACGCTTGTGGGTGTGGGTTCGTCGATTTGCGGCGGTTCTGCCATCGCCGCGACCGCACCCGTCATCGATGCCGACGATCGCGAGATTGCCCAGGCTATTTCGGTCATCTTCCTGTTTAACGTTATCGCGGCGCTCGTGTTTCCGACGCTCGGCGGCATGCTCGGGCTGACCAACGAGGGCTTTGGCCTGTTTGCCGGTACCGCCATCAACGACACCTCGTCCGTAACGGCTGCGGCGAGCGCTTGGGACAGCATGCATCCCGGCGCCAATGTGCTCGAGAGCGCCACGGTGGTCAAGCTCACCAGGACGCTGGCCATTATTCCCATCACGTTGGTCCTCGCATGCTGGCAGATGCATCTGGCACGCAAGGCCGGTGGCGACGCTAAGAGCACGTTCTCGCTTAAACGCGCGTTTCCCATGTTTGTGCTGTTCTTTGTGCTGGCGAGCGTGATCACCACGGTGTTTCAGCTTCCTGTGTCCATCACGGCGCCCATCAAGGAGCTGTCGAAGTTCTTTATTGTGATGGCCATGGCGGCTATTGGTTTTAATACCGATATCGTCGAGCTGGTCAAAAAGGGCGGCAAGCCCATCGCGCTGGGCTTTTGCTGCTGGATTGGCATTGCGTGCATGAGTTTGGGAATGCAGCACGTGCTGGGAATCTGGTAGAGAAGTAGCTTATTTGCGTGCTGGTGAGCGCATGCCTGCGGTGGAGCGATAGGAGCTCTTGCGGGTATGGCTTGTCCGCAGGTTTATAAGTCCCGAAGAGCTCTTATCGCCCCGCCAGGATGGCGATGCGGGGCAACACCTATACTCGCAGGACGGCGCTTTCTGCCCTATAGTGTTTGGTGAGCAATATCGTTCAATTTTGAAACACTCGGTCGTACGACCGTCGGCGGTTGCACGTCGCCGCGGACAGGGGCAAATCATGGATAGCGATGCCAAGCTGAACATCTTGACCGATGCCCTAGCTGCTGCCGGGGCCTCGGCATTGGCAATCGATGCGCGTGGGGACGTCGCGATCTCGACCATGAATGACGCGGCGCTTGAGCGGGATGTGGCGGCTTTTGTAGCTGAGCGCCTCGACCGTATAGGAGACGGCGCGCGTCTGGTTATGGGGCGTGCGGGTGCGCGCCTGAGCCTGACCGTTCGCCCCACCGACAAAGAGGGCGGGGGGCTTTGGGTCGTCGTGGTCCGCGAGGTGCGCGGTGCCGCGGCGCATGCGGGCATCGAGTGGCTCAACGCCGACGAAGTTGAGGCCCGCTACGAATCGAGCGCGTACGGCATCGTTGAGGGGGCGGCCTCGGTGGCTGCGCCGGTTGCAGAGAGTTACGCGCGCGGTGTGCCTCTTATGCTCGAGGGCGAGCTGGGAGCGGGTCAGGTCGAGATCGCCAAGCGCCTCTATCTGGACGGTCCTTTTGCCGATCAGCCCTTTGTTTCCGTTGCGCTCGATGAGCTCACCGAGCGCGGTTGGCGCCATGTACTCAAAAGCGTCGAATCGCCGTTGTTCCAAATGGGGCTGACCCTTTGCATTGAGGGCTGGAACGCGGTTGGCCCCCAGCGCCTCCGCGAGCTGGTCTCCACGATGACCGACACCGCGTTGGCGACGCGCTGCCATGTGGTGCTGACGGCGAATGACATGCCGGGCGGCGGCGAAAGTGATCAAGCCGCCTTTGTGACCGAGCGCTTCGCCTGTGCGGTGAGCGTCGCGCCGGCAATCGCCGAGCAGGGAGCCGCGTCGACGAAGGTCGCGCGCTATTTGGAATATCTCGCTGATGCATTTGGGACGGCAGCGCCCACGCTGTCTGCCGCGGCGACGAAGACGCTCGATGCTTACCGCTGGCCGCGCAACTATCTGCAGCTCCGCGAGGTCTCGGAACGACTGTATATATTGGTGGGGACGGGCACGGTGGACCGCGCTGTGGCGGAGGAAGTGCTCGCCCAAGAGGACGTGATTAAGACCGCAACCTTTGGCGCCCCGACGCTTGAAAGTGACCTGTATATCCTGCGACCGCTGGCCGATACCGAGCGAGATATCGCGCATCTGGTTGTAGACCATCTCCACGGCAACCGAACCCGTGCGGCGGAGGTGCTGGGCATAAGCCGTACAACGCTGTGGCGCTTGCTGAAGGACGATGACCGTTGAGCGAGGCGCCCGTGACCGCACGCGACGCGTGTGCTACAGTCCAAAGCGATATTGTTTCGATTTGGTTACGGCGTGCGAGGGCATATGGCTGAGACTTCAAAACCGAGCCGCAGAAGGCGGAGTGCCGCGCCGGTCAACCGACGCACAACATCGGTGACGTGGGGCAAACACGCCTCGGGGTTTGATGGCTCGTTCAAGCGCACTAAATACGGCTATCCTTCGGCAAGCGCCCGCTTGGCAATGCAGGCAGAGTCCTCGCTGTGGGGCCGCAAACGCGTGGTGGGCTCAAAGCTCAAGCACGACGGAACGCTCGGCTACATCAGCCGCGGGGCGGCTCGCCGCAGCGGGCTCAATCCCGCCGGCTGGCATCGCTACGTGCCGATCGTGGCCGCCGTTGCAGTGATTGTCATCGCGCTCGCTGCGCTCGGATATGCCGGCGGTGGCGCCAACTTGGACGCAATGTTTAAATCGCCCGAGCTCGCGCATGTAGGTACAGAAGTTGTCGAGGGCGCTCAGGCCCAGACGAGCGTCGCGCCCCAGCGCGGTATCGTTGCGGCGGCCTCCACCATCGCCGATGTGCAAAAGGACGAAGACAAGCAAGGCGACGACGTCGATGCGAATCAGACGAGCGAAACGGCAATAACTCCATCGGCGGGATAAGTTGCGAGTGGGGCAGCTAATTTGGGACGGGGCTTTTTTAGCTGCCCAAGACAGTGGCTCATTCGATGTCAGTCGCCAAAAGCGAGCGAGCCGCATTTGCGCCAAGGTGACGTGAAATGAGAGGGCGCTGACCTTCTGGTCGCGCCCTCGAAATTGAACGTCAGATTGGCGTGAATGCGGCCCGCGCAGCGTCAACGAGCCCGCCGTTCGGTAGAATGGCGGAACTAATTACCTTACGTAGACCACGTTGTCGCGGCGCGGCTTTGCCTCGGGTAGCGTGTCCTCGGCGTAGCCAAGAATGCAGTTACCGACACCGCGCAGGCTGCCGTCGGCGGGTAGACCCCAACTGGCCAGTAGCTCCAGGCCCTCGGGCGAATCGAAAACCTCGTGGGCGCGATGAATCCAGCACGAATCAACGCCCAGCGCATAGGCAGCGTTGAGCAGGTTGCCCATGGCGAGCGAGCCGTCTTCCAGATGTGTGGGCACGCTGCGGTCAACCAGCACCACCACAACGGTCTTGGCGCCATAGAAGGGGTCGCTGTTGCTGCCCATGACTTGCGCGTTGAGCTGCGAGAGACGCTCGACGGTCGCGAGGTCGGTGACGGCGACAAACGTCACCGGCTGGCGGCCCATGCCGCTCGGTGCATATTGGCCGGCTTCGATAATACGTGCAAGCTTTTCAGCCTCGACGGGACGATCGCTGTAGTTGCGGCAGCTGCGGCGGTGAATGAGTGCTTCGATAGTCTCCATGGTGTCTCCTTGCGGTGGCGTTGCAGATGCCCCGTTCATACCCGTCGGGCTCAAACGATAGACGGTCAATTGCCCGGCCAAAAGGATAGATTCCAATTGGGAAAGTAGGTTTGCATAAAAGTACCTTCAGAATGTGACAAACAAATGGGATGGTTAAACGTTTTATCCCGTCTACCCTGCGGTTTTTTACCACTTGCCTAAATGACGAACGCATAACCTCTGATAAAGGTTTTACTAAAGGAGTACCAACGTTTATCAATGCGCCGTGGTGGCGCCGGGCCAGGAGGTAACATCATGTTCCAGGCTGGAGATGTCGTCGAGACCGATTTCGAAGGATTTCTGAAGCTGCTGCGTTCCAAGACGCGCGCTTTCGTGTCGATCAACGATCACGAGTACTACATCACGCACACCGATGGCTATTGGCGTGTTCAGGATTGCGAGGCCCTCAACGACAAGGGCCACTTTACTGACTGCTCCGAGCTGGTCAACACGGTCTGCGAGGTCGTCGAGCTGCCGTGGATTGCCGGCAAGAGCCTGCATGACAGCTTCTCGGGCGCTACGGTCTATGAGGCCGTCGCCGCTTAACAGGCAATAAAACTCGATTTTCACGCGACCGCTGGCGCCGCCCCCGCGCCGGCGGTCTTTTTCTGCCGATAGGCCATAAAAATGCACGCATTTGCGGAGAGCCTGTTGACGATAGTCAAAACTCGGACTAATCTAGAGACACATAATTGGTCAAAAATCGGACAATTGAATGGTGGGATAGATGAATAGTGCGGTTACGCTGGTCGACTTCGATCGGTTGCTCAATGGACTCGACCATATCTATTCGGAGTTCTCGCGCGCCTGCGGCCTTTCGGACTGCGCCTATTGGATGCTCGTCGACACCAGCACGGCGGGCGGCAGTATTGCCGTAAGCCGTCTGACAAGCGAATGGTTCTACAGCAAGCAGACCATCAACTCGGCAATTAAAACCTTGACGGCGCGGGGGTTCGCAACGTTGGAGTTTGCCGAAGGCAGTCGTAAGAACAAGGTTGTGAGCCTGACCGAAGAGGGCAGGCGATTTGCCGAGCGTTATGCGCTGCCGGCACTCAAGGCCGAGCAGCGAGCCTTTGGCGCGCTTGAGCCATGTGAGCAGCGCGAGATTATGCGCTTGATCGGCAAATTCTCTCAGGTGCTCGGCGATGAGTGCGATGCCTTTAAGCAGCATATCGCTGCCGAGAGCCAAGCCGAGAATCAAGGTGAGGGGGAGTCGTGCGACTGTTAATGAGGTTTCTAAAGCCATATCGAGGGCTTGTCGCAGTGACGCTGCTGGTGCTACTGGTGGATAACGTCGGTACGCTGTTGGTTCCCACGATGCTGGCGAACATGGTCAACACCGGTATTACCACGGGCGATGTCGACTACATTTTACGCAACGGCCTATACATGTTTATCGCGACCAGCATGGCTAGCGGCGGTACGGTGCTGGGCTGCTATCTTTCGGCGCGCCTGGCCGCCAACGTGGCTTGCGATATCCGCAATGCCGTGTACGACAAATCGCTCGAGCTCGCGGCCAGCGATTTTGAGCGCTTTGGCACCGGATCGATGATCACGCGCTCGCTCAACGACATCAACGTGATTCAGCAGGCGATTCTGCAGACGATTCAGCTGGTGCTGCCCGTGCCGTTTTTGGCTGTGGCGGGCATCATCTTCGCCTGGTTTATCGATCCCGCCATGGGCACGCTTCTGGGCGTAGTCGTTGCGATTGTGCTGGCGGCGGCGGTCTTTACGGTTGCCAACGCGGCGCCGATTTTTATGCGCCTACAGGGCTTTATCGACCGCATGAACGTGGTGCTGCGCGAAAATATTGTGGGCGTGCGCGTCATCCGTGCGTTTAACAAGGAGCGCCACGAGGAACGGCGTCTGGACGAGGTGTTTAGCGAATACGCCGCCAACGCCATCAAAGTCAACCACCTGTTTGTGGGCCTCGACAGCTCAAGCTTCTTTTTGATGAACATTGCCGAGGTGGCGGTGCTGTGGGTGGGCGGCAACCGCGTAGGTGCCCACGCCATGCAGATTGCGAGTATCTCGGCGGTGCTGGAGTATGCAATTCTGATCCTGTTCTTTGTGATGATGGCCCAGATGGTGGTGCTGACGCTTCCGCGTGCTGCCGCGTGCCTGAACCGTGCGCAGCAGGTGTTGGAGATTGAGCCGAGCATCGTCGATGGCGAGCGCACGCTGGATGACGGGGCGCGCGAGCCCCAAGACGAAGCCGATGCGGTGGCCGTGTTCGACCACATGTCGTTTCGCTTTGACGATGCCGACGAGGACACCCTGTGCGATCTGAGCTTTGCCTGCCGTCGCGGTCAGACGACTGCGATCGTTGGCTCGACAGGCTCGGGCAAATCGACGGTGGCAAAGCTTCTGCTGCGCTTCCACGATGCCACCAAGGGCTCCATTCGCCTGAATGGTGTGGACCTCCGCGAGCTTACGCAAGACGAAATCCGCGGGCGCATTGCCTATGTGCCGCAGAAGGCGTGGCTGTTCTCGGGCACGGTGGCGAGCAACCTTCGCTTTGGTAACGAAGGCGCGACCGAGGGCGACATGCTTCACGCGCTCCAGGTTGCCCAGAGCACCTTTGTGCTCGATCAGCCGCAGGGGCTCGATACCCCGGTGGCGCAGGGCGGCACGAACTTTTCAGGCGGCCAGCGCCAGCGCCTGGCCATTGCTCGCGCGCTCATGAAGCAGGCCGATCTGTACATCTTCGATGACAGTTTTTCGGCCCTGGACTTTAAGACTGATGCCGCCCTGCGTCATGCGTTGCAAGACGAGACGCGTGACGCTGCGGTGCTCATCATCGCGCAGCGCATCTCGACGATCTTGCACACCGACCAGATCGTGGTGCTCAAAGACGGCGAGATCGTGGGCCTAGGCACGCACGACGAGCTCATGGAAACCTGCGAGGTGTACCGCGCCATCGCGGAATCGCAGATGAAGGGAGGTGAGTAGCATGACCGAGGAGCTCAAGAAGCAGGGCGGCGTTGATGACGCCGCTGCCGCGGGACTGGTCGAGGAAACGGCTGCCGCGTCGACCGAGCTGGATGACGCCGCCAAGGCTGCAGCCGAGCGCGAGGCTCGCCGCCAAGCGCTCTACGAGGAAAACGAGCGCGCCGAGGACGAGCGCGCCCGCGCCGAGGCAGAGCGTATGCGCGACGTGGACGACGAAGACGAGGACGAGACGCCTCGGGATACCTGGGCGACGGTGCGCCGCCTGTGGAGTGAGGCTGCCGGCGACCACTGGCGCTTCTATATCGTGTTCGCGAGCATTGTGTTCTATGTCATCTTTAACACTGCCGCGCCGGCATATAGCGCCCGCGTGATCGATGAGCTGTGGGGGCACATGAAGCTGGCGTTTGCCAACAACGCTACCTTCAGCATTACCTGGGAGAACTGCGGCAGGACTATCTTCATCTACTTTTTGATTTGGACGGCCGCCGCTTCGTTCTACGCGCTCCAGAGCTTTTTGATGTCGAGCGTGGCCGAACGCCTCAATCTGCGCCTACGCAACCGCATCGCGCAAAAGCTCAACCGTCTGCCGCTCGCCTATTTTGACGCGCATCGTCCCGGCGAGGTCGTCAGCCGCGCGACCAACGACCTGGACAAGATGTCCGAGAGCATGCAGCGCGGATTGCTGCAGCTGCTCGTGTCGATCGGCACGGTTGTTGGTGCTGTGAGCGTGATGTTCGTGTTCAGCGTGCAGCTTACGCTCGTCTTTCTGTTCTTTACGGCACTGTCGCTGCTGGTGACGAAGGTCGTCTCGCGCCGCACACACGATGTGACGGGCGAGCGCCAGGAGTGGGTGTCCAAGATTACGAGTGCGGTCGAGGAAGGCTATTCGGGCCGTCTGGTGATCCGCGCGTTTAACCGCGAACGTCAGAGCTCCGCTGAGGTGCACGAGGCTTCGAAGGAACTGGCTCGTGTGAGCACCAAGGCCGACTTTATGATCAATGCTGTCGGCCCCGCGGTGCGCTTTATCGGCCGTTTGGCGCAGATCGTTATTGCGCTTGTGGGCTGCAGCATGCTGGTTGCCGGTCACATGACCGTCGGCGTGTTCCAGGCGTTCTTCCAGTTTATCTACGAGGCGTCCGAGCCCATGACGCAGTTGTCGTTTACCTTCAACTCGCTGCAGAGCGCGCTGGCGAGTGCAGAGCGCGTGTTCGACCTGCTCGATGAGCCCGAGATGGAGGCCGATCCGCTGCCGGACAAGGCCGCCAAGCTGCCGGGTCGCGTGGAGGGCCGCGTCTCCTTTGAGCATGTGCGCTTTGGTTATTCGCCCGACAAGCCGCTTATGCGCGACGTGTCGTTTACCGCCGAGCCGGGCCAGAAGATTGCCGTGGTGGGAACCACGGGCGCAGGCAAGACGACGCTCATCAACCTGCTCATGCGCTTCTACGAGATTGACGGTGGCCGCATTACGCTCGACGGCGTGGATACGAGCCGCATGGATCGCGGCGAGCTACGTCAGCAGTTTGGCATGGTGCTGCAGGACGCCTGGCTGTTCGACGGAACGATTGCCGAGAATATCGCCTATGGCTGCCCGGAGGCGACGCGCGAGGAAATCGTTGCGGCCGCCCGTGCTGCGCAGGTCGACTTCTTTGTGCGCACCATGCCGCAGGGTTATGACACGCGGGTGGCCAACGATGCCGAGAGCATCAGCCAGGGCCAGCGTCAGCTGCTGACCATCGCGCGCGTGCTGCTCAACAACCCGGCGATTCTCATCCTGGACGAGGCGACGTCGAGCGTGGATACGCGTACCGAGCTTGCCATCGGCCGCGCCATGGACGCGCTCATGCGCGGGCGTACGAGCTTTGTGATCGCGCATCGCCTGTCGACGATCGTGGATGCCGACCTGATTCTGGTCATGGATCATGGCAACATTATCGAGCAGGGTACGCATAAGGAGCTGCTGGCTGCCGAGGGTGCCTACGCCGACCTCTATCTGAGCCAGTTCGCATAATGTGACAAAGGGGCAGTCCCACATGTCACATCGAAAAGAAGGCGCGCTGGGGGATTGATTCCCTGGCGCGCCTTCTTACGTTGATGCCGATGTCGTTTTGTGCCGCTTGCGTTCCTAGCGTTCGTCCACGAGCTTTGCGACGAGGGCTTTGAGCTCGGCCATCTCTCGCTCGAGTTCTTTGACGCGGCGGGCGTTCTCGGTGATGCCTTGGCGGTTGAGGGCGCTCTGCTCGGCGGCATCGTCGGGCATGTACTCGCGATGCTGCTTGGCGTCGAAACTCTCCTCGAACACGCGGCAGCCGTTGCGCTTGATGATGCGTCCCGGCACGCCCACGACGGTGCAGTTGTCGGGCACGTTCTTGACGACAACCGAGTTGCCGCCGATCTTGACGTTGTTGCCGATGCGGATGTTGCCGAGCACCTTGGCGCCCGTGCCCACGGTGACGTTGTTGCCCAGGGTGGGGTGGCGCTTGCCGGTCTCGTTGCCGGTGCCGCCGAGCGTGACGCCCTGGTAGAGCACGCAGTTGTCGCCCACGATGGTGGTCTCGCCGATGACGACGCCCATGGCATGGTCGATAAAGAAATGCTTGCCGATCTGTGCCGCGGGATGAATCTCGACGCCGGTGATGTGGCGGGTGATTTGCGAGAGCACGCGGGCGAGCGAGCGATGACCGTGCTCCCAGAGCCAGTGCTCGGGCACGTGGTTCCACTTGGCGTGCAGGCCAGGATAGGAAAGGAAGATGACCAGACCGTTTTGTGCAGCGGGGTCTTGCGCCTGGACGGTCTTGATATCCTCGCGAATGGTATTGATAAAGCTCACCGGCCGCCCTCCCTTAGCGCCATGGCAATGCGATTCAATAAAGTATAGCGATTTGCTAGGGATTAGGAAGGACAATCTTGGCGCCATTGCGCTACAGATGTCAGTTATGCAAACTTGCTGGTAATGGAGTCATGCTTTTGTGGGGTTGCGCACGAGGGGGCACCGCAACCGTATACTGGTCAACTTGGACGTATCCGCGCCCACAACTGAGAGGTTCTACTTCATGGGTTTCATTAACTTTATCGCCGAGTTGCTCAAAGATCCGCGCACCGCAATTGCCAGCTGGATCGCCGCCGGCCCGCTTATGGCATATGGCTGCGTATTCCTGATCATCTTTATCGAGACGGGCGTGGTGTTCTTCCCGTTCCTTCCCGGCGATTCGCTGCTGTTTGCATCGGGCTTCTTTGCCCATAACGGCGGCTTTAACATCGTTGCGCTGCTGGCCGTTGCATGGGCCGCAGCCATTTTGGGCGATCAGTGCAACTTTATGATCGGCCATTTCTTTGGCCAGAAGATTATCGCCTCGGGTAAGGTAAAGGCCATGACGCCCGAGCGTATCAAAAAGTCCGAGGATTTCTTGGACAAGTGGGGTCACCTGGCCATCTTCCTGGGTCGCTTCTTCCCGTTTATCCGCACCTTTGTGCCCTTTATCGCCGGCATGGGCGGCATGCACTGGCGCAATTTTGTCATCTTCAACGTGCTGGGTGGCATTACCTGGTCGACGCTCTTTACACTGCTGGGCTACTTCTTTGGCGGCATCCCCTTTGTGCAGGAGCACTTTGAGCTGCTAATCGTTGGCATCGTTGCCGTGTCGATCATCCCGACCGTGGTCGGTCTGGTTAAGGCTAAGCTGGGCAAAAAGAACGCGTAGCTCGAGCCAGCGCGCAAACCGTGCAGTTGAGGCCCGTCACCGCTTACGGTGGCGGGCCTCTTTAGTTTCGGTCAAATGAAAATACTTTACTTAGTTAAAGAAAAGCGTTTTATCAGACGCGTACGGGGAGTACAATCTCGTGCATGCGAATCGACGTGCCATCGGCTTTGATGCCGTTCGCGTGTCCCGTCCGGCTCTACGCTCCGGGCGTGCGACGTTGCGACGCGGTCGGCCTCGGTCCTTGCGTGCGAGTTCGCGAGTATGCAACTGTGTATGTAAGGAGCGACATATGACTGTCGAGAAGAAGGATATCGATTGGGGTAGCCTCGGCTTTGGCTACATGAAGACCGATTACAGCTACGAGGCCCATTGGAAGGATGGCGAGTGGGACGAGGGCGGCCTGACCACCGACCACACCCTGCATGTCTCCGAGTGCGGCGGTATCTTCCATTACTGCCAGGAGGTCTTTGAGGGCCTGAAGGCCTACACCGCCGAGGACGGCAGCATCGTCTGCTTCCGTCCCGACATGAACGCTGAGCGTATGTATAACTCTGCCCAGCGCCTCGAGATGCCCCCGTTTCCCAAGGACAAGTTCGTTGAGGCCGTCAAGCAGGTCGTTTCTGCCAACGCCGCCTGGGTTCCGCCCTTCGGTTCCGGCGCGACCCTGTACGTGCGTCCGTTTATGATCGGCTCCGGTGACGTGATCGGCGTGGCTCCCGCTCCTGAGTACACGTTCCGCATTCTCGTGACCCCGGTCGGTCCGTACTTTAAGGGCGGCCTCAAGCCCGTCAAGCTGCGCGTTTCCGAGTATGACCGTGCTGCACCGCACGGCACCGGCAACATCAAGGCCGGCCTGAACTACGCCATGTCCCTTAAGCCCACGATGGAGGCCCATCGCGAGGGCTATGCCGAGAACCTGTATCTCGACTCCGAGTCCCGCACCTATGTCGAGGAGACCGGTGGCGCCAACGTCCTGTTCGTGAAAGAGGATGGCACGCTCGTCGTTCCGCAGTCGCACACCGACTCCATCCTGCCCTCTATCACCCGTCGTTCGCTCGTTCAGGTTGCTCAGGACCTGGGCATGACCGTTGACCAGCGCCCCGTCGAGTGGGCCGAGGTCAAGGCCGGCACCTTTGTGGAGTGCGGCCTGTGCGGCACCGCTGCCGTCATCTCTCCGGTTGGCGAAATCGACAACAAGGTTTACGGCGCCGACGAGACCGTGACCTTCCCGGCTGGATACACCGAGATCGGCCCTGTGATGAAGAAGCTTCGCGAGACCCTGACTGGTATCCAGTCTGGTGCTGTCGAGGACAAGCACAACTGGGTTTACACCGTCGCGTAATTTGTCTTACCTATCCGGGCAGAGAACAAGTTCCCTCCCGGCGCGTCCTCGGACATGCAAGAAGCCCTCGCTGCGCACTTCGTGCGGCGAGGGCTTCTTGCGTCCTGCGGAGTGCGCCGGGAGGGAACTTGTTCTCTGCCCTGCGGGTTCGGCGATGTCACAACGGGCAATGATTAATCTGAATAAAGATGGTGCGCGGCCTTTTAGGCTGCGCTTTTGCTTTGCTTCGCGCCATGTGGGGGCGGTGGCGACGTGCATTTTTGCGAGTATTCTGCAGTCGAAGGTCCCTGCATACCGATCTCGGGCAAAAAATCGGGAGTTCTCGATGTTTTCTACGAATGATGGGCGGGGTTATGGGCTGGCAGCGTTTGATTTGCAGGGATATTCGCGGTCTTTGGCATTTATCGTGGCGCCCGAAGCTCTTGGTTATGTTGAATACTCCTAAAAATGCACGACGCTTAGAGGGGGACCTTCGCGAAAAAGGAAACCGCCCCGTCGAAGTATGCATTCGACGGGGCGGTTTATGCATTTGGCCGATTAAGGATGCGCTGTCAAACTACTAGAACTTGACGGTCGGGGCCTGGCGGGCTGCTTCGGCGGCCTCGAAGCCCTGGCGCTCCTTAAACTGGAAGATGCCGGCAAAGATGACAGCCGGGAACGTCTGAATGGCGTTGTTGTAGCTGAGCACGCAATCGTTGTAGCTCTGGCGTGCATAGCTAATCTTGTTCTCGGTATCCTCGAGCGATGCCTGCAGCTGCGTAAAGTTGGTGTTTGCCTTAAGATCGGGATAGGCCTCGGCTACGGCGAAGAGCTGACGCAGCGCACCGGTCAGCACGTTGTCGGCTTCCATCTTGGCTTCGGGCGTGGTGGCCTTGACGGCGGTGTTACGCGCGCTGATCACGGCGGAGAGCGTCTCCTGCTCGTGCTTGGCGTAGCCCTTGACGGTCTCGACCAGGTTGGGGATCAGGTCGTTGCGACGCTGCAGCTGCGTATCGATGTTCTGCCAGGCGTTATCGATGCGGTTACGCTTGGTGACCATGTTGTTGTAGATGCCGGCGATGGCGCAGGCAATCACAATGACAACAACGATGCCGATGATGACGGGAAGCATGATGTCTCCGTTTCGAATGGCCGCGGCGGCATGCGCCAGCTGCCGTTGGTATAACGCTACTAGTATACCCGCAACGTTTTGTCGTGCCGAACTTTCCGGTAAGCGTTGTGTTTTCGGCGGGGTTGGCACCGGGGCAAAGCGCGCGAGGTACAGGTGTAAGATATGCGACAGATTGACGAGTGTTGTCTTTGCCCTGAGGATGGCGATACCAGTGGACCTTCGCATCAAGAAAACCTACCGCGCCCTGTTCGATGCCTTTACCGAGCTTCTCGAGGAGCATCGTTTTGAGGACCTGACGGTTGCCATGCTGTGCGACCGCGCCATGATTCGCCGCACGACGTTCTACAAGCACTTTCGCGACAAGAACGATTACTTTGCCTTTTATATCGATGAGCTCATGTCGGGCTTGCCGCAAAAACAGCCCGATGAGGCCGGCGCAGTGTCTGCCGAGGACGTGCGCGCGCTTCGGCACGCGATTTTGGACGATGCCATGGATTTGATTCTGACGCACGAGCGGCTCATGGATAACATTTTGGCAAGCAGCATGTCGGGCATGTTGACCAACGTTATTTGCGACCGCATTGCCCGCTCCATCCGCGAGCGTGTGATGAACGTGCTTGCCGAGGACGCCCTGGCCCCCGTGTCACTCGAGACGACGTCTGAGTTTGTCGCCGGCGGTATTATTCGTCTTTTCACGATATGGTGGGAATCGGGCCACGATCTTGAGCGTCGACCTGAGATAGCCGACGTGGTCGATGCGCTGTTTGAGCGGACCATGACACCGGTGCATCACTAGGAGTGGCGGAGAGAGGGGGATTCGAACCCCCGGAACGCTCTCGCGCTCAACGGTTTT
>CABQJU010000017.1:0-51832 GCA_902464575.1 uncultured Collinsella sp.
GCACGTCGGCCATCTTGATGACCTTGCCCTTGACGGGCGAGCACAGCACGTCGGCGCCGGCAGAAGTAGAGATGGAGGCAGGAGCAGCGGCAGCCGCGGGCTCAGCCTTCTTCTTGAACATGTCAAACAGACCCATACGTTTTCTCCTCTTGATTAAGCGCAACGTTATGCGCATGCCTATGGTGATTATAGTGCCAAATGGCCAAATTGCTAAGGTGAGGGCTCGAATCGAGAGCCCTTCCCGGTAGTACTCGTGGGATGAGTATCTCCTTTGCATCGCGGGTCGATAAGCTGAGTATCGCCTGCGCAGGTTATGGAGCGCATGGAGGGGCTCTACCAGACCACGCTGGCCGAAACGCAGGAGCTGCTCGATCCCACGCAGCTTGACCACGCCGCCAAGCTTATCGCGAACGCCCGACAGGTCGACATCTACACGGGCTCGCACAACCTCTATCCAGCGGGAATGTTCCGCGATCGTCTGCTCTCCGCCGGTAAAAGCGCGACGTGCCACGACGGTGTCGAGGCCCAGGTGCGAACGGCGCTCGCCTCGGGTCCCGACCATGCGGCAATCGTCATCTCCTACAGCGGCCTTGCCCCCAACCCCAAGGATATCCTGTCGATCCTCAGCAGCCGACATGTCCCGGTCATTGTCATCGGCACGCCTTATTGCGCGCGCCTACACCCCGGTTTTACCGCCTACCTTACGGTGAGTGACCACGAGAGCATGACGCATCGCATCACGCAGTTCGCCAGCCACATCGCCGTGCAATACGTACTCGATTCGCTCTACAGCAGCTACTTCGCCAAAGACTACGCCCGCTGCTCCGAGTTCCTAGAGCGCTCATTCCCCTACACCCGCCTCCCGGGGCTTAAGTAGCGACGAGCGTGGTTCTCGGACGCTTATCTAACGAGAGCAAGTAGTCATTTAAGAACGTCCCCAATGACTACCCATCCGGAGCAAGGCAACACCGCAGGTAGAGGACGGACAGCGAGCGACGTCCAGGGCGAACAAGTTGGCATGAAAAAGGCGAGGCATTGACCCTCTGGTCATGCCTCGCCTTTTGAATGGCAAATTGTCGCCCTGGGCGGCGCGCAGCGTCGGCCGGTTACGGCGTTTGGTAAAACGCCGTAACTACTCTCGGGCTCCGTACTGCTCGTAGTAGGCGTCGATGGCGGTCTTGAGCTCGTCATCGATGACAACCTTGCCGTCGATCTCGTGGTTGTAGAGGGTCTCGACGACCTCGGCCATGGAAACGATGCTCGCGACGGGGAAACCGTACTTTGCCTCGATCTCCTTCTGCGCGGTGGTCACGCCACCCTTGCCGACCTCCATGCGGTTGAGGGACACGATCAGGCCCTTGATCTCAACATCAGCAGCAGCCTTAACCTTGGGATAGGTCTCGTCGATGGACTTGCCGCTGGTGGTGACATCCTCGACCATGACCACGCGGTCGCCGTCCTGGGGCTCGTAGCCCAGCAGGTTGCCCTTGTCGGCGCCGTGGTCCTTGGCCTCCTTGCGGTCGCAGCAGTACTTGACCTCCTTGCCGTACAGCTCGTGGTAGGCAATCGCGGTCACGACGGCCAGGGGAATGCCCTTGTAGGCCGGCCCAAACAGCACGTCAAAGTCGTCGCCAAAGTTATCGTGGATAGCCTGGGCGTAATACTCGCCCAGCTTCTTGAGCTGGTAGCCCGTCACGTAAGCGCCGGCGTTCATAAAGAACGGGGACTGACGGCCGCTCTTGAGCGTAAAGCTGCCGAACTTAAGGACGTCGGACTCGACCATAAACTTGATGAACTCTTGCTTGTAAGCCTCCATGCGGGCTCCTCTCGTAATCGCGTACGTGTCTTCCAGTTTAGCGCAGGCGAAGCGTCGTTGCGGGCGCGCTTTGAGACCGCGGCATTCTGTAAAGGCTTTGTCAGGGGGAATGGTTTTCCGAACAATGGGGGTTGACATTTCAAACCCCCTCATCAAGAATACGGGCGGATTAAAACGGGTACGAGATGCCCAAAGCGCACTGCGCCCGGCCTTAAGGAGGTGTGCCATGGAAGGCAGTCCTAGTCGAAAAACCTGCATGTCGCCCTCGGCACGCCGCGAGGACTCCGCATCCGCATAACCACCAACAGCAGATCGTCAAAACCACCACAAAGGTGCCTGTCCCCTTTGTGGTGGTTCGCGAGCATGACGTGAGCGACATCTAGGTTTTTTGCAATTCAATACGACACGTACGCTAACTCCCTTCAACAAGGAGGACCCTATGCTGATGCTCAAAACCGCCACGGTACTCGAAGCTATCTCCAAGCGCCGCCGCACGGCGCGCCCTGCCGCTCACACCGGCCTGTCCAAGAACACCATATTCGCCGCCACCCATAGTGCCGAGGACGCTCTCGCACTGCTTGACGCCACGGCAAGCGGCCTCACCGCCGAGCAGGCAACCGAGCGCCTGGACGCCTCCGGCCCCAACACCATCGAGGCACCGACCAAGACGCTCGCCCGCCGCATCGCCGACGCCTTCATCGATCCCTTCGCCGGCATCCTCGCCGCGCTCGCGCTGGTCTCGCTCTACATCGACGTGCTCGCCGTGCCCGAGCCGCAGCGCGACCCCTCCACGGTCATCGTCATCGGCATCATGCTGCTGGTATCGGGCGGCATGAAGTTTATCCAGGAAGCCCGCAGCGGCAATGCGGCCGAGGCCCTTAAGGACCTGGTCTCCAACACCTGCACCGCTCTGCGCGACGACGAGCGCATCGAGACCCCCTTCGACGAGCTCGTCCCCGGCGATGTGATCCACCTCTCTGCCGGCGACATGGTGCCGGCCGATGCCCGCGTCATCACCGCGCGCGACCTGTTTGTCATCGAGTCCGCACTCACCGGCGAGAGCGAGGCCGTCGAGAAGACCGCTGCCGTCACCGTCGTCGAGGGCGCCGACGGCTCCGCGCTGCCACTCTCTGCCTGCAAGAACATCGTCTTTACCGGCACCTCCGTGCAAAATGGCACCGCCATGGCACTTGTCGTTGCCACCGGCTCGGACACCTACCTGGGCGGTATCGCCAAGATGCTCAACGGGCGCAGCGAGAAGAGCGCGTTTGACCGCGGCGTCTCGAGCGTTTCCATGCTGCTGGTGCGCCTGATGCTCGTTATGGCGCCGGCCGTCTTTGCCATCAACGCCGCCACCAAGGGCAACGTCATCGACGCGCTGCTGTTCGCCACGAGCGTGGCCGTGGGCATCACGCCGCAGATGCTTCCCGTCATCGTGACCACGAGCCTGTCGCAGGGCGCCAAGGACCTCGCCCGTCGCCAGGTTATCGTCAAGGAGCTGCCGGCGATTCAAAACCTCGGAGCGATGGACGTCCTGTGCTGCGACAAGACCGGCACCCTCACCGAAGACCGCATCGTGCTCGAGCGCTACCTCAACACCGATGGCAACGAGGACGCGCGCGTGCTGCGCCATGCGTTTTTGAACAGCTTCTTCCAGACCGGCCTCAAAAATCTTATCGACCTGGCCGTAATCGACCGTGCCGATGTGACACCCTCGACCGTCGCACCCGATTCCATGCTGGGCCAGAGCCTGCGCGACCGCTACACCAAGGTCGACGAGGTTCCCTTCGATTTCTCGCGCCGTCGCCTGAGCGTAGTTGTCTCCGACGCCCAAGGCAAAACCCAGATGGTTACCAAGGGAGCTGCCGAGGAAATGCTCGAGATCTGCTCTTTTGTCGAGGTCAACGGTATCGCCCGGCCGCTCGCCGAAGACAAGCTCGCCCAGATTCGCAAGCAGGTCGCCAATCTTAACGCCGAGGGCCTGCGCGTGATTGCCGTGGCGCAGAAGACCGATCCGCGCTGCGTGGGCGAGTTTGGCATCGCCGACGAGTGCGACATGGTGCTGATGGGCTTTTTGGCCTTCCTCGATCCGCCCAAAGCAAGTGCCGCGGGCGCCGTCGCCACGCTCGAGGCCAAAGGCGTGGCGGTCAAGGTCCTGACCGGCGACAACGACCGCGTCCCCGCCACCGTCTGCGAGCAGATTGGCATCGACGCGAGCAACGTCTTACTGGGCTCCGAGATCGATGCACTCGACGACACCGAGCTTGCCGAGCGCGCCGAGAAAACCCACCTCTTCGCCAAGCTCTCGCCGCTGCAGAAGGCGCGCCTGGTGCGCGTCATGCGCGAGCTGCTCGGCCACACCGTGGGCTTTATGGGCGACGGCATCAACGACGCCGCCGCCATGCGTGCGAGCGATTGCGGCATCTCGGTCGATTCGGCCGTCGACATTGCCAAGGAATCCGCCGATATCATCTTGCTTCAGAAGGACCTGGGCGTGCTCGAGCGCGGCATCATCGAAGGCCGCCGCACCTACGGCAACCTGCTCAAGTACCTCAAGACCACAGTGAGCTCCAACTTTGGCAACGTGCTGTCCGTGACCGTCGCGAGCCTGTTCTTGCCGTTTTTGCCCATGAGCGCCCTGCAGCTGGTGCTGCTGTCGCTGGTCTACGAGATCGTGTGCATCGCGCTACCGTGGGACACCGTCGATGACGCCTGGACCGCCCGTCCGCGTGCCTGGGACGCCGCGTCCATCAAGGGCTTTATGCTCGAGCTGGGCCCCGTGAGCTCGCTGTTTGATATCGTGACCTTCGCCGCGCTCTACTTTGTGGTGTGCCCCGCCGCCGTAGGCGCGAGCTGGTCCGAGCTTGCCGCAGCGAGCGACGCCGCGGGCATGGCGGCCTTTGCGGCGCTCTTCCAGAGCGGCTGGTTTGTCGAGTCCATGTGGTCGCAGACGCTCGTGATCCACATGCTGCGCTCCCCGCGCCTGCCGAGCCCGCGTGACCACGCCGCGCCCGCGCTGTGCGCTCTCACCGTGCTGGGCCTGGCGCTCGTCACCTGGCTGCCGGCAAGCCCCATCGCCGATGCACTCGGCCTCATGACGCTACCCGCGAGCTTTTTCGCGCTGCTCATCGGCATCGTTACCGCCTATATCGCGCTCACCCAGCTGGCAAAGCGCCGCTACATCGTCCGCCACGGCGAGCTGCTGTAGCAAGCAGGTGGAAAACACCCTGCCAGCTGCCGTTACCGCTACCGCAGCTGCCGACGCCGTTGCCGTTGCCCCTGCCGCCGCCGCAGTCTATCCCCTCAGCAGTTGCGGTGGAATAGTTCCTGTTTAAAGCCCCATGACTTTAATTTAGGGACTATTCCACCGCAACCTATTGGGGGATTAGCTAGTCATTTGGTGTCCAGGACCAGAAGAAGTTGATAAGGGCCACACGTGAGGTGGTGCCGGTCTTTTTGTTGATCGAGGAAATGTGACGGTTGAGCGTTGAGCGCGAAATCGGAACATACGGGTGCAAAATCCCCACCAAGATCGTCGGTAGCAAGTGCCAGTCCATCCCACATCACGACATCATCGGCTCGTCGCCCCAATTGCCCCAGTAGCGTACGTCCCCAGCGACTAGTCAAAAATGGGCCATGTGTCCCAGTTGTGGAGACTCGTTGAGCCGTCTGGGTATCGTGAAAGATCGCGCACTCCCCCATCATCAAAAGTGACACACGCTACCTGTTGATGGGAGGCAGCCATGGGCTTCTTTGACAAGATGTTCGAGAAGAAAGAGTGCGCGATTTGCGGTACCGAGCTGGGACTTTTGGGGAAGACCAAGATCAACGAAGGCTACCTGTGCAAAGAGTGCGTCGGCAAGCTCTCCCCCTTCTTTGGCGGCTATCGTTCCAGCACCGCGGACGATATCCGCGAGCAACTCGCCTACCGCGAGGCCAATGCCGAGCGCCTGGCCTCGTTCAACCCCACGCGCACGCTCTCTGCCGGGCGCACCAACATCATGCTCGACGAAGACGCGGGCCTGCTGATCATCACTTCGCAGAGCCGCTGGCGCGACGCCAATCCCGACATCATCGAGTTCTCACAGGTACTCGGCTGCGATATGGATATCGACGAGCATCGCACCGAGATTTATCGCGAGACCAAGGACGGCGAGCGCGAGAGCTACAACCCGCCGCGCTACGACCTGGATTACGACTTTAATCTGACCATCCACGTCAACACGCCGTACTTTACCGAGATCAACCTGCGCGTGAACGACTCCACCATCGATCAGCGCGGTTCCATCGAATACCGCGAGGCCAAGCGCCAGGCAACCGAGGTCCGCGACGCGCTGGTACAGCTGCGCCAGGAGACGCGCGACAGCGTCGTGGCCGCCAAGGCCCCCAAGACCGCGGTCACCTGCCCCTTCTGCGGTGCAACCACCATTCCCGATGCCAGTGGGCGCTGCGAATACTGTGGTGGCGCCATCGGCGCATAGCCTCCGGCACGGAAAGGACCGACCATGGCCTTCGAGAGCATCAACTATCAGTGCCCCGCGTGTGGCGGCCCCCTTCACTTTGCCAGTGCCGAGCAAAAGCTCGTCTGCGACTACTGCGATTCGCGTTTTGAAGTCGAAGAAGTCGAGGCCCTCTATCGCGAGCGCCAGGACAAGGCAGATGCCAAAGCCGATGCCGCAGCCGCGGCCCCCAAGCCTGCTGTCGACGATGCCGTGCAGGAGCTGGCTCAAAACGCCGGCTACATCTGCTCGTCGTGCGGTGCCGAGCTGGTCTCGGACGGCACCGTCGCCGTCACCACCTGTCCGTACTGCGGCAACCCCGCCGTGGCACCTGGCCAGCTCTCAGGCGACTTCTCACCCGATCTGGTGATCCCGTTTAAGCTCGGGCGCGACGATGTCATGGCCGCGCTCAAGGAACACTACAAGGGCAAGATCCTGCTGCCCAAGAGCTTTGTCACCGGCAACCATATCGACGAAGTCCAAGGCGTTTACGTGCCCTTTTGGCTTTACGGCGCCCGCGTGGACGGCGAGGTGTGCTTTGATGCGACCAACGAGACTGTAACCGAGGAATCCGACCGCACCGTCACGACCACCGACCACTACGACGCCTACCGCAAGGGAAACATCTCGTTTAAGCGCGTGCCCGTCGACGGATCCTCCAAGATGCCCGACGGCCACATGGACGCCATCGAGCCGTTTGACTACGACGCGCTGCGCCCGTTCTCGGTCGCCTATATGCCCGGATACATCGCCAACCGCTACGACGAGGATTGCGAGACCTGCAAGGCGCGCGCCGAGCGTCGTATGGAAGAAAGCACGATTTCGGCCCTGCGCGAGACCGTCGTCGACGAGTATGACGACGCCACGGTCGAGAGCAAGCAACTCGACTACACCTGGGAAGACAGCGACTACGCGCTGTTCCCCGTCTGGATGCTCTCAACCTCATGGAATGGCAAGAGCTATCTGTTTGCCATGAACGGCCAGACCGGCCGCATGGTCGGCGAGCTCCCCTGCTCCAAGCCCAAGCTCATTATCGCCTCGCTGCTGTTCTTTGTGATCGGATTTATCCTCTCCCAGATTCTCTTTATGGGCGAATACGCCTTCGATCCGGATTACCTCAGCTTTGATATCGAGGGCATCCTCATTAACATCGTGGCGCCGCTAATCATCGTGATCATCGGAGACGTGCTGCTGGTAGGCCAGCTCAAGACAGCCAACGAGGCGACCCACGCCGACGAGTACTGCGGTGAGCTCGACCTGGTCGAGAAGCACGACACCTTCAGCCACACCGAGACCACCGTTGTCATGAAGGACGACAAGGACGACTAAGTAACCCGATCAACACCACCCGGACTTTGACGAGAAAGGAAGATCACCATGGGACTCTTGAAAGCTGGATTGGGAGCTGCCGGCGGCGTCATGGCCGACCAGTGGAAGGAATTTATCTACTGCGAATCGATGCCCGCTGACGTCTTGGCCTGCAAGGGCGTCAAGCGCACCGGCGGCCGCAGCTCCAACACGCATGGCGAGGACAACGTCATCTCCAACGGTTCCGTCATCGCCGTCAACGACGGCCAGGGTATGCTCGTGGTGCAAAACGGCAAGATCATCGAAGTCGCGCTGGAGCCCGGCGAGTTCGTCTTCGACACCGGCAGCGAGCCGAGCGTCTTTAGCGGCAACCTGGGCGACTCCATCAAGGAGACCTTCGCCAATATCGGCAGCCGCTTTACCTTCGGCGGCGACGCGGGCAAGGACCAGCGCGTCTACTTCATTAACACCAAGGAGATTATCGGCAACAAGTACGGCACCGCCTCGCCCGTGCCCTTCCGCGTGGTCGACAACAACATTGGCCTGGACGTCGACATCTCCGTGCGCTGCAACGGCGAGTATTCGTACCGCATCACCAACCCGCTGCTGTTCTACACCAATGTGTGCGGTAACGTGACCGATAGCTACACGCGCGACAAGATCGACAGCCAGCTTAAGTCCGAGCTGCTCACCGCCCTGCAGCCCGCCTTTGCCAAGATCTCGGAGATGGGCATCCGCTACAGCGCCATCCCCGGCCACACCACCGAGCTCGCCCGCGCGCTCAACGAGGTCCTCTCCGCCGACTGGCGCGACCTGCGCGGCGTCGAGATCGTGAGCTTTGGCGTCAACTCCATCGCCGCCTCGCAAGAAGACGAGCAGATGATCAAGGACCTGCAGAAGGCTGCGGTCATGCGCGATCCCACCATGGCAGCCGCCAACATCGCCAGCGCCCAGAGCGACGCGATGCGCGCAGCGGCGGCCAACCCCAACGGCGCAATGGCCGGCTTTATGGGCATGGGCATGGCAGGCGGCATGGGTGGCATGAACGCCAGCCAGCTGTTCGCCGCCGGCCAGGCACAGCAGCAGGCCGCACCGCAGCCGGCACCCGCTCCGGCGCCTGCCGCCGCGCCCGCGGCCGGCACGTGGACCTGCAGCTGCGGTGCCACCAACACCGGCAAGTTCTGCCCCGAGTGCGGCAGCCCCGCACCCGCCCCGGCACCGGCCAAGTGGTTCTGCCCCAACTGCGGTAGCGAAAACGGCGGCAAGTTCTGCAGCAACTGCGGAACGCCCAGGCCCTAGCCCCTCTATCTGGTAATTGGCGGGGGATCCGCCACCCCCGCATTTGCTTCTATGGGTTTTCACACAAGAAGGAGGACACCATGAAGACAACGTTCAAAAAGTCCGTGCTCGCATTCCTGACATGCGTCCTGGCGCTCGCCTTTGCCCTGACGGGCTGCAGCGGCGGCGCCAAAGACCCCAAGGCCGACTTCGTCGGCAGCTGGGAGCTCTCGGGTGGAACCGTGGATGGCGAAGAACTGACCGATGAGTACATGAAGATGCTCGAGGATTGGGGTGTCCACTGCGTCCTGGTTCTCGATGAGGACGGTACAGGCGCCCTCGACCTGTTCCTTGAGGTTGTCGACCTGAAGTGGGAGGCAAAGGACGCCACCACCGTAACGATCACCGCCGAAGACGAGTCGCACGATATGAAGCTCAAGGACGGCAAACTCATCCTCGAAGAGGATGACGGCAACCTCGTCTTTACCAAGTCCGACAAGGATCTGTCCGGTACGGTGAAGAAGGATCGCGAGGCGGCCGAAAAGGAAGATGAGATCGATGAGGCCGTCGAAGACGACGACGTCCAGAGCGTCGAAATCTCCCCCGCCGTCACCGTCGCCGATGACGATCTGTGCACCATCACCATCACCGAGAAGTTCAAGGACGACTGGGGCGACATCGGCTTTGTCGTCAACATCACCAACAAGAGCGACAAGGACCTGACCTTCTACGCTCCCAGCGGTAAGACCAACGTCAACGGCACCATGAAGGAACCCTGGTTCTCGGCTCACCTGATGCCCGGCACCAACGCCACCGAGGAATTCACGTTCTCGAGCGGCGAGCTCGATAGCCTCGACGACCTGGTCAACACGACCATTGGCATCGACGCCTACCTGACCGATTCCTACGAAGACGTTGCCTCCTACACCGCGACCATCGCGTAGCGGACACGCACAGAACCGGCGGAAACATCCGCTCGCACAACCAAGGGCCGCCGGAGCGATTCCGACGGCCCTGATTATTTGACGGACTCCGACAACAAGGAGGAACGCCATGAAGACCGCAGTCATCAAGAAATCGACCATCGCATTCATCACCTTCGTCTTGGCGCTCGCCTTTGCCTTGGTAGGCTGCGGCGGATTCACAGCCAACCCCGAAGAGCCGTTCCTGGGCAGCTGGAAGATTTCCGGCGGTGAGCTCGAGGGCGAGGATTTCGACGAGGAAACCCTCGATGCCATGGAAGATTGGGGCATCAACTGCATCTTAATCTTCGAGGAGGACGGCGAGGGCCAAATCGATCTGTACAACCACGTCTCAGACATTACCTGGAAGATCGAAGACGACGGCACCGCAAAAATCAAAGCCGATGGCGCGAGCTTCAAGGCCACCCTCAAGGACGGCGAACTCACGCTCAAGGAGAGCAAGAACCGCATCGTCTTCACCAAATCCAAAAAGGACCTCTCCGGCACCGTGAAGAAAGACCGCGAGGCAACCGAAAAAAGCACGGACGCAATGGATGGCAGCACCGGCGGCACAACCAGCGGTGCCTCGGACAGAAAGGACATTAACGAGCCCATCACTCCAGCAGTCACCGTTGCCGACGACGATGTGTGCACCATCACCGTCACTGAGAAGTTCGAAGACAGATGGGGCATCATTGGCTTGAAGGTCGAGATCACCAACAAGACCGACAAGGACCTGACGTTCCATTCCGTAAGCGGCAAGACGAGCGTCAACAACACCATGAAGACCGGATGGTTCTCCTGCCGTATGATGGGCGGAACCAATGCCACCGAAAAATTCACCTTCTCGACTGGCGATCTCAACAGCATCGACGAACTTGTGAATATCAACTTCACCATCGGCGTCTACGAAGACGACACCTATGAGGACTTCGCGTCCTACAGCGCAACCATCGCGTAACGGCACGTGACATCAGCCGCGGATTGGCGGGCACATCCGCGCACACCAGACGAGGCCGCAGGAGTTGATCCTGCGGCCCCGTCGTTTTTATGCCGATACGCAACGAGCGTTAGCGCTCCATGTTGGGAACGATGCTGCCCTCGGTCACCGCATGCACGGCCAGGCGCATGATGTTGTCGTAACCAGTCTTGCTCAGAATCTCCGAAATGCGACGCTTGATGGTGCCCTCGCTCATAAACAGCTCGGCGGCGATCTCGCGACGACTTTTGCCCTCGCAGGCAAGGCGCAAAATCGACAGCTCGACATCGTCGAGTGCCGCCGTACCCGAAAAAATACTCTCGGGTGGCTTGGGAAACGTGCAGTAGCCAGCTAGCGTGGAGCGCATCACGGCGAACAGCTCGTCGATACCGACGTTCTTGTACACAAAGCTATCGACGCCCGCCTCGCGCGCCTGATCGACAAAGGTGATCTCGGGCATGCCCGTCATGATGATGACGCGGCACTCGGGCAGTTCCTCTTTAATGCGCGCCGCCGCCACGATGCCGTTGGAGTCGTGCTCGGTGCACACGTCCATCAGTATCAAGTCCGGGCGCTCCCTGAGTACAACGTCGAGGGCTTCGGAAGCGTCGGCGATCGCGGCGACGACGGTCATATCGGGCTGGTCGCCAACGGAGCGCGCCAGGCTTTCGCGCAGGATGGCCTGATCTTCGACAATTAACACGCGAATCATGAGCTTCTCCTTTGGGACGTGTCGTTGGCGTTAAGCGGAATGGATACCGTAAGCGTAAAGGGCGGGGCGGCGTTGACCTCCAGACCGCCGCCCAAATCTTGCGCGACATGCCTCATACCTGGGATACCCGTTCCCTCGCGATACGATACGGGGGCCGGGGACCCGTCGTTAGAAATCGTCATGCGCGCGACAGCGCCAGCATTCGCCCCCTCCTGCCACAGGCGCACATGGACCCGATGCGCCTGCGCATGCTTAGTGGCATTGGTCGAGGCCTCGCGGATAATCTGCAAAAATGCGGCGGCGACACGCGCGTCCTCAGGCAGCGCACCCTCAACATCGATCTGCACACTCACCAAGCCAAAGGCGTGGACGATATCACCCAGCTGCTCTGCAGGCTCGCTGGTACCGCCACTGCGCAAATCGGCGGCGATTGAACGCAGCAACGGATCGATCTGCCCGAGCGACTCGTCGTCCAGGCGCCCCTCCTCCAAATAGCGATGGAGGATGGACAGGCGCTGGCCGATCACATCGTGCACGCGGGAACGCATACGCAGGTAGGCCGCATTGTCAGCAACTTTTTTGACTTCTTCGATCTGGGCTTGGAGCTCTTGGCCCGCAAGCTCAAGCAGGTGGTTGGCTTGCGCCAGGCGATCATGAGCATGCGCATACTCTGTTACATCCAGACCGATAATGCGCTCGAAGAGGCGGCCCGAAACCATAACGTCATCGTGCACAAACAAGCGAATCTCGGCGGGAGAAACCTCGACCACAACGCGCGCCTCACCAAAACGGTCCAGACTAATACGCACGCGGTTCTGGCTGCTTTCGGGCATTTGCATGCTGAGTTTGTGCAGGTCGTTCCATGTTCCGCTCATATCGCCTAGGTCGGTGGGCATATGAAGCTCCACCAGGTTTTTTCGCATGCAGCGGTTCATGAGCAGCGGACGGTCCCTCGGGTCTAGATACAGGATGCCCACGGGAATCACGTTGATGGTCTCGATCGTCGAGAACATGGTGATATCCTCCTGGCGGTTACGGACGTCCATCAAGAGCGCCGCAATGGAGCGGAACAGGAAAAACGCTCCCTCTGCGATAAGGACAACGGTCCACGCCGAGCCCATGGCAAGCACCACCGGCGGTGTCACGGCGGCAATGAGCAGCAGCTCGGCCAGCATGACTGGACGACGATAGTGCACCATAAGCACCACGCCGTAGGCAAAGATCACGGCATTGAGCCACAGCGCTCCGCCCATTGCCCTGGCGCAAACGTCAAGCGGCGCCACCAGATACGAGCCAGACGACGCGAACAAGATGAGCGCCGAAATCATCAGGTGAAGCACAAGGCTCGCCTCGTAGGCGCAAATCACCTTACGGTTATAGGACGAGCGGCGCGATGAAATGAGCGGGACGTGGATCGTCTGCAGGCACGCAGCCAGGGCAAAGACAACATCGAGCGCAACGATTTGGGGAAGAATAAGCGAAATCTGCATCGTCACTCACCCGCCCTCGGCATCAAGACGATCATGCGCAGCTGGCCGGGCTCGCCCTCAAGGCGATATGCCACGTTGCGCCCTTGCAAAGCGCTTTCGAGCTCTTGCGCAGCGGGCGTCTGCGAAAGATCTGCATCATCGTTGGAAAAAAGCGTGGCGCGCAGCTCGACACTGCATCGATCATGGTCGCCCAAGTGATACATAAGCGCCGGATGGTCGGTGGTGTAGGCAAAAAACGCAAAGTCATACACGCAGTCGTACAGGGCGCTTACCGTACTGGCGTGCAACGGGCGCCGTATGGCGATAATCGAGGCGCAATCGATATCGATGGTGCGCAGGTCGCTTGCGAGCTCGTTGGCAATGAGCTGAATGCGGTCGCGATCAAAACCGCTCTCCCCGTGCTGTGCCAACGTGAGCGACCCCTTGCGCTTGCAATAGGCGACGAGCATCTTGGCGCGCTGCAGCATGCGGTAGCGCTCGTGCGAAGACGCTTCGTCGGTCAACGGCGGCAGCGAGCTCAGCAGGTCGTACATCCCTTCGAGCGCGCGGGCAAGCGCTTGATCCACGTCTTGGACCAGCAAGGTCTCGGCCTCTTGATCTGCCAAATGCGTCTTAAGGTCGTAGTCGGCGGCGAGCAGCTCGTTTTGACGCTGCAACTCCATGCGACGATGCGCCAGTTCACGGTTAAGCTCGTTGAGCTCCGACACGTCTTGGGCAAGCAGGGCCGATCCGCCCAGCAGTGGGAAGGCACGGTACATTACATCGGGATCGGACGCCACAGCAAAGGCATGGGCGCGGCCGTGCTCCTGGGTCCGCAACTCCTCGCGCACGCCCACCGGCATTGGCTTTGACACCGGCGTAGCATAGACCTCCTGCAGGTCGCGCGTTAGAACTTTGAGGTCAAGCGGCAAGGTGTCGAAGATGCCGGCGATGTCGTGATACGACGGAATGACACCGCAATCGAGACAGATTTCCATCGCCACCACGCACAGGACGCAATAGACGAGCGAAAAGTTGAGCTTCCATGCCCAGGGCACGCGCAACGCATACGAGATGGCAAAGAATGCGCCACCCAGCAGTACGAGCGCCGCCGTACCCGAGAAACGCTGGATGCGAAAGGACGAGGACCGACCAACCAGGATAAAAAAGGCCACGAAGTTAAAGGCCGTCCACACTAAGACAGCGAAATAACCCCAGCCGTACGTGTAATCGTTGCTCCAGGTGTCGCTCGTACGGTCAAAGCGGAAGACCTGCTGGTGAAAATCGTTGGTGAGCACAAATCCGATAAGCAGGATGGCCGCAATCCACAGCGCAACGCAGTAGCGGCGACCCAGGCGGTGTTGCTCCAGGCCCGCAAGGCGCAGACCACACAACTGGTAGAGCAGCGGAATGAGCGTCATGGGCACGTAGTACAGGTACCACAGTACGGTGGCATAGAACGGCGTGAACGACTTGTACTTGAGAATAACTTCGATCATCCACAGGGCGCAGATGGTGGCGATGGCAACAAGGCGGCGGCGCAACACATAGTCCAAACAGCGCAGATAGACCGATACGCCCCAAATCGAAAATACAATTGCGGCGACAAGCAGCGGGAGAGAGCTCGAATGAACGAGCGCATCCACGACCTCTTCGGACACCTCGCTATAGGCGGGCACGGCGTTAGAAAGTTTGGGGTCGAAGGCGAACAGCGACGGCAAGACTGCCAAAAGCATGAGGAACAGCGCGGTGATGACACCGGCGATAGCAAAGACGCGGTGGCGGTACACCTGATGTGTTATGCCAACAAGGAATCGCGGCATGGCGAAGAGCCTGCCGCCCCTGGGATCCGCCACCGGCGCGGATCGGGCGGCCGCATGGCCGATATGTCGCTCGCGGGTACCCATAGTGCTTTTAGTGTACCGACAGGCAGGCTCAAAAAACGGGCCGCATGTCCCAAAATCCGTAGACGGCAAAGCGCCCGACGAGCACAAACTGCTCGCCGGGCGCTTTGGTTAGGAGACTATGATTGCCGGGAAAGCCTAGGACAGGTCTGTAAGATTTGAGTCTAGGGTTTTCCAGGTGCCGTAGATTGGGTCGAATGGGGAGCGCCGCGTACTTAAGGTACGCAAGCGACGAATGAGGCCCAAGGTACGGTGGCTGGGAAAGCCTAGGCCAGATCTTCGCCGTTGGAAGCGATTACCTTCTTGTACCAGTCGAAGCTCTTCTTCTTGGAGCGCTTGAGGGTACCGTTGCCGGCGTCGTCGCGGTCCACGTAGATGAAGCCGTAGCGCTTGGACATCTCGCCCGTGCCGGCCGAGACCAGGTCGATCGGACCCCAGGTGGTGTAACCCAGCAGGTCGACGCCGTCCTCGGTCACCGCGTCGCGCATCGCGGCGATGTGCTGGCGCAGGTAATCGATACGGTAGTCGTCGTTGATGGAGCCGTCCTCCTCGACAACATCCTTGGCGCCCAGACCGTTCTCGACCACAAACAGAGGCTTCTGATAGCGGTCGTACAGGTCGTTGAGGGTAATGCGGAAGCCTAGCGGATCGATGGCCCAGCCCCACTGGCTCTGCTGCAGGTAGGGGTTCTTGGCACCGGCGAAGGCGTTGCCCTGGGTCTTCTCGACATCGGGATTGTCAGCGCCCGCGGAGCAGCGGGTGCTGTAGTAGCTAAAGCTGATGAAGTCGACGGTGTTGTCGGCCAGGATCTCGCGGTCCTCGTCGGTCATGCCCACATCGATGCCCAAGCGCTCGAGCTTCTTGACGGCATAGGCCGGGTAATAGCCACGGCTCTGGACGTCGACGAAGAAGTAGTTGTCCTGGTTGTCGAGCTGGGCCTGGCGCACATCGCCCGGGCGACAGCTGTAGGGGTAGTAGGTGCCGGCAGCGAGCATGCAGCCAATCTTGACCTCGGGGTCGATCTCGTGGGCGATCTTGGTGGCCCAAGCGCTGGCGACGAGCTCGTTGTGGGCGGCCAGATACTCGACGGCCTCCCTGTTCTCGCCCTCCTCAAAAACCAGGCCGGCACCCATAAACGGCAGGTGCAGGATCATGTTGATCTCGTTAAAGGTGAGCCAATACTTCACCAGGCCCTTGTAGCGGGTGAAGATCGTAGTCGCAAGGTTCTTGTAGAAGTCGATGAGCTTGCGGTTGCGCCAGCCGCCGTACTCCTTGATGAGGTGAATCGGCAGTCGAAGTGCGTGATGGTCACGAGCGGCTCGATGCCGTGCGCCTGGCACTCGCGGAACACGTCCTCATAGAAGGCCAGGCCGGCCTCGTTGGGCTCGGTCTCGTCACCGTTGGGGAAGATGCGGGTCCACGCCAGGCTCATACGGAAGGTCTTAAAGCCCATCTCGGCAAAGAGGGCGATGTCTTCCTTGTAGTGGTGGTAGAAATCGATGCCAGTCTGCGCGGGATAGTAATAGCCGTCCTCGAGTTCGAGCATTTTACGCTGACCGGAGACCACCGCGTAGCGCTCGGGGCCGTGCGGAGCCACATCCACGTTGGCCAAGCCGCGGCCGTCCACGTCGTAGGCGCCCTCGCACTGGTTAGCAGCCGTCGCGCCGCCCCACAGGAAGTCATTACGGAAAGCCATGCATCGATCCTTTCATACGCTGTTGTCATAGGCTCAGTATCCCTACAAACAACGCGTCGCTCAACGGCAACGACGCAGGCCGACACTTCTTTTCACGCGCGGGTGCTCGGCAGCCGCCCCGTCTGACACTTTTTGATACCCGCCTGCCCAAACCACCAACCGCCACAAAGGGGACAGGCACCTTTGTGGTGGTTTGGGCAGGTTTGTCTCGATCTGTAACAGTTAGGCAGCCAAAACCGGGCCTGGTGTTACAGATCGAGATTTTTCGGGCAGCCCCTGCAGTTTGTCTAAATCTGTAACAGGTAGAGACGATTTAGCCCGCTAGATGTTACAGATCGAAACAGAAGATTCTAGTCGCAGGCGATGTCGAGGTTCTTGCCGATGAGGTCCACGCAGCCGCCCTCTCCGGCGGGATATTTGACTGAATAGGAAAGAAAGGAAAAAATAGGAAAAAAAGGAAAGGAGACTTATGACTGAAACCATCTTCTCCCCCTCATTTGGAAATCGCCCGTCCTATCTGGTGGGGCGCGGGAACGTGATTTCGACATTCATCTCCGGTCTTGAGCAGGAGCCGGGCAATCGCGACCGAGCCATGCTCATGCTTGGACAGCGAGGCAGCGGCAAGACGGTTCTTCTGTGGGAACTTGCCGACCGCGCACGCAAGCTCGGCTTTGTTGTCGCCACGCCCACCGTGGCCTCCGAGGATATGCTCGAGCGCATTGTTGAGAAAATCCAGGAAGCAGGCGAGCCGTACGTCAATAAACGCCGCCTTCCCAAACTCACGAGCGGCAGTCTAAGTGTTTTTGGGTTCTCGGCAGGCCTCGAGTTCACACGAGACGTGCAGGAGACCAAGAGCTTTCAGTTCAAACTCACACAGCTCGCGCGCAAACTGACCGAGCAGGGACACGGCACCCTCATCCTCATCGACGAGCTCCAAGCAAATTCACCCGAGATCAGACAGCTTGTCACCGCCTATCAAGAGCTCGTCGGCGAGGGACTCAACGTCGCGCTCGTCATGGCGGGCCTCCCGGGAGCAGTCTCCGCGACACTCAACGACCGCGTACTGACATTTCTCAACCGCGCATGCAAAGTCACGCTCGAACCGCTTTCAGTCGGAGATGTCGATGCATATTATCAACGGGCTTTCGAAGAGCTCAACCTTGATATTCCAGGCGATCTTCGCCTCCGTGCCGCTCGTGCAACCCAAGGTTCGCCCTATATGCTGCAGCTCATCGGCTACAACATCGCCAATCGCTGCGAGGCCGGAAAACGCGTAACGCCAGAGCAAGTCGACGGAGCTATCGAAGCGTCAAAGGCCGATTTCGAAAACGATGTTTGTGAAACGACGCTCGCCGCGCTATCGGACCAAGACGTCGCGTTTCTCGACGCAATGATTGATGACGAAGACGCCGTTTCGCGCATTTCCGATGTTGCGAAGCGCATGTCAGTCACACCCGACTATGCGCAAAAGTATCGCCGACGCCTCATCGACGCCGGCGTTATCGAACAGGCACGCCGCGGTTACGTGCGTTTCGCTGTTCCATATATGGCTGACTATCTGCGCAGCCAGCTCTAGGCAGCCACCACAATGGGGACAGGCACCTTTGTGGTGGATTGGACCCGGTTTGTCTCGACCTGTAACAGCTAGGCCGTCAAAATCGGGCTTGGTGTTACAGATCGAGATTTTTCGGGCGGCCCTCTACGGTATGTCTCGATCTGTAACAGGTAGAGACAATTTAGCCCGCTAGATGTTACAGATCGAAACAGAAGATTCTAGTCGCAGGCGATGTCGAGGTTCTTACCGATGAGGCCTACGTAGCCGCCCTCGGCAGCCTTGGGGCTGTCAGCATGGCAGAGAACCCACTTGTCGGCCTTCCAGTAGCAGTAGCTGTCACCAGCGGCAGGCATGTCGGCTGCAGCCTCGGGGCGCGGGCCGTTGGTGCCAGCGGGAAGCGCCACCATCACCTGGAAGCCGCCGTCGTCGACCATGCAGGGCGTGTAGTGAAGCGTGGTGTTGAAAACCTCAACAAGCGTGCCGGCCGGCACGCGGAACGCCTTGACGCACGCGGTATCGAGCTTGCCGTCCTCGATCTCCCAGCGATGCGCCACGAGCAGGATAAAGTCGCGGGCGCCCAGGTTGAACTCGCTCGCGCGGTGGTACTCCAGGCAGTTGAGACGCGTGTTGTGGCCGTTGCACCAGCCCAGCTGGAAGGGACGACCGCCAAACATGAGAAAGCCCAGCTTATCGGCATCCATGACACCCTCGAGCTCGGGCGCGGAGGCCACATACTTGCTGCCCTCGGGGATGGGCGTGGAGGCAAGTGCCTCGAGCACGGGCGACGTAAGCTCGGACGGAACGTTATCCCAAACGTTGCCATAGGACTTGAACTCGGGATCAGAGACAGAGTAGATATGCATGTTCGCTCCTGTTCGTTTGTGTGACAGTATGAACATTCTAGAACAATCTTGTTCTGTTTTGAGCGCTCGGCATAAAAAAGCGCTCCGCAAAGAGCGGGAGCGCTTCTGGCACAAACGTTATTCCTGCAAGCAGCCTTACGCCTGCTGATAGTGCAGGTGATTCTCGTCGATATCGGCCAAGTCGCGGTCGAGGTAGCGGCGCGCGAGCCAGTTTGCCATGGGGAGGTTCTGGTCCAGGTAGTTACCGCACTCCTCAGGAGCGGCACCGGGGACATCGCCCTCAAAGCCGGCGACGAACTCGAACAGCTCACGCACGAGCGGCAGAATCTCCTTGCTCGTCACCTCACCAAACACGACGAGGTAAAAACCCGTGCGGCAGCCCATGGGGCCAAAGTAGACAATGCGGCTCGACCACTCGGCATGATTGCGAAGGAACGTCGCGCCTAGGTGCTCGATAGTGTGGCACTCGGCCGTGTTCATGACCGGCTCCTTGTTGGGCGTGGTCAGGCGCAGGTCAAAGGTGGTGACGGCGGCGCCGGTCGCCGGATCGCGGTCGATGCGGCTCACATACACGCCGGGCTCAAGCAGCAGATGGTCAACGGAAAAACTCGCGATGCGCTCCATGGCAGATCCTCTCGGTAGTCAATTTAGGACGGGCTCTTTTAGCTGGTTCGAATGGTCGCACCAATCATACCAGTCAAAAAAGCCCCGTCCCAAATGAGCTACCCGGGACGGGGATCAATGAGTTTTAAATCCCCGTCCCAGAAAAATCATTCTAGGTAATCTAGAAGGACTTTTCCGCTCTGGGGTCTGGCGCCGTTCCGACTAGATCTCGCGCACGCTTTGGCGCTCGACAAAATAGGTCGATACGGCCGTCTTGCAGGTATAGCTCTTGGGATTGCGGATGTTGCCCACCAGGCGGCGCACCGCGATCTCGCCCACCTCGTGCTTGGGAACGTGCACCGTGGTGAGCGGCGGGTTGGAAAAGGCGCCCAACGACAGGTCGTCAAAGCCGATGATCGAGACATCCTCGGGCACGCGAATACCGTGCTCGTTGAGCGCGCGCATGGCACCCACGGCGAGCACGTCGTTTTCGGCAAAGAAAGCCGTCGGCAGGTCGTCGTGCGAGACGCTGTCGAGCCACGCGCCCATATCGCGATAAGCGCCCTCGAGCGTGGTGCCCAGCGTGACACGCCATGCCGGATTGGCCTCGAGGCCCGCATCCTCAAGCGCTTGGCGATAGCCGCGCTCGCGGTCCTTAAAGTTGCGGATGCGAAGGTCGCCCGCCAGATAGCCGATTTGCTTGTGACCTTTCTCGATAAGGTAGTCCACGGCGCGCAGTACCGAATCGGTGTTGGCAATGACCACGGCATCAAAGTATTGACGATCGCTCCAGCCGTCGAGCACGATCAGGTGGGCGGCGGCGTTGGCGAACAGGGCGTAGTCCTCCTCGCCCAGCTCGGTACCCATCAGCACGATAGCGGCGGACGGATCGGCGATCAGGCCCTCGACCTGCGGGCGCACAGCGTCAAGATCGCTAAAGTCGAGCGTGACAAAGCTCGTGCTCATGCCGTGGCGACGCGCCTGGCGCTCCACGCCCTCGATGACCGCGGGATGGAAGGTGCTCTCGTCCAGGATGGCGGCCGTCTTGCGCGCAAGCACAAACTGGATGCTCTCGAGCTGCGTCGACTGCTGGTAGCCGAGCGACTGCGCACACTCCAGGATGACCTTGGCGGTCTCCTCGCTCACGCTGCGCTTGCGGTTGAGCGCGTTGGACACGGTTGCGGGCGAAAAGCCGGTAATGCGGCTGATCTCGCGGACGCTTGCTTTAGCCATCGTTCCCCCTAGCATCGGTCGCGGCCGAGCATCGTGGCTTGACCGCCCCGTGGCTCGGCAACTAAACGACCGCAAATTCAATCTAAACAGAAGAGTAAATGTTTATTAGCTAGTTTAGCCTGTTGTCAAGCAAAGTGGCGCGACTATTCCCCCAACGGGCGCATTTGTCCATCTTAACGTTATTACGCAAGGTCTTCGCCATTGCTTGCTATTACGCGTCGGTACCATTCGAAGCTTTTCTTTTTACGTCTCTCAAACGAGCCCGCACCGCTATCGTCTCGATCGACATAGATAAACCCGTAGCGCTTACGCATCTGTCCTGTGGCGACCGAAACCAAATCGATCGGGCCCCAACAGGTATATCCCATGAGTTCCACCCCGTCGAGCTCGACGGTCTCCCTCATCGCCTCGATGTGGGCCCGCAGGTATTCAACTCGATAGTCGTCTTCTATTTCACCCGAATCTTCCGGCACATCAGGAGCACCCAAACCGTTTTCGACGATGAACAGCGGCTTTTGATAGCGATCCCAGATTTCATTCATGGTGACGCGCAGCCCTTTGGGGTCGATAAACCTCCCCCAAGGCTCCTGTTTTAGATACGGATTAGGCGCCGAGCGAAGAAGGTTCGAATCGAACTGACCTTCCGCATGCGCTTTTGCGACGCGCGTCGAGTAATACGAAAACGAGACGAAATCGACCAGGTTTGCAGCCAGTACTTCGCGGTCATCATCCCGATAGGGCACCTCAAAACCATGGCGGGCGTATTCCTTGAGAACATAGCTCGGGTACGCACCGCGCACCTGGACGTCGGTAAACATGTAATGGCTGCGATTCTCAGCCTGCGCAGCCAGCACATCGTCCGGATCACATGTAGCCGGATAGAAGACACCTGCGTTGAGCATGCAACCGATCTTCGCCCCGGGGCACAGTTCATGACACGCCCCGACCGCACGGGCACTCGCAACCAATACATGGTGCACGGCCGTGTGAACCGTTGCATAGCGATTCTCCCCTTGCTCGAAGATGATCCCCGCCGCCATAAAGCACGCCTGCGTCATGATGTTGATCTCGTTAAAGGTCAGCCAATAATTGACCAATCCCCGATAGCGCTCGAACACGGTACGCGAATATCGATCGAACAGGTCGACCAACCTGCGATCGCGCCATCCGCCATACGCATCGACGAGATGCATGGGGACATCATAGTGGTTGAGCGTCACCAAAGGCTCAATGCCATGCGCGCGGCACGTCCTAAAAACATCCTCGTAAAAGGCAAGGCCTTCTTCATTGGGCTCGGCTTCGTCTCCTTTGGGAAAAATGCGGCTCCAGGCGATCGATAAGCGCAGGCATTTAAAACCCATCTGGGCAAACAGTTCAATATCCTGCTTGTACCTATGGTAAAAATCAATGCCTTTGCGAGCGGGATAGAAGCTGTCGGGTGCCAACGCACGCGGATCAAGGTCTCCCCGCATGACGTCCATGCGCTGATCGCCAAACGGCAGCATGTCGGAATTGGCTAAACCGCGACCGCCTTCGTTCCATCCTCCCTCGCACTGGTTTGCAGCCAGAGCCCCGCCCCATAAAAAATCTTCTCTAAACATTATGGTGTCGTCCTTTCTATCAAATTCCCGGCCCACGCTGTCGAACGCAACGGACTCGGCAAGTGCCGCGCAACAGCACAGTACCGTTGCGCGGCCAAGGGGTCGGACCGCGCAACGGCTGGGGAGCATATTTGTGCAGTAGCCTCTTATGCCTCGACGGATTCAACAGCCTCAGAATCGCCGCTCTTGGACTTCAACGGCATCTTCTCCTGTCCTTCAAATCCAAAAACCATCGCCAACGCAAACGTCACGGCACCGCCAGCAAGACACCCGATGGTGCCGGGGATGATATCCTGAGCAAACATGAGCACGTTCATCCATGGGAAACCAACGCCAGTGAAGATATAGACGTTGGCATGAAGAAGGCTTACCAGCAGACCACCGACAGCACCACCAATCATGTTCCAGGCAAGAGCTTTCTTGTCGCGAAACAGGATGCCGTAGATGATGGGCTCACTCACGCGACCGAAGGCATAGGTGATGAACAAGTTCCAGCCCGTGGCTCGATTCTCCTTGTCCTTAGCGCGCAGGCCATAGGCGAGCGCGATGGCAAGCGTGGTGTAGGCTACAACCGCGGCGCCGGGGTATAAGATGGCGTCGTAACCGTTCTGGAGCGCGGCGGGCAATATGGCGGTATAGATCGGCACGTGCATGCCGGTGGCGATGATCAGATTCCAGAATGCGCCGATAACCGCGGTCGCAGCGGGACCGGCAACAGAGGCGAGCCAAATGATGAAATCGGCCACAAGGCCCATGACAAATTGGACGGCAGGGCCGCAGAGGCACAGCGCGACCGGCAACATCACGAGCACCGTACCCACGGGTACGATCAGAACGCGCAACATATCAGGCGAGATCTTCTTAAAGAAGCGCTCAACATAGGACTGGGCCCAGGTGATCAAGATGACCGGAAGAACAGCCTGGGTGTAGTTGACGAGCTGCATGGGGATGCCGAAGACGCTGAAAGGCTTTCCGTCCTCAACAATAGCGAGCATGTCGGGGTAAATCATCACAACGGCGATGAGCAGTGCCAGCACAGGGCTCGTTTTGAACTTCTTAGCCGAACTGTAGGCAGCAAATACCGGGAAGTAATAGTACGCCGCATCGCCCACCAGGGAAAGGATCCGATACAGGTCGCTCGTTTCGGACATAAAACCGGCGCCTTCGGGCCCAAACAGAATGACGAGCATCTTGAAGATACCGGCGACACAAAAGATCGGAAGGATCGGGGTGATAGCGCCGCTCACGGCATCGAGCAGCTGATTGAAGAGGTGCTTGGGTGCCAAGCGCTCCTTCCAGCTAAGCTGAGGGCCATCGAGTTCCTCGTCAATCGATACCGTGACCTCGAATCCGCCCTGCTTACAAACCTCGTCGTAGACCTTGTCGACCGTGGGCCCGATCACCAGCTGCACCTGCCCTCCGGCGTGCACGACGCTGATGATAGACGAGATGTCCTCAAGCTTCTCATCATTCGAGAGGCTTTCATCCTTGAGGCTGAAGCGCAGGCGCGTCATGCAATGCGTAACCGAAGCCACGTTTTCCGCCCCGCCCACAGTGGAGAGAATCTGTTCTGCCACCTTTTTGTAATTTGCCATCATTGGCTCCTTTGCACAATCTTGGCTTACTGTTCGAATCGGCAAAGGTCATGCCCCGAATGGCTACGGGTTACAATCCTTTTTTGGAGATGATCCGGTTGAGATGGATCATCAGATAGAGTTCCTCCTCCTCGGAGAGCGTGGCGTCCCACGTTTCACGACAATAGGAACCGATATGCTTCACGCACTCTGCCAACTGCGGAAACTCCTCACGAAAGTTCTTGTACATCTGCATGTTGGCGCTGTTCAGCGACTCGCCGGCTTGAATGCGCTTGAACAGGTACCGCAGATGCGTGGCATAGCGAGTGAAATCGTAGGAATCGCGGTCAACGATGATGCGAAAATCACTCTCGACGATCTCAGTGACATCTTCTAGCATATCGTCAAACTGCTTGGTGGGTTTGCTCGCGGTCTCGATGGCCTGAACAACCCGCGCATTGACGAGATTCATGGCAATGCTGGCAATCTCTTCTTTGGGAAGTCGTTCACCAAGCTCCTTTTCGAGCCTCATAACGATAAACTGCGCCGCTTTGTATTCCTTAGGATATGTCTCGCGCACTTCATAGGCGAGAGGCATCGCAATACGAAAACCCTTTTGCGCGCGCTCCACCGCAAATGACAGGTGATCGGCCATGAACAATGTCGCCTTGGTCGACAGATCATAGGGCAGCTCGTTGGCGACGATGTCCATCACCTTGGCCGTGAACATCACGATCTCAGAAGGAAGGTCGCGCATGACGTCCTGCCCTTTGGGGTCGATGTCATAAAACGTATGCTCAATCTTAGAGAGCGGCAGCTCGCGGGGAAATTCTCCCCCAAACCCGACGCCCCTGCCCATGGCGATCACGTCGCGCCCCTGCCCGTCGCGGCAAAGAACGGCATTGTTGTTGAGCTTTTTAATCGCAAGCATTATTGAACCTCCTTTCGGAATTATCAAAAAGAAAAGGCATGACTGCAAATAGCCGAGCTATCGCGGTCATGCCTTACCAGTAACAATCCGTTGTATCGAGGCGCGGGCATGCCTCCCTAGAAGTAACAATCCGCGCAGAAAAGAATGATAGCCCATATCTTCGCGGGGAGCACCGTCCACAGCCGACCAACGGTAGCATATCGTCCGTGAACGGTTTTGGAAGCGTTGAAACGATTGGGAGGCCGTCTCAATCTTGCGGATCAGCCCAGGACGAGGGCCATGCGTGTCTTGAACTCGGACAGGAAGCGCGGGGCATCCACGGTCAGCGCCACAAGCGCGCTCTTGTCCGGATCGGATAGGCGGCGCTCGTCGCAAATGGTGCGGCCGCGATACTCGCCTAGCAGATCAACACGCAGATTGCAGCCGAGCGCACCCACGAGCGTAGGGTCGATCGCCACGGCAACGGCCAGAGGATCGTGCAGCGCACAGCCACCCAGGTAGGGTGCGTTCATCTCGTACGAGCCAATGTAGTGCTCCACCATGCTCGCAAACGCGCAACCGGCCATGGTGCCCGAGCCCGTCCAGCCGGCAATGTCGCGACGCGTGAGCACCACGCGATACGTCACGTCCAAGCCCACCATGGTGAGTTTGCGGCCCGAACGCAGCACGGCATCGGCCGCCTCAGGATCGTTTGCCATGTTGGCCTCGGCGCCCGCGCTCACGTTTCCGGGCACGGTAAGCGCACCGCCCATCACGACCACGCGACCGATAGACATCATCGCCGCCGCATCGCGCTCCAAGGCAAGTGCCAGGTTGGAGAGCGGACCGGTCGCCACGTAGATCAGGTCGGGGCCATAGGTGCGCGCGGCATCAATCAGATAATCGACCGCCGCGTTACCGTCGGCCGACGTCGCCCCCACCGGCTCGTACGGCGACGCGGGCACGCTCGCCCCGCCGATGCCGTTCTTGCCGTGGATAAGCGTGGTGGACGCCGGCGGTGTATAGGGCTCAGTCGCCTTAATGGGACGATCGGCGCCCAGGTACACCGGAACCTCGGGACGACCCAACAGGTCGAGCACCGCCAGGCAGTTATGCGCCGACTGGTCGACGCGCACGTTGCCAAAACACGTGGTGATGCCCACGAGTTCCACCTCGGGGCTCGCGATGGCATAGGCCAGCGCCATCGCATCGTCCACACCCATATCCAGATCAAGGATCAGCTTCTTGATTGCCATTGTTCTACTCCGCTTCTCCGTCTTTATCGTTTAACCAAACCAATGTTCAACTTCGGCGCGCGTGGGAATCGATTGCTGAGCGCCCAGGCGCGACACCGTCACTGCCGAGGCGCGAGCACCCGCGGCCATGCACTCAAAGAGCGACAAGCCCTCTAGGCGAGCCGCGGCAAGCGCGCCGATAAACGTATCGCCGGCGGCCGTCGTATCGACCACTGTGCTCGAAAGCGCCGGCATGCGCAGCGGCTCGCCGTCATCGCCAAGCGTAACCGAGCCGGCGCCACCCAGCGTGATGACCGCGGCGCCGGCACCCTTGGCGAGCAGGGCGCTGAGCGCAGCAGCGCAGCTCTCATCGTCCTTGGGCAGGATACCCGTCAGAACCTGGCACTCGGTCTCGTTGGGACAGACCAAGTCGACCGCAGGCCACGCTCCCGCCGGCAGATCGCAGGCGGGAGCCGGGTTAAAGACCGTATAGAACCCCAGCTCATGAGCGCAAACAAGCGCCTCGGCAGTCGCTGCAAGGTCACATTCGCCCTGAGCGATAAAGACGCTGCCGGCAGCCGGGGCAATATCGCTGGCGTCGCCGTCGAACTCATCGGCCACCAGACGTCTCAGCGCGCAGGCAACGTCCTCGCCCGCAAGCGCATGGTTGGCACCCGGTGACAGCACGATGCGGTTGTCGCCCTCGCAGCGAATGATGGTCGCCGTGCCCGTCTCCACGTCGTTGCACCGCGCCACAAAGTCACAGTCCACGCCAGCATCTTGGAGCCCCGCCACGAGCGATGCACCAAACGCATCGCGCCCGACCGCGCCGATCATGTTCGTGCGCGCGCCCATGCGCGCGGCAGCGACGGCCTGGTTGGCGCCTTTGCCGCCAGCGTTGGTGATAAAACCGCTGCCGCCGACGGTCTCGCCCGCGCGCGGCATGCGCTCGCACGCCACCGAAAGGTCCATGTTCATGCTGCCGAACACCGCAACAATGCCGTTGTCTGCCATGGAAACCTCCTCGTCTGCGGGCCTTGCACCCACCGTCGACCGTCGATTGCGCGCCTTCGCACCCCTTATAACTTTAGTTCACTTTGATGTGAACGCGCCCTTGAGGTTGCGCCAGCAGCAAGCATTCACAGGAGCAGGCAGCTACAATGAATATGTGCTGAGTATTCTCGTCATTGGATGATGTTTTATGGAGCAATTCCCACAATCGAGCCCACGCGGACCGCGCCGCGCGCCCGATAACCAGGCGCCGCACGAACGCCCGCGCGCCGACCGCCGCACCGGCGAGTCGCGACGCGGCCCGAGCCCGCATCGAACGCCCACCAACAAGGGCGCCCACACCAACAGCGCCGCAAAAGAACAGGCGCCTGCTCGTCCCAAATCTCGCTATATCCCCGCCCTCGACGGTCTGCGCACGCTCGCCGTCGTCGCGGTGGTGCTCTATCACCTCAACCTCACGTGGGCTCAGGGCGGCCTGCTCGGCGTTACGATCTTCTTTGTGCTTTCGGGCTATCTGATCACGCGCTTGCTGCTCAACGAAGTCGCTAAGACCGGCCGCATCGACCTTAAGAGCTTCTGGATTCGCCGCATCCGTCGCCTGGTCCCCGCCGTGGTAACGGTAGTGTTCGTGACCTGCGCGCTGTGTACCATCTTTAACCACGTGATGCTCACCAAGATGCGCCCTGACATCCTGCCGTCGCTGCTGTTCTTCAACAACTGGTGGCAGATTGCCCAAAACGTCTCGTACTTCAATGCTCTGGGCGACCCCTCGCCGCTCACGCACTTTTGGTCGCTTGCCATCGAGGAACAGTTCTACCTGATTTGGCCGCCACTGCTGTTTGCCATGGTATCCATGCATGTAAGCAAGCCCCACACGCGCCGCGTGGTTCTGGGCCTTGCCGCGGTATCTGCCCTCGCCATGATGGTGCTTTACAACCCTGCCGCCGACCCCAGCCGCGTGTACTACGGCACCGACACCCGCGTGTTCTCGCTGCTGCTGGGTGCCTGGATGGCCTTTATCCCCGATCGCGACCTGGCGCCGGTGCGTCTCGCACATCGTTTGGGGCTCAATCGCCTGGCTGGCGCCGCCAAGCACGGCAAGAATGCCGAGGGCAAGCCTGGCGAGAAGGCCGACGAATCAGCCGAGACCGCCCCGGCACAGCCGAGCGCCCTCGTGCGCTTTTGGTCCTCGCCCGCATCCATCGATGTGTTGGGCGTCGTGGGTCTGGTTGGCCTTGCCGCCATGGTCGCGCTCACCAACGGCTACACCGCGTTCCAGTATCGCGGCGGCACGCTGTTATGCTCCATCCTCACGCTCATGGTCATCGCGGCCTGTGTGCAGCCCCAGGGAATGGTTGCCCGCGCGCTGTCCGCCGAGCCACTCGTGTGGGTTGGCAAGCGCTCGTACAGTATCTACCTGTGGCACTATCCGCTGCTGTTGCTCATGAACCCGGTCGCCAACATCAACGATACGCCCTGGTGGCAGTACATTTTGCAGGTGCTGCTGGTGGTCGCCGTAGCCGAGTGTTCCTATCGCTTTATCGAAACGCCATTTAGGAAGGGTGCCTTCGGCCGCACCGTCGCCGAATTCCGCGATGGCACCACCACGCCCGCCAACTGGGCACGCGCGCACGTCCCTGTCTGCGCAGCCTGCGCTGTCGTGTTGGTCGTTGCACTGGGCGGTCTGATCTTTGTGCCCGAGACGTCTGCGCTGAGCGGCGAGGGCGCCGAAGTTCTGAACAAGGAAGCCGAAAACACCGCGCCCACCGACCAGCAAGCGGCCGACGACACCGACAAGGACAACGACGGCTTCCCCGATGGCTCCTGCGACCTGTTGATGATCGGCGACTCCGTGTCGCTGCGCGCCGTTGATTCCTTTGACGGCGTGTTCCCGCACAGCCATATCGATGCCGAAAAGGGCCGCCAGTTTGATGCGGGCCGCGCGACATTTGAGGGCTATATCCAGCAGAATCTTGCCGGCAAGATCGTGGTCTTTGCCCTGGGCACCAACGGTTTGGTAACGGACGCCCAGGTCGACGCGATTATGGCCGACGCCGGCGAGCAGCGTATCGTCGTGTTTGTAAACACGCGTAGCCCGCAGCCGTGGGTCGGGTCCACGAACCAGGCCATCGCCAACGCCGCCACGCGCTACAAGAATGTACGCGTTATCGACTGGTACGGGCACAGCGCCAACCGCAACGACCTGTTCGATGGCGACGGCACGCACCTGTCGACTACCGGCGTGACCGAGTACCTCAACCTGATCCACGATGCAGTCAAGAAAGACCTGCCCGTGCACCCCGAGGACCACGTCAACGATCCGCAGCCGGCAGCCGTCAAGTCCGCCGCCGACGCACTCGTCAATGCCCTCGCCTACAAGCCACACAAGCTGGGCACCGACAAGTAACGCGCAGCCAAATCTGCTTACACCCGCAGGGGGCGTCGGCCACGGCCGACGCCCCCTGCGGCAGTTAGGGACACTCCTTTTGCACCAGCACCCGGAAGCACTCCTGGCGCAGCCAATGAAGACCTCTACGGATGAATTCCAAGCCGCTCCGCCCCTCCAGACATCGTTTCCGTGCCTCGTGCCTGCCCCAAACAATCAAAACAAGCCCTTTTCGCCGCAACCTCAAAGGCCTGTGGGCAAAAAAGGGCAAATATGAGTACTGTTACCATTTTAGTAGCAGGCAAAACCACCCAAATTGACGTTCGGGCGACCCCTATAACCCCCTAAAGCAGCCAACCCGACTGGTTTAAGGCGTATTGAAGCCAATTTTAATGAACATGCTATAGGTTATGTTCATTATCTTTTTGGATGTAAATGCTATTCACTTAGCAACAGTACTCATATTTGGCATTTTTTGCCCACCGCCATATAACTAACGCCCTATAGCAGACAAAAAACAGGCCGCAGCCCATCGCTGCGGCCTGTTCGGAAGCAAAAGTGGGCGCTACGCGCCGTAGCCCATCGCTTGCAGCACAAACATGACGACCGTCAGCACCGTAATCACGCCGATAGTCGCCCAAGTGAGCACGTTCCATACGCGGCCGTTGCGGTTGGCGCCCATAATGTGGCGATCCGCCGCGATAACCACCTGAAATACCAGGACTACGGGCAGCAGCACGCCGTTGATGACCTGCGAGGTCATCATAATCTGGAACAAATCGACGCCAGGCATGAGCACCAACACGGCAGAAATGCCGATGATGGCCGTAATGATGCCGCGGTAAACCGGGGCCTCGTCCCAGCTGCGATCGGCACCGCGCTCCCAGCCAAATGCCTCGCAGATGGCACTCGACGTAACGCCGGGCAGCACGCAGGCAGCCAAAAAGCTCGCTGCGACCAGGCCCGAGGCGAACAACACCGTGGACCACTGGCCCGCGATGGGCTCCAGCGCGCGGGCGGCATCGGCGGCATCGCTAATCTGAATACCAGCCGGGAACAGCACCGTACCGGTCGTGATGATAATGAAGCCAGCAATGATATCAGCGGCGATCGAGCCGCTCACGGTATCAATACGCTGCAGCACGATGTCGTCCTCGCCCGCATTCTTATCGACCACGTTGTTCTGAGCCAAGAAGATCATCCACGGTGCGATGGTGGTACCGATTGTTGCGACCACAAGCGACACGTAACTGGGATCGTTCTGAATATTGGGGACGACCAAGTCGACCGCGACCTCGCCCCAGTTGGGGCCGGCCATAAACGCGGCGACGATGTAGGTCACGAACACGCAGCTTACCAGCAGCAAAATCTTCTCGATGCGCTGGAAGCTGCCCGACATGGTAAGCATCCACACCAGCAGCGCCACGAGCGGCACCGAGATGCTCGCCGGAACGCCAAACAGAGCAAGGCCACTCGCGATGCCCGCGAACTCCGAAATGGTAACGGCCGTGTTGGCGATCAGCAGCGCCGCCATGGCCAGCACGCTCCTGCGCACGCCAAAGCGCTCACGGATGAGCGAGGCCAGGCCCTTACCCGTGACGCATCCGCAGCGCGCCGCGGTCTCCTGCGTCACGATAAGCAGCACGGTCATGACGGGAAGCATCCAGAGCATCTTATAGCCATAGCTGGCGCCCGCGCTGGAATACGTGGCGATGCCGCCGGCGTCATTGCCCGAAAGCGCCGCCAGAAGACCGGGGCCCATGGCGCCAAAGATGGCCGCGATGGTCAGCTTTTGCTTGGTGCTCGCCTTTTGCTTCGTGTTTTGCACGCGACCACCTACCCCATGACCGACATGGTGAGCAGCACCGCGGCGATGCAGTACGCCACACACGAAATCATGACGGCGATGACGTTCATGGCGGTGCCCGACGTGTTAAGGTCGTGCTCGTCGCGCCAGAACAGCACCATCAGATAAATCACAGCGCTCATGTTGCCAACCAGGCAAATGACGGCAGCGATATTAAAGCAGCCGGTAAAGAGCTGCTCCTCAAACATGGTGGCATCGGGGAACGCGGCGGTGCGCACCAGCTGCGCGCACAGGTAAGTAACAAGCGAAAGGATCAGGCCCATACCCGTGCTCTGGAAGAAGAATCCCAGGTACGGTTTGGGCTCGTCGTCGTGACCGTCGTACTCGAGGAAGTAGTTCTTGACGAACGACACCATGCGCGAGGCAGCCAGCAGCACGAGCGGCATGGCGCACATGGGGAACACCACCAGATGCGCGGAGCGCAGCGCCGTCCCCAGCACGGTCGCCATAATGCACGAGGCGATGCCCCACACGACGACCCAGTACTGACGATGCACGAACCAGCTGAGCACGTTCGTCGAGTCGTCCGACGCGCTATCGCCCGAGCCGACACCGGCGATCTGCAGGTCCTCCTGATGCTCCTCGGCGATAACGTCCATGGCGTCGTCGAAGGTCACGATACCCAGGATATGACGGTTCTCGTCGCAGACAGGGATGGCAACCAGGTCGTACTTGGTCATCTCGTCCGTCACGTCTTCCTGGTCCTCGTCGGGCGACACGTAGACCAGATCGCGATAGGCGAGCTGGCCCAGCGTGGCGTCGCGGTCGGCCACGATCAGCGTGCGCAGCGAAAGCACGCCCGTCAGCATGCCGCTCGGGTCCTCGGTATAGACGTAGTAGACGCTCTCAAAGTCCTCGTCGAGTTTGCGAATCGCCTCGATGGCATCGCCGACCGTCGCCGTGGCGGGCAGGGAGACAAACTCCGAGGTCATGATGCGGCCGGCGGTGTTGTCCTCATAGCCCAACAGATTACGAATCGCCTTCTCCTCCTTGACGCCCATCAGGCGCAGGAGCTTCTCGGCCTTCTCATAATCGAGCTCGTCGATCAGGTCGGCAGCGTCGTCCGGGTCCATCATGGCCAGCATCGACGATGCGTCGGTATCGGACAGGCCCTCGAGCATCTCGGTCATGAGCTCGTCATCATCGAACTCCGAGATGGCCTCGGCGGCTTGGGCGGTGTCGAGCTGCGCGAACACCTGCGCACGCAGGCGCGGGTCGAGCTGCTCGATAATGTCGGCAATGTCGGCAGGATGCAGCTCGCCAAGCGTCTTGTGCGACACCGAGAGCTGGATGTTCTTAGTCGAGCGATCGAGCAGGTCCATGTAAGACCAGGCGATAATGTCCTCGCTGAGCGGCTTGCCCAAGTGCTTCATAAAGCCCTCGACGACATGCTCGAGCGTGGGGCTGATGGCGCGTAGCAGACCGCGAGCACCGACCTCGGCGCCCAGCAGGCGCAGCTGATTTTCGCCCGACATAGAGAACTTGATGTCGTTTACGCGCACGACCTTCATGCCCTGCGTGTCGACAATCTGCTTGTTGAGCACGTCGCGGGCAAGCAAGAGTTCGGTCGGCTGCAAGTACGAAAAACGGATTTCGGTGGCCGACGTCTTAAGGTGTACACCCGTCTCGTCGATACGGTCGACCCATTTGCGCCAACTGATCATAAACGGCGTCTTGCCGGGACCACGGAACGCGAGCGACGTCACGTGCGGAAAAACTTCGCCGGTTGCAATGCCAAAATCGTTAACCACGCCGAGCTTTTCGCCGTCGACGTCCAAGACCGGCAATTTGAGCATCTCACTCAGATAATTCAATGGTGCTCCCCATCATTATTCCTGCGGACCGCGTGACCATGCCGGCACGCAATCCGTGGACTTTTAGATATGTATACGCATGCGCGGGCGGCACGCCGCTCGGCGCTCACACCCCGTGCACGCGCAGAAAGCACCTGCATGGGGTCATCGACTGTATGGTCGAGGTTTGGATTTCACCTGTAACCTTTCTCTTGACCCTCATTAACCGCAGTAACTATAGCATCAGCATCGCGCTGCGGCACCGAATTTATGCCCTGCACATTGCAGGCATACCAAACGCTGACGTATCCGTGACATAGAGCCGGATGAGCACGGTGGGACAAAGCGATTAAAACCGTCCTAAACAACCAGTCGTTTAAGCATGTCCCCAATGGCTACTCTGTGGTGTCGTCGTCCTCGGGGAGTTGGGGGAACACGGCGTTTTTGGGCATGGAAACCTTGGTGAGCGAGGTGAGCTTTTTGCTCAACGCCGTGTCCGTCTTGACCAGGTCGCTGAGCGTCACGATCTTGTAGCCGTCGGCGACAAGGCCATCGATAATCTGCGGCAGCGCCTCGAGCGTCTGCTCGGCGCACTCATCGCTATCGGTGAGCAGCACAATATTGCCCGGCGTCATCGAGTCGAGCACGGTCGATACTTGCTCGTCGGCGCCGTTGAGCAGCCAGTCGCCCGAATCGATATTCCACGAAACCACGGCGGACACCAGGTCCATCGAGTCGATCCAGTTTTGCTCGTCAAACGCGGCGTAGGGGGCACGAAGCAACATCGTCTCGACACCGGTCGCCGACTTAATCGCCTCGGTACCCTTCGTGATCTGCTTGCGCACCGTCTCGCAATCCTCGCCCTTGAGCGAATCATCGCTGTAGCTGTTGGAGCCGACCTCGCACCCGGCATCGACAATCGCTTTGGCGGTAGCGGGCGAGGCTTCCGCGGCATCGCCCGAAAGGAAGAACGTTGCCGTGACGCCCTTTTCCTTGAGCACCTGCAAGATCTGCTTGGTCGCGCCGCTCGGACCCTCGTCAAATGTCAGGGCCACGTACTTTTCGTTGCCCTTGGGCGCTACGCTTGCGCACTCGACCACGCAGTCGGTGGCGGGCACGACCTCGCCGCGGTCCTGCGTCTTGCCCGACTGCTCGCCGACCCATACCTCGGAGCGACCCTGAACGCCCCAGGTTTTGACATACTCAATGGCGCCCGTGCCCTCGACCTTAAGCTTTGGCTCGATAGTCGTGGCCTGGACCTCGTGCTTTTCGTACACGTTGCGGCCGTCCTTGACCGTCACCTTCTCGCCGCCCGTAAGCTCGCGACTATCCCATTTGCCTTGCTTCACGCGCTTGCCGTCGACCTTCACCGACAGCTTTTCACCGCCATGGCGCTTGAGCACGCTGTCGTCGACGGCCAGCAGATCGCCGGCGTCGTATGTTTCGGCCAGGCTTTGATCGTCGATAAGATTCTGCAACGTAGAGCCCACGCGCACCGCGGTCTTTTGCCCGTTGAGTTCCACGTCCACGCTGCGGTTGACGTAGCCCACGACGGCAGCGATAAACAGTATGAGCGCGCAACCCACGGCGATGAGCGCATAGGGCAGGCGGGACGGTCGACGCGGCGAGCGCCCGTTGCCGATGCGCGCGCTGCGATCGCTAAACCCACGGCTATGGTTGAGGTACATCGCGCCGGGCTTACGGCGACGTCGACGCTGACCGCTGGGCAGCTGCCCCAGGTCACGGCGCGCCGTCGGACGCGCACCCGAGCGCCCGTTTAAGTTAGATCCGTTTTGGCGCATGTGCCCTCCCCCATAAACACAGCGAGCCGGAGCAACATGTCTCCGGCTCGCCTCCCATCATTTGGTACGTCGCTATTTGCTAGCTTTTGACGAGCCCCCGCTCGCCTTTTGATATTCGTCCTTAAAGGCCTTGAACATACCGCGCGTCTTGCCGAGCTGCTTGCCCAGTGCGCGGCTGCCCTTGTCCACGGCGACCGATCCCTTGTCATCGAGCACCTTGGCGCCCTTCTTGACCTTATCGCCCACCACGACACTGGCCTCGGCAGCCTTGGCGGCCGCGCCGCCCGAATACCCGAGCGCCTTGACCTCGTCCGAGACAATCATCGCGCCGTTCTCGTAGCCGCGCAGCATCGTCGGCGGCACCTGCGTGTCGCCCACCAACATGCTCGATGCGGCGCTGGCGGTCACATAGAACGTCTGCACAATGCCCGAGCGCGGTTTGAACTCAACGTCCGAGCAGTAGCCCACGACATCGCCCGATTCCGTGCGCACGTCCATGCCAACCCAGATGATGCAATCGTCCAGGTTGATATCGAGGCGCTTGGCCGCGGCGGCATCGTAGGTGCCCCTGACGTCGTCGACCGCGACAGCACCCTCATAGACGCCGATGGCATCGAGCGCCACAAATCGGTCGGGGCGCTCGATCATACCCGCGATATCGGACTGGCGGACCATAAAGCCCACCACGCGCGTGCCGCCCGGGGTAAAGACGGGAAAGTGAATCTTGCCGAGCTTTTTAGGGCTGCGCGGCGTGCCGTCCTTTTTGGTGCGCTTGTCTTCGGCAGGCTTACGATAAACCTTGACGCCGACAAAATCCCCTGCGCGCATTATGCCTCGGTCGAGGACTCCGTGGCCTCGGTGCCGGCCTCGGTGACGTTCTCGACCACGACGTCGGCAGCGGGCGTCACGTTGCCGCCCGAGATGGCGTCGTTGAGCTGCTCGCGAAGCTGGTCCATGCGCTCGCGGGCCAGGTCGACCTTGGCGCGCAGGTCATCGGTCTTGGCGTCGACCATCGGACCAAAGTCGTTGACCGCGGCACGAGCCTCCTCGGCACTGTGCTCGTAGGTGTCACGCATGTTGTCCCAGGCGTCGTTGGCGATATCGGCGGCCATGGCGCGGGTCTCGGCACCCGAGCGCGGGGCCAGAGCAACGCCGATGATAGCGCCGGCGGCAGCACCAAAAAGCGCACCGGAGACAAAGCTGAAAGTCTTTCCCATGATCATTCCTCTCCTGCGGGCACCTCGATGCCCACCGTTTGAATGCTGTCCATTATACCCGCAGCGCAACACTTGCCGTCGCGCTCATCTGCGTACGGTAAAAGCGCAGGTACATGATGATGATAAGCGAGTGAGCCTACTCCTGCGGCATAGCCGGCATGGCGACCGTGGCGGCCGGATTCTCGCCGGCGCCATCGACGAGCGGCAGGTTGCCCTCGTGCGCCGAACCGGACGGAGCCGTTGCCGCACCGCCAAAGACGGCCGCGGGGGCCTCGTGGTTCTCGGCGACCGCACCCTCGGTATCGATTGGCATCTGCGGCTCGTCGTCAAAGCTCGGGACGCCTTGGGGCTCCGCAGACTCGGGCTCAGCAGGTGCTTCGGCAACGGGCTCGGTGTCGGCATCGGCAGGAGCGTCGCCCTCGGGCGCATCCTCGGCCACGTCCTCGCCGTTCGCAGCGGCAACGGCCTCGTGCGGGTCCTTGCCCTCGGCCTCGGCACGCATGCCCAGCACCAGGTTGCGCAGGCCCGCGACCGTGCCTTCCACGTCGGGGGCCGGCTGGTCGGCGTGCAGGTACGCCCAGTCCATCATAAAGGTGGCCGAAGACAGCGCGCCAATGGCCAACGCGTCATCGGGACACGAAAGCTCGACCTCAAAGACACGCTCGTCATGCTCGCTCACGCGCGTGCGGCCGCACGAGATGTTGCCGGCAAGACCGGTCTCGTTCATGAGCTCGACTGTCACGTGCTCCAGCAGGTGGCAAAGCTCGGTCTGGCCCATGCAGTCCTGGAACTCGCGGCCCGAATCGCCCAGGCACAGATGCTTGGCAATCGCGGGCACCAGGTAGTACACGCGCGCCGTGGCCTCGATATCCTCCGAGGTCATGAGCGGCATGCCGGGGTTCACCAGCACGTGCGCGCAAATCTTGTCCTCGCTGACGGTGACCTTAAGGATGTTGAACAGGCCTGCCATAACTCTCCCCTACTCTTCCTTGCCCTACTCGTCGCCATCGTGCGGATCCGCAGAGCCCGCACCCGACGCCGCCGGCTTCTCTGCCGAGGACTCGGAATCCTTCTTATCGGTTTCGGCCGGAGCGATCACGCGAATGAGCGAGATGCGCTGGCCACGCATCGACTGTACCTTGAACTTGTACCCCGCGACCTCAAACACCTCTCCGATGTCGGGCACCGAGTCGCAAAGTTCTAAAATCCAGCCGGCGATGGTCTCATAATCATCGCTTTCCTCGAGTGGCCAACCAAGCTCAATCGCGTCATCGCACGAAAAACGCCCATCGACGAGCCACTCGCGGCGCGAAAGGCGCGTGAGGTACTTGTTGTCGGGGTCGAACTCGTCCTCGATCTCGCCGACGATCTCCTCGACGATATCTTCGATGGTGATGATGCCGGCCGTGCCGCCGTACTCGTCCACGACGACCACGATCTGGTCGTGCGAGGTCTGCATCTCGGACAGCAACGGCAGGATGTCCTTGGTGTCGGGCACAAAGGTGGCGTCGCGCAAAAAGTCGGCGATGGGCTGGTCGCCCTTGCCGTCGAGCGCGGGCTGGATCAGGTCCTTGATGTGCGCAATGCCCGCGACATTGTCGGGGTCCTCGTGATAGACGGGGATGCGGCTGAAGCCGGTCTGGCGCATGGTGGACAGCACGTCGGCGACCGTCTCGTCGTCCTCGCACATGGTGGTGTCCACGCGCGGGACCATGACCTCGCGGGCAACAGTGTCGCCCAGGTCGAAGATCTCGTGGATCATGCGCTTTTCCTCGTCGAGCAGGTCGTCCTGCTCCGAGACCATGTACTTGATCTCTTCCTCCGAGACGTTCTGGCGATCGTCGGCGCTCTTGATGCGCAGGATGCGGGCCAGGCCATCGGAGCAGGCACCGGTCAGCCACACGAGCGGGCGGGCGATCTTTTGGAACACGGAAAGCGGCCCCACGACCTGCTTGGATACGCCCTCGGCGTTAGCGAGGCCGATGCGTTTGGGCACGAGCTCGCCGATCACGATGGACACAAAGGCGACGGCGACGGTGATGATGACCGGCGCCAGGCCGCGCGCGATGGCGGAAAGCGGCGCGATGCCAAAGCTCATGAGCCATGTGGCAAGCGGGTCGGACAGGCTCGTCGAGGCGACGGCGGATGAGGCAAAGCCCACGAGCGTGATGGCGACCTGGATGGTGGCGAGCAGCTGATCGGAGTCGGCGGCGAGCTGGACGGCGCGCTCGGCGCGCTTATCGCCCTCCTCGGCATCGTGCTCCAACACGGCGCGCTTTGCCGTGGTGAGCGCCATCTCGGACATGGAGAAGTAGCCGTTGATGAGGGTCAAAACGAGGGTGGTGATAAGGGAGATGGTTATGTCCATCGGGAGTTTCTCGAACCTCCAAGATTCGGGACGTTAGGGTAAAACGTTGGTGGCGGATACGGCAATTGCGCCGGCGCCCAAACGAGGACGAGGACGCGGGCGCGGTCGCTAGATTACGAAGAGGATCACCGCCATGAACTGGAAGATGCTGCCGGCGAGCACCCACAAGTGGAAAACACTGTGCAGATAGCGCACGTTTTTGGCGATATAGAACGGCACGCCCACGGTATAGCACACGCCGCCGACGGCGAGCAGGGCAAGTGCCACGGGGTTGAGCAGCGACACGAGCTCGGGCAGTTTAAAGACGACAAGCCAGCCCATCAGCAGGTAGACCAAGCCGCTTACCCAGTGCGGCTGACGCTCGCGCATAAAGCACTCGAGGGCGATGCCGATAATGGCGATGGCCCATACGGCAAAGAACAGCACGGCGCCGCCGTCATTTGCAAGCGTGATGAGGCAAAACGGCGTATAGCTGCCGGCTATGAGCAGGTAGATGCAGCTGTGATCGATGATGCGAAACACGCGCTTGGCGCGAGCGGGCTGAATCGCGTGGTAGAGCGTGGAGGCCAGATATTCGAGAATAATGCTGACGCCATAGACAATTGCCGCGGCCATGTGGGCTGGGCCTCCGCCGCGCAGGGCAGCGAATACGATCAGGAGTACCAGGCCCGCGATACCCAGCAGGCAGCCGACACCATGGGTGACGGAGTTCATGATCTCCTCGCCCACCGTGTAGTGTGGAACGGCCGCGGTCTTGGGTCGCGGCTTAGAACTGTCGCTCGAATCGGACATGCCGGTTACATCCTCCAACGTAAAGAGTTCTCAACACTATATCAAAGCGTCTGGGTGCGTGCGAAATTTGCACCTTACGTGACCCTTTGTTTACCCATTCTTTGCCTGTTGACGCATCAACGGCGAACGTCCATAATGCGCTTGCATTAAATGTTGATGTATTAACATCTTATAGGAAAGCTTCTTATGTCTCAAAATGCACGTTCCCATCGAAAGCTCAAGATAGCCGGCGTCGTTGCGTTGGCGCTCGTTGTCACGTTGCTCGGATTTGCCGGCAACTTTTTGTTTGACTTTGCCCTGAACCCCCAAGCGCCGTACACCATGAAGATGATGCAGGATAGCAAGAACGACAAAGAAGGTGAGCAGCCGGATGCCGAGGACACCGAGGCGCGGGCATGGTTTAAAGAGAATCGCGAGAGCAGCAGCCTCACCGCAGATGACGGAACCGAGCTTGCCGCTTGGTATTTTGCTGCGTCGGAGAGCACGCACGACTACGCCGTCTGCCTGCATGGATATACCAACGAGCCCATCGGTATGGCCCGATACGCCAAACGATTCCATGACCGCGGCATGAACGTACTCGCACCCGCCGCCCGTGCCCACGAGCGCTCCGGCGGCGACTATATCGGCATGGGCTGGCCCGAGCGCCTCGACATCGTCGCATGGATCAATCAAATCGTTCAGGCTGACCCCGAGGCGCGCATCCTGGTCTTTGGCGAGTCGATGGGCGCGGCAACCGCCATGAACGTCGCGGGGGAATCTCTGCCCGCAAACGTGAAATGCATTATCGAGGACTGCGGCTATACGAGTGTTTGGGACGAGTTTTCTCTGCAGCTCAAGGACGTGTTCGGCCTGCCCAGCTTTCCCTTGCTCGATGTAGCAAACTTGGTGTGCAACGTGCGCGCAGGCTACGACTTTCATAAGGCGAGCAGTGTGGAGCAACTCAAACACGCGACGGTTCCCATGCTGTTTATCCACGGCGACCAGGACACCTTTGTGCCGTACAGTATGCTCGACCAAAACTACGACGCGTGCGCCAGCAAGGTCAAGCAAAAGCTCACCATCCATGGCGCCACCCACGCCAAGAGTGCGCAAGTTGACCCCGAGCTCTACTGGAACACAGTCGACAACTTCCTCGACGAGTATTTTTAGGTAAAAAGCAACGTCTGGGGCTTTATCTGGCCCCCTATTTTCGGAAGTATGCGGCAAAATCTGGAACTGCCGACCAGACCGCAGTTTTACCAACAATTTATCAGGGGTTTTGTTGCCAAAAAACGTCGTGTGCTCGGCGATCTCGAAATTTGCCGCATACTTCCGAAAAGCCGCCCGTGGACACTGTGCTCACGGGCGGCTTTTGCTAACGTTGCGCCACAAAAGCGCTTGATATGTCCAATAGACAGGTGCTACTTGACCTCGATGAGCTCGTACTCGCTCGTGCCCAGGCCGATCTTCTCGGCATGCGCGATGCACGCGCGCCAGTCGGTATCGGGATGCGTGATGCAGAAGGGGTCGTGCGCCTGCTCGCCCTCCAGATGCTCGTGGTTGTGCTCCATCTTGGCCGCGCTATCGGTGAGCTCGGTGTTGGGCAGCGGCTCGGACGCCATGACGGCGTCGGCGCAGGCCTGATCGATGGCGACCGGGTCGAAGCTCGCGAACATGCCGATGTCGTTGACGATAGGCGTATCGTTTTCGGGATGGCAATCGCAGTTGGGGCTGATATCCATAGCAAGCGAGATATGGAAGCTCGGGCGGCCGTCGACGACAGCCTTCGTGTACTCGGCGATCTTGCAGTTGAGCACATCGGCCGCGGCGTCATAGCCGGGCTTGATGCAGTCCTGGTTGCATGCCGCAATGCAGCGGCCGCAGCCCACGCAGCGATCGTGGTCGATAGCGGCGACGTGAACCGTGCGGGTGTTACCGTTGGCAAGCTCGCGCTCGCGGGTATCGTCGAACGAGATAGCGTTGTGCGCGCAGATCTTTTCGCAGGCACGGCAGCCAATGCAGTGCTCGGTCGCGACGTTCGGCTTGCCGGCGGCATGCTGCTCCATCTTGCCGGCACGGCTGCCGCCTCCCATACCCAGGTTCTTCATGGCACCGCCAAAGCCAGCCTGTTCATGGCCCTTAAAGTGGGTGAGGCTGATCACGATATCGGCATCCATGAGCGCCTGACCGATCTTGGCCTCGTGCACGTACTCGCCGCCCTCGACCGGGACGAGCGCCTCGTCGGTACCCTTGAGGCCGTCGGCGATGATGATCTGGCAGCCCGTGGCATACGGGGTAAAGCCGTTCTGGTAGGCGGTGTCGATGTGCTCGAGCGCGTTTTTGCGGCTACCCACATAGAGCGTGTTGCAGTCGGTGAGGAAGGGCTTGCCGCCCAGCTCCTTCACGACATCCGCGACGGCGCGGGCGTAGTTGGGGCGCAAAAAGCTCAGGTTGCCCAACTCGCCAAAGTGAATCTTGATGGCGACGAACTTGTTCTCAAAGTCGATCTGCTCAATACCGGCGCGACGGATGAGGCGCTTGAGCTTGTCGAGCTGGCTCTCGCGAGCATGCGTGCGCAGGTTGGTGAAGTACACCTTAGCGGGTGCTGCGGGTGCAGTTGCGGTCATAGATCTATCCCCTCGGTCTATATGGCGTTACAGACATAAGAGGATGGTACCAGTTAAAGCAGAGTTAAAGTCAAGTACGGCACCTAGTCATTGGGGACGTTCTTAAATGACTACTCCTGCACCTTGAGGGCTTCGGCCAGGCTGACGCGCTTGATGGAGCGCGTGTGCAGCAGTGCCACGACCAGGTAGGTCGCAAAGCCAATGCCGACGCATGCAGCCATAGACCAAGCGGGCACGTAGATCTCGATATTGCCGTTGTAGGCGAGCAGCATCGAGCGGAAGATGGCCGTGAGCGAGCCGATAATGACCGGCAAGCTCAGCACAAGCGACGCCGCCACGCACAGTGTGATCGACCGGATGTACAGATGCGAGATCTCGCCATCGCGATAGCCAAAGACCTTCATGTAGCTAATCGACCGGGCGCTGTGGTCGATCACAGCCTTGGTCAGCAGGTACATAAACAGCAGGAAGATAAACACCGCGAGCCCGATCATCATTCCGATCATTTTGCTCATCATGCCGATGAACTGGTCGCCCACGGCACGCATGTCGTCGGGCGTGGTGTCGCCGGCAAAGTAGCGCGCATCGAAGTCGAGCTTCTCGTCGCTCACATAGCCGTTAAAGTAGGCGGCATCGTTGTCGAACAGCTCGTTAAAGTCGTCGATGCTCATATAGATATTCATGTCCGACTTTGAGCCCCAGGCACAATCCCTGCCCGCGTACTCAAGAGAATAATGCTCGCCCTCGTACTTGTCGCTGAGCGTGACCTTCTGGCCCTCGCTCCAGCCAAACTTATCGAGCAGACCGCCGCCAAAGACGACGCGCCCATCGCCAACGTTGAGGTCTTTCCAGTAGCGCGAATCGGGCGAGATGCCGTAGACGGAAATCGTCTCCTCGCCATTACCATCGCCGCGGTTGTATTGCAGCTGGTAAACGGCATATTTCTCGGCCTGCGCGATTGTACCCGCGCCGTTGTCGGTCGTATTGATCGGGTGGATATCGTCGTTGTCAGCGTCGATCTTAGAGGCCTTGTCGATCAGGTCGATAGCCTCGTCGCGGTTGCAGCCGAGGGCATCGGCAAGGTCATCGAGGCACGCATAAAGCGCATCCTTCTTGTCCTGAACCTTGGCAAGCGCGTTCTTCGCTGCGGTCAGGCTCTCGGCAGACGGAAACGCGGTCGCGGTATCGGCTGCCGTCTGCGCTGTATCGGCCGCGTCGTCAAGCTCGTCATCGGCATCCTGAGCAGCGGAAAGCAGCGCGCCGTCAACCGACTGCAAGCGCTCGAGTGCCGACCACTGCTCACGCTCCTCGGCAGTGCCCTCGAGCTCCAGCGGAGCCTTGAGCGTGTACTGGTGCTCGGCGACCAGGCTCGTCTCGAGGTTGTCCGCGTAGTGCGTCATCGTGGGCAGAATCGCCAGGCCAAAGAGCAGCAGCAGCGAGGCAAACGCAATGCCCACGAAGAGCGTGGCGAAGTTGCCCAGGTTGCGCAGGAAAATGCGCAGGCGAAAGCGCGAGACAAAACCCATGCGCTCCGGCAGCTGCAAGCCGCGCTTGGTGCCCGATTTGCCGCTCGCCTCGTGACGAAGGAACTGCAACGGCGTCTTGCCCATTTTGCGAAGCAGGCCCACCAGCGTGATGAGGATGAGCGCGGCGGCGGGAACCACGGCGCACTTCACAAAGATCCCCCAGCTCCAGTACACCTGGAAGGGCGGCAGGCTGTACGAGCCGTAATACAGGCTACGCATAGGCTCGGTAAAGAACGCAATGCCGAGCGCGGTGCCCAGCAGCGCCGCGACCACGCCTACGATGGCGGGAAGCGCCAGGTAGTGCAGCACGATCTCGCGACGACGATAGCCGCTGGCGAGCAGCGTGCCGATGATGGCGCTTTCCTCCTCGATGGTGGCGTCGGTAAGGACCACAAAGACGAACGCCATGATCACGATGATAATGTCGAGCAGCGTCGTCCACATCATGGAGTCGCCGTCTACGTCGTCGCGCGCGTAGCCAATACCCTGATTGGAATCGGCATCGATGAGGTCATCCACGCGTGCATCGGCATCGGTGAGCGCCTCTACCATATCCTGCTCGGCGTCGATGCGGTCCGCGGCGGAGAGGTCGCGGTCGATAAAGGTAAAGGAATAGGTGTAGGCGGGTGCGCCGCCAGCGTCCTCGAGCGCGGCAAAGCCGGCGTCGGTGACCTCGGCCACGCCATAGGTGATGGTGTTCACCGTAAAGTCCGAGTTGTTGAGGAACAGCGCCTGGCTATCGGGCTGGGTCATGATGCCGCAGATGGTGTAGGTGCGACCCTCGAGCTCGACTTTATCGCCCACGGCGAGGTCGTTGTTGGTGGCGAAGACACGGTCGATTGCCACCTCACCGTCCGTCTTGGGCTCCTTGCCCTCACAGTAGGACGCGATATCGACCTTGGTGCGGTGCGCATAGGTGCGCAGCGTGCGCTTGGTGCCGTCGTCGCCGGACGCCTTTTTGATGATGGCGTCGATGGAGAAATTCTTGTAGAGCGTGACGCCGCCGACGTCACTGGCGGCATCCTCGGCAGCCTTGAGTTGATCGTCGGTAGCCTCGAAGGAGGTGGTCACGCGGCCGTCCTCAATCGTGTACGCATCGCGCATGTCGTCGATAAGGCAGCCGATGGAATGCGCCGCGAGCAAAAAGCCCGATGTAAGGGCAATGCTTCCGCACATAAGCAAAAAGATGCCCAGGTACTTGCCGATATTGCGGCGCAGCTCGCGCGGGAGACGTTTTGCGAGAGGTGTCATGGCGCCGCCTACCAATCGAGCTCGGCAGCCGCGACGGGCGACTCATTGAGCTCGTCCTCGACGATGCGCCCGTCGCGCAGGCGCAGCACGCGATTGGCCATGCGGGCGATGGCAGCATTGTGGGTGACGATGATAATGGTGCAGCCGTACTCGCGGTTGACGTCCTCCATGAGCTGCAGGATTTCCTTGGATGTCTTGTAATCGAGCGCGCCCGTGGGCTCGTCGCACAGCAGCAGACCCGGGTTTTTGACGAGCGCACGGCCGATGGCGCAGCGCTGCTGTTGGCCGCCCGAGACCTGGCGCGGGAACTTGTTGCGGTGCTCGTAGAGGCCCAGCGAGCGTAGCAGGTCGTCAATGTTGAGCGGCTTTTTGGACAGGTGCGCCGTGACCTCGATGTTCTCCTTGATGGTCAGATCGGGCACCAGGTTGTAGAACTGAAAGACAAAGCCCAGCTCACGGCGGCGATACTCGCCCAGATCGGTAGGCTTGAGCACCGTGAGGTCGCAGCCGTCCACCAGAATAGAGCCGGCGTCGGCATCCTCTAGGCCGCCGATCAGGTTAAGAAACGTCGACTTGCCCGAACCCGAAGGCCCCAGCATGACGCAGATCTCCCCGCGGTTGATGGACGTGTCGATGCCGTCGAGCACCGTCAGGCGCGCATCACCGTCGCCGTAGTGCTTTTTGAGATCCTTAACCTGGACATAGGCTTGCTTCGTCGCCATGCTATCCCCCATTGTTAGCCTCGTACTACTTTATGAACGTAATAGTAAACCTTGGCGAACTATTTTTGGGCGAGAGTGGGGGTTTGTTTCAAGACTAGTCATTGGGGACGTTCTTATATGACCAGTCGTTGGGGACACTCTTTCGCCACCCGGCACTTGGGGACGTTCCTTTCCTACCGGCAGCTGGGGACAGTCCTTGGCAACCCGACCGGCAAGCCGGCGGTTCGGCAAAGACTGTCCCCGATGACTAGTCGTTTAAGTCTGTCCCCAATGAGTAAAGAACGTCCCCAATGACTAGGTGGCTAGGCGCGGGATTTGGCGCGTGCGAGGGCGAGGCCTACGGCGGCGATGGCCACGGCAAAGAGTGCCGTGACGCCCAGGTCGCAGGCGATGTCGCCCAGCACGGTGGACGTCAAATCCGAGGCAAGCGCCTTGCTGATCGCGTCGTTCACCCAATATGTCGGCACAAAGTGCGCCACCGTCTGCACGGCCGAGCCCATCAGCGACAGCGGCATCCAGGCGCCGCCCAAAAACGTCATGAGCATGCCGAGCAGGTTGCCCACACCGTTGAGCAGCTCCTCGCGCGCACCCAGGCTCGAAAGGGCAAAGCCAACGGCCAGAGGCGTGCACGCCAGGGCAAACGTCGCTGCCAGCGCCAGGCACACACGGCCCACGCCGACCTCGGCGACCCCGCCGGCAAAGCCCACGACGCCCATCATGCTCGACACAAACCAGATACAGACGGTGAGCGCGGCGGCGGCAGCAAACACGGCAAGCGAACGCTGGCGCTCGGAGATTGGGCCGGCCTCCATGCGGCGCACACGCTCGGGCTCGTTCATGCCCGAGAACGCCAGCCCCACCGACACGATGACCGACGAGATAATCGCGTACGCACCAAAGTTGAAATACGACTCGAGCGTGGCAGCGGCCGTCGAGTCGACCTTGACCTGCTCGATCTCGACCTCCGCACGTTTGGCGGCAGCATGCTCGGCGGCCTTGGCAACGTCGCCGTCGGAGGCATTGGGCTCAAGCGCCGCCGCAGCACCCGCGAGCGAGATCCAGCGCGAGGCCTCGGCAGACGAAAGCGCCGCTGCCATGGTGCCGGCGCCGTAGGTCACATCGAGCTTGGGCAGAGACTCCCCCGCGCGGGCGGCTGCAACAAGGTCGCCCTCAAACCCCTCCGGGATAAAGAACACGCAGTCGGCGCTACCCTTGGCGCTGTTGCTCTTGGAGAGCGCGTCCGCAAGGTCGTAGGTGTCGTCGCCGACGCCCGTGACCAGCTCAAAACGCGAACCCAGATGCTTGGCAAGCGCACGCGAAAGGTCGCTATTGTCGCGGTCGACCACGATCACGTTGGTGTCGTAGGGCTTGTACTCGGTGAGCTGCGACGAGTTCCAGCTCACCGATGCCGCGATGAATACGCCCATGACCGAGATGAACACCGTATAGATGAGCAGGTAGAACGGGTGCGCCAGCGCCATACGAAGCGCGGTCTTAAAGGTGCTCATGGCGGCTCCTTCCAAAGATCAGCGTGGCGGCGGCGACAAACACCAGGGCCATCAGGACGAGCGCGCCGGCGCGAACGGCAAAGGGACCCAGGTCCTCAAAGAAATACAGGCGATTGAACATGTCGCAGATAAGCTTGACGGGGTTGAACCAGCACTCGGCCGGGCAGGCGCGGGCGACGTCGTCGGCAAGCGCCATCGCCGGCTCGCCGTAGAGGCCGGCAAACAGGGCGCATGTGGTGGCGAAGCCCGTGAGGATGCCCGACTTGGACGCCTTGCCGCCCTTAACGGGAAGCGTGCCCACAAAGAGCCCCAAGCCCGTGGCGGCAAGCGCGGAAGCGGCACCGCCCACCAGACACAGTCCCTCGCGCCCGCCAAAGTCGACGCCCACGACCAGGCGCACGTAGCCAATCGCAACCGCCATTGAGGCAAAGGAGACCAGCCACGAGCCCACAAAGATACCGGCTAGCGACGCCGTCTTGGAAAGACCGCCCACGCAGCGGCGCGCGCCAAGGCCCGACAGATTGGGCTGCAGGTCAACGACGCTCAAGGCGGCAAACTCGGCAGACATCATCGCGACCAGGCCAAAGAGCGCGTAATAGTAGATGACCGTGCCGTCGGGCGTGGTGCGTGTCAGGCTCACGCGGCGGGTTCCGCCCTCGAGCGACAGGGCGCGCGCAACCGCCTCCGGGTCGGCGAGCGCCGCCGGGTTGTCCTGGGCAATCTGGCGCATGAGCTCGGCATTTTGTGTATACGAGCTTGCCACCGTCTCAAGGATGCTGCGGTCGGTGAGCACCGACGACGCACGCGAGTTGTCATAGCTCGAAAGCAGCGTGAGCTTGGGCGTGCCTTCGGCGTCGACCGTATAGATGCCCGCGACCTCGCCGGCCTTGAGCGCACGGTTCGCATCGGCTGCGTCGTCGTACTCGTGGATCTCGAGCAGCTGGTCGTCGCCCTCCTTGGCAAGCGACGTCGCCACATCCTTAAAGGTCGAGGCGTCCCAGGCTTCGTCAGCGACAACGGCCACCGGCACCGGGTCGATCTTGCCGTCGGAGCTGAGGTTCGCAAACATAAACATGAACATCGTGGAAAGCACGACGGGAAAGATCGCGCCCCAAACCCACGTGCTCGGCCGGCGCAGCAGCGTCTTGACCGTAATGATAATGGTGTTGAACATGGCTGCCCCCTAGTCGCGCAGCTCGCGGCCGGTGATCTCGAGGAACACGTCGTTGAGAGTCGGCGGCTCGCTCCACACGCGGCCGAGCGCCACGTCGGCGGCGCGCAGCGTATCGAGGATGTCGACCAGATTGTGCGGGCTCGCTTCGCAGGTGCAGACGAGCTCGCCGCCGGACAGCTCGACGCTGAGCACGTGCTCGTGGGCGCGCAGGCGCTCGACTGTGGCGGCCTCGACGGCGCCGACCTCGACAGTCACGCGCTCGCCCATCTGAATCATGCGCTTGAGCTCGTCGTTGGTGCCCTGCGCCAGCACGCGGCCGCCGTCCATGATCATGATGCGGCTGCAAATCTGCTCGACTTCCTCCATGTAATGGCTGGTATACACCACCGTGGCGCCCTCGTCGCGCAGGCGGCAGATGCCCTCCAGGATGGCGTTGCGGCTCTGCGGGTCGACCGCCACCGTGGGCTCGTCAAAGAAGATGAGCTCGGGCTTGTGCGCGATGCCGCAGGCAATGTTGAGGCGACGCGCCAGGCCGCCCGAGAGCTTGCCGGGGCGAAACTTGGTAAAGTCGCCCAGCCCGACAAAGTCGATGGCCTCTTCGACCAGCGCGCGACGGCGCTTGCGGTCGTTGACGTAAAGGCTGCAGAAATAGTCGATATTCTCGCGCACCGTAAGCTCGTCAAACACCGCCACCTGCTGCGGCACCACGCCGATGCGGCGCTTGAGGTCGTAGCGGGCGGGCGTCATGGGCTCGCCGAACAGATCGATGGTGCCTTTGTCGTAGGCAAGCAGCTGCAGAATACAGTTGATGGACGTGGTCTTGCCCGAGCCGTTGGGGCCGAGCAGACCAAAGATCTCGCCGGGGGCGATGCTCAAGTTAAAGTGGTCGAGCGCAATAAGATCGTCATAGCGCTTGACGAGGTTTTCGACGTGGACGATGTCTGTCATGAGACGGCCCTTCCGTTGATTGCGGCCCGGTACGATTGCATCATCGCAGGAGCGGGCGGTGCGCACCAGTGAGCTTTGTCACGAGTGCGAGGTTTGGTCGTGCGGCCCGCCGGCGCCCCCGCTTTGCCGCGCGGGAGGAATGTCACGGTTGCGCAGGCGGCCCCTCTACCACGCGCGGCTTCGCGTACAATACCCGTATGAACAGGCTTTTCGACAAATCGATCGTTCTGGCGTGCTGTATTGCGGCCGCCATGGGTCTTGCTGTGGACGCTCGCCTGGTCGCGGCGTTTTGCCTTGGCGTTATCGCCACCTCGCTGGCCGAGGTCGCACAGGAGGAACGCACGCGCCGTACAAGCGAGGCCGCGAGTTACGCTTACATCATCGCGGCTGTCTTCGTGCCGCCGTTTGTGCCGTTTGCGCCCCTCGCCCTCTATGACATCGCGCGACGCGTGCGCCGTGAGCACGTTTGGGTCGCGCTGAGCATTGGCGTCGCCTTTGTCTTTGCGCTCGTCGCGGACCTTCGCGCCGACGAGCTCACCGCCCGAACGCTCCTGCTGACCGCCATCCTCTCGGTTGCCGCCACCTTGCTATCGCTACGTACTGCCCAGTTGGAGCGCGAGCAGCAGCGCATGCGCCGCACACGCGACGAGCTGCAGGAACGAGCCCTCGCGCTCGAGGCGCGCAACCGTGATCTTGCCGACCGCCAGGACTACGAAGTCGAGCTCGCGACGCTCGCCGAACGCGCCCGCATCGCGCGCGAGATCCACGATAACGTGGGGCACCAGCTCACGCGCGCCTCACTGCAGGCCGAAGCCCTGCGCGTGGTTCACGCCGACGAGCCCGGCGTCGCCGCCGATTTCGCCGACGTCAAACGCACGGTTGACGAGGCGCTCCAGCTTGTGCGCGCCAGCGTCCACGCGCTCAACGAAAACGCCGTCGACCTTTCCGTGCAGCTCGAACGCATTGTTGAAGGCGCGCACTCGGACGGCGGTCCGCAGATTGAGCTTGAAGTTTTGGCCGAGCATGCACCCGCAAACGTCGCCAACTGTTTTGCGGCGGTCCTGCGCGAGGCGCTCTCCAACACCATGCGCCACGCTTGCGCCCATGCTGTCACTGTACGGTGTATGGAGCATCCGTCGTTTTACCAGCTCATCGTTACCGACGATGGCGTGGGCGGGGTCCAAGCAAGCGGCCGCGGCGCCGCGGAGGGCATGGGGCTCGCTTCCATGCGCGAGCGCATCGAGGCGCTTGGCGGCACCTTCACCGCCGGTCCGCGCGCCGGCGCCGGCGGCTGGCGCGTGTTTGCCACCGTTCCCAAACAGCAAGGAGATGAGGACCGATGAGGCTCATCGTTGTCGACGACGACCGCTTGGTGGTCGATTCGCTCAAGATTATCCTGGGCGCCCAGCCGCAAATCGAGGTGGTGGGTACTGGCGCCGACGGCAACGACGCAGTGGCTCTTTATGCCGAGCACGCACCCGATATCGCACTGCTCGACATCCAGATGCCGGGACGCGACGGCCTTTCGGCGGCACGCGAAATCCTTGAGCGCGACCCTGCGGCGCGCGTGGTGTTTCTGACGACATTCTCGGATGACGAGTACATTGTGTCGGCGCTCAAGTTGGGCGCCCGCGGCTACCTGATTAAAACCGATGTCGCCGCCATTCCACCAGCGTTGGCGCAGGTCATGGATGGCAAACGCGTGCTCGAGGGTAAGGCGATCGAGGATATCAACTTTGATGGGGCGGGCATCGAAGGCGGCACGCCCCGCCGGCCCGCCGCCTTTGCCAGCCTAACCGACCGCGAGTTTGAAGTCGCTGAACTCATCGCCCGCGGCCTCGACAACAAGGAGATTGCCGCCACCGCCTATATGGGCGAAGGCACCGTACGCAACCACATCAGCTCGATCCTTGCAAAGATGGGTCTGCGCAACCGCACGCAGATCGCCATCGCCTACCTGCGAGGGTAATTTCCCAACGGCCAAGCACTCCCACATAGCAAAATAGCTGCTACCGATTTAATGCCATTTCAAAACTATGCCGGTTTACTACGACGAATCGCCCACCATCGACCACGGCAAATTGCGCGCTTGCAAAACCGCAGGTAGAACGCTTGCAGTATTTAGAAAAATGCAGTCATGGTCGGGAATGTCGAATTTATCGTAGTAAACCGACATAGTTTTGTTCGGGCGGCCCTGCACGAGCGCCTCCGCAAGCCTCGCGGGACCAAAATGATCCGTTTTCTTCCGCCCGCGGAGATCGGCTGACGGTGCCCGCCACGAAATCGGCCCATCTACTACGTTTGAATCGATGCCCCTGACCATAACCGCTTTTCATGAAAAACCGCAGGCGTTCTACCTGCAATTTTGTTTTCGCGTTTTTTGGCATGGTTGAGGGTAGCGGCCTAAGCGTAGTAGATGGGCCCGTTTCGTGGCAGACGGGTCACGTAGCGGCCCTCGCAAGGCCAGAATGATCCGTTTTCCTCCGTCCCCGAGGGATCAGGGGCTGGTGCTGATATGGTGCCATTTCAAAACTATGCCGGATTACGGGGCTAAAGTCGGAACCCTCATCCATACCTTCATTTTTTGAAAAAATGCAGGCTATCTACCTGCACTGATAATTGTTCTCGGGGGAAGCGGGCACTGCGGGGCGCGGCAACGGC
>CABQJU010000018.1:0-48303 GCA_902464575.1 uncultured Collinsella sp.
AACCCGCGACCCCAACCTTGGCAAGGTTGTGCTCTACCAACTGAGCCATGTCCGCCTGCGAGGATTTAATATACGGGATGATCCACCCAAATGCAAGAACTTTTTTTAAAAAGTTTTGCGACGCTCTCGCGAGGGCATCAGTCGTCACGAAAGGCACGGACAAACGCAGGCTCGCAGCGAGATGCCCCTACATCTCACCGAGCATGATCCAGGCAGAGCTGTCCTGCGTGAGCCTGCCGTCTGCAAGCGGTGATGAGGTGAGCAGGACCCTGCCCGCCGGCAGCTCCACGGGTGCTGCACCGAAGTTCGTCACACACGTCCAGCCGTTATCGCGGCGATAGGCGATGACGCCGCCCTCAGCGCCCTCGGCACCATCCGCAAGACCGGTGCGCCCGTCAAGATCGAGCCACGCAAGATCGTTGGCGCACCCGCGCAGCTTGCGCCGCAGCCAGAGGGCGTCACGATAGAGCGCAAGCATCGATGTCGGGTCCACTTCTTCCCTATCGGCAGCATAATCGGAAAACCATGCAGGCTGCGGCAGATGGGGCGCCGCATCGGCGTCTGCCGGCGAAAACCCAAACGATCCGCCATGCGCGGGATCGTCCGCCGCCACCCACGGCAGGGGCACACGACAGCCGTCGCGCCCCTTCTCACGCTTCGGTCCGTGCGTATTGGTCGCAGTAGGGTCTTCGAGTGCAGCCCACGGGATATCAGCCACCTCAAAAAGGCCGAGCTCCTCGCCCTGATACACGTATGCCGAGCCCGGAAGCGCCAGTTCAAGCAAAAGGGCCGCCCGCGCGCGGCGCTCGCCGAGTTCACGGTCCTCGTCATAAGACGACCCGTCACGTAAGAGCCAGTCGAGCGCAATCTGGTGGTAGCGCGTCGCCTTGATTTGCGGCAGGGCATAGCGTGTCGCCACGCGCGGCACGTCGTGGTTGGAGAGTACCCAGGTCGAGGCGGAATCGGATTCGACGGCTGCCTTCAAGCCCTTCTCGATTGCAGTGTGCATGTCATCATAGGTCCAAGTGGCCTTGGCAAACTCAAAGTTGAATGTCTGGCCAAGCTCGCTGGGACGCGCGTAGAGATACTGGCGCTCGGGCAGCACCCACGCCTCGGCAACGGCGCTGCGTGGCGGATTATAGCGGTCGAACACGCGGCGCCACTCTCGATAGATCTCGTGGACCTCGTTGCGGTCCCACAGCGGATGGGTGCCGTCGTCAACCATGTCATCGCCCTCGGCGAGATGCCACCGGTCGAGGTCATCGCGGTCGAGATCCTTGGCGAGACCCTGCGCCGCATCAATGCGAAAGCCGTCGACACCTCGATCGCTCCAAAACGCCAGGACGTCGCAAAAGAGCGCGTGAACCTCAGGGCATGACCAGTCAAAGTCCGGCTGCTCGGGCGTAAACATGTGCAGATACCACTGACCGTCCGCAACACGCGTCCATGCGGGGCCGCCAAAGTTGGCATTCCAATTGGTGGGAGGCAGCTCGCCATGCTCGCCGCGACCATCGCGGAAGATATAACGGGCGCGCTCGGGCGATCCGGAGCCGGCGGCAAGAGCGGCTTTGAACCAGGGGTGCTGGTTGGATGAATGGTTGGGCACGATATCGACGATAATCCTGATGCCGCGCGCGTGAGCCGCAGCGATCATGTCATCGAAGTCGTCAAGCGAGCCGAGACGTGGATCGACATCGCAGTAGTCCGCCACATCATAGCCACCATCGACAAGAGGCGATGGGTAAAACGGGCTCAGCCAGATGGCCTCGATACCCAGCCGCTCAAGATAGTCCATCTGCTGGGTAATGCCCGCGATATCACCCAGACCCGAACCAGTCGAATCCTTAAACGAGCGCGGGTAGATCTGATAGATCGCGGCATCAGACATCCATGAGCGCGAAGAAGACTTTTCTGTAGCCATGGGACATATCTCCCTTGCAACGAGGTTATGCGAGATGCCCACGATGATACGCCCAAAGCGGACATTCGCGGCAAACAACGCCACAGCCACGCCCCAAAACGCTCGCTCCCTCTCGGGTTCGAGCCTCCTGGGACGAATCGACCGATTAGTGAAAAGAACGGAAGACCCACTTTCCCGGCCACGACAGCGAGCGGGCTCCGGGTGCCCCAGGTTGCCGCGAAAGAGGAGGGAAGCGTACTTTATGTACGCGACCGACGATTGAGGGGCAAGATGGGGTGCCCGGGGCCCGCGCAGCGTCAACAAAAAACGCGGTTCGTTAGAACCGCGTAAGATAGTTGGAGCGGACAACGGGGCGTCCGCGTATCCGCTTCGCGGATCCGCACCGGCTTCGGCCGCCTGCCGGCGACCTCGCCAGCTCGCTACAAACGCTCCGCGTTTGCTTAACGCTCGCTCCCTCTCGGGTTCGAGCCCATGCGATGGATACAAAAAAGCCCGGCTACCGTAGTAGCCGGGCTGTTGCGTTTGGAGCGGACAACGGGGCTCGAACCCGCGACCCCAACCTTGGCAAGGTTGTGCTCTACCAACTGAGCCATGTCCGCATATGTAAAACAAAACGGGCGCCGGAGCGCCCGGATGTTGCCTGGAGGCGAAGCCCGGATTCGAACCGGGGGTAAAGGCTTTGCAGGCCTCTGCCTTACCACTTGGCCACTTCGCCGAAAAAGGACCGCCTAAACGGTCCGGAAATGCAATGGAGCGGACAACGGGGCTCGAACCCGCGACCCCAACCTTGGCAAGGTTGTGCTCTACCAACTGAGCCATGTCCGCTTGCGGGTTATTAATTTACGCGAGTTGTCCAAAAGACGCAAGTACTTTTTTCAAAAAACTTGTCTGCCGCATGTTCTTAGTAGCCAAACGCGTTAAAGCGATTGGCTAGGCACACGATTCCAGCGCTCCGCTAAACAGCTTCACCATCTGCACGCGCGTGCCGGCGCCGTCCGTACGACGAGCAACCTCCACGTTATCGACGAGCATACGCATAAGCTTGATACCACGGCCGCGTTCCTCGGATGCGACCGGCTCGCTCGTTTTATCGATAGAATAGCCGGCACCTCGATCAAGCACCTCAACCACAACGCGATCGCCATAGGCCTGAACCGTCAGGACGCACCCGATACCGCCCGCATGGTCATAGGCATTACCCAGCGCCTCCCCCGACGCCAATGCGACATCGTAGCGCTCGTCACGGCGCAACGGAAGCGATTCAAGGAGTTCGGCGATGCGATGTCGGTAGTATGGAAGATTCTCGATACCCTGACGGACCTCAACGCTCTTACTCCAGCGAGGCAGCTCCCCCACCGGAATGGCGGGAATAGACTCCCGTGCCGGCCCCGCGACATGAAGGATATCGACAAGACGAGCAATCTCCAAAAAGCGAACAACTTCACCTGATGCATTGACGAGCGAAAGCAGGCCTTCTCGCCTCATGAGCTCACGAGCGCGCGTAAGCAGGAATGCCAAGCCCGTCGAATCGATAAAGCTAACAGCCTGACAGTTGATGACGACACGACGCACGCCGCGGCCAATCAAAGCATCCAGCCGCCGACGCAGCGCAGGCACCGTGGCGATGTCGATATCGCCCGGTGGCGTCAAAACCGCTATGTCATTCCACTCATTCATACGACCATGGTTCCCAAAAAAGCCCACTCGATGCATTCGTTTCCCCAACCGTGCGGATTCAGCCCGCCCAGCGTCGTCTATGAACGACCCCGTAAAAACTCAAGGGACACCAATGCAATGTCATCGTCCAGCGCCGATTCGGTAAATCGGTCAAGCTCGCCCAAGACCTTGCCGCAAATGCCCGACACGCCCTCCCCCGAAACAGAAAGCAGAAGGTCGCGCAAGCGCTGCTCGCCAAAGAACGCTCCGGTGCGGTCGCGGGCCTCAATCGTTCCATCCGTATACATGAAGAGCATGTCGCCGGGGGCGAACGTAAACACGCCTGTCTCGTACACCATGCTCTCAAAGGCACCGATTACGCCCGATTGGCATCCAAGCAGCTCAACCTCTCCCCCACGTGCCTCACCGCCACCCAGCGGCATCGACTCTGGCCTGATGACCATGGTCGGAGGATGGCCCGCCGAACAATACGTTGCGCGTCCGGCCTTAAGGTCAATCTTGGCGATAAAGGCCGTCACGAACGTCTCGACCCTCGAAAAGCCCATGAGCATGCTGTTAAGGGAGCGTGCCATGCGGGCCGGTCCAGCGCCCTCCCAGGCATATGCCGTCAGGGCCGTCTTGACGAGCGCGGACATCGATGCGGCCTCAATGCCTTTGCCAGACACATCACCCAGAATCATGACGGCGCAGTCGTCGGGAAGACGAATGAGCGTATAGAAATCGCCTCCGACCAACGCCGAATTCGTGGCCGACAGGTACACCGAATCGGTTGCGATACCCGGAACATCCCCCAGGGAATTTCTCATGCCAATCTGGAGCGTCTGAGCGATATGGCGCTCCTCGCGCTTTTGAGATTCGCCTTCGTAGATCAGTTCAAAGTCATGCGCCAAGTGCACCAAGTAGTCATATTCAAGGTCATCAATCGGCTCTTGGCTACCATCACGAAGCAGCAGCGCGCGCGTCGTCGGGCTCTTCGCAACAGAAGCAGGAACAATCGCGTCGCTACTGTGCTTGCCATCGCCCTCAGAGCGCGGGTGCCCCGCCTCGATGCCGGAGTCGACGTAGAGACCTTGACAAGGCAGACCATGCGCCCTAAGCCAGCCTCCCATAGGCATCGATTCGTCAACGCGAGTTATACGGACGTGTTTAAGGTCCTCGGCACTCGTACCCCCCAAAACAGATGCCTCAAAGCCATCAGGGCCAGCCCCCAGACGTGCCGCTGGCGCCGTCGTGGAAAAGAAAAGCTTCTCGGGATCGTCCGGCAAAGCAACGCGACTGCCGCCTTCAAAATCTATGACGTAGGAATCCAGACTGGCGTCATACTCAACAGGGCAAAAATGGCAGTTGAGCATATTGCAGATCTCGGACGATACCGCCTGGGTAGCCGCGACGGAATCGTCTAGAAAGGTAAACAACTCATCACGTAAGACATTGAGCGAGCGGCCAAGCTCGGCCGTGCGACGAGAGCGAAGACTCGATGCCATGCCGACCAGTTGGATAGACAAGTAATCGCAAGTGACCTCGAGTACATTAACGTCATAGGCGAGCGGTGCCTGGGGGCGTTTCCAACCAACTTCCAGCACGCCAAGGATCTGCGTACCGTAAAAAACGGGAAGACAGATCTCGCTGCGGTACGGAGGCATATCCTGCACGCGCAACAGGTGCTTAGAACGATTGTCCAAGTCCATGAACATACCGGAGGCGGCCTTATCGCCCTCAAGGTCCTGTTGAATCGACAAGCGACAGGCACGCGACTCACGAAGAACATACGTCGGAATGCCAGCGCCATACGGCAAAAACTCAGGCAGGTAGCTGTCGTACAGCTCCTTGGAAACACCGCGAAGTTTAAAACCGCCGCTCTCAGAAAAATAGATAGCGGCACCCGAAGCATCGAGCGTTCCTACAAGCTGGTTCAAAACAGTATCAAGCAGGCTGGGTAACTCATCGGAGCCCACAGTGCTCATAATGACCGAAAGCGTGCCAGAGAGACGCTTGTTCGCCACTCTAAGCTCCGATAACGCACGCTTGAGTTGACGGTCGTGAGAATACTGTTCTTCGATGCTATGGAGCGCCACCAGGACACGTGGCGCGCGGCGCCCAAAGATGCGTGGAGGCGTCACGGAGCCCGCACGAACCAAGACGGGGATAAAGGAGCCGTCACTCAGCTTGAGCATCAGTTCGTTCTCGGAGCCATCAGTTTCAAATGGCAGACGATGTTCCGTCGCACGTTCAAAAGCGGATGAGTACAGGACGTCTTTAACATCTCCACCGATGACGTCGGCGCGTTCCTCGCACATCAAACCAAGTAAGCGATTATTCACATGCAGAATGGTTCCGTCGAGCTCACAGATGATGACAGCATCGCTCGTGATCTCGACTAGTTGGGCAACGTCTGCCCACTCGTTGCGTTCAAGCGTTTCCATCGTGGACCCCACCGTCTATCGGTAACAAAAAAGCCTCCGAAGAGGCTTCTCAAATGCGATGGTGTCGGAGGCGGGACTTGAACCCGCATGACCAAAAAGCGGTCACTAGCACCTCAAGCTAGCGCGTCTGCCAATTCCGCCACTCCGACATGCTATGTTGTTGATTCGCGGTCCGTTTTGTTGGACCCGCGCGTTCAACGAGGAAGATAATAACCTATGATTCGAGAACTGTGCAAGCACTTTTTTCAAAAAAGTTTACGAATTTGTAAATGCTCAGGTAGATCCGTGTGTCCGGCCCCGAATCGGTGTTGCCTCCCGGCGCGTCCTCGGGCATGAGCGATATTTTGCTGCGCACTTCGTGCTGCAAAATATCGCTCCCCCTGCGGAATGCGCCGGGAGGCAACACCGATTCGGGGCCTGCAAATACATACTTCAGGCACAGTTCTCAAACATGTTCTGGGGGCTGATGTAAATTTGGTGGCTCGGCAAAGCCGAGCCCTTATATGGGGAGGCCGGAGCTAAAGCTCCGGCCTCACTAACTTTCCTATTAGATTAAGTGAGCGATCGAGGAATCGCACTCCCCTCCTCTGCCGAGTTACCGCAGGGCCTGCCCTGAAGTTACTTTTCAGAACACTCCGCAGGACGCAAGAAACCCCCGCCGCACGAAGTGCGCAGCGGGGGTTTCTTGCATGTCCGAGGACGTTCTGAAAAGTAACTTCAGGGCGGGCCCGGACGATAACAACCGGCTACAAGTCGATGTGCGATTCCTTGATCGGGAACGGCTCCGCGAAGTGGCAGGCGCAGCAGTGGCCCGGTGCGACTTCCTTAAACTCGGGAAGCTTCTCAGAGCAGATGCCCTGCGCGATCGGGCAGCGCGTGTGGAAACGGCAGCCGGTCGGCGGATCCAGCGGCGACGGCGGGTCGCCAGCGAGGATGATGCGCTTGCGGGTCTTCTGGATATCAGGATCGGGAACCGGCACGGCAGACAGCAGCGACTGCGTGTACGGATGGTGAGGCTCGCTGTAGAGCGTCTTCCAGTCCGAAACCTCGACCATCTTACCCAGATACATAACGGCAACGCGATCGGAGATGTGCTGCACGACGGACAAGTCGTGGGCGATAAACAGATATGCGGTACCGAACTTGTCCTGGAGCTCCTTCAGTAGGTTCAGAACCTGGGCCTGAATGGACACATCCAGAGCGGAAACCGGCTCGTCGCAGATAATCAGCTTGGGCTTCAGCGCAAAAGCGCGGGCAATGCCGACACGCTGACGCTGACCGCCGGAGAACTCATGCGGATAGCGGTTGATGTGCTCGGGGTTCAGTCCAACGACGTCGAGAAGCTCGCGGACGCGCTCAATGCGCTCCTCCTTGGTACCCACGCCATGAATGGTCATGGGCTCGGAGACGATCTCGCCGATGGTCATGCGGGGATTCAGCGAAGCATAGGGATCCTGGAAGATAAACTGCATCTCGCGACGCATGTCCTTGATCTCATGCTTGCTCATCTCGGCAACATCTTTACCCTGGAAGAACACCTTACCGGCGGTCGGCTTGGTCAGGCGCATGATGGTACGGCCCGTGGTGGACTTACCGCAACCAGACTCGCCGACTAGGCCAAAGGTCTCGCCAGGATAAATCTCAAAAGAGATGTCGTTTACAGCAGAGACGACGCGCTTGGAAAAACGCTTGGCGAACATGCCGGACTCAGCGGGGAACTCCTTAGAGAGGTGCTCGACCTTCAGCAGCGGAGTACGCTCGTTGGTATCTGCCATTACGCCTCGCCTCCCTTCTTGGAATCCATGCGCGTACGGGACGTCTCAGGAGCGTTCTTGAGGAACTCGGGGTCACCGGAATAGTGGCACGCAGAATAGTGACCGGACTCGGTGACAACACGCTCGGGGCGCTGCTTGCGGCACTTATCGGTTGCATAAGGGCAACGAGGCGAGAACACGCAGCCCTCGGGCAGGTTCATTAGCGAAGGCGGATTGCCGTGAATCGGCGTAAGCGGCTTCTTCTCATCGATGGCCTGCTCCGGGATGGAGCGGATAAGGCCCCAGGTGTAGGGGTGGCGGCTCTCGTAGAAGATTTCCTCGGCAGTACCGAACTCGACGGGACGGCCGGCGTACATAACCATGATCTTGTCGGCCATATCAGCGACAACACCCAGGTCATGGGTAATCATGATGATGGCGTTGCCGTTCTTCTCCTGCATTTCCTGCATAAGCTCAATAATCTGAGCCTGGATGGTAACGTCCAGGGCAGTCGTGGGCTCATCGGCAATCAGAATATCGGGATCGCAGGCAAGAGCCATGGCAATCATGACGCGCTGACGCATACCGCCAGAGAACTGGTGCGGATACTCATTGACGCGCTTCTCGGGTTCAGGAATGCCAACGAGGTCCAAAAGCTCGGTGGCGCGCTTGAGCGCCTCCTGCTTGGAGTAACCGCGATGCAGACGAAGGCCCTCGCCCACCTGCTTGCCGATCTTATAGACCGGGTTCAAGGAGGTCATAGGATCCTGGAAGATCATCGCGATATCGTTACCGCGAATGTGCTGCATCTCTTCCTCGGTCATCTCAAGGATAGAACGACCGCGATAGCGAACGTCGCCGCCCTCAATCTTTCCCGGAGGCATCGAGATAAGACCCATGATGGTCATGGCGGTCACGGACTTGCCAGAGCCGGACTCGCCGACGACGCCCAGGGTCTCGCCGCGATCGAGCGTGTAGGAGACACCGTCGACAGCGCGAACAATGCCATCCTCGGTGTGGAAATACATCTTAAGGTCATCGACCTCGAGCAGATGCTGGCCCTCGGGAACCGGCTGGTCCTTCAGGTCCACATAGTTCTTGTTCTTCTTCATCCTTATGCGTCCTTCATCTTGACGTCGAGGGCGTCGCGCAGACCGTCACCCAGCAGGGTGAAGGCGAGCACCGTCGAGAGAATTGCCAGACCGGGCATGATCATCATCCAGGGAGCGGTCAGAAGATACTGCTGACCGTCCTGAATCATGGAGCCCCACGAAGGCGTAGGCGGAATAACGCCCATGCCGAGGAAGGACAGAGCGGACTCGGTCAGAATGGCGCCACCAATGTTCATGGTCGCGTAGACCACGATGGAGGCGACGGAGTTCGGGAAGATGTGACGCACGACGATACGAGCATCGGATGCACCCATCGCGCGTGCAGCGTCAACATAGTCGTTTTCCTTGACCGTCAAGATTGCAGAGCGGAAGACGCGCGCAATCGAAGGCCAGCCGAGAATACCGATGGCGATAAAGACGTTCTGAAGACCACGGCCGATAACGGCGATCATGGCGACAACGAACAGCACGTACGGGAACGCCAGGAAGATGTCCGCACAGCGCATGATGATCGTATCCCAGATGCCGCCGTAGAAACCCGCCAGAGCACCCATGACCAGACCGATCAGCGTGGAGATCGCGGTGGCCATAATGCCGACGGACAGCGAAACACGTGCACCGTAGATAACGCGGACGAGAATGTCACGACCTAGGGCGTCGGTGCCAAACGGGTGCTCGGCACACGGAGCCAGCAGCGACGTCTGAGCCATGGTGGTCGAGTCGGAAGCCGTCGGCGAACCGAGCCAGGGCTTAGCCCACAGATCTGCGGTCAGGGCAACCACAACGACGATGATGATCCAGCAGACACCGATAACGGCGAGCTTGTTCTTACGGAGACGCTTAAAAGCGTCGCCCCACAGCGTGCGGGACTTGGCGGGAGCAGATGCGGCCTTGGTGGCGGTAGCCTGCTCCTGAGACTGAGAATCAGTTTCCTGCATGAGACGTACCTCCCTTAGGCCTTATCCGACGGACCGCCAAGGCGGATGCGCGGGTCGAGGAATGCATAGCTAATGTCGACGAGCAGGTTGATCACCATGACGACGACGACGATGAGCGTAACGCCGCCCATAACGATGGGCCAGTCACGCATGCTAATGGCGCGATAGACCTCATAGCCGATACCGGGCCAGTTAAAGACCGTCTCGGTCAGGATGGCGCCCGAAAGCATGCCGCCAAAGTCGACACCAATATAGGTAACGACGGGGATGAGTGCATTCTTAAGCGCATGCTTGATGATGATCGCGCGATTGGAGAGACCCTTGGCCTTTGCCGTACGGATGTAATCCTGGTTCATGACGTCAAGCAGCTGCGAACGCATAATGCGGGCGGCATAAGCGGTCGAAACCGAAGCCAGCGTAATGGTCGGAAGCACATAGTGCATCCAATCCTGATACTGAGAGCTGGAACCGCCGGCACCCGAGATCGGCATGGAGAATGCACCGCCCGTGGCGTCCTTGAGAATGACGCCAAAGAACAGCTGCAGCAACATTCCGAGCCAGAAAGCCGGGACGGCAACGAGAATCGACGTGGTGAGCGTTACCAAAATATCCCAGAAGGAATAACGCTTAACCGCCGAAATGATACCCGCACCGATACCCATGATTGCCTCGAGCACGATGGCGCACGCGGCAAGTTTGACCGTATACGGATACTTCTGGGCAAAGATTTCCGTAACCGGCAGCTTGCGCTGATACGAATTGCCCAGATCGCCATGAAGCAGGCCGTTCATGTAATACAAGTAACGGTCCACGAGCGACGTTTGAACGGGGTCGCCGTTCTCGTCAAGGATCGCGTTGCCGTCCTCGTCCGACTGGACCAGGTGATAGCGGACGCGAAGCTGAAGCTCCACCTCGGGGGACAGAGCCTTGTCTCCACCGATCAGCTTGATCGGATCTCCCGGCACGATATTCTGGAGGGCGAACAGAATCAGCGTAACGCCCAAAAACACCGGGATGAACTGAAGCACACGTTTAACGATGTACTTACCCATACCACTCCCCTATCTAGGGATTAACCTAAATGGGATGCCGATCGCCAGACCGGCATCCCAAAATTACCATCAGCCAGTTTACCCCAGGTTAGGGAGAACTGTATGTTTCCCATGAGGTCTACGTAAATACTTGACCCTCACGGAAGCTGCAAACTCTTAGGCGAGCTCAGCGGTACCCAGCTCGGCATGCTTCTGCGGATCGACATAGAGGTGCTTGATGCGATCGGAGCCGACGATGGTGTGCGTGTAGAACATAATCGGGATGACCGGGCAGTCGGCAGCGACCATTGCGTCGGCCTCCTGCATCTTAGCGACGCGCTCCTCGTCGTCAACAATAGTACGAGCCTCGTCGACCTTGGCGTCGAACTCGGGGTTGTTGTAACCGGAGCGGTTATCGCCACCGAGGGAGTCGGAGTGGAACAGCGGATACAGGAAGTTGTCCATGATCGGGTAGTCGGCAATCCAACCCAGACGACCGAACTGATAGTTAAAGTTCTGATACTGCTCGAGCAGGGCAGACCACTCAGGGGTATCGGAGACAGCGGTAACGCCAACCTTGGCGAGGTCGCCGATGATGGACTCCATGATCTCCTTGTGACCGCCGTCCTGGTTGTAGGAAAGGGTCACGCTAATGCCACGATCCCCGTTAGCGCCAGCGGGAGCAACCTTGTCGAGGTACTCGTTAGCCTTGTCGACATCGTAGGCGCAGAACTCCCATGCGCCCTCCTTGTAGCCATCGATGCCCGGAGGAACAATGCCGTCGGCAGGGGTACGGGTACCCTTATAGATGGTCTTGCAGATGGCCTCACGGTTGATGGCCAGGGAGATGCCCCTGCGCAGGTCGGCGTTGTTGAACGGCTCGGCCGTGGTGTTGCAGGTCAGATAGTACGTGGAAGGCTCGGCGCCGAGCAGCATGCGCTCGCCGTCACCCATGGTGTAGCCGTCCTTGGACACGCCGCGATCCTTCTTGGCGGCATCGATCTGAGCGACGGGAACGTCGCAGACATCGAGGTTACCGGCCTGGAACTCCTTGTAAGCAGTCTCCATGTCCTTGATGACCTGGAAGTGGATGCCATCGATCTTGGCCTTGTCGCCATAGTAATCGTCGAACTTCTTGAGGTTGATCTCCTGACCATCCTCCCACTTGCCGTCCATCATGAACGGGCCGTTACCGACCGGTGCAAGATAGAAGCTCTTGACATCGGACTCGGCGCACTCGGGAACCGGGGCCAGAGCCGGGTGAGAGGCGACGAAGGGGAAGTCGGCGTAAGCGGAAGACAGCTTGACGACGAGGGTCTCATCGTCGGGGCAAGTAACACCGCTGAGCTCGGTAGCGTTACCGGCAAGCAGGTCGTCATAGCCCTCGACCATAGAAAGGTGATAGGAGACCTCGGAAGGGCCGTACTCGGTAGCGATGGCCGACTTGGTGTTGACCAGACGCTCCCAACCGAGCTTGAAGGACTTGGAGGTAACGTCGTCACCGTTGTGGAACTTGGCCTTCTTGATCTTGAAGGTGAACTCGGTGGCGTCGTCGTTGGCCTCAAAGGACTCGCAAGCCAGCGGAACGATCTCGCCCTTCTCGGCGTCATAAGAGGTCAGAGCATCAAAGAGCTGGTACTCGACCTGAGTGCCCTGGTCCTCCTGGACGTTATAGGGGTCGATGCAGACCGGGTTGTTGATGTAGAAGTTCAGCGTCGAACCGGACTCAGAACCGGAAGCGTCGCCGCCCTTCTTGCCGCATGCGGCAAGAAAAGCCATGGAGCTCGCAGCAAGGGTACCGCCGACAAAGGCGCGACGACCCATAACGGGCTGGTGGAACATAGAATCAGCCATGCCATCCTCCTTATGAGATAGGACAAAGTAAGTTCGGTCGGGCAACGTCAAGACAGCCCAATCGAACCATTCAAACGCGGTCCGCCGTTTTGGCTGGTTATACAAAGCGGACCAACGTATTGCAATACAGTAGCGCATTTTATGCACGATTTGGGGCTAATTCCGGTTAACGGTCGAGATTTTCTTTAGTTGGGCGAAGTATATGAGGATATTATGACTCTGTTACAAATATGTAAACAAAATGGGTCCCGCACTTGCGGGACCCTTTTCAAGTATTTATGCGGTTCGTGATTAGTAGCCCACGATGCCCTGCGGGAAGAAGAACATGCACAGCACGACGCACACGGCAAACACGACAGCCATGATGACGGTCAGGCGGTCAAGGTTCTGCTCCATAACGCCCGTGGCAGAGCTGGAGTTATACAGCGAGCTGGCAATCATATCCGAAACGCCGGTACCCTTACCGGAATGCATCAGGACGAGAATCGTCAGCGCCACGGCAGAAACAGCCCAAACGACAAACAGAAGAATCTGGAACGGACCCATAGATAAGCTCCTTAATAGAACAGTTCAAACTCCAGTACTGTACCACAATCCCCCGCTCTCCCCTACCTGCCACTCAAGGACGGGGTGGAAATGGCAGAAATACCAAAAAGGGGGTTGTCCGGTTGTGGACAACCCCCTTGCTAGAAAACGGTATTTGTTTTCTATTAGGCCTCGGTAGCGAGCACGCGGCCCGTCATCTCGGCGGAAGGCTCAATACCAGCCATGGTGAGCATGGTCGGAGCGATATCGGAAAGACGGCCGTCCTCGATACCGGTGAGCTTGGCCTTCTCATCAACGATGATGAACGGCACGCGGTTGGTGGTGTGAGCCGTAAACGGATGCTTGGAGCCGTCGGAAGCAACGTCAAACATGTGATCGGCGTTGCCGTGGTCGGCGGTAATCAGTGCAAAGCCGCCCTTGGCGAGAATCGCCGGGACAACCTTGGACAGGGCATCGTCAACAGCCTCAACGGCCTTAACGGCAGCGTCGAAGACACCGGTGTGACCAACCATGTCGCAGTTCGCGAAGTTCACGATGTAGAAATCAGCGCGATCCTCGTTGATGGCGGCGACGAGCTTCTCGGTAACCTCGGGAGCGCTCATCTCGGGCTGCAGATCGTAGGTAGCAACCTTGGGGGAAGCGACGAGCACGCGCTCCTCGCCCTCCTTGGGCTCCTCGATGCCACCGTTGAGGAAGAACGTCACGTGGGCGTACTTCTCGGTCTCGGCAGTGTGCAGCTGCTTCAGGCCATTGGCGGCGATAACGTCGGCCAGGACGTTCTCGGGGAACGTCTTGGGGAAGGCGACCTCGACGTCAAACGTCGGATCATACTCGGTCATCGTCACAAAGTGCGAAAGCTTGATCTGCTCGCGCTCAAAGCCGTCGAACTCCTTGTCCGTGAACACGCGGGTCATCTGACGAGCACGGTCGGGACGGAAGTTGAAGAAGATGGCCGCGTCGCCCTCGTGAATGCCCTCGTTGTGGGCAGCGAAGGGCTCGACGAACTCGTCGCCGCGCGGGTCCTTCTCGTAGTAGGCCTTGATACCGGCAACGGGGTCGGTATCAGCATCGGACGCGTTGACCATGACGTCGTAGGCGCGCTGGATGCGCTCCCAACGATTATCGCGGTCCATGGCCCAATAACGGCCCGAGACGGTGGCAACGCGAGCGTCGCAACCGGTCTCCTCGGAGATCTTAGCCAGGAAAGCGCAGAACTCACTCATGTAACCGGCACCGGACTGCGGGTCAACGTCGCGACCATCCATGAAGGCGTGGACGCGAACGGTCTTGACACCGTGCTCGGCAGCCATCTTGACCAGAGCCTCGACGTGGTTCATGTGAGAATGAACACCGCCAGGGCTCATAAGGCCCATGAGGTGGAGAGTCTTACCGTCAGCCTTGACATCGTCCATAGCCTTGACGAAAACCTCGTTCTTGGCGATGGAACCGTCCTTGATGGCATTGTTGATGCGCGAAAGCTCCTGGAACACGATGCGGCCGGCACCGATGTTGAGGTGACCCACCTCGGAGTTACCCATCTGGCCGTCGGGAAGGCCCACGTCCTCGCCCGAAGCACCGAGCGTGGTGTGGGGGTACTTCTCGTACAGGCCATCAAGGAAGGGCGTCTTGGCAGCGGCGACGGCGTTCTCGCCATCGGCCGGAGCAAGGCCGCAGCCATCCATGATAATCAGGAGTGCAGGAAGATGACGTTGTGCCATATGTCCTACTCGCCTGCCTTGACGACCATAGAGGCGAAGTCGGCAGCCTTGAGCGAAGCGCCGCCCACGAGGGCGCCGTCAACGTCGGGCTTGGCGACGAGCTCGGCGATGTTGCCGGGCTTGGCGGAACCGCCATACAGCACGCGGATGCCGTTAGCGAGCTCCTCGCCGAACATCTCCTTGAGGGTCTCACGGATAGCACCGCAGACCTCCTGAGCGTCCTCGGCGGTAGCGGTCTTGCCGGTGCCGATGGCCCAGATGGGCTCGTAGGCGACGACGACCTGCTTGGGGCAGGTGATCTCAAGACCAGCAAGGCCAGCCTTGACCTGGTTCACGACGTGCTCGACATAGGTGCCAGCCTCGCGGACCTCGAGGGACTCGCCGCAGCAGAAGACGGGAACAAGGCCGGCGGCAACGAGAGCCTTAGCCTTCTTGTTCTGGTCCTCGTCGGTCTCGTGGAAGTAGTCGCGACGCTCGGAGTGACCGATGATGCAGTAGGTGCAGCCAGCGGACTTGAGCATGTCGCAAGAGGACTCACCGGTGAAGGCACCCTTGGCCTCCCAGTACACGTTCTGTGCACCGAGGGCAATGGGGGCAGCCTGAATACGGTCATGAACCGTGGTGATGTCGATGGTCGGAGGGCAGACGAGCACCTCGACGCCGGCCGGAACCTCGGGCAGAGCCTGAGCCAGCTCGTCGGCGAGCTTGGCGGCCTCGGCGACGTCGTTGTTCATCTTCCAGTTACCAGCGATAAGAAGGGTGCGATTAGGCATCGAGAAGCGCCTCCACTCCGGGCAGGGCCTTACCCTCGACGAGCTCCATGGAAGCGCCACCACCGGTGGAGATCCAGCTCATCTTGTCGGCCAGGTTGAACTTGTTGACAGCTGCGACAGAGTCGCCACCGCCGATGATCGAGGTGCAGTCGGCATCGGCGACAGCCTCGGCGATAGCCTGGGTGCCGTGAGCGAAGTTGTCGAACTCGAAGACGCCCATGGGACCATTCCAGAACACAGTCTTGGCGCCCTTGACGGCCTCGGCGTAAAGCTCCTCGGTCTTGGGGCCGATGTCCATACCCTCACGATCGTCGGGGATAGCGTCGGAAGCGACAACCTCGGGGACAGCGTCCTCGCCAAAGTGATCGGCAACGCGGTTGTCGATGGGGAGCAGGATCTTGACGCCCTTCTCCTCGGCCTTCTTGAGCATCTCGCCAGCGCGCTCGACCCAGTCCTCTTCCTTGAGGGACTGACCGACGGACAGGCCCTGAGCCAGGAAGAAGGTGTAGGCCATACCGCCACCGATGATCAGGGTGTCAGCAGAGTCGATGAGGTGATCGAGAACGCCGATCTTGGAGGAAACCTTGGAACCGCCGACGATGGCGACGAAGGGGCGCTCGGGCTCGGCGAAGATGCCGGTCAGCGTGTCGACCTCCTTCTCGAGCAGGAAGCCGGCGACGGCAGGCAGGTAAGCGGCGGGGCCCACGACGGAACCCTGGGCGCGGTGAGCGGTGCCGAAGGCATCGAGAACGAAGACGTCACCATAGGAAGCGAGCTTCTTGGCGATCTCGGGATCGTTCTTCTTCTCACGCTTATCGAAGCGGACGTTCTCGAGAACGAGGACCTTGCCCGGCTCGACGGCGGCAACAGCCTCAGCAGCCTTCTCGCCGTAGGTGTCGGCGACAAAGGCAACGTCGAGACCAGAGAGCTCGGCGAGCTTCTTGGCGACAGGCTCAAGGGAGAGCTCGGGCTGGAAGCCGGTGCCCTCGGGACGGCCGAGGTGGCTCATGAGGATGACGCGAGCGTTGTGCTCAACGAGATAGTTGATGGTGGGCAGGGCAGCCTTGATACGGGTGGTGTCGCCAACGACGCCATCCTTGATAGGCACGTTGAAGTCAACGCGGACGAGAACGCGCTTGCCGTCGACATCGATGTCGCGAACGGTCTTCTTGGTAAAGGCCATGTTTGCTTCTACCTTTCGTACGTGTCTGCCTCCCATTACGGCAGACGATTTCTTATAAAAAGGGCGCGACCCTAGGGTGTAAGCCCTATAAGGCCGCGCCCTTCTTTAGACGCTCAACGAGCTATTCGCTAAAAGCTAAATTAAGCAACGAACTTCTCGAAGTACTTGATGGTGCGGACCATCTGAGAGGTGTAGGAGTTCTCGTTGTCGTACCAAGAGGTGACCTGAACGAGGGTCTGACCGTTGCCGAGGTCAGAGCACATGGTCTGAGTGGCGTCGAAGATGGAGCCGTGGGTCTCGCCGATGATGTCGGTGGAGACGATGTCGTCCTCGTTGTAGCCGAAGGTCTCGGAGATGGTGGCAGCGTAGGCCTTCATAGCGGCGTTGACCTCGTCGACGGTGACCTTCTTGTCAACGACAGCGTAGAGGTTGGTGATGGAGCCGGTCGGCGTCGGGACGCGCTGGGCGGCACCGATGAGCTTACCGTTGAGCTCGGGGAGAACCAGGCCGATAGCCTTGGCAGCACCGGTGGTGTTGGGGACGATGTTAACGGCGCAGGCGCGGCTACGACGCTTGTTGCCCTTGCGCTGCGGGCCGTCGAGCGGCATCTGGTCGCCAGTCCAGGCGTGAATGGTGGTCATGATGCCGGACACGATGGGAGCGAAGTCGTTCAGACCCTTGGCCATCGGGGCGAGGCAGTTGGTGGTGCAGGAAGCAGCGGAGATGATGTTGTCCTCAGCGGTCAGCGTCTCATGGTTGACGTTGTACACGATGGTGGGCAGATCGCTGCCAGCCGGAGCGGAGATGACGACCTTCTTGGCGCCAGCGTTGATGTGGGCCTGAGCCTTAGCCTTGCTGGTGTAGAAGCCGGTGCACTCGAGAACGACGTCAACGTCGAGGTCGCCCCAAGGCAGGTTGTTGGCGTCGGCCTCCTTGTAGATCTTGATCTCCTTGCCGTCAACGGTGATGGAATCCTCGCCAGCAACGACCTCGTGATCGCGAGCGTAGTTGCCCTGCGTGGAGTCGTACTTCAGCAGGTAAGCGAGCATATCGGGAGAGGTGAGGTCGTTGATAGCGACGATCTCGGAGCCCTCATGACCGAACATCTGACGGAAAGCCAGACGACCGATGCGACCGAAGCCGTTAATAGCAACCTTTACTGCCATTGTGTCTCCTTTCGTAAGGCCCCCGCGAGCTACAGCGCCCGCCGTTGAGGCCCACAAACTAACCACTCGCCTAATATACCTTTTTTTTGACTTGAATTTCACGAGAATGCTCGAAATTGAAAATCAAATTTACGTTAAAACGTTTTAAAGACTAAAATAGCAGTTAAATCCATATATAAGTCGATACTTCAAACTACCTGTTTGCTTCAATGAGCTTTTCAAGCCGTAAAACACGATGGTAGAGGGCCGACTTCGACAAGGGAGGGTCAGCCATCTCCCCCAAATCACGCAGTGACAGATCGGGGTAGCGCTCGCGCAGGTCGCAAAAGACCGCCAAGGCATCCGGAAGCGCATCGCGAAGGCCACGCTGCTCGAGCTCATCGATCAACGCAAGCTGATGCTGGGCGGCACCGGCGCTTCTGGTCTGGTTGGCGAGCTCGGCGTTCACGCGACGGTTTACGTCGTTCTTAACCAATTTGACCGCGCGCGCTTCCTCGATCTCGGCAACGCTGCGCTTGGCGCCGACCAGCTTTAGGAGCTGCTCGATCTCCTCGGCGCTCTTAATGTACACGGCATATGACCCCCGCCGCGCATTAACACGAGCATGGACCCCAATCTGCTCCAACAGATCGCAAAGCCCCTTGGCATATTGCTCGCCCTGCACCGCGATCTCCAAATGAAAATCGCCGCGTGGATCGGCCACGAAGCCGCCCGCGATGAGCGCGCCGCGGATATAGGCAAGCCTGCAGCAGGGACGGGCAACGATATGTCGGGGCACGCCGGCGACAAGTCCTCCCCTGCGGTCGAGGATGCCCAGCAGCACCAGAGCCTTATCCAGGTCTGGCTGATCAGGCAAGGTGATGAGGTAGTTTCGAACCTTATGCAATACAGATTTACGAACGGTGAATTCCGTTTTGAGCTTAAGGATGCGATGCGTCAGTGTGATCATCGTGCGCGCGACGGCGCCCGTCTCGGTCGCGACCGTCAAACGATACCGCCCGGAGCCGGCCAGCGAAAGTGTACCGCTCACACGCGTCAGGGCGGCAAGCGTCGACAAATCGCAGTATTCACATTCGGGTTCGCAGCGCGCGAGTTCGTCACGCACCTCGGCGGTAAACGACATGCAGGCCTATGCTTTCGTGTTGGCGCGCGACAGGTCGCGGTGGGAAATGCTCACGTGATATTGAGCGCCTTCCAAATAACGTGCCGTGGCCTCGGCGATGGCAACGCTGCGGTGTTGACCGCCCGTGCAGCCGATGGCAATAGAAAGCTGTGGCTTGCCCTCCGCGATATAGCCCGGCATCACCGTATCGAGCAGCTGCGTCCAAGCTTTCCAGAACTCCTGGGTCTTGGGATGGTCCAGAACAAAGTCGGAGACCTTCTTATCGAGACCGGTCATGGTGCGCATCTCGGGATCGTAGAACGGATTGGGCAGGAAGCGAACGTCGATCATAATGTCCGCCTCAACGGGCATACCGTGCTTAAAGCCAAACGAGAACACGTGAACGTCCATGAGCTGCTGGTCGGACAACTCGGAGAACGCCATGCGCAATTTGTTGCGCAGGGCAGAGGTACGCAGGCGGCTCGTGTCGATGATCATATCGGCTCGGTCGCGCACACCCTGCAGCTGCAGGCGCTCGCGCTGAATCGCATCGGCCGTAGTCTCCCCCGGCTTGGCAATGGGATGGCGGCGGCGGTTTTCGCTATAACGACGGATCAGCACCTCGTCAGAGGCCTCGAGAAACACGATGTCACAGCTCATCTCGCGCTCCTCGAGTGCGGCAACGGCATCGAGCAGCTCATCGAACAAGCCCTGGCTGCGCAGGTCACAGGTGACGGCGAGATGCCTGCCCACGCCCGTATTGATGCCGACGAGCTCGGCAAGCTGGGCGATGAGACGCGGAGGCAGGTTATCGATGCAAAAATAGCCCATGTCCTCGAACACGTGCATGGCCTGTGTGCGGCCCGATCCGGACATTCCGGTGATGATGACGATATCGGGGATGCGCTCCGAGCGCTCCGCCGCATCCATGGCATCTCCCTTTTGCATGTGCTGCCTCCCGAAAACAAGCGCGGGACCCAGCAACCCGGATCCCGCGCGGTCAATTGCCTATATTGAGTATACCGCCCCGAGCGGATACGAGGCCTGTCTTACGCCTCAAGTGCAGCCTTGAACCAACTCGTAATACTCGTGGGGTGCGTGATGGCGGTGCCGACGACAACGGCCCAGGCGCCAGCATCGATCGCGGCGCGAGCCTCCTCGGGCGTATGCACGCGACCCTCGCAAATGATAGGAAGGCCGGGGAATTCCTCAGTCGCCTGACGCAGGAGCGGCAGGTCGGGGCCATCGGCCATGGTGCAGTCGATGGCGGCGACGCCGTGAGAAAGCGTGGTGGATACCAGGTCAAAGCCCATATCAACAGCACGGCGAATATCCTCGATGGTGGCACAATCCGCCATCAGGAGCACACCCTCCTCGTGCAGCGGGCGGAAGGTATCCTCGACCGTCTTGCCATCGGGGCGCGGACGATCGGTGGCGTCGATCGCCACGATATCGGCACCGGCAGCAACGCAGGCGCGAGCGTGACGCAGCGTCGGCGTGATGTAAACGCCCTCGTGCCCATCCTTCCACAGGCCGATGACGGGAACCTCACAGCGACCCTTAATGGCGGCAATGTCGGCAAGGCCCTGGCAGCGAATGGCGGCGGCGCCGCCGAGCTCGCAAGCGCGAGACATTTGCGCCATGGTCTCGGGCGTACGAAGCGGCTCGCCCATATACGCCTGAACGCTCACGACGAGCTTGCCCTTCAGGGACTGGATCAAAGGATCAACGGTCATGTTCGACTCAACCTTTCTCAAAACAGCCTTCTGAGACGCCGCACCTTGACGTTCAAACCGTCGCTCGCGTACCGAAGTACGCTTCGCTCCTCTTTCACGTCAATCTGCGGCACCTCAGAAGGCACACTTGGTAGTTATGTTTACTTCAACGAAGCAAGAAGATGCTCGGCGGCACCGATGAGCGGAGCATCGCCCTCCAGAGAACCGATGAGGATCGGCGTGTCCTGAAGCGGATCGAGCGCCTGGCTGGCATAGCCCTTGTGCACCGAATCCTTCCACGTCTGCGAACGCCAATCGGGACCTTGGTGAATCACGCCGCCCGAAAGCACGATGACCTCAGGGTCCAGGATGTTAGCGAGCGAGCCCAAGCTGGCCCCCAGCGCAAAGCCGGCGTCATGGATGACCTCGGTCGCCTTTGCGTCGCCCGCACGGCACAGATCGTTCACATCGCGACCGACCGAAGGACGGCTGGGGTCGACGCGGCCAAAACGCTCATCGTACATTCGACCAATGGAAGTGCCCGAAGCAACCGACTCCAGATGGCCGGAACGCCCGCAGGCGCAGGGAATGCCGGCGGCAGCCGAACACTCAATGTGGCCCATATGACCGGCAGCACCATGGAAGCCCTGCATCACGCGGCCGCTCTCGACATATGCGCCGCCGATGCCCGTGCCGATGCCAAGACACAAGACGGAGAACTTGCCCTTGCCGACGCCCCAGTGGGCCTCGCCCAGAGCATGAGCCTGCACGTCGCCCACAACGGCAACGGGAAGACCGAGGTCCTCGCGCAGACGCGGCCCCAACTGAACGCCGGACCAGCCGGGCATGATCTCATTGGCATACGCGATGGCGCCCGTCTTGGGATCGACGACGCCGGCGGCGCCGATACCGACGCCAAGGACCTCGACATCGGGATTCGCCTCGAGAGCGGCCTTGATGGACGCCTCGATACGCTGGAAGACGGCCTCGCCGCCCTCTTGGGCCTCGGTGGGAACCTCGGCCTCAAAGACGGGACGGGGCACACTACCGTCAGCCGGGTACTCCATGATGGCAGTCGCGATCTTAGTTCCGCCGATATCGACAGAGCAGACGTACTTGTTCTCCATGTCGCTCTCCTTAGGAGATAAAAACAACTACAGGAAATGAAGGCTGCGTTATCGCCGCAGCTTGGTAAAGGTTTCCCGGGTGTCCGAGGTTGGGGTGAAAGCGGTCGGGCGTTGACCTAATGGGTCACGCTCGACCGCTTGAGCCCCAAGATCGGGTGCCCGGGGAAGCTTTACAGGAGACCGTTGTCCTGGAGGACCTTCTTAATAGCCTCGACGTTCTCGCCGGTCATGGCCTTCACCGGGCGCGGCATGGTCGGGCTGTCGAAGATACCCATGAGGTTCATAGCGGTCTTGAAGGCGCCGACGCCACCGGCATAGCCCTGGACGCCCGAGGTGACATCCCAGATATGCGAAATCTCATTGAGGCGATCCTGCTCGGCCTTGACGGTAGCCCAGTCACCAGCCTGAGCGGCCTTCCACTGACGCACGTAGCCCTCGGGCTCAACGTTGGCGAGACCCGGGACGGAACCGTCGGCGCCACCGAGGTAAGCGCCGTCGACAACAACCTCGTGACCGGTGAGGATGCTCATCGGATGGCCGTTCTTCTCGTTCTCCTGAACGAGGTAGCGGAACGAGATGTCATCACCCGAGGAATCCTTGACGCCGGCCAGAACGCCCTCGGCACCGAGCTTGGCAAGGAGCTTCCAGGGGAGCTTGGTGTGGACACACACGGGGATGTCGTAGGCGAAGATGGGCAGGTCGAGTTCCTCATGCAGGATGCGGAAGTGCTCCTCGACCTCGGTCATGCCCTGCAGGGCATAGAACGGGCAGGTGGCGACGAGAGCATCGGCGCCCAGCTCCTGAGCGACCTTACCGTGCTCGATCATGCGCTCGGTCTCGGTGTCGATGATGCCGACCAGAACGGGAACGCGGTGGTCGACGATACGGACGGCCTCGGCGATGATCTGACGGCGACGCTCGTCGGTGGAGAAGACGACCTCGCCCGAGGAGCCCAGGAAGAACAAGCCATCGACGCCGGCATCGATCATGCGGTTGATGCTGCGCTCAAAGGAGGCAACGTCGAGCTGGTGATCTTCGGTATCGGGAACAACAACGGGAGGGATAACGCCGGTGAATTTCTGAGTTGCCACAAGAATCTCCTTAGTTGTCTGGCGGGCAGCCCTATGCCGCCCACTCTTGTTGGCAGTGTCCAGGCCGCCTAGGCCAAAGAACACGGGTAGAACGTTTGGTTAAAGAAGTCGACGACTTCGTTTTCGAACGCATTGATGCGCTCGTGAGCGTATTTGGCATAGACGATATGCCTCCGGTCACACTCAAGACCGTTGAATACGGCAAACTGGCCCTTGGGGTCGCTCGCGGCATCCATGAGCGATGTGCCCATGAGCACCGATCCGCGCACCCGAGACGACAGCGCCTCAAGGCCACCGGGAATTGGATTGGCAACCGCCGTGCAGGCGAGGCCCCGCTCGTCCAGAGCAGAAACCGCCAGCGCGACTCCGCCGCCAAGGCCCTCGCCCCATGCAAAGATGCGGTCGGGGTCCATGCCATCAAGATTGCGCGCCACCTTCGCCAACGCGCAACCCCAACGGACGCGCTCGACAAAAGCGGACGAAGAAATCCCCCGCTGCAGGTCGTCCGCACCAGCAACATCGTCATCCAGCGCGAGGACGGCATACCCCATGGCGGCAAATCTCGTCATGTGATGCCAGCCGCGCACAGGCCGATCGATGTCGTGGAACATCAGGCACAGCGGCACGCGCTCAGATACTCGGGCACGACCGACAGGCTCGATCAAACGAGCGTGAATCGCATCGTCACCGAGCTCAAAGGAGACCTCCGAGTAACGGGCGCAGGGGTTAACAAAGTCAATCGCCGTAATGGCCAGGCCTTGAATCTCAAGATTCGAAGCGCATGTCTCTAAATCAGAAACATCTGCTTGGACATCACCGCGCCAGTCCCGATATTCTGCGAGCCTTGACGAAACCGTTCCAGGAATTCCCACGAGCCCGGGGACAATCAGCTCGTCAACATTGCTCTCGCACTTAGACATGAGCCTCCCCTCCCTTGCAGAAAAACGGAATGATCAAATCGTCAAAATCCTGAATCTCCTCGTGGCCAAAGCCTTCAAAGAACTCATGACGCTTTTCGCAGGTCAGGTTGTTATAGACCGCAAACTGCGTCGCTGGCGGACAGACGATATCGGCTGTGCCAGTGCCAAACAGCACGGGGCATTTGACCATAGGGGCAAAGTTCTTGGAATCGAAGTACGCCAGCTTGGCATAGGCTTCGTCAATACGAGTCGAGTCCTCATCAAACCAGCGAGACCAATAGCGCAGGCCTTCGTAGGCAATGTCGTCGGCATCCAAATCCCAGACCAGGCGGAAATCCGACAGGAAGGGATAGAGGATGGCGGCACGATTGATAAGCTCGCTATTAAGCGCACAGGTCGCAATACCCAAACCGCCGCCCTGCGACGCGCCGTTCACAAACACACGGGCAAGATCGATGCCCTCGAGCTCACGAACAATACGGCACAGGATTCGAATATCTTGGTGTAAGCGGACATAGTAGAGGTTGGCCGGGTCGCCGTCGATGCCGGCGACGATATGCCCGGCAACCGTTGTGCCCTCAAATCCACCAATGTCCTCGGAGGGACCTCCTTGGCCGGGGCAGTCGAGGGCGATGAGTGCCATGCCCATGCCCGCAAACGACGCCTGCTCAAACCAGCTGCGGCTTGCACCCGGATACCCATGAAACTGAAGCACCAATGGCACGGGCTCGTCCGAGACGGGTTTAAGGTACTTGGCATGCAGGCGAGCGCCACACATGCCGGTATACCAGAGGTCGAAAAGCTGGCAGGTCGCGGCATCGGTGACCGATGCCGTCTCGATCGCATAGTCAAGCCCGACGGCGTCGGCCTCGGCCATGCGATCCTTCCAAAAGAGATCGAAATCTGATGGACGGGGCATGGCGCCTCGATATTCACCAAATTGATGTTGTAGCTCCTGAGCACTTGGCATGGCTCGTGAACCCAACCTTTCGAAATCGCAACGGAGGTGCGCCCGGCAAGGGAACCGGGCGCACGGGAGGGAAAGCGAGGTTACTCGCCGAGCTTGGGATGCAGCAGCGACGGCGCAGCGCCGAGCAGCATCTTGGTGTAGGGGTCCTGGGGGTGCTGGAAGACCTGCTTGGCCTCGCCCTGCTCGACGATCTTGCCGCCATTCATAACGATGATGTCGTCAGAGATATAGCGGACCGTCTGGATGTCATGGCTGATGAACACCATGGCCAGGCCGAGCTCCTTCTTAAGGTCAGTCAGCAGGTTCAGAATCTGCGCGCGGACCGAAACGTCCAGAGCCGAGGTGGGCTCGTCGGCGATGATGGCATCGGGGTTCAGCGACAGGGCACGGGCAATTGCGACGCGCTGACGCTGGCCGCCCGAAAGCTGGCCGGGAAGAACCTCGGCAGCGGAGCTGGGCAGACCGGTGAGCTCCAAGAGTTCCTTGACGCGCTTCTCCTGCTCGGCCTCGGTACCCAGGTTGTGGACGCGCATGGGGTCGAGCAGCTGCTCGCGAACGACCATGCGGGGGTTGAGCGCCGTGGCCGGGTTCTGGAACACGACCGAGATGACGCGACCCATGTGGCGACGGTCCTCGGCGGTACGTTTGGTAACGTCCTTGCCCTTAAAGTAGACCTTGCCGCTCGTGGGGGCCTGCAGGCCGCACATGACGTTAGCGGTGGTGGACTTACCGCAACCGGACTCGCCGACGATGCCGATCGTCTGACCGGGCATGAGCTTAATCGTTACACCCTGGACGGCGTGAACCAGGTTGGGGTGCAGAATCGAGCCGGTACGGGTCCTAAAGGTGACGTGGACGTCATCAAGGAAGATGATCGGCTCGACGCCGTTGACTGCGGTATCGCTCATCTACATCACCTCCGCGTGAGGGGTCAAACCATTTGCCTTGAGCACCTCGTCGGGGAGCTCGGAATAGAAGTGCTCGGTGCCGGGCACGCGCTTGAAGACCGGACGGGTATCCAGGCCAATACGCGGATGGCTCGAGCGGGGTGCGAAGCGATCGCCCTTGGGGAAATCGCGCGGGCTGGGAACGGCGCCGGGGACCTGGTGCAGACGGCCCGAGCCGCTCTCGATGGACAGAACGGAGCCCAGAAGACCGCGGGTGTACTCGTGGATCGGGTTGGTGAGCAGCTCCTTGGTGGGTGCCTGCTCGATAACCTGGCCAGCGTACATAACCGTGATGTTATGGGCAACCTCGGCGACCAGAGCCAGGTCATGCGAAACAAAGATCATGGCAAAGCCGAGCTTGGCCTGAAGATCGTTGAGCAGCTTGATGACCTGCTTCTGGACGGTAACGTCCAGAGCGGTCGTGGGCTCGTCGCAGATGACCAGCTTGGGGTCGCGGGTAAGGGCCATAGCGATCAGGACACGCTGACGCTGGCCGCCGGAAAGCTCGTGCGGATAGCTCTCGAGCGTGCGCTTGGGATCGAGGCCGACGAGCTCCAGGAGCTCCTCGGCGCTGCGGGTTCCGCCGCGCTTGGTGAGCTGCTTCATCTGGGCAGAGATGAGCATGGAGGGATTAAGCGAGGACAGGGCGTCCTGATAGACCATAGCGATATCGGTACCGCGCAGGCCGAACCACTCCTTCTTGCTCATCTTGAGCAGGTCGCGACCCTCCCAGAGAACCTCGCCGGAAAGATGCTCGTCATCGTCGGTCAGGCCCATGATGGCCAGCGTGGTGATGGACTTACCGCAACCGGACTCGCCCACCAGGCCCATGGTCTGACCAGGACGAACGTCAAAGTTGACATGGTCGACGACGTTGATATCACCGTGATGCTCAAACTGGATGCAGAAGTCACGGACCGAGAGAATCGGCTCAACGGACTCGTCGGGCACGTGGCGATCGTCACGCTTGAGCTCGACATCGCGCAGGGCGCCAAGGCGAGCGGAGAGGGACTGGGCCTGCTCCTTGTAGGCGCGAACGGGGTCGGAGACCAGCAGGTCGGCCTCGCGACGCTTGGAGGAATCGGTAGGATCCAGGGCAGCGGAGGGAGCAGCGGCCATGGCGTCGGTAATGCCCTCGGAGAGGATGTTGAGCGCCAGGCAGGTGATCATGATGGCTAGGCCCGGGAACAGCGCCTGCCACCAACGACCGGCGAGCACGCCGCCGCGGGCGTCGGCGAGGATGTTGCCCCAGGTAGCGGTGGGCTCCTGGATACCAGCGCCGATGAAGGTCAGCGAGGCCTCGAAGATGATGGCGTCGGCGACCAGGGTAACGGTGAAGACCATGATCGGGGCGATGCAGTTACGCAGAACATGCTTAATCAAAATCCACGGAGCCTTGGCGCCGGAAACGATGACCGCGCGGACATAGTCCTCGCCGTACTCGGACACGATATTGGCGCGTACGATACGGGCAATCTGCGGAGTGTACATAAAGCCGATGGCGAAGATGATCGACGGCACGGAGTTGCCCAGGATGGAGACGAAGACGGCCGCGAGGGCGATGCCCGGGATGGACATGATGATGTCCAAGATACGCATGATCGTCTCGGAGACGGCCTTGCGCGAAACCGCTGCAAGGGCGCCCACGACCGAGCCGCAGACCAGAGCCATGGCGGTGGCGCCAAAGCCGATAATCAGCGAGTAACGACCACCGTAGAGCATACGCGACAGAATGTCGCGACCCTTATCGTCGGTACCGAAGATAAATCCGTTGCCGGGAGCCTGGCGAGCCGTAAAGATCTCGACCGGGCTATAGGGGGCAAGAAGGGGCGCCAGAATCGCAGTCAGGGCGACCAGCACCAGCACGACGGCGGCAATCTTAGAAGACAGCGTCATCTTCTTCCAGCCACCGAGCTTGAGCCCCTTGGAGGCAGCCTTCTCGAGCTGCTCGGTTTGCTTCTCTCGAATCTTTACCATAATCTACACCGTCCTGATGCGCGGGTTGATGAGCAGGTAGAGCATGTCAACCACGATGTTGATGATGATGAAGGCAAGAGCAACGACGATGACGACGCCCTGAACCAGGTTCGCCTCGTTGCCCTGAACGCCCTGCAGAATCGCGGTGCCCATGCCGGGGAGGTTGAAGATAACCTCGATGACGACGGCGCCGCCCATGAGGTAACCGATCTTAAGACCGAGGGTGGTGACCGGGGTGATCAGCGCATTGCGAAGAACGTTGATGCCGACGACGACCTTCTCGGGAACGCCGGCGCCGCGAGCCATACGGACATAATCCTTGTCGAGCTCCTCGACCATGGCGGTACGCACGATACGAGTCATCTGGCCCGTCAGCGGAAATGCCAAGGCGATAGCGGGCATGATCATACGCCCCAGATAGCCAACCGGATTCGTGGTGAAGTGAGGCAGAGCGCCCGATGCCGGGAGCACCTTAAGGTAGGAAGAGAACAGCAGGATCAACAGAACGGCAAGCCAGAACGACGGGGTTGCCAAGCCGGCGATGGAAAAGACACGGATTACTTGGTCCGGCCATTTGTCGCGATACAGTGCCGCGATGACGCCGAGCAAAAACGAAACGACCGCACCGATGGCAAGACCGATGAAGGTCAGCTGCATCGTGACGGGCAGGGCCGTGGAGATGCGCTTGGCAACGGAGTTGCGGGCAGCACCATAGGTGCCCATGTCGCCATGGATCAAATCGCCCATATAGCGCACGTAGCGCACGGGCCAGGGGTCGTCCAGACCATACTTCTCATGGTACTCGGCAACCGCCTCGGGCGAGGCACCGTCACCCAACGCCGTGTAGGCGGGGTCGGTCTTGGAGAACGACATAAGGAAGAACACCAGGACGGTGACGCCCAATGCCATGATCGGCAGCGCCACAAGACGCCTTCCAATCAAACGTAGCAAGTTGTTCACGTTCTCTCCCCTTTCTTTTGTCGGTAGGACCAACTGGTATATGAGTACGGATACTCATTACAAGACCCGAGCGACATCGTTGCCGCCCGGGTCTTTGTTTCAACTATGAGGATACGGTCCCAACGACCGACATCCTGCATATAGACTCAAGCGAGTCTTACGCCTTGACGGTCGCAACGCCCCTGAAGGACATGCTCGTCGTGCCGATGCCCTTGAAACCATCGAGGGCCTCGCCATTGGGCGCAGTGGACGGATCGTCCCAAGAAGCGGAGACGGTCTTGACGTGGACAACGGGGTACAGAACGGCGTTGTCGGCAATGATGTCGAAACACTCGTTCCACTTCTTCTGCTGCTCGTCGCCCTCGGCGGCAAGAGCCTCGTCCATGAGACCGTGGAGCTTCTGCCACTCAGCGGACTCCTTCCACGGGCAACGGGTCTGCATCCAGACGTTGTCGCCGTACCACCAGTTGAGCAGCAGGTCGGGGTCGGCGCCGAAGCAGGAAGGATCGCCAGGGGCAAGGAGGATATCGTAGGCCTCGCCGCCGTCGATGGCGGCGTAGGTGGCCGGCGAGGTATCGGTCTGGATGGTCACATCGAAGCCGAGAGCGTCGAGGTCGTTCTTGACCTGGGCGGCCATGCCCTTAATCTGCTCGTTGTCGGTGGTGCGCAGGGTGATGGCACCCGGGGTGATGCCAGACTCCTCGATGAGCTTCTTAGCCTTCTTGGTGTCGGTCTTGTACACCGTGGAAGCCTCATGATAGTTGGTGAAGCTCTTGGGCAGGTAGCAGCTGGCAGCGGTGGCAAGGCCGGCGAAGGTGTTGCTGACCATCTTCTCGGTGTCGAGCGCATACATGACAGCCTGACGGACCTTGACGTTGTTCCAAGGCTCCTTGGCGACGTTGAACATGATGAAGCGGGTGCCGAAACCCTGAACGTTGTCAATCTTGCAGCCGGCGCTCTCGAGCTGGTCGACGGCGTCAGCGGTAACGAGCTCCATAACGAGCGTGGAGCCCTCCTGCTGAGCGGTAACGCGAGCAGTGGGGTCGGTCAGGATGCTGTACTGGATCTTCTTATCCTCGGCAGCATACTCACCGTTGTACTCGGGGTTGGGAACCAGGGTGATCTCGGTATCGGAGATAGAGTCGTACATCCAGGGGCCGGAGCCGATCGGCTGCTTGGCGCGATCCTCCTCGGTCTGGGTGGCCGGGGTAACGCGGACGATGGCCAGACGATCCTTGAGCAGGGAGAAGTTGGGGACCTTGGTCTTGACCGTCACGGTGCTGGCGTCCTTGGCCTCGATGGACTCGAAGGGCTGGAAGAACGGAGCATAGGTAGCGGAAGCGGCGCAAGCGGTGTAGGAGGCAACGACATCGTCAGCGGTGACCTCGGTGCCATCGGAGAACTTGGCGCCCTTGCGGATGGTGACCTCGAAAGTGGTGTCGTCCACAGACTTGGGATCGTCGGTGGCGAGCTCGTTGAAGGTGCTGTAGTCGTGGTAATCGATGCCGTAGAGGCCCTCGACGACGTGCCAGTTAGCACCCAGGCCCACAGCGGAGCCGGTGCTGGCGGGATCGAAGCTGGACGGAGCGTAAGCGGAACCAGCGGTGATCACGCCGCCGCCACGGTTGGCGGAATCGGTGGAGCCGGAAGCGGAACCCTCGTCGCTAGAGCTGCCACCGCAGCCAGTGAGACCAAGGCCGGCGACAGCAGCGACGCTGCCGGTGAGGCCGAGGAACGAACGCCTGGACATACCCTTGTTGATGATGGCCATGTCTTCTCCTATCAATAGAGAATCTTACTCGGGAGCACCTAGACTTGCCCCCGCGCAACTTGCGGACGATATATACCTTACCTACCGACGAACCCAACTGAGGTGCCGCGCTCGGCGACCGATACATACATACGCTTGAACGGTATTTACTACCGTTCACCGAATTCATTGACAAATGATTCGCCAGACAGTATGTATCGACGAGGTGAGATATCAGTCTTCGTCAACCCGCAGGATAGCAGGGTTGTTCACCATGACTAGTCAAACGTTTTAGCGTTAATAAAACCCGAAACCAGCATGCAATCATGGCGAAATAAATGGTTGAAAATCACGCAATCATGTATATCAGTAGTTTAGGCTCGTGTTTAGCTATCGGAATGGCCAGCCGCCGCCTCGGCGCGCTCGGCATTCCACGCAACGAGCGCCTCGTGGACCGCCTTGGCAACATCGGCAGGTATGCCGCGAACTTCCGCGATCTCTTGCTCGCTCGCCGCGCGCAAACGCTTCATCGAACCAAAATGGCGCATAAGGGCACGTTTTCTGGTGGGTCCCACGCCTGGAACGTCATCGAGTACCGAAACTGTCATGGCTTTATCGCGCAACTCACGATGGAATGTGATTGCAAAACGGTGCGATTCATCGCGCACCTGTTTAATTAGATAGAGCGAAGCAGACCCGGTCGGCAGCACGACGGGAGTCTCGTCCCAAGGCACAAAAACTTCCTCATCGGCCTTTGCCAAGCCACAAACTGGTATATCGAGCCCAAGAGCCTCAAGTTGCTTGATCGCAGCGGTCAATTGCGGCTTACCGCCATCGACAACGAGCAAATCGGGGCGCGAGCCAAAGCGCTCGTCGGCCATGCGCTCGGGAGCATAGCGTCGTCCCAAAACCTCGGACATCGACACGAAGTCGTTTGCCTCGTCCAATTCGGCCTGAATTTTAAAACGACGGTACTGGCTCTTGTCGGCGCGTCCGTTGGTAAACACCACCATCGAGGCGACGGTAAAGGTTCCATGCAGCGTCGAGATATCGAAGCACTCGATACGCATCGGCGGCGCCGGCAGCGCCAGCGCGCTTTCGAGCTCCAGGAGCGCTTGATTGGTGCGGTCGTCAGCGTACCCCGTTCGCATCATGTAGCGCATGAGGGCATGGCGCGCATTTTTGGATGCCATATCGAGCAAACGGTGCTTTTCGCCACGCTGCGGCCTATGGAGATGGCAGGAACGCTCGCGCTTGCCTGCAAGCCACTCCCCCAGCGCCTCCGCATCCTCAAGCTCGACAGAGAGGTTTATCTCAGCTGGAATATCGGCCGTCTCGTCGTAATAGCGCTTAAGAAAGCCCGACTGGAGCTCTTCCTCGTCAACATCAAGACCCTTGTCAAGAATGAACTCGCAGGTTCGAACCGTTCGACCCTCACGCACGACAAAGACGCAAGCGGCGGAGATGGTCTCCTCGCGATAGAAACCGATGACATCGATATCGACACTGGAGGGAAAAACGACTTGCTGACGGTCGTCCAGACCCCTGATGACCTCCAAACGACGTTTGACGCGTGCCGCGCGCTCAAAGTCGAGCGCCTCGGCGGCATCCGTCATCTCGGAGGTCAGCTCATCGACGACATCCTTGCGATGGCCCGACAAAAAACGTTCGACACGTTTGACGTTCTTGGCATAGTCCGTAGGAGAAATCGCGCCGACACACGCACCCGGGCCGCGCCCGACATGGTAGTCAAAGCAGGGACGCCCGTTTTGCGCGCAAATCATATTGACGATGTCTTCCTCGCCCCTGTGGGACTCGACGATACGACGACAACGACGCCACTCCGCACAGGATGCGGAGCAGATGGGGATAACCTTGCGCAGCGTATCTATCGTCTCACGTGCCGCACGGCTATCGGTATAGGGACCAAAATAACGCGTTCCCGGCTTATGACGCTCGCGCGTATATTTGATAGCGGGATACAGGTCGCCCTTTGTAATGGCGATAAAGGGGTAGCTCTTGTCATCCTTGAGGTCGACGTTAAAGTACGGATGGTACTGACCAATCAAATTGCGCTCGAGCACCAACGCCTCGTGCTCGGTCTCCACCACGATATAGTCAAAGCTCGCCACCAGCTGCATCATCAGCGGGATCTTTTGACGCTCATCCTGCAGTGTCACGTACTGGCGCATACGGGAACGCAAGTTTTTTGCCTTGCCCACGTAGATGACATCGCCCTTGGCATCCTTCCAAAGGTAGCATCCGGGCTGTGTGGGAACGCGCGAAACCTGCTCGGCAAGCGTTGGAATGTTGTCGTGACCGGCCACACGCACCTACTTGCGACGAAGCAGCGCCGAGACCTCAGGCATCTTAAGGACGACGGCAAGGCCAAAGGTAACAGCAAGCGAGACGACACCCGCAACGCAAACGTAGCCAAGAGTAATCAGAATCGAGCCGCCAAGTGCCCCGACAAAGTGTTCAAGCACCCACATGACGCCGGCGCCTGCGGCAGCACCTAGACCACCGAGCAAAAGGCCAAAGAAACCGCCATGCAGGATAGATTTGACCTGAAGGCCACGCAGGCGACGACGCAGCCACCACAGCGAACAGCCGACCAAGATCACGTAGTCGACAACATACGAAAGCGCGATTGCCGGCATACCGAAGCCCAGCACAACGCCAAACAGCAGAACCGAGCCGGCCTGGCCGATGGCAGAATACAGGCAATAGCGGCTATAGGGCTTCATGTCGAGCAAGGCAGAGAAGCTCTTCTGCATCAACACGACCACGCCGTAGAGCGGCAGCGAGAGCGCTAGGTAGACAAGGTACTCGGACACCAGCGCCACTCCGGATTCATCGAACTTGCCAGCACAGTAGATCATGTTGAGCGGACGTGCGAAGACAATCAGGTACAGTGCGAACGGAATCAGGAAGAACAGCATCTGGGCGACGCCACGCGAAATGCCCGTGCGTACGCTGTCGTAATCCTTCTCCTGTGCGTCGTGAGAGAGCTCGGTATAGAGCGCCGTCGAAAGCGAGGCGGCAATCAGCGCGTAGGGCAGCGTGTACCACAGGCGCGCATAGGCGATGACGGAAGGACCAGTCTCGGGCTGGACCACCAGCGCGGCAGCGTTGGTGATAGAAGTCGAGACAAACATGCACACCGTGGCGAGCAGCGTCGGGATACCGAGCGCAATCGTCTGGCGCAGCGCGGGGTCCTTAAAGTCGATATGGATATGGGGATGCACGCCGTGCTTGCTAAGCGCGGGAATCTGACATGCCATCTGAACAAAGACACCGAGGGTCGTACCGGCCGCAATCAAGATGATGCCGGCACGTTCGCCAAACTGTGCGGACACGGGCGCAAAACCCATAAAGCTCGCAATGACGATCACATTGTTGAGGACCGGGGCAAACGTCGACCAGAAGTAGTCGCGGTGTGCGTTGAGAACGCCCGAGAACACCGAGCCCAAACCATAAAACAGAATCTGGATGGCAAAGAAACGGAACATGAACGCAGCGGTATCCATGCTGCCGCCGTCACCCGAAAGGAACGATTGCGTCCAGATAAAGCCCGGGGCGAACACGGTCCCCAGCAACGAAATGCCACCCAGCACCAAAAGCAGAATGCCGAGCAGGTTGCCCACGTACTCGTTCGAGGCCTCGCGACCCTGCTCACGCCTCACGCCCATGTACACGGGCAAAAACGCCGTCACGAGCATGCCGCCCATCACGAGTTCGTAGAGCATATTGGGCAGGTTGTTGGCGACCTGATAGGAGGACGAAAGTAGCGACATGCCGATAGCGGCCGCCATTGCCCACGTGCGGATAAAACCGGTGACGCGAGACACAATGGTCAGGATGGTCATAAGCCCGGCGGAACGACCAACCGTGGAGTAGTCCGACGAGCCCATGTCGTCAGTGTCATCTCGCGACGAAGAAGCTTCGGATGAGGGTGTCTGAGGCGCAGATTCTTTTGCAAAATGAGCTCCGCGCTTCAATTCTTCCTGCGCCATCGCTCAGTCCTCTCTCGTAATCGCGGCAACCGTCGCCCCGCAAAATGCAATTAAATCATCGGGTGCAAGCTCGAGCTGATAACCACGCTTGCCTCCCGAAATAAAAATGGTATCCCAAAGGACACATGTCTCATCAATGAGCGTCCGGTAGCGTTTTTTCATACCGACCGGGCTGCAGCCGCCGCGAACGTAGCCAGTCGCCGCAAGCAAATCCTTCACATGCATCAAGGCCAAGGACTTCTCCCCCGCGGCACGCGCGGCGGACTTTAGATCGAGCTCGTCGGCAACAGGGATACAGCACACGACATAGTCGTTGGACGGTGTCACGCAGACCAAAGTCTTAAATCCTTGACCGGGCTCCTCGCCAAGCTGCTCCGAAATCGCGACACCCAGGCCCACCGACTCATCACCATCGTCTTCGTACGTATGTAGAACATAGGAAATGCCGGCGCTTTCCAGCTCGCGCATCGCATTGGTTTTTGGCGTCTTTACAGCCTTTGCCATGACATATCCTTTCCCTCGCATTCGGACGCAAGGATTAAGTATATGTCCAATTCGGCTGCATACGTCACTTCGGCACAGCAAGCGCCATCGAATCACAAGGAGTCGATGGCGCCCATAAACTGAATCGCCTATTTATTGAGCATCAAGTTGAGCCTGACGCTCCCGGTCACGCCTGAGCAACGGCGCCAAAAACTTGCCCGTATAACTCTGCGGACAGTCCGCAACCTGCTCCGGTGTGCCCGAAACCACGACGGTTCCGCCGCCGTTACCGCCCTCGGGACCCATATCGATCAGGCGGTCGGCAACCTTGATGACATCAAGGTTGTGTTCAATCACCAGCACCGTGTTGCCCGCATCGACCAAGCGCTGCAGCACATCGAGCAGCTGGCGGACGTCCTCAAAATGAAGGCCGGTCGTCGGCTCGTCCAAAATATAGAACGTCTTGCCCGTCTGGCGTCGATGAAGCTCCTTGGCGAGTTTCACACGCTGCGCCTCGCCGCCCGAAAGCGTCGTGGCGGGCTGGCCCAGGCTCACGTAGCCCAAGCCTACATCGTACAGCGTCTGGAGCTTGCGCTTAATCTGCGGGATATTCCCAAAGAAGGCCAGCGCCTCGGTGACGCTCATGTCGAGCACGTCCGAGATGGTCTTGCCACGGTAGGTGACCTCGAGTGTCTCGCGGTTGTAGCGTTTACCGCCGCAAACTTCGCAGGGAACGTAGATATCAGGAAGGAAGTGCATCTCGATCTTGATCTGCCCGTCGCCCTTGCACGCCTCACAGCGCCCGCCACTCACATTAAAGGAGAAACGACCCGGCGAGTAGCCGCGCGCCTTCGACTCCGGCGTACTCGCAAACAGCGCGCGAAGATCATCCCACAGGCCGATATAGGTAGCAGGGTTGGAACGCGGCGTGCGGCCAATCGGCGACTGGTCGATATCGATAACCTTATCGATACACTCGATGCCCTCGATTTTCTTATATGGACCCACAGGGCGCGTCGAACGGTGAATGGCATTCGTAAGGGCAGGCGCAATGGTATCGGTAACCAGGGAGCTCTTGCCCGATCCCGACACGCCGGTAACAACCGTAAGCGTACCAAACTCGATTTTGGCAGTAACGTTTTTGAGGTTGTTGGCTCGAGCGCCCGTAATTTTAAGGCAGCCGCGACCGGGCTTGCGCCGTTCATCAGGCACCCGGATCATTCGTTTGCCGGTCAGATAAGCGCCCGTCATCGACTCAGGACACGCCATGATATCGGCAGGCGTTCCCGCCGCGACTACGTGTCCGCCGTTGACGCCGGCGCCGGGCCCCATGTCGATCACGTAATCGGCGGCACGGATTGTATCCTCGTCGTGTTCGACGACGATAACGGTATTGCCGATATCGCGCAGGCGCTCGAGCGTCTTGATCAAGCGCTCGTTGTCACGCTGATGAAGACCGATCGAGGGCTCGTCCAGAATATAGAGCACGCCCATGAGACCCGCGCCGATCTGCGTTGCCAGGCGAATACGCTGCGCCTCGCCACCGGAAAGCGTCGCCGAGGCACGATCGAGCGTCAGATAGTCGAGTCCAACATCGACCAGAAAACGCAAGCGCTCCAGGATTTCCTTGACGATACGGCCGCCGATAAACTGTTGGCGCTCGGTGAGTTCCAGGCCCTCAAAAAACTCGAGCGATTCACGGCACGACAGGCAACAAACCTCGTAAATGGACTTGCCGCCCACGGTGACGGCGAGCATCTCAGGGCGCAAACGAGCGCCGTGGCAGCTCGAGCACGGCTCCTCGCGAATGTACTTCTCCAGGCGCGCCTTGGTGTTCTCGTTCGTCGTCTCGGTATAGCGTTCGTACAGGATGTTGCGAACGCCCGAAAACTTGGTATCCCACTGGCTGCGACGTCCGTCGAGCTTTTGGTAGTCGACCGAGATCTTCGTATCGCCCAGGCCATCCAAGAATGCACGACGCACGCGAGGGGGCAAGTCCTCCCACGGCGTATCGGTGCTCACCTTAAAGTGTTTGCAGACCGCAGCAAAAATCTGCGGATAGTAGTTCGAGTTGCCAAACAGGCTACCAAAGACTCCGTCAGCAATGGACTTCGAGGGGTCCTCGATCAACGCCTCGGCATCAACGGTTTTCTTAAAGCCCAGGCCGTCGCACTCAGGACATGCGCCATAGGGAGCGTTGAACGAAAAATCACGCGGCTGAAGATCGTCAATGGAGTGACCATGCTCCGGGCACGCCAAGGCCAACGAATACTCCAGCAGCTCGCCCTCGGTCCCCTCGGGAGCATCACGATCGGGCAGCATGTACACGTTTACATTGCCGTGAGCCAGCGCGGTCGCCTGCTCAACAGACTCGGCGATACGGCCCAGAGAGTTCTCACGGATCACGATGCGATCGACTACGACCTCGATATCGTGCTTGAACTTCTTGTCCAGATCGATCGGATCGTCGAGCGAGCGCACTTCACCGTCGACACGCACGCGGCTAAAGCCCTCGGCGCGAAGGTCCTCAAACAGTTTGGTGTACTCGCCTTTTCGCCCGCGCACCACCGGTGCCAGCACAAACGCGCGGCGGCCCTCCCCCGCCGCCAAGACCTTGTCGGCAACCTGGTCGGTCGTCTGACGCTCAATGACGCGGCCGCATTCGGGACAGTGCGGGGTGCCCACACGGGCGAACAGCAGGCGCAGATAGTCATAAATCTCGGTTACGGTGCCAACCGTCGAGCGAGGGTTTTTAGACGTCGTCTTTTGGTCGATCGACACCGCCGGCGAAAGGCCGTCGATTGAATCCAAGTCGGGTTTGTCCATCTGGCCCAAGAACTGGCGCGCATAGCTCGAAAGGCTCTCGACGTATCGACGCTGGCCCTCGGCATAGATAGTGTCAAATGCCAGCGAACTCTTGCCCGAGCCAGAAAGACCGGTAATGACCACGAGTTGGTCACGCGGAATGGAAACATCGATATCACGGAGGTTGTGCTCACGAGCGCCGCGAATAACGATAGAAGAATCAGACATGGAAGCTCCTTGCCTCCTATTGCATCGAATCATACTGTCGATGAGTTTAGCGCACTCGACGCGCACAGATGTTCGTAATACAAGATTCGCAGACCTTTAGCTTTGCGTATCGGATGCTTTGTTTCTCGAAATGCCGTGGAAAGGTTACAGTAATCTACTACTGAACTTAATTTGCTGTAACAGAGGAACGTCCATGACCGAAGATATCCCCCTTGAAATCACTTCGAGCGACATGGCCAATCTGCCCATATTCATCGCCGTCCTTATCGTGGCCACCGTCGTCGTGCGCGTGTATTTTTCAATCAAACACAATGAAAAGCCGCCCATTGCCCGCGTCTTTTGGTGCGCGACGCTCCTCATCCCGCTCGGCATGGTAGCTGCATGGATTACGAATCAATTGCTCGTAAATGAGGACAATTCCCTATGGGTCCTTTCTTATTCGGCGCTCGGTGCTGCCGCCGTCATACTTCTTGTCGAGCCCTTGGTTTCGGGACATATCGACCAAACCGATCTTGCGACGGGAACGGTTGCCTGTATTTGCCGTGACATCCTTGTCATCGCCGCTGTTTCAGCGCTCTCGTTCGTTTCACTCGAAATTGCCTGTAACGAAACGTTCTATCGCATTCCCGCCAACTCATTCGGGTTTTCCGTCGGGCTGCTCGCGACGGTTCTGCTCTCCCTTTATTTGCTGGGACAGCGTCATGGAGGCGTCATGGCCCTCGTGCCCGTCGCCTGTTGCATCCTTGGCATTGCCGAGCACTTCGTCATAACGTTTAAAGGCGAAGCCATCCTGCCAAGCGATATCTTGGCCCTCGGCACCGCAATGGAAGTGAGCGAGGGATACGAGTTTACCTTTACCGCCGGAATCGTAACCTCTCTCGCCCTGCTGGAGATTTCCCTGGGGCTTCTTTCGCTTATCCGACCGCGAAAGCTCCGTACGCCCACCCATGTCTTCCCCGCAATCGCCGCTAACCTCTGCGCTTTTCTGCTAGTGACCGTTGTGGAGCTCTCGGGCTTTTCCAGCATCGACTTGGAGCAGGCGCTGGATTTTGGATTTGACCGTTGGCAGCCCATCACCACATATACGTCTCAGGGTTTTATCACTTCGTTCACCGAAATGGCCAACGAGTTGCCCATTGAGAAGCCCGAAGGCTATACGCCCGATGAGGCGCAGAGCATCGAGCAGGAGCTCGCCGCCGCCTACGACAGCACGTATGGCTCGAGCGAGCAGCGCGCGGCTGCCGTTGCCCAGTTCAATGAAATCAAGCCGACGATTGTTGCCGTCATGAACGAGAGTTTTAGCGACCTTTCGTGCTTTGAGCAGCTCCAGGCGGCCGGGTACACCGGCCCCGCATTCTACAACTCGCTTCCCGACACACTTGTTCGCGGCACCATGCTCGCTTCGGTCACCGGTGGCGGAACGGCAAACTCCGAATTCGAATTTTTGACCGGAGCGACAACGGCCTTTGTCGGATTAGGCAAGATCCCCTATCAGCTGTATCAGATGAATGGCGTCAACAGCCTGGCAAAGGACCTTAAAGAGCTTGGGTATACCGCTACCGCTATGCACCCGCAAAACCCCGTCAACTACCATCGAGATAAGATCTATCAGCAGCTGGGCTTTGGAGACTTTCTTTCAATCGGCGATTTCGAAGGTGCGCCCTGTTACCATGCCGGCGTATGCGACTACGCCACCTACGACAAGATACTCGACCTGCTTAGAACCGACGAAGCGCCGCAGTTCATCTTTGACGTCACGATGCAAAATCACGGCGGCTACGACTATGGCACCGTTCCCGCCGAAGAGCTGACAAACTATTGGGTCGAGGGAGCCAGCGAGGGCGCCAATAGCGCGCTCAACACCTATCTCACCTGCATCAACGCATCCGACCGGGACCTCGAGTACTTTATCAACGAGCTCCGCAATATCGGCAGACCGGTTGTTCTTGTCTTTTTTGGCGACCATCAGCCGAGCGCCGCAACGACTCTCAACGACGAGCTGTACCCTCAGGAAGATACGGCAAGCCACGCTTTCCGTGTCTATCAGTCAACCTATTTCGTCTGGGCTAACTATGAAATCGCCGGCAATACCGAGCTCAACGTCTACGACACCGTCGGGGCAAACGAGATTGCAGCCATTACCCTTAATAAGATCGGCGCCCCGCTCACCGACTATCAAAAGGCCCTGCTTGCAACAAGGTCAGATGTGCCCACCATCAATGTCGCCGGCTATCTCGGTGCCGACGGGCTGCGCTACAACTTGGAATCTGAAGACAGCCCATACACCTCGACGATCGACAAGCTGCAGCGCATGCAATACCTCGAGTTCGCCAGCAAAGTTCAGTAAGCCCGCCCATTCGCTTGGGCCCATCGTATTGCAAGCACGCTCGGCCCAAATGCATCGCAAATGACTCCCGCTCGCAAACGAGGGTACAATGACGCTCGTGTCACACCGCGGGGCTCCGGCCCCAACATATACAAAGGAGTCAAACATGGGTTGCGAGCACGCACAGGCAGCCGGCGGGCAAACGTCGCCGTCGCAATTTGAGGAGAATACGCTGTCCGAGGTCAAGCGCGTTATCGCCGTGCTTTCCGGTAAGGGCGGCGTCGGCAAGTCATTCGTCACCGGCGCCATCGCCACGGAGCTTTCCCGCCACGGTCACAAGGTCGGCGTCCTCGATGCCGATATTACCGGCCCCTCTATCCCTAAGATGTTCGGCATGAGCGGACGTCACGTCCATGCCCTCGGCAATCTTATGCTGCCCGAAATCTCCGAGCACGGCGTCAAGGTTATGAGCTCTAACCTGCTGCTCCAAAACGAAACCGACCCCGTGCTCTGGCGCGGCCCGGTTATCGCGGGTGCCATCAGGCAGTTCTGGAGCGAAACCTCATGGGGCCCCATCGACTACCTGCTGGTCGACATGCCTCCGGGAACGGGCGACGTCGCCCTCACTGTCTTCCAGTCGCTGCCCGTCGATGGCATCGTCATCGTCACGAGCCCGCAGGATCTGGTCTCGATGATCGTCGCCAAGGCGGTCAACATGGCCGAGAAGATGAACGTGCCCATTCTGGGAATCGTCGAAAACATGAGCTATATCGAGTGCCCCGATTGCGGCAAGAAGATCGAAGTCTTTGGCAAGAGCAAGCTCCCCGAGGTCGCCGAGCGTTACAACCTCGAGATTCTAGGGCAGCTTCCCATCAATCCGGCACTCGCCGAGGCTTGCGACAAGGGCGAGGTTGAGACCGCACTGCCCGACGGTATGCTGCCCCAAGCCGTCTCTGCTGTCGAGGCCATTGCCCCGCACGAGACCGCCGAGGCCTAAGTGAACACAAACGCCTCCTATGACGTCTTGGTAATCGGCGGCGGGGCCTCGGGTCTCGCCGCCGCCATTACGGCCGCACGCGCAGGCAAAAGCGTCTGCATCGTTGAGCGCGATGTTGCCTGCGGCCTTAAACTCCTTGCGACCGGCAACGGCCGCTGCAACCTTTCCAACGAATCAATTGATTTCCAGCGGTACAACCACCCCGCATTCGTCGAATCCGTCATGGGTCCCCGGCCCGAGCAAGAGCTCGGCAGTTTCTTCTCCTCGCTGGGCATCATGACGACCTCCGAGGAGGGCCGGCTGTATCCGCGCTCCCTTCGTGCCGAATCGGTGCGCGATGCGCTTCTCAACGCTTGCAATCACCTGGGTATCACCTTGATCTGTGGAGCAAACGTTGCCTCGGCATTCAAAGCCCCCGAGGGCTGGGTACTCCAAATAGACCGTCCCGCGCGAGCACTCAAGGCAAAAAAGCACGACGACCGAAAATCGGAGGTTCGCTCGCTTCGGAAGGCGCTTGCCGACACCCCTCGCAAGAACGAGACGCTGCAGGCAAAGGCCGTAATTATCGCTACGGGCGGCAGCCCCGCCGACATCGCGAAGACGTTCAATCTTTCCCTCACACCGCAGCATCCCGTCCTCTGCCCTGTGTCGGCATCGGTCTTCGGCGACCAGACTGCGCTCAAGACGCTGGATGGCCTGCGCGTCCGCGCCCGTTTGACGCTCACCCGCAATCACGAGGAGCTCTGGCACGAAGACGGCGAAGTGCTCTTCCGAACCTTTGGCATTTCGGGCGTTGCTGCCTTTAACCTCTCCCGTCGCGTTCAGCGCGACGACACGATTCTGCTCGACGTTTTCCCCGACCTCTCCAAAGACGTGTTGCTCAATATGCTCAATCAGCGAGTTGCGTTGCTCGGCGGCTTTTCACCCCGCGACCCCCGCTGGCTCGACGGCATGCTTGCCCCGCAGTTCTCTCACGTTGTCTGCACCGCATTCGAACAGTGCCACCCCGGGTCGTACGACGTCATCCATCTGGTCTCAATCCTCAAGCACTTTAAGATGCTCGTCGAGGGAACGACAGAGGAGCGTTCGGCCCAGGTCACGCGCGGCGGCGTGCCCATCGAGAGCGTCTCAGCTCCCAACCTCTGCGTGAGCAACGCGGCAGACGCCCCACTTTACATCTGTGGCGAGGCGCTCGACATCGATGCCGATTGCGGCGGTTTCAACCTTGCATGGGCTTGGATCTCGGGTATTCGCGCTGCAAGCAGCCTATAGCCGCGCAGTCTATAATCAAAACGCATTCGGGCCGTCTGGGACACCGGGCGGCCTCTTTCTTGCATCTAAGGAGACCTCGATGATCGAAATCACCCAAGTCCACGCGTCACTCGATGAGGCCGGCGACGAAGCCGCCTGCCTTGCTATTGGTAGACGCGCCGTCAAACGAGCCCTGCGATGCGAGGATTCCCAGATTAAAGCCATTGAGCTCCATCGCAAGTCAATCGACGCCCGTAAAAAACGAGATATCCATTTTATTTTGAGCTTTCGAGTCGAGCTGACAAGCTCCCGACTCGAGCAGGAGGTGGTCGACCGCGTCGCCGAGCGCGACCGCTCGCGCATCCGCATGGTAGACGGCGAGGCTCCTTCATTCCCCAACCCTGTCCCAAATGCACCCAAGGGGCGTCCCGTCGTTGTCGGCGCCGGTTGCGCCGGTCTCTTCGCCGCCCTGACCCTTGCCGAAGCGGGCCTTAAACCCCTGCTCATCGAGCGCGGCGACCCCGCGCTTCGCCGCTCGGAAGCGATTGATCTCTTTCTTAAGGAGCGTATCCTCGACCCCGAAAGCAATATCCAATTTGGCCTGGGCGGCGCAGGGACCTTCTCGGACGGCAAGCTCAACACGGGAACCAAGAATCCTGCCCATCGACTGATTCTTGAGACCTTCGTCAAAGCGGGCTCACCTCGCGACATCCTGTGGGACGCCAAACCGCACATTGGCTCCGACATCCTACCCACCGTCGTCACCAACATTTCTCAGCGCATCGAGCAGCTCGGTGGAACCGTCCGCTATCGAACAAGGCTCGTCAATATTCGAACCGATGAATCTGGCGCCATCACCGGCGTCGATGTCCAACCGCCCCAAGAAACCACAAGCGAGACAATCGCCACAAAGCACCTCATTCTCGCCTGCGGCCATTCCGCCCGCGACGTATTCGAGCTTCTCAAAGAACATGACGTTACCCTCGCGCAAAAGACCTTTGCCATGGGTGTGCGCATCGAGCATCCACAGCATGACATCGACCGTGCCCAATATGGCCCTTCGGCGGGACACCCGGCACTCGGAGCAGCCCCCTACAAGCTTGTCGCCCATCTCCCCAACGGCCGCAGTGTGTTCTCGTTTTGCATGTGCCCCGGCGGACAGGTTGTCGCGGCTTCTTCCGAGCAGGGCCATCTGTGCGTCAACGGTGCCAGCCTCAATGCCCGCGACGGGCGCAACGCAAATGCCGCCCTACTCGTCAACGTCACACCCGACGACCTTCCCGGCGATGATCCGCTCGCAGGCATTGAGCTCCAGCGCGCCTGCGAGCGAGCCGCCTATCGCCTGGGTGGCTCTAACTGGAACGCGCCGGCACAGCTCGTCGGAGATTTCCTTGCGGGGCGCGCCAGCACGGCACCCGGAAAGGTAAAACCAACCTATCCACTTGGCGTGACCTGGACGGCGATCGACGATGCCCTCCCGCAGCATATCGTCGAATCGCTTCGTTTGGGAATTCCCCTGCTCGGTAAGAAACTGCGTGGCTATGACCGCCCCGATGCGGTCCTCACTGGCGTGGAGACGCGTTCGAGCTCCCCGGTTACGGTCATCCGCGATCGAACATGCCACGCCGTGTCGACCCCGGGCCTTTACCCTTGCGGCGAGGGTGCCGGATATGCCGGCGGCATCATGAGTGCCGCCACCGACGGCATCCGTTGCGCTGAGGCGCTGATAGCAGACCTCTAGTGCACGAACTCTCGCGTCCGAACGACACAGGCCCCGAGTTCCACAGGGAACTCGGGGCCTGTTCACTACTTCCTGAATCGTGCACCCTGGCGTTTTCTGCCCGAAGCAAAGGTAGAGCCCTTGCGAGCCTGCGAACGCAAACGCTCAATCGTTTCGTCCTCAGATGCGCCCTCAAGCATCGCCCGAATCTGAACGACGGCATCGCGCAGACGCGCCGCCTCCTCAAAGTCCATGGCGGCGGAAGCGTTACGCATGTCTTCCTCCATGGTCTCGACAATCCGCACGAGCTCGTCATGCGGTAGCCCTTCCAGCTGCTCGGCAAGCGTTTGCTCGGGTGCCACCGTCTCCGGCGCGGCGCCCTCGCCGTTTTCATCGGGCGTATAGAACGCACCGTGACCCAGCGAATCGCCTCTCGAGCGTCCCTTCGAGCCCACAGTCTTTTCGGCCTCGGCAATAAAGCTCGAAATGTCGTTAATGGCCTTGCGGACCGTCTTGGGCACAATGCCATGCTCTTCGTTATATGCCATCTGAATCTCACGACGGCGCTGCGTCTCCTCGATGGCTTCTTTCATCGAATCGGTCACAACGTCTGCATACATGATGACCTCGCCGTCGGCATTACGGGCCGCACGGCCAATCGTCTGAATCAACGAACGGCGGTTGCGCAAGAAGCCTTCCTTGTCAGCGTCGAGAATTGCCACCAGCGAGACCTCGGGAAGGTCCAGACCCTCGCGGAGCAGGTTGATGCCGACGAGAACATCAATCTTTCCCTCGCGCAGCGTTCGCAGGATCTCGACACGGTCCATCGTCGCTGTATCGGAGTGCATGTAATTGACCTTAATGCCGGCATCAAGCAGATGGTCGGTCAGGTCCTCGGCCATGCGCTTGGTGAGCGTGGTCACCAGCACGCGCTCCTTGCGGGCAACGCGCTCGCGAATCTCGTCCTCAAGATCGTCAATCTGTCCACGAACCGGACGCACATCGATCTTGGGGTCGAGCAGACCGGTCGGACGAATAATCTGCTCAACGTCGTTCTGGCTAACCCGCAGCTCATAGTCGCCCGGCGTAGCCGAGACGTAGATGAACTGGGGAATCCTCGCCTCAAACTCATCGAAACGAAGCGGGCGGTTATCGAGTGCCGAAGGCAGACGAAAACCGTGCTCCACCAGCGTCACCTTACGCGAGCGGTCACCTTCGTGCATGCCGCGGATCTGCGGCACCGTCACATGGCTCTCATCGATGATGCAGAGCATGTCCTTAGGAAAGTAATCGATCAGGGTAAACGGTGGCTCGCCCGGTTTTCGACCGTCCAGATGACGCGAGTAGTTCTCGATGCCGTTGCAAAAGCCCATCGTCTCGAGCATCTCGAGATCATAGTCGGTGCGCTGCTGCAGACGCTGTGCCTCGAGCAGCTTATCAGTCGCCTTGAGCTCGGCCACACGCTTCTCGCACTCTTCACTGATTGATTTCAGAGCCGCTTTGACCTTAGGCTTCTCAGTCACGTAGTGCGATGCCGGCCACACGGGAATGGCCTCGTACTCACGTAGCATCTCGCCGGTGACCTCGTCGATCTCGGCAATCAGCTCAACCTCGTCGCCAAAGAACTCAAACCGCAACGGATGCTCGGCATAGGGTGGATACACGTCGACGACATCGCCGCGCACACGGAAGGTGCCACGTGCCAAATCATAGTCATTGCGATCGTACTGGATATCGATAAGCGCATGGATAAAGTCATCGCGCTCGAGCGGCACCTTCTTGTCGACGTTCGGAGCTAGGCCCGCATAGTCCTCGGGAGAGCCAATGCCATAGATACACGAGACCGATGCGACGACGATCACATCGCGTCGAGATAGCAGCGATGCGGTCGCCTGATGTCGCAGCATCTCAACTTCTTCGTTAATCGAGGAATCCTTCTCGATATACGTATCGCTTTGCGGCACATACGCTTCGGGTTGATAGTAATCGTAGTACGACACAAAATAGACCACGGCGTTGTCAGGGAAGAATTCCTTGAGCTCGCTCGCAAGCTGAGCGGCAAGCGTTTTATTGGGAGCCATAACCAGCGTCGGCTTCCCCAGGGCCTCAATAGTCTTAGCCATCGTGAAGGTCTTGCCCGAACCAGTCACGCCCAGCAAAACCTGATAGCGATCTCCGTCCCTCACGCCCTGCACAAGCGACTCAATGGCCTTAGGCTGGGAGCCAGCGGGCTCGTATGGAGACACGACCTTAAACGGTACCTCAGAGCCCTCAACGCCAAAACGTTTAAGCTCTCCTCCAACACGCTCAACTTCAAATTCCGCCATGGATACTCCTAACTCATATATCTGCAGTATACGCAGGCGGCAGGCATAGTCCTATACGAACCGATCGGGATAGAGGGTCTTGTAGCGAACCCAGGCATTATTGACACGAATCAGATACGCCTGCGTCTCGGGAAAAGTGATTGCATTATGAAGCGACGTGCTCTGCTGCGCCCATCCGTCGACATTGCCCATGCCGGCGTTATAGGCGGCAATGGCACTGTCAGTCGACCCGTTAAAATACGTTAGAAGATACGAAAGATACGCACAGCCAAACTCGATGTTCGTAGCGGGATCGTTAAGGTCGCCGGCTGAATACTCGCTGCCATCGACAAGACCCTTGGCAATCATATCCTGGGCAGTCTCGGGCATCAGCTGCATCAATCCCCGTGCGCCTTGATTCGACTCAGCCTCGGGATCCCAATTCGATTCCGACTTTATGACAGCGCACACCAGATACGGATCAAGATTGTGCGAAATGCTCGATTGCTTTACGTACGCCTCATAGTCAATTGGATACAAAGGCTTAAAGAAGGCGGCAGGGGCATACGAGTAGACGAGCGAAATAAGGCCGAAGACAAACATAACGGCAAGTGGCGCCACGCGATACCACGTAAAGAAACGTGTCTTAGGCATCGGCCTCCTCCCTATCCACTACATCCCCGAAGCCATGGCGCGCAAGCCATGCGTCCAGTTGTTCAAAGAGCGAGTTATCGCCTGCCGCATTATCGATGACCGTCGTAGCGAGATTGCAAAGCGAAGCCTCATCAGATTGGCATGCAGAGCGCGCATCAAAATCAGAGGACTCCATACCACGATGAATGGCACGCTCACGACGAACTGCTAAAGGAGCGCTGATAACCAGAATTTCATCAGCCAGGCCAAAAGCATCCTCAAAACCAGTCGGGGCAGAAACCTCGACAACCGCAAAGGGATAACGGGGGGACGAAACCGTGCAACAAACCGGATCAAGAATCCTCAGTGACAGCTGTTCGATGAGAACCGGATGAACGATGCCATTGAGCCGCGCGACTGTATCAGGAGAGGCGAAAGCTCGAGCAGCGAGGACATTGCGGCGAATGCCGCCCTCCCCGTCCAGAATGTCCCAACCGAATTCTTCCGCGAGGGCATTGACGATATCGGAGCCTGGCACATACAGCGATTTGGCAAGCTCATCCAGATCGATAAGCATGGCGCCATGAGATTCGAGATAGCGGCAGGCAGTCGACTTACCCGAAGCAATATTGCCCAAGACAAAAACGGTAAACATCAAGTCCTCCCTAACGCCAATGGGAGTTATTATCGCGCAAATACAAAAGAAGGACTCAAAATACAGCCAAACAGTAAGAGAAGCTAAACGAAGGCGAGTTCGTGTATTACAACCCTCTATTAAACGCAAAAAAGGGGGAGGCCGCGCGGCCTCCCCCTTCTTCAAGTCATGCGACGGCTCGGTGCCGTCCACCGGTCAGCGGCGCCCTGGCCTCCCACGGGCTGACCC
>CABQJU010000019.1:0-44568 GCA_902464575.1 uncultured Collinsella sp.
GACATAGCCTCTGAGCTGCGAACATTTGGTGGGCGTTAGAAGATTTGAACTTCTGACCTCTTCCGTGTCAGGGAAGCGCTCTCCCCCTGAGCTAAACGCCCGATCAAGGGTGCGCAAGCGCGCAAGGGATAATATAACGGAGCCTGAACTCGGTGGCAAGAACATTTTTAAAAATCGCTTACATTGTGGAATTCGGGGGCTTTGTCATATCCATCTCAAAAGAGCCTGCTGCCGCGATTTGGCTGTCGCATAATGCAAGGCCATTGCGGTATCGAGCTATGGAAAGACGCCTGCGGAATTGTCCTACCGATAAGCGGACAAGCCTCCAGCTGGTGACTTCGCCGTGGTAAGGTAAGCCGAATTGTTTCCAGGCTGTTTCGGGGGAGTGGAATGAGCAAAGAGCGTGTCGAGCAGGTCAAAGGCGCAGGGGCTTCGGTGCCGATGACCGATATATCGAACATTGATGTGCCCGAGGGCACCGACGAGCTCAGCCGTAGCACCCGCCGCGCCTGGCGCGAGCGCCTGAACAGCGCTTCGACGCGCAAGATGATCACGGGCGTCTTAGCCACGCTGGTGGGCGGTTCGTTTTGGGGTTTCTCGGGTACCAGCGCGAGTTTTTTGTTCGATACCTACCATGTCGATACGCTGTGGCTTATGAGCATACGACAGATTCTCGCCGGCCTGCTCTTTATGGCCGTGGTTGTTACGCGCGACCGCGAGCGCCTGATTAAGCTCTGGACCACACCCGCCGATCGCAAGCAGCTGCTGCTCTTTACCGCCTTTGGCCTGCTGTTCAACCAGTTTTGCTATCTTTCGGCCGTGCGCCTGACGAACGCCGGAACCGCGACGGTGCTCCAGTGCCTGCAGCTCGTTATCATCATGGGCTACGCCTGCGTGACCGATCGCCGCATGCCGCGTACTCGCGAAGTCATCGGCATTGGCCTGGCTCTGGGTGGAACCTTTTTAATCGCCACCGGCGGCGACCCCACCAGCCTGAATATCTCGCCGCTTGGCCTGGCAGCAGGTCTTATGTGTGCGGTCAGCGCCGCGTGTATGGCGGTGATTCCCGCCAAGATCCTGCCCGAATACGGCAGCCCCATCGTCACGGGTTCGGCAATGCTCACGGCGGGCGTGGTCTCATGTGCCTTCGTGCAGCCCTGGGCGCATATGCCGGCGCTCGACGCTGCCGGCATCGAGGCGCTCGCGGTGTTCGTGGTTATCGGCTCGTTTTTTGCTTACATGCTCTATATGCAGGGCGTTAAGGACATCGGCTCGGTGCGTGCGAGCCTCATCGGAACTGTGGAGCCGGTTTCGGCGACCATCACCAGCGCCGTTATGCTGGGCACGGTGTTTTTGCCGACCGACCTTATCGGCTTTGCCATGATCATCGTGATGATGTTCCTCACGGTGTAGCTGGCGCCGCCGCCAAGACGGAAAAGGTGTTGTGCCGCATTTTCGCCAATTGATGTCCGTGTCTGGAGTTTAGCTGTCGATGCTCAAAATGCCATAAACTAGTAACGTTATGGACTTTTTCATTGCGACTCAATTGCGAGGATTTCTTTATGGCTGGTAATCACTTTAAGGGCAGCGATAGCGGTCGCCCTGCAGTTCCGCCGCGTCCGAACGGGGCTGGTAAGGCCGGCACGCCGGGCGGCGCTGGACAGGGCGGTTCCGGTAAGCGCGTGTCCCCGGGCGAGACAGCGATGTTTACCGCTCTGTACGAGCAGTCTCAAAAGGCAAAAAAGACCGGCCGTGCAAGAGGGAATGTCTTTGCGGGCGGTGCAACCTCCACGTCGCAGCCGAGCGGGGCTCCTTCGGTACCCGCGAACAACGCAGATGCTGCCAACGCCGCGAATGCCGCCGGCAACGTTAATGCCGGCAAGGCCGCCAACAATACTCCCTCTGCCGGTGGCGCGGGGCTTACGGGTAACCTTGGCACGATTTACACCGGCGCCTCCGAGACTGGCACGTTCGCCCGCCTGGATGATAGCGGTGCCGAGTTTGCGGGCTCGGGTTCCAAGGAAGATTATTACGATTTTGGCTTGAACTACGGTAGCGACGCTTCGTCGAGTTCGACCTCTGACGGTCTGGTCCGTCATCGCCATCGCAAGGGCGAGCGCAAAAAGTGTCACACCGGCGCCATTATTGCCGCTGTAGTCGCGGTGCTTCTCGTTGCGCTTGGCGCAAGCGGCTTTATGCTGCTTAACTCGGCAAAGACCGTAAAGAGCGAAGCGAAGGAGGCTGTCGAGATCGTCGGTGGCCTTAAGGACAAGGTCACGTCAGGCGATTTTTCGACGCTGCCTGACGACGCGAAGAAGATCGATGAACTCTGCGACAGCATGAAGGCGGAGACCTCGAGCCCGCTGTGGACGGCGGCTTCGTTTATCCCGGTGTATGGCAGTGACATCAACGCAGCCCGCACCATGATTGATGCCCTGTCCGATGTCTCGAGCAACGCGCTGGTTCCCATGGCCGACAACCTTTCGCAGGCCACGCCCGGCAAGCTGTTCCAGGACGGCATGATTAACGTGTCCGCGCTGCAGGCGGTCGCCGATTCGCTTTCCAGCAGCTCGAAGGTGTTCAAGAGCGCCAATGAGAAGATCCAGGGCATTGGCGATACTCATATTTCCCAGGTGACCGAGCTGGTCGATAAGGCCAAGGACGGCTTTGCCACCCTCAACGGCGCGGTTGACGCGGCGGAGAAGGTCGCCCCCATCCTTCCCCAGATGCTCGGCGCCAACGGCCAGACGCGTCATTATCTTGTGCTCGCGATGAGCAATGTCGAGATCCGCGCCTGCGGCGGTTTCCCCGGTTCTCGCGGCGTGATGTCGGTGACTGACGGTAAGCTCGAACTGGGCGATTTTGTCAAAGTCGACATGATGAAAGAGCCTTTGAGCCCGCTTCCCATCAACGATGAAGAGGCAAACTTGTTCACGACCGGATGGGGCCTGACCGGATTCAACACGCTCGGATACACGATGGGCGACGTTACGATGACGCCCGATTATCCGCGTGCGGCTCAGCTTGCCAGCGATATGCAGAAGGCCATTGTCGGAGATGACATCGACGGCGTATTCGCAGTCGATCCGGTATTTTTGCAGTATATGCTCGGCATTGTAGGCGGTACACAGCTTCCTGATGGCACCGTCGTTGATGGAAGCAACGCTGCAAAGGTGCTGCTGCACGATATTTATTGGAATTACCCGGTAGAGGAACAGGATGCCATTTTTGCGGCGGTTGCCGGATCAGCTTTTAACAAGATCGTGGGCGAACTGGGATCCAGCGATATTACTAAGATTGCTGCCGCCATCGAAAAGGGCGCTTCCGAGGGTCGCATCCTCATGTATTCGAGAAACGATGACGAGGAAAAGGCCGCGAAGGCTCTTGGAATATCGGGCGCCCTCCAAACCGATACGTCGGAGGCTCCGATCTTGGGCGTCTATGTGAACAACTACAGCTATTCAAAGATGGATTGGTTCCTCGATAAACGGGTCACCATCGATTCTTCGGTTGAAAATGCCGATGGCTCGACGACGTATCGAGTGACCACCTCGCTCAAGAACACGATGACCCCCCAGGAGAAGGCCGAGATGCCTGGTTATTTCCAGGGCCATAACGGCATTAGCCAGGATATTGACGATGAGGTGCTGAGGCTTTATCTCTACGCTCCTGCGGGAGGCAGCATTTCGGACATTAAGACTTCGGGCTCCGGTTCTATCGAAATGAACGAAGCGACGCACGATGGCTTGAAGGTTGCATGGGGCGGTGTCCACATGCTTCTTGGACAAGACATAAAGGTCGAGTACAAGGTCACGACTTCGAAGGACTCTGGGCACAAAGAGCTTAAGGTTCGTACCACGCCAACCGCTCAAACGTTCGAACAGGATAAGTAAGATATGAAGTACTTTGGCACCGACGGCTTTCGCGGTGAGGCCAACGTTGGGCTGACGGTAGAGCACGCTTATAAGATTGGCCGTTTTGTGGGCTGGTATTACGGCGCCAACCGCAGTGCTAAGGCGCGCGTTATCGTGGGCAAGGACACACGTCGCTCGAGTTATATGTTCGAGGCGGCGCTGGTGAGCGGCCTGGTCGCGAGCGGTGCGGACGCCTATATGCTGCACGTGATCCCCACGCCGGGCGTGGCGCATCAGACCGTGGAGGGCTGCTTCGATTGCGGCATCATGATCAGTGCGAGCCATAACCCGTTTTGCGATAACGGCATTAAGCTCGTCAACAGCGACGGCTTTAAGATGGACGAGGACGTGCTGGAGCTCATCGAGGACTATATCGATGGCAAGAGCGAGGTGCCGCTGGCAACGGGCAATCACATCGGCGCCACGGTGGATTACATGCAGGGCCGCAACCGCTACATTGCTTCGCTCATCGCCAGCGCGAACTTTTCGCTGCAGGGCGTCAAGATCGGTATTGACTGCGCCAACGGCTCGGCTTCCTCGGTGGCCAAGCCGGTGTTTGACGCGCTCGGCGCCGACGTGCGCGTGATCAATGCCGCGCCCGATGGTTTTAACATCAACGTCGACTGTGGCTCCACGCATATGGAGCGCCTGCAGCGCCACGTGGTGGAGCAGGGGTTGGACGTGGGCTTTGCCTACGACGGCGATGCCGACCGCTGCCTGGCTGTGGATGAGCGCGGTCGCGTGGTAGACGGCGACCAGATCCTGTACGTGTGCGGCGTGTATCTGAACAAGCACGGGCGACTCTCGGGCGGTACCGTGGTGCCGACGATTGCCAGCAACTTTGGCCTGGTCAAGTCGCTGGAGCTTGCCGGTCTGAGCGCCGTGACCAGCGGCGTGGGCGACCGTCACGTGTATGCCAAGATGCGCGAGGGCGGCTACAGCCTGGGTGGCGAGCAGACGGGCCATACGATCTTTGGCGATATCGAGCGCACGGGCGACGGCATTATGACCTCGCTGCGCGTGATGGAAGTGATTCGTGCCGAGCGCGAGACGCTCTCGCAGCTCACGGCTCCGTGCAAGCTGCTGCCGCAGGCGCAGGTGGCCGTGCACGTGGCGGACAAGGACGCCGCGCTCGAGAACATGGGCGTGCAAAACGCCATCGCCGAGGCCGAGGCTGCGCTGGCAGGCGAGGGCCGCGTGCTCGTACGCAAGAGCGGAACCGAGTCGGTTATCCGCGTGCTGGCCGAGGCGCCCGACCAAACATCCGCCGATGCCGCCATGAAGCGCATCGCAAGTGCTCTGGAGGCTCTTTAGTTACGCGTTTTTACCAAACCGCGTAACTGCTCGATGCTGCAAACGGCCCCAAGCGGCAGTCTGACGTTCAATTTCAAGGGCGCGACCAGAAGGTCAGCGCCCTTTCATTTCACGTCACCTTGCTCGCTTAGGGTCGTTTTCGCTGACGTTGCCAAGACATTAGCGTCAACGAACTAGTCATTGGGTACCTAGTTATTGGGTGAAAAAAGGGGACGCTGCGGATTGGTTCCGCGGCGTCCCCTTTGCGTTGGCGTGTCGGTTATGCCTTACAGCTCGTAGAGCGTGGTGAACTTGTCCTGCAGGTAGCTGCAGTAGTAGCGGGCATCGAACGCCATGCCGCAGGCGCCCTTGATGAGCTCCGGCGCGTCCTTGGCGCGGCCCCACTGCCAAATGTGCTCGCCCAGCCAGGCGCGGACGGGTGTCAGGTCGCCGCTCGCGCAGGCGCCGGTAAGGTCGATGCCGTCGCGGCACATGGCCGGCACAAACATGGCGTCGTAGGCGCTGCCCAGCGCATAGGTGGGGAAGTAGCCAAACGAGCCGCCGCTCCAGTGCGTATCCTGCAGGCAACCACGCGTGTCGTCGGGAACCGGAATGCCCAGGTACCCATCCATGAAGCGATTCCAAAGAGCGGGGATATCCTTGGCTGTGGCCTCGCCGGCAAACAGCATGCGCTCGATCTCGTAGCGCACCATAACGTGCAGCGGATAGGTGAGCTCATCGGCCTCGGTGCGGATCAACGACGGCTGCGCGATGTTAACGGCGTGGTAGAGCGTGTCCTCGTCGACGTCGCCGTAGACCTCGGGCGCGTGGCGGCGCAGCACCTCGAGCAGCGGTCCCATAAAGGCGCGGCTGCGACCCACGGTGTTCTCGAAAAAGCGGCTCTGGCTCTCGTGGATGCCCATGGAGGTGCCGCCCTCAAGACAGGTACGCGCATAGGCGGGATTGACGCCCAGCTCGTACATGGCGTGTCCCGCCTCGTGGATGATGCTGTAGACGTTGGAGATGCAATCGTCCTCGTAGATGTGTGTCGCGATGCGCGCGTCACCCACGGCAAAGCCCTCGCTAAACGGGTGCTCGGTAAAGGCAAGCGTGGTGTCGTTCAGGTTCAGGCCGACGAGCTTCATAAGGTCGAAGCTCATGGCGCGCTGGGCGGCCTCGGGCACGCGGGCGTGCAAAAAGTCGGCATCGGGCTGCTGGCCGCGCTCGCCGATGGCGTGCACGAGCGGCACGACCGTCGTCTTGACCTCATCGCAAAACGCATCGAAGCTCTTGGCGGAAAGGCCGCGCTCGTACTGGTCGAGCCAAACGTCGTATGGGTCGCGCTTGGGGTCCATAAGTTCGGCCTGATGCTTAAGTTGGGCGACGATCCTATCCACATAGGGCTCAAAGCTCGCCCAGTCATTGGCCGTCTTGGCCTTGTGCCATACGGCATCGGCCTCGCAGGTGAGCCTAGTCCAGGCCTCGGCCTCCTCGGTGGGGATGACGCTTGCCTCGCGCTGGTCGCGACCGAGCACACGGATCTCGTCGAGCAGCTGCGGGTCGTCTACATGTCCGCCTGCAACCGTCTCGCGCGCTAACGAGCGTACGAGCTCAACGGACTTCTCGCTGGTCAGTAGCTTGTGATGCTCGCCGGCAAGCGTGCCCATGGCGTCGGCACGGGCGGCAGCACCGTTGGCAGGAGCAATCGTCGCTCCATCGAACTCGGCAATCTTGAGCAGGTACTCGCGAGTCCACAGCTTGCCCTCGAGTTTGCGGAATTTTTTGACGGCCTTGTCGGCTTTAGCAACCTTGACGCCCTTGGCAGCCTTTGCCACGGCGGCCTTGGCCTTCTTATCGAGTTTCTTTCCCATACCGTATCCTTAATCTCGCAGGCCGAGCGCCGCAGACGGGTGCACGGCCAGTTTGCACAGCTACCTGCCTTGTACCCAGCGCGAACAAAACGGAACGCGGCGATGCACACGTAGAATGTGTTATCCTATAGCCCAATGCGTTGACGGAGAGGGTTTTGCCCGCCGCGTCGCCGGCAAGAGAGGGAAGGTCATGGGCTGCAAGCCTTCCTGCGGTGACAAGGGCCAAGCGTTCACTCCCGAGCAGCGACCTCAACGGGCGCGCGGCCAGTGGCAGCAAAGCCTCAGTAGGGAAGCCGTGAGCCTCGCGACAAGAGGCACAGAGTGGGCGCGGCGGGCCAGACATCCGCCGGGTCAAACAAGGTGGTACCGCGGAATTCAACCGTCCTTGGGCAATGCACATGCCCGAGGACGGTTTTTTGTTACCGAACCGGGCCGCGCATCCGCAGCATCGGGCGGCGTCAGCCGCCCCGGAGCGCGGATACGCGAGAGACGAAAGGGAAGACATGAGTCTGATTGATGATCTGGTCAAACTCGAGGAAGAGGCCAAGGAGCTCGTTGCAGGCGCCGACGACGCCGCCAAGCTCGAGGCTGCACGCGTTGAGCTGCTCGGTCGCAAGGGCCGCATCACCGGCCTGATGCGCATGATGGGCAAGCTCGCCCCCGAGGATCGTCCCGTGATGGGCAAGCGCGCCAACGAGATGCGCCAGCTGATCGAGGGCATGCTCGACGAGCGCACCACCGAGATGAAGGCCGCCGCCCTCAAGCACGCACTCGAGCACGATGCCGTCGACATCACGCTGCCGGGCATCCGTCCGCAGATCGGCCACCAGCACCTGATCAAGCAGATCATCGAGGAGGCCGAGGACATCTTCTGCGGCATCGGCTACACCGTCGAGTCCGGCCCCATGGTCGACACCTCCTACTACAACTTCACCGCGCTCAACGCCCCCATGGATCACCCGAGCCGTTCGGCCCGCGATACCTTCTACGTGGTCGACAACAACCCCGGCAGCGTCGCGCACCCCGAGGCTCATGCCCACGGCGAGTCCGACGTGCTGCTGCGCACCCAGACCTCGGGCGTGCAAATCCACACCATGGAGTCGCAAAAGCCGCCCATCTACATGATCTGCCCGGGCACCGTCTATCGTCCCGACACGGCCGACGCCTGCCACCTGCCGCAGTTCAACCAGATCGAGGGCCTGGTCGTCGACGAGGGCATCACCTTTGGCGATCTTAAGGGCACGCTCGACTACTTTGTTAAGTGCATGTTTGGCGAGGACCGCAAGACGCGTTATCGCCCGCATTTCTTCCCCTTCACCGAGCCTTCCTGCGAGGTGGACGTGAGCTGCCACGTGTGCGGCGGCAAGGGCTGCAACTTCTGCAAGCACAGCGGCTGGATCGAGATCCTGGGCTGCGGCATGGTCGACCCCAACGTCCTGATCAACTGCGGCATCGACCCCGAGAAGTACACCGGCTTTGCCTTTGGTATTGGTGCCGAGCGCGTCGCGGCACTGCGCTACGACTTGCCCGACCTCAGAACGCTCATGACTGGCGATATGCGCTTCTTGAATCAGTTCTAGGCTGCGGCTTGCCCAAGCACGGCACCTCGGCGCTCATTCGTCGCTTGCGTACCAAAGTACGCGGCGCTCCTCTTTCGGGCCGATCTGCCGCACTTGGACAACCCTCGCTTTGTAAGGAATGTTCACAAAGTTGAAGTTTCCACCTGCATCTCTTCGCAGGCTTTCAGTATGAAAGGAGAGCTAGATGCGTGTTTCTTACGACTGGCTCAAGACCATGATCGATATTCCGGAGGATCCCAAGACCCTTTCGGACGAATATATCCGTACCGGCACCGAGGTCGAGGCGATCGACACCGTGGGCGAGTCCTTCGACCACGTGGTGACCGCCAAGGTGCTCACCAAGACCCCGCACCCCGATAGCGACCACATGTATGTGTGCTCGGTCGACGTGGGCGACAAGAACCTCGACCCCGACGGCAATCCCGCTCCGCTGCAGATCGTCTGCGGCGCGCAGAACTTTGAGGCCGGCGACCACATCGTCACGGCCATGATCGGCGCCGTGCTTCCCGGCGACGTCAAGATCAAGAAGAGCAAGCTTCGCGGCGTCGTGTCCATGGGCATGAACTGCTCCGCGCGCGAGCTCGGCCTGGGTGGCGACCACTCCGGCATTATGATCCTGCCCGAGGATACGCCCTGCGGCATGCCGTTTGCCGAGTACGTGGGCTCGAGCGACACCGTGCTCGACTGCGAGATCACGCCCAACCGCCCCGACTGCCTGTCCATGATCGGCATGGCTCGCGAGACCGGCGCCATCTTCGACCGCGATTTCCACGTTGAGCTGCCCGCCATCAAGGCCGAGACCGGCCGCGCGACCGACGACGAGCTTTCCGTCGAGATTGCCGACGAGGGCCTGTGCGACCGCTACGTTGCCCGCATCGTGCGCAACGTGAAGGTCGGCCCGTCGCCCGACTGGATGGTCAAGCGCCTTAACGCCCTGGGCGTGCGCCCGCACAACAACATCGTCGACATCACCAACTATGTGATGATGCTCACTGGTCAGCCGCTGCACGCCTTTGACCTCGACACCTTTGCCGAGCGCGATGGCAGGCGCCGCGTGGTCGTTCGCGCCGCCCAGCAGGACGAGAAGTTCACGACGCTCGACGGCGAGGAGCGTACGCTCGACGCCGGCATGGGTCTCATCACCGACGGCGAGCGTCCTGTGGCGCTGGCCGGCGTTATGGGTGGCATGGATTCCGAGATTGAGGACGACACCGTCGACGTGATGGTCGAGAGCGCCTGCTTCAACGCCGGCCGCACCTCGCACACCAGCCGTGACCTGTCGCTGATCTCCGACGCCTCCATCCGCTTTGAGCGCCAGGTCGACGAGACCGGCTGCGTGGATGTTGCCAACGTTACCTGCGCGCTCATCGAGGAGATCGCCGGCGGCGAGGTCGCCCCCGGCTATGTGGACGTGTTCCCCGCGCCCAAGACCATCGACGGCATCAAGCTGCGCCTGGCCCGCGTACGCGCCATCTGCGGTGCTGACATCGAGCCCGACTTTATCGAGCGCTCACTCACCCGCCTGGGCTGCACCGTCGAGCGCGACGGCGAGGACTTTATGGTCACGCCGCCGAGCTTCCGTCCCGACCTGCCGCGCGAGATCGACCTGATCGAGGAGGTCCTGCGCCTGTGGGGCATGGGCCGCGTGACGGCGACCATCCCGGCTGCCAGGAACCATATCGGCGGCCTGACCCGCGAGCAGAAGCTCACCCGCAAGGTTGGCGAGATCCTGCGCGCCTGCGGCCTCAACGAGACCACGACCTTTGGCTTCGCCGCCCCGGGCGACCTGGAGAAGATCGGCATGTCCACCGAAGGCCGCGGCTGCCCCGTGGTGCTCATGAACCCGCTGGTGGCCGAGCAGACCGAGATGCGCCGCTCGTTGCTGCCGGGTCTGCTGCAGTCTGTGGCCTACAACGAGGCCCACGGCACGCCCAACGTGCATCTGTACGAGGTCGGCAGCTTGTTCCACGGTCGCGAGAACGCCAGCCTGCCCAAGGAGACCAAGTCCGTAGCGGGCGTGCTGTCGGGCCAGTGGAGCGAGCAGTCCTGGAACATGAAGTACCGTAAGCTGCGTTTCTTCTTTGGCAAGGGCATTGTCGAGGAGCTGCTTGCCCAGCTGCGCGTCGAGAAGGTTCGCTTCCGTCCCGTCGAGGGCGAGGGCTATGCCTTCCTGCAGCCGGGTCGTGCTGCCGAGGTGCTCTCGGGCGGTACCGTGCTGGGCTGGGTTGGCGAGATTCACCCCGAGGCGCGCGAGGCTATGGGCATTGACGAGGTCGTCGTTGCCTTTGAGCTCGACTTGGACAAGCTGATCAAGGGCGCCCGCAACCAGGAGAACTACCGTGAGTTCTCGCAGTACCCGGCCGTTGAGCACGACCTTGCTATCGTGGTCGACAACACTGTGACCTGCGAGGATCTTGAGCGTCGTATTACGAGTGCCGGCGGCAAGCTGCTCGAGGGCGTGCGCCTGTTCGATGTCTACCGCGATCCCATCCGCATCGGAGCAGGCAAGAAGTCCATGGCCTTTGCGCTTACGTATCGCTCCGACGACCACACGCTCACCAGCGAAGAGGTCGAAAAGGCGCACCAGAAGATCGTCACCAAGGTGTGCAAGGGCGTAAACGGCGAGGTCCGCGGCTAGGTCCTGCGCTGGGGTATGGGTTAGCGGTGGCTGCTGCCGAATCCTACATGACCGCTATGCCCGGTATAAGGCACCGTTGAGCCTGCATATATGACACGCGCATTACATAACGGCGTGCTGCTTTGTCGGCAGTGCGCCGTTTTGCTATGATAGCCCGCGTCGTGTTACGAATCTGACATTACGTAACACTGGAAAGGTGATTCAAACGGCGTTGCAATTCCGTGCGCCGATAACCGGGAGGCGTGCATGCATATTCCAGATAATTATCTGTCCCCGCAGACCGATGCCGTCATGGCAGTGGCGATGGTGCCCGTTTGGGTTCACTGCATCAAGAAAGTGCGCGCCACGCTCGATCGCGAGCACATGGCTTTCCTGGGCATCTGCGCCGCGTTCTCCTTCCTGCTTATGATGTTCAATGTGCCGCTGCCCGGCGGCACCACAGGTCACGCCGTCGGCGGCGCGCTCATTGCGCTGCTGCTAGGCCCCGAGGCCGCGGCTATCGCTGTCTCGGTTGCGCTGGCACTGCAGGCGCTGCTGTTTGGCGACGGCGGCGTTCTGTCGTTTGGCGCCAACTGCTTTAACATGGCCTTTGTGCTGCCGTTTGTCGCTGCTATCGTGTTCCGTGCGCTCAACAGCCGCCTGCACGACAAGAGCTGGGGCACCTCGGTTTCTGCCGTCGTGAGCGGTTGGGTCGGCCTGTGCCTGGCAGCCCTGTGCGCGGCAATCGAGTTTGGTATTCAGCCGATGCTCTTCACCAACGCTTCGGGCGCTCCGCTGTACTGCCCCTTCCCGCTGTCCGTGGCTATTCCGGCCATGTTGATCCCGCATATGCTGGTTGCCGGCGTGGTCGAGGGCGTGGCGACTGCCGCGATCTACGGCTTTATCAAGAAGACGGCGCCGAGCGTTATCGTCGGGCCCGAGGCCGTCGATGGCCAGCTTACTGCCGAGGGCGCTGCTGCCAAGAAGACCTCGCTGGTCCCCACGCTCATCTTGGTTGCCGTGCTTGTCGTGGCTACGCCGCTCGGCTTGCTTGCCACAGGTGACGCATGGGGCGAGTGGGACGCCGAGGGCGCCGCGACCGCCGTTCAGGAGGTTGGTGACGACAGCCTGCAAGCTTCGGTCGGCCTTGATACCCCGACCTTTGCCGACGCTCTGCCTACGGGTGATTACCTGCAGGCCTATTCCGAGGAGCAGGGTCTTGGCTTTGCCGGTCAGGCTGCCATGTATATCCTGTCCGGCGTGATTGGCGTGGCGGTGCTCACCATCGCATTCCGTCTGATCTCGCTGACGGTTAAGGAAAGCGGTGCTCATGGCAATAGCCGAGCTGCCTAGCTGGCTTGCGGTCGAGCAGCGTTACGAGCCCGTGGGGGCTCGGCATCGTGTGATGCAAAAGAACGTCCTGCACCTGGCGAGCCTGCTTGAGCGGGTTCGCCTGGGTGGGGGCGCGCACGAGGGCGGGTCGATGGTCGACCGCGCCCTTTCTTGCGTTTCGGCTCCGGTGCGCCTGGTGGGGATGTTCGTCTGCGTTCTATGCGTGTGTCTGACGCAGAGCCCGCTGTACCTCATGTTGATGGCGGCTATCGCGCTGGTGCTGGTCGCGGTGCGCCCCGCACGCGGGCTGCGTGCGACCATTGTACCGGCGCTCGGCGCCACGGGGCTCGCAGTGGTTCTGGCGCTGCCTGCCCTGCTGCTGGGCGCTTCCGCTACGGGCGCCATGCTCAAAATTGCGCTTAAGACGTTCATTAACGTGTCGCTCGTGCTGGGCGTTTCGTGGACGCTTACCTGGAGCCGCATGTCGGCGGCGCTCAAAATGCTGCACCTGCCCGACGAGGTCATCTTTACCTTTGATATGGCACTCAAGCACATCGAGGTGCTGGGACGCACGGCGCACGATCTGTGCGAATCGGTCATGCTGCGCAGCGTTGGCCGTGCGCCTGAGGGATTTTCGCGTACCGATTCGATCGCGGGTATCATGGGCATGACGTTTATCAAGGCGATGGAATGCAGCCGCGCGATGGACGAGGCCATGCTCTGCCGCGGCTTTGCCGGTGCGTATCCGGCTCCTGCGCGGGGCGGCTTTGGCTGGCGCGATGCGGTTTACGCGGTCGTTGTGGTTCTGCTCGCCGTGTTGTGCGCGGTGCTGTAGCGCGGGCGGTCTAGCCGTCGATGTGAGTAGGGAGGGGCGACGTTTTGACGATCGATATGAATAGTGCGGCGGGCACGAACGGTGCGGGCGGCGCCGAGGGCGCGCCGCTTATTGAGTTGCGCGACGTGGTGTTCTCCTATGCGGGGCATACGGTTGTCGATGGCGTGTCGCTGCAGGTCGATCGTGGTGAACTCGTTGCCCTGCTCGGTCCCAACGGCTGCGGTAAGACGACGATTATGCGTCTTATTAACGGCCTTGAACTCGCGGACGCAGGGGCATACCTGTTTGACGGGTGTATGGTCGATGCGGCATATCTCAAGGATTCCGCGACGGCCCAGCGGTTCCATCAGCGCGTGGGCTTTGTGTTCCAGAATGCCGACGCCCAGTTGTTCTGCGCTACGGTGGGTGAGGAAGTTGCTTTTGGTCCCGCGCAGATGGGGCTGCCGGCAGACGAGCTCGACCGTCGCGTGCACGATGCCATGGAACTGTTTCAAGTTGCCGACCTGGTCGATGCCTCGCCCTATCAGCTTTCGGGTGGGCAAAAGAAGCGTGTGGCGCTGGCGGCCGTCGTGTCGATGAACCCCGATATCCTGGTGCTCGACGAGCCTACCAACGGACTTGACGAGGACTCGTGCGACATCGTGGTCAACTTTCTACTGGCCTATGTAGCTGCCGGCAAGACGGTCTTGATGAGCACACATCACCAGGATTTGGTGCGACGCCTGGGTGCCCGCGCCATCTATATCGATCGATATCATCACGTGGTCGAGGCACCTTCGCCGTCGTATGGAACTGAAAGCGGTGCGACGGACTAGTTGCTGCGTAGAGCGTGCGTAGCCGCCCGCGTGGCTTTGGCGTGATGGTATAGTTATCCAGGTTTTTATGGGGGTGGCTATGCCAAGCTGGAACATTCATATCGCTCAAACAGAGCGTTTGCTGGAGCGCACCGGTGCGCTTGCCAAGAGCGTGCGCGACCGCAATGCCTTTTTGTTTGGCTGTGTGGTTCCGGATATCTTCGTGGGCTATATGGTCCCTGGCATCGCCGATCCCATCCCGTACCGCATTACGCACTTTGCAAAGCCCGAGCCTATCCCTAAGCCGCGCGAGCATGAGTTTTGGGACACCTATGTGGCGCCGCTGCTCAAAGGGGCGCCTGTTGGTACGCCGGCTGACGCGACCTCGATTGTCGAGGAGCGCGAGCGACTCAATCGGGTGCATTATCCCCAACGCTACAAGGATGCCGAGCCGGTTGCCGGTCCCGGTGCTAGCGAGCTTTCGCTCGCGCCCGATGACGTGGCGCAGTCGCTGCTCGATCTGACGCTGGGCGTTTGGTCTCACCTCGTGGCCGATACCGTGTGGAATACGCGCGTGAATCAGTACCTGGAGGCGCACGGCGGCAAACCGTGCGAGGAATTCCGCATTAAAAAGCAAGGCGACTTTGACTGGTTTGGCAAGACGCTCGGCATCGTTTCGATTCCGCGCGCGACCGATCGCCTGTATACTGCGGCGACGCGTTTTGGGCAGTATCCCATCCATAAGGAGTATGTGCTCAAGACCATCGGCGTTATGCACGAGATCGTGCGAGAAAACCCCGGTGAGCCCGACCATCCGCCATACCGCCTGCTGACCGAGGAGTTCTTCGACGCGACGTTTACCGAGGTGATCGAGCTGACCGAGGCGGGTTTTGCCGCCCGTGTCGAATCGTCCGATGTGCCTGCTCTGCCCCTGATTGCTAGCTGCTAGCTGGCCGGCCCGGCAGCGAATAGCTCAACCCAATCGACAAGTAGCTCTTGCCGTAAGGTATCTTCGGCAATGCGCTCCTGTTTGGTCTTTGGGATGTGGGGAAGCCCGGCCTTTTTATGGATGAGCTCGGCTATGTGGTCGAAGCTCTTCTTCTCCTTGATCTGGTCATAGGTAATTTGGATGACGTCGTAGCCCATGCTTGTGAGTGCGGTGGCGCGCTCGGCATCGGAGAGGCTCGCGGCTTCGCTGTCGTGGGCAGAGCGGCCTTGGCATTCCAGAATGACGCCCATGCTGTCGGTGGCGCTTTCGACGAGGATATCGGCGTAGCAGCAGGTTTTGTCATACAGCGAACGTGCGGCTTCACTGAGCGGGATGCGCGCGTTGTTGGCGATCTCGATGCCCTGGCCGCCCTCGTCGCGGGGGAGCGAGATAAGCATGGAGGTCTGTACTTCGAAGGGCGAGGCGGCCTGCCCCGTCATGTGCTCGGCCGCCCAGTGCAGTTGTTTGACGCCGCGCAGGCCTGCGGCTTGCTTGGCGAACGCGGTGATATCCGTTGCGGTAAGAAGCGGCGTGCGCTTCCACAAGTTGGTGTCATTGCCCTTGGTGTCGTTAACTCGCTCCCAGCCGCAGTTGGGTGGAATGAACTTAAGCGAAATAGCTTCATCGAGTTGTTGTTGCGTTCGCTCGCAGGGCTTAAACACTGCAAAGGAGCCGCACATCTCGTAGCAAGCCATGAGTAACTGGTTGCGTGAGACCTTCGCAGCAAGGTTGAGCAGCGTAAACTCGGGCGACGTGACATCAAATCCATGCTCAGTCTGCCTAAACGACCCAGGAGGTGGCTCTTGGGTCAGGAGATGCGATTTAAACAGGCTTCGCGACCCGGATTGTGCCCGAGTGAATACAAGCCTGTGAAGTGGTGCGTGAAGCAGGTCTTTTACAACTGCATGACTTCCGAGGCCACAACATCTGCGATCCATATTGCCAAGGCTAATGGCGGGGTAAAGGCCTAATACCTGCGGCGGGATGCGGTAGTAGTTAAAGGCGGATTGCCCACAAAGCGTCAGGTCCATAATGCCCTCCTGGCCGAAATCATCTCTTTGAAGCGAGTGATGCCAGCGTCAATCCGGAAGTATGCGGCAAAATCTGAACCCTATGAGCGGACCTGGCTTTTGAGGCTAGTTTATCAGGCATTTTGTTGCGAAAAAACAGGGTGTGCTCGGAGGTTCCAGAATTTGCCGCATACTTCCGAAAACCAGGTCGATTTGGTTCTTGCTAAAACGATTTATCAGCCCTGTGTGAGGTGTGGGTTTGCCACCGGGCGAACACTTTTAGCGCTTGGGGCTTTATTTTTTGGGCCTCGGAGGGCGGATTTCGCGCTTTTGGTAAAGAAATGGGTGCGTGTCATGCCGTGCGGTAGGCATCGGCGCACAGAAAAAGGGCCCGGAAGGCAATGCCTTCCGGGCCCTTTGCAATGCAAACTTGCTTGCAAGTGCGATTTAGCGCACCTGAGCGACGTAAGCGACGTTGGTCGAGGAGACCTTGTCCTCGAGCTGGACGCTCATGCGGGGATCGCCGGCGGTAGCGACGGTCAGATCGCCGGCCTCGACGTAGCCGAGCTCCTTAGCGGTCTCGATCGCCTTGACGATCGTGCCGTTGACGGTGCCCTGGGTAATCTCGGCCTGGTGCGGGATAACGCCCCAGTACATAATCATCTGCTGGACGGCCCACTCGTGGCGGGAGAACGCGCAGATCGGCATGTTGGGACGGAAGTGCGAGATCAGGCGAGCGGTGCGACCGGTGGTCGTCGGCACGGTGATGCACTTGGCGCCAACGGTGGTAGCCATGTTCACAGCGGACATACCCACAACGTTGTTGACGACGCGGGTGCCGTGAGCGTCAGCCGGAACCTCGAGCGGAGCGTGGGCCGGGAGGTACTTCTCGGTCTCGAGAGCAATGCTGGCCTGCATCTTGACGGCCTCGACCGGGTACTTACCGGCAGCGGACTCGCCGGACAGCATAACGGCGTCGGTGCCGTCGTAAATGGCGTTAGCAACGTCGGCAACCTCGGCGCGCGTCGGGCGCGGGTTCTGCTGCATGGAGTCGAGCATCTGCGTAGCGGTGATAACGGGCTTGTAGGCCGCGTTGCACTTGGCGATGATCTCCTTCTGGATGTGCGGAACGAGCTCGGGCTTGATCTCGATGCCCAGGTCGCCACGGGCGACCATGATGCCGTCGGAAGCCTCGAGGATCTCGTCGAAGTTCTCGACGCCCAGGGCGCACTCGATCTTCGGGAAGATCGTCACGTGCTCGCCACCGTTCTCGCGGCAAAGCTCGCGGATGCCGCGGACGGACTCGCCGTCACGGATGAAGGAAGCGGCGATGTAGTCGATGTTCTCGGTCAGGCCAAAGAGGATGTCCTGACGATCGCGCTCGGTGATGGCGGGCAACGAGATGTTGACGTTGGGCATGTTGACGCCCTTGCGCTCGCCGATCAGGCCGTCGTTCTTGACGACGCAGGTCATGTCCTGACCGTCGACGGACTCGACCTCGAGGGCAACCAGGCCGTCGTCGATCAGGATAAGGGAGCCCTTCTCGACCTCGGAGGGCAGAGCCAGGTAGTCGAGGGAGATGTGCTCAGAGGTGCCGTGGAAATCCTCGGACGTGGGCTGAGCGGTGACGACGATCTTATCGCCGGTCTTGACGGCAACCTTCTTGCCATCGACCAGAAGGCCGGTGCGGACCTCGGGGCCCTTGGTGTCGAGCAGGATGCCGACGGGCAGACCGAGCTCCTTGGAAATACGACGGACGCGCTCGATGCGACCGTGGTGCTCGTCGTAGGATCCGTGCGAGAAGTTAAAACGGGCGACGTTCATGCCCGCCTTGATCATCTCGCGGATGGTCTCGTCGCTATCGCAGGCGGGACCCATGGTGCATACAATCTTGGTGCGCTTGTACATTCAGACCTCCATCTGACATCGTCTTGCGCTGATAGATAAACCATAAGAAATAAAACTGAGATGATTATAACGAAATGGCGACCGAATACCCCAAAAAATCGACCGTATGCCGAATTAGAAGTTCATTTTTTGCGGAAAAACGGTATATGCAAAAACTTTACCAACCGTTCTGACCGCTGCTATCTGGGCGATATTTCAGTTTGACGATGTGCCGAAGAAAAAACGTTTTATCAATATTGAGCATCACACGGTCTGCATCGTTGCACTCGAGCCGTGTTTCCAATTGGAATGTTTTGGCTAGACGCGCTGCTTTGGGGTACCATAGCTCCACTATCAACTGCCGCTCAGCACGGCAGCCTTGATGAGCCCTTGCCCTTCTCCTGGGAATTATGATCGGGCATCAATCTGCTGAGTGGCCCGAATCCCAGGAGGGGACTCTATATGCAAAAGGAATACCTGTCCGCCGCGGCGGAGGTGCTCAGCGACCGGGGCGTCGATGAGAACCTCGGCCTGAGCAACGACGAGGCGTCGTCGCGCCTCGCCAAGACAGGCCCTAACAAGCTCGAGGAAGCCGAGAAAACGCCGCTGTGGAAGCGTTTCTTTGAGCAGATGGCCGACCCCATGGTCATCATGTTGATCGTTGCCGCCGTCATCAGCGCGCTCACGGGTATGGTCAAGGGCGAGCCCGACTTTGCCGACGTCGCCATCATCATGTTCGTCGTTATCGTCAACTCGGTACTGGGCGTGGTCCAGGAAGCCAAGAGCGAAGAGGCCCTCGAGGCCCTGCAGGAGATGAGCGCGGCGCAGTCCAAGGTGCTGCGCGACGGCAAGCTCGTGCACCTGCCGAGCGCCGAGCTCGTGCCCGGCGATGTGATCATGCTCGAGGCGGGCGACTCCGTCCCGGCCGACTGCCGTGTGCTCGAGAGTGCCACGATGAAGATCGAAGAGGCTGCACTCACTGGCGAGTCCGTGCCCGTCGAGAAGCATGCCAACGTCATTGAGCTCGCCGCCGGCACCGACGACGTGCCGCTCGGCGACCGCAAGAACATGTGCTACATGGGTTCCACCGTGGTATACGGCCGCGGTCGCGCCGTCGTGGTCGGCACCGGTATGAACACCGAGATGGGCAAGATCGCCGGCGCCCTGGCCGAGGCCAAGGAAGAGCTCACGCCGCTGCAGGTGAAGCTCGCCGAGCTCAGCCGCATCCTTACCATCATGGTTATCGTCATCTGCGTCGTCATCTTTGGCGTCGACATCATCCGCCACGGCGTGGGCAACGTTCTCACCGATCCGACCGCGCTGCTCGACACCTTTATGGTCGCTGTCTCGCTTGCCGTCGCCGCCATCCCCGAGGGCCTGGTTGCCGTCGTGACCATCGTGCTGTCGCTCGGCGTGACCAAGATGGCCAAGCGTCAGGCGATTATCCGCAAGCTCTCTGCCGTCGAGACCCTTGGCTGCACGCAGACCATCTGCTCCGACAAGACCGGTACCCTCACCCAGAACAAGATGACCGTCGTCAAGCACGAGCTCGCTGCGCCTAAGGAGAAGTTCCTGGCCGGCATGGCTCTGTGCTCCGACGCCCAGTGGGACGAGGAGCTGGGCGAGGCCGTGGGTGAGCCGACCGAGTGTGCGCTCGTCAACGATGCCGGCAAGGCGGGGCTCACTGGCCTGACTGCCGAGCATCCGCGCGTGGGCGAGGCCCCGTTTGACTCGGGCCGCAAGATGATGTCCGTGGTCGTCGAGACCCTGGACGGCGAGTATGAGCAGTACACCAAGGGCGCGCCCGACGTGGTGATCGGCCTGTGCACCCATATCTACGAGGGCGACAAGGTCGTTCCGCTGACCGAGGAGCGTCGCGCCGAGCTCGTGGCCGCCAACAAGGCCATGGCCGACGAGGCCCTGCGCGTGCTGGCGCTGGCAAGCCGCACCTACACCGAGGTCCCGGCCGACTGCAGCCCCGCTGCGCTCGAGCACGACCTGGTCTTCTGCGGCCTGTCCGGCATGATTGACCCGGTCCGCCCCGAGGTCGCCGACGCCATCCGCGAGGCCCACGATGCCGGTATCCGCACCGTCATGATTACGGGCGACCACATCGACACCGCCGTGGCCATCGCCAAGCAGCTGGGTATCGTCACCGATCGCAGCCAGGCCATCACGGGCGCCGACCTCGACCGCATGAGCGACGAGGAACTCGACGCGCACATCGAGGACTACGGCGTGTACGCCCGCGTTCAGCCCGAGCACAAGACCCGCATCGTCGAGGCTTGGAAGTCGCGCGACCAGATCGTGGCCATGACGGGCGACGGCGTCAACGACGCCCCGTCCATCAAGCGCGCCGACATCGGCGTTGGCATGGGCATCACCGGTACCGACGTCACCAAGAACGTCGCCGACATGGTGCTTGCCGATGACAACTTCGCCACCATCATCGGTGCCTGCGAAGAGGGCCGTCGCATCTACGACAACATCCGCAAGGTCATCCAGTTCCTGCTTTCGGCAAACCTTGCCGAGGTCTTCTCGGTGTTCATCGCCACGCTCATCGGCTTTACCATCTTCCAGCCGGTGCAGCTGCTGTGGGTGAACCTGGTCACCGACTGTTTCCCCGCGCTCGCGCTGGGCATGGAGGACGCCGAGGGCGACATCATGAAGCGCAAGCCGCGCAACGCCAAGGACGGCGTCTTTGCCGGACATATGGGTCTGGACTGCGTGGTCCAGGGCCTGATCATCACCGTGCTGGTGCTGGCGAGCTTCTTTGTGGGCGTGTACTTTGACATGGGCTACATCCACATCGCCGATATGATCGCCGGCAATGCCGACGAGGAAGGCGTGATGATGGCGTTCATCACACTCAACATGGTCGAGATTTTCCACTGCTTCAATATGCGCAGCCGTCGTGCGTCGCTGTTCACCATGAAGAAGCAGAACAAGTGGCTGTGGGCTTCTGCCGCGCTGGCACTGGTGCTGACGGTGATCGTGACCGTGCAGCCGACGCTTGCCGAGATGTTCTTCGGTCCTGTGACGCTTGAACTCAAGGGCGTTCTTGCCGCGCTGGGTCTGGCCTTCCTAATCATTCCGCTGATGGAGATCTACAAGGCGATCATGCGCGCGGTCGAGAAGGAGTAAGTTAACCTGTCCGGGCCCGCCCCTGCGTGTTTTCTTCTTCGCTGGTCCTTGCGCTTCGCGCTGCGGGATCGCTCAGAAGAAAACACTCCCGGGGTGGGCCCTACGGTATCCTTGCTGGCTTTACTCCCGCGCGGATGAAAAAGGGCTGAGGGAAAGAAGGTGAGCGGCCGAGCAATTGCTCGGCCGCTCGTTTTGAATAAAGGATGTGCCCTTAGGAAACCCCTCCCGGCGGGCGGGCCTTCGGATGACCTCTCGGGACCGTAAGCTGAGGAAAAGTTTGTGAGCTGGTCGGGCTTTGCCCGGCCAGCTCTTTTTGATTTAGGGCTTTGCCCGGCCAGCTCTTTTTGATTTAAAATACCTGCTCAGTTGTGATTTATGGTGCTGGGAGGCGCTTGTGGGCAAGGCTAAGGCTAAAGCGAAGAAAAAGACGACGGGGGCGCGGGCTAAGCGTGACCGTCGTCGGAAGCTCGCGACCGAAGCGCCCGTGTCTGCCGAGGAGTTGTTGGCGAGCGTACCGGGGCTCGATGCGCTGCAGGATGTCCCGGCGTTTGATGATCTGCCGGTCGATGAAACCCAGCAGACTGCCTTTGATGATTTCTGCGCACATGCCGAGGAGCCCGAGCAGATGCAGCTCGGTGCCGTGGTACGCCTGGATCGCGGGTTTCCGCTGGTGGCCACTGCCGACGACACCTTTCGCGCCGAGCATGCCGTGGGGTTTGCCAAGTCGCGCGGCGAGGACGAGGTCCTGCTGCCTGCCGTGGGCGACCGTGTGGCGGTACGCCGCGCTCCCGGGCACGATATGGGCGTGATTGAGTACGTGCTGCCGCGCCGTACGAGCTTTGAGCGTTGGCGCGGCCGCGCCCGTGGAGAGCGCCAGGTGCTCTGCTCCAACGTGGATAGCGTGCTAATCGTGCAGGCGCTCGGTGCCGGTGAGGTGCTGCTCGACCGCGTGGCGCGCTCGCTGGTGTTGGCGCTCGACTGCGATGCCGAGCCAGTGGTGGTGCTCACCAAAGCTGACCGCTGCGATGCCGAGGAACTCGAGCGCGATTTGGACCGCGTGCGCCGCCTGGTGGGTCCGGACGTGCGCGTAATCGTGACGTCCTCTGCCGAGGGCCGCGGCCTGGACGAGGTCCGTGCCTGCGTGCCTGCCGGGAGCTGTGCCATGATTCTGGGCGAGTCGGGTGCCGGCAAGTCGACGCTGCTCAATGCACTGCTGGGCCACGATACGTTGGCGACCGGCGGTGTGCGTGAACGCGACGACCAGGGCCGTCACACTACCGTCGCGCGCGTGATGGTGGCGCTGCCGGGCGACGCCGGCGTGATCGCCGATGCTCCGGGCCTGCGCAGCCTACCGCTCGTGGGTCACGAGCGAGGTCTGGCGCGCGCTTTCCCCGAGATTGTCGAGGCATCGCGCGCGTGCCGGTTTGGCGATTGCACACATACCCATGAGCCGGGCTGCGCCGTTCGCGAGGCCGAGGACGCCGGGCAGATCGACAGCCTGCGTTTGGAAACGTTCCAAAACTTGGCGTCATCCATGCGCGTGAGTGCTCAAATGCTCGATCCCGATGTCCATCTGTAATTGATTTTTCCTATGACAGCCGTCTCCCAACTGTTCGGGAGACGGCTTTTTTGCTGCGGAAAAGCCTCGAAACATGCAGTTTGCTGACGTGCTGACCAAAACCTTGCCACGAGCTTGACGGGCTGGTCAGCTTTTGGTCAGCGATTGGTTTGACATCGAAAACCAAGATTGCGATTGCGCCGCTTTGCACTCTGACCGCCCAGACAATGGTGGTACGGGCATTCGCCCGGCACTGCCATGAGAGGAGCGGCCGTGAACAAGAGCAAGCGCATCGCCATCAGTCTGGTCGCGGGCGTGCTCGCTGCTCTGCTCTGCATGGTTTACGGCTCGTCGATCCGCTCGCAAGCCGAACAGGTCCAGGCTGAGACCTTGGCCAAGTACGGTGGCGATCGCGTCGAGGTATGCGTCGCGGCGCGCGATATCGATGTGGGCGAGACCCTCGATGAGACCAATGTCATAACCCAGGAATGGCTGACAAGCCTGCTGCCGCGTGACGCGGTGACCGAGCTGCGCCAGGTGCGCGGCGACGTGACGACTTCGCGTATTCCCAAAAACGCCGTGATCTGCAATGTCTACACCAAGGCCGAGAGCCACAAGCTCGAGGTGCCTAAGGGCAAGGTCGCCGTTTCGGTGGCGGTCGATGCCGAGCACTCGGTCGGCGGCGCCACGGGCGTGGGCAGCTACGTGGATGTGTATGTGCAAAAAGACGGCGTAACCGATCGGCTGTGCGGCGCGTACGTAATCGATACCAGTGAGGATTCCGGTGCCACGCGCGAGGGCAAGATCGAATGGGTGACGCTGGCGGCTGACCCCGAAGACGTCAAGGAACTGCTGGGAGCTTCGGGCAAGGGAACGGTCAGCTTGACGATTCCCGCCACGGCGCGCGGCAAAAAGAGCGGAGGCGACGAGTGATGAAGGCGATCTGGCTTGCGTGCTGCGCGTGCGGCGATTACGGGCTGTTGCAGCGGGAAGTCGAGGGCCGTGATGCGGGTGCACAGGTGCTTCGCGTGGGTGACCTGGACGGGCTGATTTCCATGGCGCGGGCGTTTCCGTCGCGCCGCGGGGCTGCCATCATCGCGGCGTCTCTGTTTGATACCGAAGATGTGCGCAAGACTGTTGCGCGCCTGACGGCCGAAGGCCGCGTGAGTCGCGTGGTCGTGTTGATAGAAGCACTCGATCCGTCGGATATCGAGGGGCTGTTTCGCGCAGGGGCGACCGAGGTCATCGCTGCGCACAGTATATGCGGCAACGGGCGCGCGGGCGAGGGAGCGGTTGATTCCGATCGGCACATGACGATTGAGCCCGATGCTTTTGTTGATAGGGAACCCGGGGCGCCTCGCGCTACAAGAGGCCCGCGTGTTGATGATTATGGAAAAGCGGAAGCCGAGCATGGTCGGCGCCCCCGGAACCCCCTTGTATACGATGACGCTGGAGGGCCGGCGCAGCATGCTGGCGACTCCCCGGCTGTAGATATGGGATACGTGCACGGCGTGAATCTGGCGGATGAACTCGACGAAGTTGAGGGCTTTGCCGGGTGCGGCGAGTTGTCGCTGATGCAGCATGAGCAGATTGCGCAGAACGAACCTGCCTCGCAGACCGAACAAGCTGCCATGCCGGCTTGGACGCAGCGTGTGGTTGCGGCGGGGGAGACGGGGACGCTGCCACCGACGCCCGCTCCGCCTCCTCCGATGCCGCCGGCAGACGCTGCCGCTCCGCAGCATCGAGCTCCGGTCATCTGTGCCATTTCGGGTTCGGGCGGTTGCGGCAAGTCGACGATCGTTGCCACCATGGCACACACATCGTCGCTGTTGGGCTTGCGTGCCGCCGTGCTCGACCTGGACCTGATGTTTGGAAACCTTTACGACTTGTTAGGCGTCGATGCTCCGCGCGATATGGCGGCACTTATCGAGCCGTCGGCGGCGGGCGCGCTTGCCGAGCCGGATATCGTGGCCACATCGATGCGCGTGGCGCCGGGCGTTACGCTCTGGGGCCCCGTCGCGGCGCCCGAGCAAGCCGAGCTCATGGCACGTCCGGTGGAGCTACTGCTTGATGTTCTGCGTCGCGAATCCGACGTGGTCTTTATCGATACCTCGGTCTTTTGGGGCGACGCCGTGGCGGCTGCGGTGGCGGCGAGCGACCGTTGCCTGGTCGTTGGCGATGCGGCGGTATCGTCCGCGACATCGGCGTCGCGCGTCATTGAACTGGCAAGTCGAGTAGGTGTGCCGCGCACGCGCATGAGCGCCGTGTTCAACCGGTTCGGTGCGCGCGGGGCAGACGAGGACGTCGCCATGCGCTTTGAGATTGCCTGTGCGTTGAGCTCCAAGATTCGTATCGCCGATGGCGGGCAGGATCTCGCCGCGCTCATGGCGTTTGGGCGCGCTGACGAGGCAGTGGGGCAGACCAGCGCTTTTGCGACCAGCGTGCGCGAGGCCACGCGCGAGATGCTCGTGGAACTGGGGTGCGCCGTCGGCCCTTGGAGCGATATGGTCGCCGACCGTGCAACGCGGACCGAGCGCCCGCGTATCCGCCTTCCCTGGTCGCGCGAGGGTGATCAGCGATGAGCCTGCAAACAAGGATTAAGGCTGCCGGCGCTGCAGCGGCGGCAGCGCCTGTAGATGCGGGGCGTCGCCGCGCGGTGAAACGACGCACCAAGCGCGCCGTGATGGACCGCATGGGTTACGACGAAGTGGCGCGTATCAGCGCCTATATCGACCCGGCACTTGCCCGCTCGGAATTGCGTCCCGCGGTGGAGGCGGCGCTCAATGTTGAGGAGCCGACCGATCTCGCGACGCCCGAGCGCGAGACCATCATCGACGAGATTTTGGATGACGTGGTGGGCCTGGGGCCGTTGCAGCCGCTCATCGAGGACGACACCGTTACCGAGATCATGATCAACGGCTGCCGCTCGGCTTTCTTTGAACGCGGCGGCGTCTTGCACCCCATCGAGCATGCGTTTGAGGATGATGAGCAGATCCGTGTGCTTATCGACCGCATCATCTCGCCACTTGGCCGCCGTATCGACGAGCGCAGCCCCATCGTCAACGCCCGCCTCAAAACGGGCTATCGCGTCAACGCGGTGATTCCGCCTGTGGCGATTGACGGACCGATTCTCACCATCCGAAAGTTCTCGGACCGCATCTGCTCGCTGGACGAGCTTGTGGGGCTGGGGTCGCTGCCGCTTTGGTATGCGCAGCTGCTGTCGTGTGCGGTGTCGCTGCGACAGGACCTGGCGGTTGCGGGAGGCACGGGATCTGGCAAGACCACCCTGCTCAACGCGTTGTCATGCGAGATTTCCACTGGCGAGCGCATCGTGACGATCGAGGACTCTGCCGAGCTCAAGTTTGCGCATCATCCGCACGTGGTGCGCCTAGAGGCGCGCGAGGCTTCAATTGAGGGTGAGGGTGTGGTGACGATTCGCGACCTAGTAACTAATGCCCTGCGCATGCGCCCCGACCGCATCGTGGTGGGCGAGGTGCGCGGTGCCGAGTGCTGCGACATGTTGCAGGCCATGAACACGGGCCACGACGGGTCGCTCACCACACTTCATGCGGGCTCAGAACAGGAGACCGTGGTGCGTCTGACGTTGCTTGCACGTTATGGCATCGATCTGCCGAGCGAGCTCATCGAGGAGCAGATTGCCATGGCGCTCGACGGCATCGTGATGTCCGAGCGCCACGCCGATGGCAGGCGTTTTGTCTCCTCGTATTCGGGGGTGCGTCGCGCCACGTCGGGCGGCGTAGAGCTCGAGCGCTATGTGACTTTCGATGCCGCCGAGCGCACCTGGACGCTTGACCGCGAGCCGCCGTTTATCGCAGAAGGCCTGCGGTCGGGGACGCTCACACAAGAGGAGGTGGACGAATGGAGGTCGCTGTGCCCCTCGTCGTAGGGGGTTTGGCAGGGTTTTCTGTTGCGACGGCGTGCGGGGCGGAACCTCGTGTGCCGCAGGTGCCGCCGGCGGAGCTGGCGCGTCAGGCGCTCGAGACGGTGGCAGAGAAGCTGCCGCGTGAGCTGGTGGAAAACGATCTGCTGAAAAAGATCGCCCGTTCGTGGGCATCGCTGGCTCCGGCGCATCGCTTTGGCCTCGTGATTGAAGATGCTTCGGGGCGTTTGGCGTTTCTGCTGCTATCGAGCGGTGTCTGCTGCGTTTTACTAACGATGGTGTCGTTATCGCCCCTCGGATTTGCCTTGGGACTTGTTTCTCCGATTGCCGTTGGCGCCGCTCGGGATGGCTTTGAGAGCCGGCGCGAGCAACACGATGCAGAAGAGGCCATGCCCGAGGCGTTTACCGCACTTTCCATGTCGCTTGCCTCGGGACATTCGCTGGCTCAGGGCATGCGCTTTGTGGGCGCTCATGCGCAAGAGCCGGTGCATACCGAGTTTTTGCGGGTGGCGGCGGCAATCGATTGCTGCATCTCGGCGACCGACGCGCTCGATGACTTGCTCGTGCGCATCGACGCCCCCGGTCTTTCGCTTGTGACCTTGGCGCTTAAGGTGTCACAGCGCACCGGCGCTCCGCTTGCCGACTTACTGTCCGAGGCGTCGAGCATGGTGGGGGAGCGCATTGAGCTCAAGCGCCGCCTAGATGTTAAGACGTCGCAGGCCCGCATGTCTGCGCATATGGTCGCGGCGATGCCGACGGGCATGTGCGCGGTGTTGGCGCTGCTTTCGGCAGATTTTCGTCGCGGTCTTGCGACGCCTGCCGGCGCGGGCGCTGTGGTGCTGGGTCTAGCCCTCAACGTCGTTGCCCTGGTGGTTATCCGGCGCATTATGCGGGTGGAGCTATGAGCGCCCTGGTTGCAGTTGTGGCTTGCCTGTGTGCCCTGAGTGTATTTGTCGCGACGGGTTTGGATCGGGCGGATGCGCGCAAGATCGCAGGGGCCTGCAAGCGCGAGGCGGTGCTGGTCGCTGCCGCGGGTCGCTCGGTGGTCGATGCCCTGACCGCGCGAGTGAAGGGCGCGGTTGGAGCGGGAGGCCCGGCGCGAGTGTCGCTCGGCGAAGTGTCCGAGATGATCGATGTTGTGCGCTTGGGCCTTTCGGCCGGTCTTTCGTTTGATGCGGCGCTTGAGATTTTCTGCGCCAACCGCCGGTCAGTGCTGGCTCTTCGCCTTGAGCGGGCCTGCATGGCGTGGCAGGTGGGCGTGGGCACGCGTGAGGACGAGTTGTTGGCCGCCGCGCGCGACCTGGACGTGCGAGCGCTCGAGACCTTTGCCATCACGGTGGGGCAGGCGCTCGCCCTGGGTGCCCCACTTGCCGAGACGTTGGCCGCTCAAAGTCGCGAGATCCGTGCGGCTCATCGCGCCGCGGTCGAGCGCGAGATTGAGCGTGCGCCCGTCAAGCTGCTGATTCCCACCGGCACGCTCATCTTGCCGGCGTTGCTTCTGTCCATATTGGGCCCGCTGCTGGGAGCAGGCGGGATGATGTAGGGAGGAATACATGAACACGATGGTCGAAGTTGCTGACAAGGCTTGGAACTGGGCTTTTTGCCGGGCGATTCTCGCTCGCCAGCATGCCAAGGAGCTGTTGCAGGAGGAGAGCGCGCAGGGTACCACCGAGTACGCCATTTTGGTGGGTGTGCTTGTGGTGATCGCGATTATTGCCATCGTTGCATTTAAAGGCAAGGTCCAAGATCTATGGAACGCTATCAGCGAGGGCATCAACAGCCTGTAGAGGGCGAGCGCCCCATCGGGGTGTTGCTGGTGTTTGCATGCCTGACCGTGGCGATAGCGGCGGTGCTTTGGGGGCTTAACGCCGCGCGGCAGCAGCGTCCTGGGGCCGCCTTCGATTCGGGCTCAGATTCGGCGGTGGCGTCTCAAAAAGATGAGATGCGAGATGTGGACGATTCGGATGTCGCTGTCACGGCGCAAACCTTTCTGCGGACGCTCGACAAGCGGTCTGGCACTGCGACGGATTCGTCTGAGGACAACGCGATTGCGGTCCGGCTTGCATGGTCCGAGGACCGACCGATGACCGAGGCAGCGGCGGATATGTTACGCGCCTACCGCGAGGTGCCAACGGCCCAGCTCGCCCTGAGCGGCTATCTCGATATTAAGGGCAACGTATGGGGCGCTATCGTGCGTGGCGGACGCGGCTGGGTCGATATGGTGACGGTTGCCGCGGATACCGGCGATGCTTCGTGTCGTCTGCGCGCCGTGCGCCTGGTACCGCAAACAATAAGCTCAAAGGAGGGATCGTGAAATGCATGACGTCCTGCGCGAGGAATCTGCCCAGGCGACGGTCGAATACGCCATCGTCACGGTGGCGCTGTTATCGATCGTGCTGGCGATCGCGGGGCTTTGGCGTGCTGGCACCGATGGGCGCTTGGCGGCGCTGGTTGAGCGGGCGGCATCCCATGGCGTTGCCTCGACGTCGGTTATCGACGCCGCTGCGGGCGCTAAGGACATTGCGTTGTATTGATATCGCGCGCGAGGACCGGGCGCAGTCTACGGTCGAGGCCGCTTTTTTGCTGCCGACGTTTCTGACGCTCATCCTTCTCGCACTGCAACCGGTGTGCCTGCTCTATACGCGCGCGGTCATGGAGTCTGCCGCCGCCGAGACCGCGCGGCTCATGACCACGACGACGGCGGAGGACGACGATCTTAAGGAGTTCACCCGCCGCCGGCTTGCCGCGGTGCCCAACGTTTCGATCTTTCATGCCGGCGGGCCGTTGTCGTGGAATATCGAGCTTGGTCGGGCCGGTGCGGGTGGCGTCTCGTCCGTGTCCGTTTCCGGCGAGGTCAGGCCGTTGCCTGTGATCGGTGCGTTTGCGCAGGCTATGGGTGGTACCGCCGAGGGCGGCTACGTTGAGCTCAAGGTCGATGTCTCGTATCAATCACGTCCCGAATGGCTGGAGGGAGATTATGATTCGTGGATTGCTACATGGGATTAAGCGTTTCTGGTCTAGATGCGTTTTGACGCGCCGTTCGAGCTGCCATCGCAAGCGAGGCGGCTTTATGGGCCGCGCCGGTATCGACCTGTTTATCGAAGACGGTGCCTACACCACGCTTTCTTCTGCCGTGGTCATCCTAGTGGTGCTCACGTTGTTGTTTTCGTCGACCGCGGCGATATGGAGCATGTCGCGTGCCGGGGATACCCAGGTGGCGGCCGATAGCGGCGCGCTGGCGGGTGCCAACGTAGTGTCGTCCTATCACACGGCTGCCACGGTGGTTGATGCGAGCATCTTGAGTCTGGGGCTGGCGGGGTTTGCCACAATCGGGACGGGCCTGGTCGCCATCCTCATCCCGGGTGCCGAACCAGTTGCCGGCAATATGGTCGACACCGGGATTGAGATCATTAAAACGCGCAACAAGTTTGCCAAAAGCGCATCGGAAGGCTTACAGAAAATCGAGACGGCTCTGCCGTATCTGATCGCCGCGCGTGCCACGCAGGCGGTGTCGGCGCAGGATACCGATAGTGTGGCCTATACCGGTACGGCGCTTGCCGTGCCCAGGACATCCGAGTCTGATTTTGTTGCGCTCGAGGGTTCCGAGATCTCGACCGATGCCATTAAAGATGCGTCGGAAGATCTGGAGCGCGCGGCCGAGGAGCTACAAATAGCATCGGAGGAGACGGCGAAGGCAAAGGAGCGTGCCTGGCTAGCGGATTGCGGTGGATCGGATAAAGGTTCGGTCGGCAGCTGTTCGTGTATGTGGGAGCGCGCGAAAAGCCTAACGGATCTCTCCGGTGTTCAAAATCCGCATTACGCTTCGAGCGTTACGTGGGAGCCTCAAGTTGCCCTTGATCGCGCGAAGGACTACTACCATTGGCGTCTGACAAATGAGAAGCCCCACGGCTCGAGTGTCGAGATGAGGGCAGAGTCTGCGGCGCGTAAGGCGTTTTATACCTATGCGAGCGCGGAGGTCGATCGGGCATATATAACCGAGAACGGAGACAGGGTTTCCTCCTATATTCCACTGTTGCCGCGCAACTCTGATGAGGTTCGGGCGACGGAGCTCTATACCGATGCGGTGTGGCCGACGAGCGTGAACGATGACAAGGCGTATCTGCATTACGGGACGACCTGCCCTAACTATAAGAAAGGGACGCCGGGCGGATTTGCTTCGGTTGCCGATTACGATGGACAGGATAAATGCAGCAAATGCCATTTTGGCGTTTCGTCGCTTGGTGCTGTTGCGGCGCCTTCAACCTCTATCGAAAACGGCTTCGAGTATCACTTTGACAAGTTTAAAGACGTCCTGGAAGACTACGTCGAATGCCGCAACAAAGAGCTCGAGCTCGAACGTCAGACCGAAGACGAGACCGACCGTGCGAGCAATGCGTTTGACCAGGCCATCAAAGCGCTTTCGGGCGAGCGTCCGCGTATCGCTCCGCCCGGTCGCAACGGCGTAGTTGCCTTTGCGGTTTCGGGTGCCATCTCGAGCCCCGATGAGCTCAACTCTTCGTTTAGCACGGCAGTCAGGCTCGGCGATCGCGGTGCTATCTCTGCCGCGGTGTTGGCACCCGATGAGGCGACGGCGCAAAACAACGTGCTTTCGCGATTTTTCTCGACATTGAAGGAACGCTCGGGCGGCGTTGCCGGCGTGCTCGACGGCGTCATGGATGTTTGGGGACGGCTGCTCGTAGGATACGGTGATATCCAAGGTTCGGCCGACGAACTTATGGACGAGATGATTAAAGACCTAGGAGGGGGCGGCGGTGCGTTGGGCTCCATTGCATCGTGGCTCGGCGATACCGTTTCGGCGTCCGTGGCGGCGCTAGGTTTGGAACCGTGCGACTTGCGCCTGCGAAAGCCGGTGCTGACCGATTCCGCCAACGTCATTAAGAGTCCGGGGTCTGACATTGCGGGTCTCTCTCAAACGCAAGACAAACTGCGAAGTATTCCGTTGGGCGTGACCGATCCCAAGGCGCTTTGCGAGGCGTTGGAATATCAAGTCGAACGCACCATTAGCGGTACGGTGTTCACACTTGCGGAGATTCCTCTGCCCGGCGGTGGCTCCATCCCGCTCACCGTCGATGTCGCCACGCTGGTTGGCGCTCTGGGCGGTGGGTCGTAATGAGTATCCGCATGCGTCTGCGCGAGGAGCGCGCCCAAGCGACGGTTGAGATGGCAGTGGTTACGCCCGTTTTGCTGGTGCTGGCGCTCATCGTGTACAACGTCATGATCTTTGCCAGCGCTGTCGCGCGCTTCGACCGCGTGGTGCCCGACATCGTGCTGGCGCACGCTGTGGCGCCGGGCGGGGAGGGTGACGAGAGCTCTGCCGATGCCTCGGCGACGGTTCAGACTCAAATTCTGAATGCCATGGAAGGCTATGACTTGCAGATCGAAGTGTCGAGCGAGCAAGGCGCGGAGGCATCGGATGGTGGCCTGCTCTCCCTATCCGGTACGTTTAGGACCTACACCTGCACCATGCACTATGAGCCGTGGCCGACTTCTCTCAGCATCGCTGGCGTTCCGCTGGGGGCGCCGACAACGTTGTCGCACGAGCGTGCGGTGACGGTCGATCCATGGCGTCCGGGGGTGGTCATGTGACCGCGGTCTCGTCCTACATCGCCTACGCGCGGGCACTCAACAGGCTGGGTTGGACGCCGGCCGAGTTTGCGGTGGCGGAGTCGTTTGTCGTGCGCCTGCGCGGCATGCTGGGACGGCGTCCGGTTGCCGCCAACGGCCTGCCGCTCGTCATGGCGTTTCCACGCTGCTCTTCGGTCCATACGTGTTTTATGGCCTATCCCATCGACATCGCCTTCATCGATCGCGACGGCAATATCCTCGCGCGCTACGAAAACGTCCGTCCTTGGCACATGTGTTCCTGTCCCGGTGCCTGGGCGGTATTGGAACGCCCTTCAATCCTCGCTACACCTCCCGCCCTCCAACAAGTGCCGGCGTAAGAGATTGGCGACGGCGGACTTTCGTCATACGAAATTGGGTAAGATGGAGAAGAAGATGCATGGATGTTGAGATCCATCCGAACGCCAAAAAACACTTGACGGAAAAGCAGGTGCTTGGTGCCTGGTTCGCGGTTACTGAGTGCATTCGCCGCGAGTCGGAGGACGAGCCGCCGAGATGGCTTGCCATTGGATGGCTTCCAGATGGTCGAAGTGTGGAACTTGTTGCGGTCGAGCTTGTCCGTGGGTGGCTTATCATTCATGCCTTGTCTCCAGTCCAGAAGAAATTTTGGCAGGAGATTGAACAGGCTCGGCAAAGGGGTCGATGATGGGCAAGACGTATACGGCCGCTAATGGTCAGGTTGTAACGGATGAAATGATTGACGCGTGGTGCGAGTCGTACGAGCGCGGAGAGTTTCCGGATGGCGAACACACCGTTGGTGGGATCGTGCATGGACGGCCCCCGCTCTCAGGTGAGGGGACGGCAACGCTGTCGGTCAAGATTCCTCTGGGAATGAAGGAGGCCATTCGTCGACGGGCGGCTGCCGAGGGGATGACGTCAAGTGAGTTTGCCCGTGCGGCTCTGAGTGAAAAACTTCTTGCTGCCGGCTGATGCCTCTGACGTGCCGATTTATAGAACCGAGGCTGTGCTCAAAAACTTTTTTAAAATTCTCGGTTGACCGGAACGCGTCCTTGGTTATACTAATCAAGCCTTGAAACAAGGCACACCTCAAATGGCTGGGTAGCTCAGTTGGTAGAGCAGAGGACTGAAAATCCTCGTGTCAGGGGTTCGATTCCCTTCCCCGCCACCTTGAATTGACTAGGACCTCTGCAAAGGGGTCCTTTTCTTTTATGTGGACCCGCGGAAAATGCATCCCAGTCTTTTGCGAAAAACGGGACGCGCTTTCCGGCGCTTACTTCCGACGTGCGTGCACATCTCGGGCCCGCCCGCTCAGACATTCCTCCCGCTTTTGCGCCACTTTACAGACCGTTCGGTCGTCTGTCCGCACGCGCGGGTATACTCAAAACGATACTTTTCCTATGCAATACGATGCAGGCTCGGCCTGCACGATCCGAAGGGGGCAGTGATGGAGAGGATACTCGGCGTTAATCTCTCTGGCTGGTTTATTCCCGAGCCTTGGGTGACCCCGTCGCTGTACGCGGCGACCGGTGCATCCAACGCGGCCGAGCTGCAGGAGGCCATGGGCACCGCCGCCTATAACGAGCGCATGCGCCGTCATTACGAGACGTTTGTGAGCGAGGATGATTTCCGTCGCATGGCGCAGATCGGCCTCAACGCCGTGCGCCTGCCGGTGCCTTGGTATGCCTTTGGCTCACAGGAGTCCGATGCCTCCTACATCTCGGTTGTCGATTACATCGACCGCGCGATTGAGTGGGCTGCCAAGTACAACATTCGCGTGCTGCTTGACCTGGCGACTGTGCCCGGTGGCCAGGGCGATTCCAACGATTCGCCCGCCACGCCGGAGGCTGTCGCCGAGTGGCATTCGTCCACTAACGGCCGCCATGTCGCACTCGACGTGCTCGAGCGCCTGGCCGATCGCTACGGCGAGGCCGAGAGCCTGCTGGGCATTGAGCTGCTGGATACGCCGCAGATGAGTGTCCGCAAGAGCCTCTTCACCATGACGGATGGCATTCCGGCGCACTACCTGCGCAACTTCTATCGCGATGCCTATGAGCTCGTCCGTTCATATATGCCCGAGGATAAGATCGTCGTCTTCTCGTCGTCGGGGCATCCCAGCGAGTGGAAGCATTTTATGCGCGACGCCAAGTATAAGAACGTCTACATGGACCTTCACCTGTACCATTACCGTGACGAGCATGCGCTCGATATCACGAGCCCCCGCGGGCTGACGACGGCGATTTCGCGCAACAAGCGCGAGCTCAAAGAAGCGATTTCGACTGGGTTCCCCGTGCTGGTGGGCGAATGGTCGGGCGCGGCGATCTTTGCCAACTCGTCGGTTACGCCCGAGGGCCGCAATGCCTACGAGCGCGTGTTTATCGCCAATCAGCTGGCTTCGTTTGCGCCGGCTGCCGGTTGGTTCTTCCAAACGTGGAAGACCGAGAAGCGCATTGCAGCATGGGACGCCCGCGCGGCGCTCGGTACGCTCGAGCGCGGCATGATTGAATAGGTTGATATGACGCAAAACAGCGCCCATACGGGCAAACTCTATGTGGTCGGCACGCCCATCGGCAACCTGGGCGACCTGTCCCCGCGCGTTGGCGAGGCGTTTGCCGCCGCCGATGCCATCTGCTGCGAAGACACGCGTGTGACGTCAAAGCTGCTGATGCACCTGGGCATTTCCAAGCCGCTTGTCCGTTGCGACGAGAATGTGATCGCCAGCCGCGCCGCCGGCCTAGTCGACCGTCTGCTGGCGGGGGAGACCCTCGCCTTTGCCTCGGACGCCGGCATGCCGAGCGTGTCCGATCCCGGCCAGGCGCTAGTTGAGGCGGCGCGTGAGGCCGATGTGCCCGTCGAAGTTATTCCCGGGCCCTCTGCTTGCGTCACGGCGCTTGTTTCGTCCGGCATTCCCTGCGAGCATTTCTTCTTCGAAGGCTTTTTGGGTCGCAAGCACGGCGACCGCGTGCGCCGACTGCAGCGCCTTGCCGTGGTGCCCGGCGCGCTCATCTTCTACGAGTCTCCACATCGCATCGTGGCGACGCTCGAGGCCGTGGCGGAGGTCTTTCCCCAGCGTGAGGTTGCCGTCTGCCGCGAACTCACCAAGCTGCACGAGGAGGTCTTGCGCGGGCCCGCTGCTCAGCTTGCCGAGGAGCTGCGTGCTCGCGGCGAGGTAAAGGGCGAGATTGCGCTGGTCATCGCGCCGCCGAGCGAGGATGAGGAGGCCGGTATCGTGCCGGTTGGCGCCGCGGCAGCGGATCCCGACGAGGCCCTGCGCGAGGATATCCGCGCCGCGCTCGAGGAGGGGGAGCCCGCCTCTGCGGTGGCCAAGCGCCTGTCTCAGAAGTATTCGCGCCGCAAGCGCGATGTCTATGCCATGGTGCTCGATATGCAATAGATGGAGGATATCCAGCCCTTGCGCTAGAATCATCCCCTGTATGCAACGTTTTTCTGGAGGACAAACCCCATGGATCAAAGCAAGCCTTCGTTCTTTATCACGACGCCCATCTACTACGTCAACGCCGATCCGCACCTGGGCACGGCTTATTCCACCATCATCGCCGACGTTCAGGCTCGCTATCGTCGCTCCGCCGGCTATAACGTCAAGTTCCTGACCGGCATGGACGAGCACGGCGAGAAGGTCGCCGAGGCCGCAGCCAAGCACAACATGACGCCGCAGGAGTGGACCGATAGCCAGGCTCCGCACTTCAAGGAGCTTTGGAGCAAGCTCGAGATTTCCAATGATGACTTCATCCGCACCACCGAGCCGCGCCAGCACCATGCCGTGCAGTACCTGTGGGAGCGCATGAAGGAGTCCGGCTACCTGTATAAGGGCAGCTACGACGGCTGGTATTGCGTGCCTGACGAGACCTACTTTACCGATACGCAGGTCCAGAAGGGCGACGAGGAGTACGGCAGCGTCGGCCAGCACCTGTGCCCCGACTGCCACCGTCCGCTTGAGCGCGTGCAGGAGGAGTCCTACTTCTTTAAGCTTTCCGCTTTCCAGGATAAGCTGCTCAAGCTTTACGACGAGCACCCCGACTTTGTCGAGCCTGCGTTCCGCATGAACGAGGTACGTAGCTTTGTCGAGGGCGGCCTTAATGACCTTTCCGTGAGCCGTACGAGCTTTGACTGGGGCATTCAGGTCCCGTTTGACGAGGGTCACGTGACCTACGTGTGGTTCGATGCGCTGCTCAACTATATGACGGCCGTCGGCTACGGTGTCGACACCGACGAGGCGCGTGCCGAGCTGGCCTATCGCTGGCCCGCGCAGTTCCACATCGTGGGTAAGGACATCATCCGCTTCCACTGCGTCATTTGGCCCGCCATGCTCATGGCCATCGGCGAGGCCCTGCCCGAGCACGTCTTTGCCCACGGCTTCCTGACCGTGCGCAATGCCGAGACCGGCAAGGCCGAGAAGATGTCCAAGAGCCGCGGCAACGCCATCGCTCCGCAGGACGTTATCGACATGCTGGGCGTCGAGGGCTATCGCTACTACTTCATGACCGACGTCGTCCCCGGCACCGACGGTGCCATCAGCTTCGATCGCATGGAGCAGGTCTACAACGCCGACCTGGCCAACAGCTGGGGCAACCTTATCTCGCGTTCGCTCAACATGAGCGGCAAGTACTTTGACGGTTGCGCGCCCGCCAAGCCCGCGTCGTTCGATGCGTTCGACAACCCGCTGGCAAAGATCGCCGATGGCCTGGTCGAGCGCTACATGGCCAAGATGGACGTGCTCGATTACGGCGGAGCCAAGGATGAGGTCATGGAGCTCATCCATGCCGCCAACCACTACATCGAGGACTCCGAGCCCTGGGCGCTTGCCAAGGACGAGGCCAAGGCTGACGAGCTGGCATTTGTGATCTACAACCTGCTCGAGGCCATCCGCATTGCCGCTCACCTGCTGATGCCGCTCATGCCCCAGACTTCTGTCGAGGCCCTGCGCCGCCTGTCCTGTGAGGGCGAGGCCGCGAGCGACGACCTCAAGGGCATTTGTACTTGGGGCCTGCTTGCCGGCGGTCAGCCCGTCGAGAAGGGCGATCCGCTGTTCCCGCGTCTGGCGTAGAGACCGCGCGAGCGCCATATCGGCAATTTGCTGTTTAGCTGTAAGGGCATGGCCGCCACGGTCCATGCCCTTTTGTTTCAAGACGCCGCCATCATGCTAAGGAGGCAACCATGACAACTTCGCCTTTGGCAAACCCCACGGCCACCAGGGAGCTGCTGGAGGAGTTTGGCCTTGCGACCAAGCATCGCCTGGGCCAGAACTTTCTAATCGACAATCATGTGATCGAGCGTATCTGCGAGCTTTCCGAGCTCACGGGCGATGAGCGCGTGCTCGAGGTTGGCCCGGGCGTTGGTACGCTCACGCTTGCGCTGCTGCAGGAGGCGGCGTGTGTCACGTCGATCGAGGCCGACCCCGAGCTCGAGCCGGTGCTCGATGCCCACGCCGCCGACTACGCCAACTTCCGCTTTATCATGGGCGACGCGCTCAAGGTGGGTCCGGAGCAGATTGAGCAGGCTGCGGGCGGTGAGCCGACGGTGTTTGTCGCGAACCTGCCCTATAACGTGGCGGCGACGATCATCCTGCAGTTCTTCCAGACGATGCCTGCACTCAAGCGCGCCGTCGTCATGGTTCAAAAGGAGGTTGCCGATCGTATTGCCGCAGTGCCGGGTAACAAGACCTATGGTGGCTACACGGCAAAGCTGGGCCTGTATGCGCAGGTTACGGGTCGCTTTGAGGTTCCGCCGCGTTGCTTTATGCCGGCGCCGCACGTTGACTCGGCTGTCGTGCGTATCGACCGTGTTGACGGCGTGGTGCCCGAAGGACTCGATCGCGAATTTGTGGCCCGCGTGATTGATGCTGCATTTGCCCAGCGTCGCAAGACCATCCGCAATTCCATGAGCGCCAACGGCTTTGCCAAGGACGTGCTCGATGCCGCCTTTGAGGCTTGCGGTATCGCACCCACCACGCGCGCCGAGACGCTTGATGTTGCCGACTTTGTCCGTCTGGCCCGGGAGCTAATCCATGATGCCTAATGCCGCACGCGTGACGTTTACCAAGAAAAAGAAGACGGTCGCCTGCCCCGTGCCCTTGGCACCGCTTGCCGACACGCATGCGCATCTGCTTTCGTTTTGGGGCAAAGAAGTGCCCGAGACGCTCGTGCGCGCCAAAGCCGCGGGCGTCGACCTGTTGGTGACGATGTTCGACCCCATCGCTGACAAACGCAGCGTGACGGACTATAGCGACTGGCTCGTGCGCGAAATTCTGCCGATGCAGGATATCCCGCAGATCAAGTATCTTGCCGGCGTGCATCCGTATGGCGCGCCGGACTATACCGACGACGTTCACGCACAGGTCGTTGCCGCACTCGATGACCCTTTGTGCGCCGGTATCGGCGAGATCGGTCTGGACTACCACATGGATTACGACGACGATATCGCGCCGGCGCCCCACGACGTGCAGATCGACTGTATGGCGCGCCAACTCGAGGTCGCCGTACGCCGCAATGTGCCGGTAGAGCTGCATCTGCGTCATGAGGATACGGACGAGGAGCGCACCTCGCATGTGGACGCCTACAACGTGTTGCGCGAGGTCGACGTGCCCCAGGCCGGTTGCGTACTGCACTGCTTTGGCGAGGACCGCGCCACGATGGAGCGCTTTGTGGAGCTGGGCTGCTATATCGCCTATGGTGGCGCGGCCACCTTTAAGCGCAACGACGACGTGCGCGAGGCATTTGCGGCAACCCCACTCGATCGAATTTTGTTCGAGACGGATTGCCCGTATATGGCTCCGGAGCCCATCCGCGGTCTTGAATGCGAGCCCGCAATGATCTCCATTACGGCAAACGCGCTGGTTAACGATCGTGTCGATCGCACAGGTGAGGACGCCGAAACAATCGCGCAAGCCGCTTGGGAAAATGCCTGCAAACTTTTTCAAAAATAGTTCTTGCGTTCGCGGTGGCGCTCCGTTATTCTAATTCCTGCACGCGGGCGTGGCGGAATTGGCAGACGCGTACGGTTCAGGTCCGTATGGGGGCAACCCCATGAAGGTTCAAGTCCTTTCGCCCGCACCATTAAATGAAAGAGCTCCCAGCGATGGGAGCTTTTTTGTTATGAGCCCATCGCAGGGACTTGAACCTGCGAAGGAGCGAGCGTAAAGAAAACGCGGAGCGTTTTTAGCGAGCTGGCGAGTCCGCCGGCAGGCGGGCGAAGCCGGTGCGGATCCGCGCAGCGGATACGCGGACGTCCTTTCGCCCGCACCATTAAATGAAAGAGCTCCCAGCAATGGGGGCTTTTTTGTTATGCACAATCTCCTTGGACGGGTATCCTAATGCCAACGTGTGCCTATCAGAGGAGAGACCATGCTGTTGTCCGGTATCATTGCCGCCCTTACGAGCCTTTTGATTCCCATCATCATTTTGTTGCTGCTGCTTCCCAACGCCTGCTATGTCGTTGAACAACAGCATGCCGTGATCATCGAGCGTCTGGGCAAGTTTAACCGCATCGTCAACGCGGGCTTCCACATGAAGGTGCCCGTGATCGACCGCAAAGCCGCCACGGTGAGTCTGCGCACCATGAAAAACGGTTTTGGTATCGACGTTAAGACCCAGGATAATGTGACCATCGGCCTCGAGGTCTCTGCTCAGTACCACGTGAGCTATGACATGGGTGCTGGCCCGGCAGATTCGGGTATCTACAAGAGCTACTACATGCTGCAGGAGCCCGTCGACCAGATGCGTGACTTCATCACCGACGCCCTGCGCTCTTCGATTCCCGTCTACACACTCGATGAGGTCTTTGCCAAGAAGGATGACATCGCCAAGGACGTCAACGCTACCGTTTCCGAGCAGATGGCCGCCTACGGCTTCACCCTCGTGTCGACGCTCATCACCAAAATCGCACTGCCGACCGAGGTCGAGAACTCCATGAACGACATCAACGCCGCCCAGCGCAAGCGCGCTGCGGCACAGGAGCTCGCCGAGGCCGACCGCATCAAGCGCGTCACCGAGGCGACCGCCGAGGCCGAGGCTATGGAAAAGGCGGGCGAGGGCATCGCCAACCAGCGCAAGGCCATTGCACTGGGTATCAAAGATTCGCTCGAGATCATCCAGGAGACGGGTGTCGGCAATGACGAGGCCAACCAACTGTTCATGTTTACGCAGTGGTCCGAGATGATGACGGAGTTCGCTCGCACGGGTAAAACCTCGACGGTCGTGCTGCCGAGCGACTTTTCGCAGTCGGCCTCTATGTTCGAGCAGATGCTGGCTGCCGGTAAGGTTCAGAACGAGTCAAAGGAGTAGGCACGCGTGAAATACACCGTCGTTTGTGTTGGCAAGCTCAAAGAGCGCTTTTGGAAGGACGCGTGCGCTGAGTACACCAAGCGCCTAGGCGCCTATGCCAAGGTGGATATCCGCGAGGTGGCCGATATCGACCCGGCTAAGGCGGGCGGCGTGGATGCCGCGCGCGACAAGGAGGGGGCGGCAATTCTTGCTGCATTGCCGTCTCGAGCGCATGTGATCCTGCTGGCTATCGAGGGCAAGGAGCGTTCGAGTGAGGAGCTCTCGGCGAGGCTCGACGATCTTATGCTGCGAGGCAGCAGCGACATCGCCTTTGTGATTGGCGGTTCGGACGGCGTGAGCGATGAGGTGCGCGCCCGCGCCGACGAGATGCTCAGCTTTGGACGCATTACCTTGCCGCATAACTTGGCGCGCGTGGTGCTGCTGGAGCAAATCTACCGCGCCTGCAAGATCAGCCGTGGCGAGCCGTATCACAAATAGGTCGGCAATACGAAACAATGGCGTGGGACAATAGCTTTCGTTTTGAAGAGCGTGTCTGAGAGGACTATGAGATATGAAGATTGGATTTGTCGGTTTTGGCAATATGGCGAGCGCTATGGCCGATGGCTGGATCGCTGCCGGTGTAGCTGCGAGCGACATGTGCGCCTGCGCGGGTCGCTACGACGCACTGGTTGAGCGCTGCGAGGCGCGCGGCATGGTCGCCTGCCACGATGCCGCCGAGGTTGTCGCCGCATCCGATATCGTGGTCGCTGCGGTCAAACCGTACATGATCGAGAAGGTATTCGCCCCGCTCAAGGATGCTCTTGCCAAAAAGGTCGTTCTGTCGGTTGCCTGGACCTGGGACAGTGCCAAGTGGGAGCAGGTCCTGCCGGGCGTCGCGCATATCTCGACGGTGCCCAACACACCGGTTTCGGTGGGCGAGGGCGTCATCGCTTGCGAGAAGGCTTCCACGCTTAGTGATGAGCAGAGCGCCGTGGTGCTTGATCTGCTTGGCAAGCTCGGTGCGGTGGTCGAGCTTGATACGAGCCTGCTGTTCGTGGGCGGCACGGTGGGTGGTTGCGCTCCGGCATTTGTCGCTATGGCAATCGAGGCCCTGGGCGATGCGGCGGTCAAGCACGGTATCCCGCGTGCCGATGCCTATCGCATTGTGAGCCAGATGGTGCTAGGTACGGCAAAGTTGCAGCTTTCAACTGGTCAGCATCCTGCGGCGATGAAGGATGCCGTATGCTCGCCCGGTGGCGCCACCATCAAGGGCGTCGTTGCGCTCGAGGATGCCGGCATGCGCAGTGCCCTGGTCAAGGCAATCGACGCAACTCTCCAGTAAAACCTGCCATTTAGGGACAGGTTTATTTTGGCAGGTTTTTCCTGCGGTTTTGTCGTATGTGCGAAAAGCGCCCCGCAACTGGCTCAATTCCAGTTGCGGGGCGCTTGCGTTTGCCCAGATAAAACCGACCAAAATAAACCTGGCCCTTTTTGGCAGGTTAGTCCCAGAAGCTGTCTTCCTCATCCTCGGACTTGGGTCCGCGGTCGACGTACATCTTATGGGTACGCTTCTCCATTACAAAGGCAAGAATCGCAAATAACAGGATGCCGCCGGCGAAAAGGATGGCAAAACCGGTGCGGGTGCCAAACAAAAAGGAAAAAACTGCGTCCATTGGGTGCCTTCTTGCGTAGTTGAGTTGGGTCGTAAACGCTCATAAGTATATACTTGCCCATACATGTACAAGGTTGCAACCTAAATGGAATGTATATCGCCGGAGGATCTAATGCTTGATATCAAGTTTGTTCGCGAGAACCCCGATGCCATCGATGTCGCCATGGCTAACCGCCAGACGTCTTGGGATCGCGAGAAGTTCTTTGAGCTCGACGACGAGCGCCGTGCCGTCATCACCGAGGTCGAGGAGCTCCAGGCTACGCGTAATGCCGAGTCCAAGAAGATCGGCGCCCTGATGAAGGAGGGCAAGAAGGACGAGGCCGAGGCTGCCAAGGAGGCCGTGCGCGCCGTCAACGAGAAGATTGACGGTCTGGCCGAGCGTCGTACCGCCCTCGAGCAGGAGCAGTACGACTTCATGGCTCACCTGCCCAACATTCCTTGCGAGGCCACGCCGTACGGTAAGGACGAGGACGAGAACATCGAGCGTCGCCGCTGGGGCACCCCGCGCGAGTTCGACTTCGACTTTAAGCCGCACTGGGATCTGGGCACCGATCTGGACATCCTCGACTTCGAGCGTGGCAACAAGCTCTCCGGCAGCCGCTTTACCGTTCTCGGTGGCGCCGGCGCCCGCCTGGAGCGTGCCCTTATCAACTTCTTCCTCGATACGCACACCAGCCGTGGCTTCAAGGAGTGGTGGCCGCCTATCGTCGTCAAGCGTCAGACTATGTTCGGCACGGGCCAGCTGCCCAAGTTCGAGGACGACGCCTATCATGTCTCGGGCGACAACTTCCTGATCCCCACCGCCGAGGTCGTGCTCACCAATCTGCACGCCGGCGAGGTCCTCGATGCCGACACCCTGCCGCGCCGCTACACCGCCTTCACCCCCTGCTTCCGCGAGGAGGCCGGTTCCGCCGGTCGCGACACCCGCGGCATCATCCGTCAGCACGAGTTCGACAAGGTCGAGATGGTCAAGTTCGCTAAGCCGGAGGAGTCCGACGAGGAGCTCGAGACCATGACCGCCGAGGCCGAGTACCTGCTGCAGCAGCTGGGCCTTCCGTATCGCGTGATTAGCCTGTGCACCGGCGACTTGGGCTTCTCTGCCCGTCAGACCTACGACGTCGAGGTTTGGCTGCCGAGCTACAACGCCTACAAGGAGATCAGCTCCTGCTCCAACTGCGGTGACTTCCAGGCTCGCCGCGCCAACATCAAGTATCGCGACCCCGAGAACTTCAAGGGTTCGCGCTACCTGCACACTCTCAACGGTTCCGGCTTGCCGGCCGGCCGCACCATGGCCGCTATTCTGGAGAACTACCAGAACGCCGACGGCACCATCACGATCCCCGAGGTCTTGCGTCCTTACATGGGCGGTCTCGAGAAGATCGAGCCGGTCGCGTAAATTGGCTGCATAGGGGATATGCAAGGGCGCTCCTTCGGGGGCGCCCTATTTCGTGCGCAGGTCCATACCATGCCGTGCGGACAGCTCAATAGAAAACACACGAACAACTGTTCTGTATACAGCCATCTACCTGCTATGCTTTTGCTAAATAAGAGCGAGAGAAAGGGGACGCGATGGAGCTGTTTGATGATCGGGTGGTTTTGTTTGAGAGCGACGAGGGCGGGGAGTACCTGCTTGTAACGTGTGAGCCGTCTGGCATGGGTGGCCTGGTGGTTCGACAGACGAGCGAGGGTCCGTTGACACAATGGTGCTTTGAGGAGTCGCCGCATGTGGTCGAGACCTTTGTGACGCACGAGGGACTTGTGGCGCTGGAGCACTTCTATGGAGTTGGGACTTCCAACCAGGTCGCGCGCATGCTGAGCATCTCGTTTGCCGATTATGATTGTGCCCAGCGGGTGAGATCGCTCCTGAGGGAACTTGACGCTAAGTTCGACGTGATCGAAAAGCCAATCGATCGTACGGGGAACGGCGGTATATGCGGAGCAGCATGACAAAACTGCGTTCCACAAAAAAGTTTGAGATTGTGCTTGACTCCAATAAGCTAAAGTGGTTTTATATGTCTTGCGCTGCGGCGTTACCTCAGCTGGATAGAGGGTCTGACTACGAATCAGAACGTCATAGGTTCGAATCCTATACGCCGCACCAATTGAGTTTTAAGCCTCCGGAAACGGGGGCTTTTCCTTTACGGGGGCATTGCGGAGATTCGAACCTCGTTCGAGGCGCGAGCGTCAAGAAAACGCGGAGCGTTTTTAGCGAGCGGGCGAGTCCGCCGGCAGGCGGGCGAAGCCGGTGCGGATCCGCGCAGCGGATGCGCGGAATCCTATACGCCGCACCAA